>CAZWYT010000001.1:0-24425 GCA_964638325.1 uncultured Planctomycetales bacterium
TCGAGGCCGGCCTCAAGCTCGCCGGCGGCAAGTGCATCGTCAACTCGGTGAACCTCGAGGACGGCGAAGAGAAGCTGGCGAAGATCTGCCGGCTGCTGCGGCAGTACGGCGCCGCCGTCGTGGCGCTGACGATCGACGACGACCCGCGTGAGGCGATGGCCAAGACGGCCGAGCGCAAGCTGGCGGTCGCGACGCGGCTGCATGAGCTGCTGACGCGCCAGTACGGCATCCACGAGGAGGACATTCTCTTCGATTGCCTGACGTTCCCGATCACGACGGGGAACCCGGAGGATCGGCGGCTGGCGCTGGAAACACTGGACGGCATCCAACGCGTGATGCGGACGTTCCCGCGCTGCCAGTCGATCCTCGGCGTCAGCAACGTGAGCTTCGGCCTGCAGCCCGCGGCGCGGCTCGTGTTGAACTCAGCCTTCCTGCAGGAGGCCTGCCGCTGTGGCCTGACTGCGGCCATCGTCCATGCGGGCAAGATCATGCCGCGCAACCAGATCAGCGCGGAACGCTGGGACACGGCGCTCGACCTGATCTATGACCGCCGCGAACCGGGCGACCCGCTGGAGCGCTTCATCGGCCTGTTCGCCGAGGGCGAGCCGACCACGGCGAAAGCCCGCATCGCCGATTTGCCAGTCGAGGAGCGGCTCCCGCGACGAATTGTGGACGGCCAGCGCTCGGGGATTGAAGCCGACCTCGCTGCGGCCCTGAAGAAGTACCAGCCGCTGTACGTCATCAACGAGTTTCTGCTGGCGGGGATGAAGACTGTCGGCGAGCTGTTCGCATCGGGGCAGATGCAGCTCCCCTTCGTGCTGCGCTCGGCCGAGACGATGAAGGCCGCCGTCGCCTACCTCGAGCCGCACATGGAGCGCGTGGCGGGCCAGTCGCGCGGCAAGATCGTGCTGGCGACGGTGCGCGGCGATGTCCACGACATCGGCAAGAACCTGGTGGACATCATCCTCACGAACAACGGCTATACCGTCTACAACCTTGGGATCAAGCAGCCGATCAACCGCGTCATCAACGCCTGGCGTGAGCATGAGGCCGACGCGATCGGCCTGAGCGGGCTGCTCGTCAAGTCCACGCTCGTGATGCGTGAAGACCTGGAGGTGCTTAACGAGCACGGCATCACGGTGCCCGTGATCCTCGGCGGGGCGGCGCTCACTCGGAAGCATGTTGAGGGCGAGCTGCGCCAGGTCTATCGGGGCCAGGTGTACTACGCCAAGGACGCCTTCGAGGGCCTGAAGCTCATGCAGCGGATTCATGCGGAGCGCGCCGCCGAGGTCGAGGCCGCGGTGCCCGCCGCGCCGGCCGTCGAGGCCCCCACGCCGGAAGAGGTGCGCCTGCTCGCGGAGCAGCGTTTCGGGCTCAAGCCGGTGGAAAAGGAGGCCGCCGAGCGGGCCGCGCTGGCCGAAGCGGAGGTGGCCCTGCGTGAGGCCGTCGTGGCGGGGGAGGAGGCATCGCGAGCGTCCATGGAAGGCCTCCCCGCGGTACCGGCCCCGCGGACACCGCGCTCGGACATCGGGCATGACCACCCCGTGCCGCGGCCACCGTTCTGGGGTAGCCGGGTGCTCGAGAAGATCGAGCAGAAGGCGGCCCTCGCGTACATCAACGAGACGATGCTGTTTCAGGTGCAATGGGGCTTCCGCAAGAAACGCCGGAGTGCGGAAGAGTGGCAGCGCTACGTCCGCGACGAGATTCGGCCGATCTACCGGCAGCTTGTGGCGCGCTGCGAGCGTGCGGAGATCCTGCAGCCGCAGGCGATCTACGGCTATTGGCCGTGCAACTCCGCTGGGGATGATCTGATCGTTTTCGCGCCGCCGCGGGGCACCATCGACCGGCCCGAGCACCACGGTGCGGAGTTGGCGCGTTTTCGTTTTCCACGGCAGGTCAAGCCGCCCTACTGGTGCCTGGCGGATTTCTGGCGGCCGCTGAGCTCCGGAGTGGTCGATGTGGCCGCGTTGTCGCTGGTGACCGCGGGCCGCCGGGTGAGCGAAGTGGCCCGGCAATGGTTCGAGCAGCACGAGTACCAGCAGTACCTCTTCTTGCACGGGCTGGGGGTCGAGTTGGCCGAGGCGCTGGCCGAGTACATCCACAAGCAGGTCCGTGCCGAGCTGGGCGTGGCGGGCCAGGACGCCCGCGAGTTGCACAAGCTCTTCCAGCAGGGCTACCAGGGCAGCCGGTATAGCTTCGGCTATCCCGCGTGCCCGAATCTCGAAGACCAGGTGCCGCTGGTGAAGCTGCTCCAGGCGGAGCGCATCGGCGTGACGCTGAGCGACGAGTACCAGCTCGAGCCGGAGCAATCGACGAGCGCGCTTGTTTCGTACCACCCGCTGGCGCGGTACTTCAACGTACGTTAGTTGCGAGTGGCGAAGAGCGGGTAGCGAGTGACTGCCGTGTGCCATCTGCTCTTGAGCCGCGTGAAATAACAACCCCATGCCGCGGGTGGCGACTCGACGTGACGCGCTGGACCGTGGCGGGCATTCCGCCGGGGCGTCGCTTTTCGTCGGATGACACGCTATCCTTTTCGCCCATAGCCCCCTTGCAGCCACATACGGCGGCGGCCACGCCGACTGCCCCGTGTGTTCGGCTGGGGCGACGAGGAACGCTGCTTTGCAGATGGCACGGAAGCATTCGAAGCGCGTGGATGGTGCGCCGGGGTATGATCCTGCGTTGTGCATGTCGCGCAGGCAGCGTAGGGCACTAGCCGGCTTCTACGGCCGGTACAGAGCCCGGCCGCTACATGGTCCGTCGCGCGCCCCTTGGGCATTCGCCCTTGCGATACCGCTTATGCTTGCCGGTTGCGCGGCGCCGCAGCAAACGAAGCTTGGGCCGCCCCCCTATCCGATCCTGAGCACACGCCCACCCAAGCCCATCGAAGCCATCCCGCGTCCCGAAGCCCCCGCGCCGGCCCCGGGCCCGGCCGCGGCGTCGCTGCGGGGCGCGACGATCGTCGTCGATCCGGGGCACGGCGGAGACGACCCGGGCACGTTGGGCCGCGGCTCGGTTCCTGAGAAAACGGTGAACCTCGACATCGCTCGGAAGGTCGTCAGTCTCCTGCGCGAGCGGGGCGCCAACGTGGTCATGAGCCGCACTACGGACCGGTTCATCACGTTGGACGGACGGGCCGCACTGGCCGATCAGTCCCGCGCCGATCTCTTCGTCTCCATTCATGCGGACTCCGCCCGCCGTAGCAGCGCCGCAGGCATGACGCTCTACGTGGGCCGGAATTCCTCGGCCGAGAGCCGGCGTGCGGCCCAGCGCATCGCGGCGGCCTTGCAGCGCGCCGGCCTGGAGGTCCGCGGCGTGCAAACCGCCGGCTACCGCGTGCTCGTGGCTCACTCGCGCCCCGCGGTGCTGATCGAATGCGGCTTTCTGAGCAATTCCGGCGAGGCCCGGTTGCTCAGCACCGATGCGTATCGCACGCGCGTGGCCGAGGCGATCGCGGAGGGCATTGGCGATCACTTCGCCCGCTAAGGCGAATCGGCCTGCGGGGGCGGCCGCACATCACCGGCGCGCGCTCGGGCGGGCAAGGTGGGCGTGCTGCTGTCCGCGAACGAGCACGCGAAGATGCGTCCCTGGACGACATTGCCCGACTCAGGGTCCCGCCGTTCGACCGGCATGACTGCGACGTGCAGACCGCACTGCCGGGCCGCCGCCTCGAACGGGTCGGCCGTCGAGCGGTTCGCGTCGGCTATCAGGGCAAAGCCGTCGGCGTGCAGGTGCCGCGCTACAAACCGGGCGATCGGCTCGAGGCTTCGCGCTTCGTACAACACGTCGGCCGCGACGATGCGGTTGGGATGCAGGTCGTCGTAGTCTTGACGCCAGTCGACGAGCCGGGTCTGCGGCGGCGGGACGCCGTTTCGTCCGGCGTTGAGCTCCGCGAAGGCCAACGCGTCTTCGTCGTAGTCACACAGCGTTACGCGATACCCGCGGGTCGCGGCCACGAGTCCGACCAAGCCTACGCCGCAGCCAAGCTCCAGCACCTGCGGCGGCTCGGTGCCCGGCGAGACCGGGTCCCAATCCGCGACGACATCCGCCAGCAAGAGGGCCGCGGGCCACAACGTGGACCAGTAGGGCATGTAACCGTCCTGGTCAAAGCGGGCTGTGACCCGTGGGTTGTCGAGCAGCGCGTCGCTGTCGGCCAGCAGCAGCAGCTCGAAGCTGCGCCCGCCGACCGCGACGCGTTTGACCCGCACGGGATATCCGCGAACTGGCTCCATCGCGTTACCATAGAGTTGAGGGCGACGTTCGTGGCGATTATCGTGGACGTTGCTCTGCCCGGCAACGTGGACGAGTCGCGATGGCTGTGAATCCCGACGTCTGCAGCGACACCGCCCGCCCCTGCCGGCTGGCGCCGTTCGAGCCGGTGTGGGCCGCGCTGGTGGCCTCGTGGGCGCGGGATGCACGCGAGACGTATTGGCTTGCGCCCAAGTCGCACCCGCCGCTCACCGCGACCGAAGTCCTGTGCTGGCGCAAGCCAGACCATCATCCCTACGAGCTCCTGACAGGGGACCGCCGCGAGCCGATTGGGTACGGCGAGCTGAACCTGCTGACGGGCGCCCCGCGCCAATACTGGCTTGGACATCTGGTGGTGGACCCCGGCTATCGGGGTCGCGGGTACGGGGTGCAGCTTACGGGTTTGCTGCTGCACGAGGCGTTTGAGCGCCGCGGCGCGCGGCGGGTGACGCTGGTGGTCTTTCCGGAGAACGAGACGGCGTTGCGCTCGTACCGGATGGCCGGGATGGTGGATGACGGGTACGAGTGGCACACGTTTCCGGCGTATGGCCGGCGGGAGTGTCTGGTCCGCCTGGCGGCGTCGCGGCCGGCGTGAGATTATCTAGTTATTATAGATTGTATATCCTGCCCGTCCCGCACCGGCCCAGTGCCCGGACGTCCAGCCGCGTTTCACGTGAAACGCGCTTCGTGCCGCGGCCAGCGCGTCGCCCAGGTTTTCATATTCGGACGCGTCAGCCCCCGCGGCCGACGAACACCCCGGCCTCATAGCCCACGGAGTTGTACGGGTCACGCCCGCCCACCTCTTCGCATTCCGCGCTGCACGTGTGCCGCAGCTCGGTGTACCGCGCGGCCCCCAATTCGACCATCGCAGCGATCGTGGCCGCGACTGCACCGGGGCCACACGCATTGCGGTTCACCGCGGCCTCGGGCACGACGGCGTCGGCATCCAGCGCCGCAATCAGGCCGATGAACCGACGGTCATTGATCTCCTTGGCCCACCGGATGCCGGCCGGGCCGCGGCCATGCGGCTCGAATCCGAATGCCGGACCGTAGTGCGTCAGGTCTGTCGATCCAAGAAAAGCGACCCGGCGACCAGACGAAGCCGCCGCGCGTGCGCAGTACCGGCCGACTTCTGCGGCTTGGGCGCCTGGACGAACTCCGACCGGGACGATCCTGGCATTGGGCAGGACATACCTGAGCAATGGGAGCTGCACTTCAATCGCGTGTTCGTGTCGATGGGGGGCTGGGTCGTCGGCGATCAGGCTCGACCGGGCGAATTGCGCTGCGAGACCCTCGTCCGTGGCGACTGCTCCGAGGGGTGTTTCCCAGGCGCCCCGGCTCCAGACGCTCGCGTGGTTGTGGTCTGGGCCATGCACGGCGCCGAAGATCACCACGGTCTCTGGGTTGCCAGCCGCCACGGCGGCGACCGTCACCGCGGCCGTGGAGCCGCTGAAAACCCAGCCCGCGTGCGGCACTATGCCGCCAATACCGGACGAAGGAGTTATGCCGCCAAACAGTTCCTCGGCCTTGCGCCTGCATTCTCTTTCGCTGTCTGGGTAGAACCGTCCGGCGACGGCGGCTGGTCGTGTCGCTTGCATGGACCTACTCCAAGTCGGCGGTCCCGCCGAGCTTCTCGGCGATGCGGTCGAACTCTGCGAGGTTGTGATAGAAGATGGTGACGCGCCCGGAGTTCTTCTTTCTTCCCGGATGCAGCCGAACAGGTAGCCCAATCGTCTTGCTGAGGGCCTGTTCTATGTCGTTGATGTGACGGCGTTGCTGGGCGGCAGGCGTAGCCGCGACTGGAGGCGGCGTCGCCGGTTGAGTGGCCGCCTGAGCCAGGGCCTCGACCTGCCGAACGGACAAGTTCCTTCGGGACGCCAGCTTTGCGATGGCGAGTTGGCGGTGTTGGTCATCGATGCCGGCGATGGCCCGGGCGTGCCCCATGCTGAGCTCGCCGGTGCCGAGCATATAGCAGATTTCTGGTCGCAACTTAAGCAGCCGCAAGTAGTTGGATATGTTTGCGCGGCTCTCTGACAGTCGCGACGCGAGGTTTTCAATTGTTCCGCCGAAGGAGTCCAGGTAGTGCTGGTACGCCGCCGCACGCTCTAACGGGCCGAGATCCTCGCGCTGCAGGTTCTCGACGAGGGCGGTGGCGAAGGCGGCGACATCGGAGAGTTCGCGCACGATGGCGGGTATGGCTTTGAGCCCGGCGAGTTTTGCGGCGCGGCAGCGACGTTCGCCGGCGACGAGCTCGTACTTGTGGTCTCGGATACAACGAACGATGACCGGCTGAAGAACGCCGTTGGCGCGAATGGAGTCTGCGAGTTCGGCCAGGGTGGCTTCGTTGAACGTCGTGCGGGGCTGGCGCGGGTTTTGGGTGATTTCGTTTAGCGGGAGCTCGCGGACTGGATTGGTGGTCGCGACGGACGGTTGTTCCGGTGCGCTGAGTAGGTGGCGAGTGTCGTGGGGGGTGACTAGGGTACTGAGCCCCCGGCCGAGGCGGCTGGAAACTTTCGCCATTTTTACCTCCTTCTGCGACGTGAACGATACGACGTGGTCGAGGGGGTTGTCAATGCGGCCTCCTGACACGTGATGTTTCACGTCAAACGGCGTTCTGTCGCGGGGTGCCCGCAGCGCGCGCCTGCGCTATACAGGCATAAGGGGAGTATATGTATATACAACTAGTCATAGCCCGAGTAGCCCCGCCGACTACGCATGCTAGGCAATACGTATGTTCTATGAATCATAGGTTGTGGGCCAGCGCGCGGAAGGCCTCCAGCAGCTTGCGGTGCCGCCGGCGCCGCACCCCGAAGCCGAGCGTGTCCAGCTCGCGCTCGGCGTCCGCGGGCGCTGCGCGCTGCACGTGCACGCGGTACAGCGCGCAGAACAGCAGCGTGCGCTGCTGGCCGAGGCGGCAGTGGACCAGCACCGGCTGCCGGTCGGGCGTGCGAAAAAGATCGAGAAACTGGCGGGCCTGCGCCGCCGTCGGCGGGTTCTTGTGGTTGCACGGAATCGACAGAAACGCGGCGCCGCGGGCGTGGCAGACGTCCCGCTCGGCCTGCTCCCACGCATCCGGGTCATCCTCGTCCCGCAGGCCGCGCAGGCTGACCACCGTGCGAAGCGACAGCCGCTCAATCAAGTCCGCAAGCTGCTCGGGCGTCGGCTGCCCGCAACGATAGAGACTCCCCTCGGCGACGAGGCCGTAATGCTGCAAGCCGTCGTAGGGCCGGCGAAAGAGGCGGCGGATGAAGCGCGGGACATTCACCTCCCGTGTCTCCAGAGGTCGCGGTCCGGGGGGCCGTGGATTCCTACTGTGGCGCGACGAGCTGGAAGAGCGCTCGGTTCTCCGCCACTTTTTGGCCCAGTTTATCAACCAGCGTGATTTTTGCCACATACTGGCCCGGGGGAAGCGTGGCCGGGAGGCGGACGAGGCGGGGAATGAAACAGTCATGGCGACGGTTGCGGCAGCGGTCCACGATGTTGGCGTCCTTGATCTCGAGCACGCTGTCGCCGGCGCGGTTCAGGATCGTCGTCGTCAGATCGAAGGTGCTGGTGTATAGGTCGTCGCGCAGCTCGCTGGCGAAGTCGCGGACCTCGCAGTAGAGCACGAACTCCGCCGCTGTCCCGGCGGGCAGGCGGGCGGGCTCGAGTGCGTCGTATTGGCCGAAGCTCCGGACGGCCGAGCAGATCTTCACGGTCGGCAGGCTCAGGTCGCTCAGACGTTGCAGGGCCTGGCGCAGCTCGTCCAGCTCGCGCGCCGCCGCGCTGGCCGCACGCGATGGGTCACCGAGATGCCAGTCGCGGACGGCGACCCAGGCCTCGACGAAGCGGGTCGCGAGCTCCTGCTGCTCGGCCGTGACCAGGTTTAGCGGCGCGCGGGCGCGCTCGTAGTCACCGGCCATCACCCATAGCATGCGTCGGTCGAGTTGGTCGCGGAACGAGCCTTCGTCGGCGGGCAAGGACTGCTCGAGGAACTCGCGCAGCGAGGTCGGCGTGCCATGTGCGAAGGTCGGGGCGTTGACTTGCGGCGCGAGCGGCTCGGGGATGGCAGGCGCGGCGTCCGGAGCGGCGCGGACGACGAGCTCGGCGAGCGCCGGCGGGATCGGCTGGGTTGTGGGCGCCGCCAATGGCTCGGCGGGTCGTGTAACGGACCCCGGTGGAGCGGCCTGCGGCAGTACCTCGATTCCCCCCGGGTCAGCCTTGTTGTCGCCAACTGCTGCCTCGAAATCGGCTACCTGAGTGGTGGGTGACCGATCGGCCGCGAGCGCCGGATTGTGGTTCTTATCGCGTAGCTCGGCGCCCTGGACGCGATCCACCCAATGTAGAACCGCCTTGCTAACATCGTCCTCGGGGGTCGATTCGCCTGTAACGCCTTCTTCAGAAACGACTTGCGGATGTTCGGCCCCAGCGGCGGGTTCCCGCGCTTCCTGGTGTGTCGTCGGGGGTGCGTTAAGCCACGCACATCCGCATACGGTGATGAGCGCGCCAGCCAACAGCCATCCTGGCGTTCGTTTCGCGTCCATGCGACCATCCCTGGGCGACTATCAGCGGACTGCGGTGGCCAGCCGGGCGAGCAGTAGCTCGATACCCGTCTCTATCGACCGCGTCCCGGACTTGGCTTGTGAGTCCAAGTCCGCGATTGCCGCCAGGAAGCGGCGAAGGAGGGTCGGCGAAAGCCGTTTCAGGATTGTCTGGAGTTCCCGTTCGCGTCGCCACATGAGCAACTTGGGAGCGATTTCGGAAATGTCAAGCCCGTTGCTGGCCATGCGGTGCGCGCCCAGCCATTGGCGGGCTTTGTACGCGACACCGCCGACGGCCTTGTAAACTGATTCTGGGTCAGTAGTTAACACCTGGTGCCACAAGCGGAGAGCATCGGCGAGTTGCCCCATTGCGGCGGCGTCCAGCGCAGCGAAGACCCGCTCCTCCCGAGTTTGACCCACGAGGTCGCTGACATCGTCATCCGTAATCGCTGACCGGGCGGCGGCGTACAAACAGAGCTTCTCGATTTCGGAGGCCAGAGCACCGGTATCCTGGCCTACGAGGTCGACCAGGCGGGTCGCGGCGGAGGGATCAATCCGCTTGCCGCGTGCCGTAGCTTCGGCGAGGACGAATTCGAGCAGGGCCCGGCCGCCAAGCTTCTTGTGCTCCGTCACGAGCCCGCCGGCGGCGGCGACGGCCTTGTACAGGCGGGTGGTCTTCGGGAAGCTGCGACACTCGAGGATCAGGGTGCCGGTTGAGGCTGGTTTCGCCAGGCAGCGCTCCAGCTTTTCGCGGTGCGCGGTGATGAACGCGTCGGCCTCGCGAACCACGACGACCCGCCGCGGCGCCAAAAAAGGCAGCGTCGCGAGGTCATCGAGGACAGCGGCGAGTGACGGGCCGCCCTGATCGGCGGGACGTTGGCCGTCGTACTCGACGTAGGCGAGCGTGCGGTCGACGCCGGCCGGCAAGAGGCGGTCGAGCGCTTCAGCTAATGCGCGGGTTTTTTGGTGGTCGTCGTCTCCGTAGAGAACGATGACGGGCGGGGCTGTGGCTGCTCTGGCCATGGTTCGCCGATGCTCGGGCGTGTCTGCGGCCCACACTCGGGGCTGAAATAGTCGAGGCGGCGCCGCGCGCTTTCGCGCAGCTCCTGGTCCGCGTCGTCGACGCCGAGCACCTTCCGCCAGGCCGCTAGCGCCGGCGCGCTATTGCCGAGGCGATGCTCGATGTCGCCGCTGCGCAGCCACACTAGCCCCGAATTCGGCCGGAGCCGCTGCAACTGCTGCAGGTACTCGCGGGCCTGAGAATACTGTCTTTGCGTGACGGCGACCAGAGCGAGCCCGTCGAGGGCGCCGACGTGGTCGGGCGCGGAGCGCAGGGCGGCTTGCAGCCGGCCGCTGGCCTCGTCGTAGCGCCCCGCACGGTACAGCGTGGTTCCCAGCTCGGTGAGCAGGTTCGCGTTGTCCGGCGCGAGCACGAGGGCGTCTTCGAGACGCGCCGCAGCCAACGAGAACTTCCCTTCGGCGAGGAACGTGTTTGCCAGCTTGCACAGACGTTGCGCTGCAGGGCTGAGCTCGGCGGGTGGCGCGGGCGCTGGACAAATGGGTTGCGTCGCAGTGGCGGCAGGCGCGGGGGTAGCGTTGGGTGGCTTGGGCAACTCTACCGTGAGAACGTCCGCCGACGCCGAGTTCCCCGCCAGGTCGGCCGCCACGACGCGCACGTCGACCGTTGGTTGATCGCAGCGGGGCAGGCACCCGACCAGACGGTCGTCGAGGGCGGTGGCCGGGCCGGCGTCGATCCAGCGCTGCGAGCTGTCCCGATAAAAAAGCCGCAGACCGGCCTTGGACAAATTCTCGTCGACCAGAGTGGTCCGCAACGATACCTGCAGCCCGCAGTCGTCGGTGGGCTGTACTTCCGCACCGTGAAGCTGGAGCAACGGCGGCAGCGTATCCACCACGATGGTAGCGACCGGGCGCGAGCCGGGCTCGGGCGGGGCGGCAGAAGTCCCCGCCGCATTGCGGAGCACGATGTAGAAATCGTAACGTCCGTCGGCTGGAGCCGCGTAGCGCACGGTATGCCGTCCGTCACGCGTGGCCTCTGCGGCCTGCCACGTGCGCCCCGCGTCCGTCGACACCCACAGGAGGACCTCTTCGACCGGTGCGTCGTCGGTTGCCCGGTATTGCAGGACAATCTGGCGTGACGCCACATACTGGGGCGGTGTGGCCAAAGCGATCGTGGCCGGAGCCAGCCACAGAAACGCGATTCTCCAGGACCGGGCGCGGATGTTCATTGCCGATAGGGCTCGCTTGTCAGTCCACAGCGTCTATCGGCAGACGGTGCCGGGTGGGGCTGTGCACAGCCCGTTCAGGCGTAGAATGTGCGGGATGAATGGGATTGAGCGCACGACGAGCATGATTGTGCGAACGTCATTGCGCGACGGGTCAAGATCGTTGTTTGCCGCCGGCCTGGTCGTGGCGGCGTGGGCGGCAGTTGCTGCGCGGGCCGAGACCCTGACCTACGTGCTGACTCCCGAGCCGGGCCAGGGACGGATGCGGGTCGAGCTCACCTGGCAGACCGCGGGCCGCACGGCGTCGCGCCTGTGCGTCTCGCCGCGCTGGGGAACGGTCTCCGACGTCCCGGCGCTGCTCAAGGACGTGAAGTTCAGCGGCGCTTCGGAAGTACGGCGCGACAAAGCCTGCTGGCAGGTGACGCATGCGCCCGCTGCGGAGCTGCGCTGCCAGTATACGGTCGATCCGGGGCGCAAGACGTTCGACTGGACTTCCACACATCATCCCATCGCGACGAAGGCATTCTTCCACGGTTTGGGGAATGCGTTTTTGATCACGCCGGTCACCGGCGGCGGTCAGCCGGACGAGTACGAGGTCCTGCTGCGCTGGAAGGTGCCCGACGACTGGAAGGCTATTTGCTCGTGGGGCGCCGGGCCGAGTGTCGGGGCGCGCCTGAAACCGGAGGACATTCGGCAGTCGGTGTACCTGGCGGGCCGGCTGGTCCTGTACCGGACCCGCGTCCCGGGAGCCGACGAACTGACCATCGCGATGCTCGACGAGTTTGAGTTCAGTGCCGAAGAGTTTGCGCAGCGTGCGGCGGAGATCATCGCGGACCAGTGTGCGTTTATGCGTGAGACATCTTTCCCGCCGTTTCTCGTGACGGCGATCCCGGTCGGCAAGCCGGTCGAGGCGGGCGACCTGCGCATCGCCGGGATGGGGCTCTACCGCAGCTTCGCGTTGTGCGTCTCGCCGCGGGCGACGTTGACCGACGGGGTGGAGCACCTTTTCGCCCACGAGCTTTTCCACACGTGGAATGGGCGGCTCCTGCAGGCCGCGGAGCCGGAGGAGTTGGTCTACTGGTTTGCTGAGGGTTTCACGGATTACTACGCGCTGCGGATTCTGTATGAGTCCGGCCGGTGGACGCCGGAGGTCTATGCGCGGTGGATCAATCGCCACCTGCGCGAGTACCAGGCCAACCCGGCGCGGAATGCCAGCAACGAGCAGATTCGGGCCGGCTATTGGAAGGAGCGCAGCACGGTCGGCGAAGCTCCGTATCAACGTGGTCTCTTGCTGGGGCTGCGCTGGCACAAGCTTGCCCGCGACCACGGGGTCCGCGAGGGGATCGACGCGCTGCTGCGCAAGCTCATCGAGCGGGCACGGCGGGGCGACTTTCGCGTCTCTAACGATGCGCTGCGCGAAGAGGGCCGGGCCCTCTTCGGCGAATGGTTCACGCCTGAATTCGACCGGTATGTCGTGCGGGCGGAGACGGTGGAAGTGCCGCGCGATGCGCTGGTCCCGGCGTTTGTGGGCCGCGTGGAGGGGGTTTGTGACTACGTCCTCGGCTTCGACCGCGAACGCTCGCTGCGCGAGCAGCGGGTGCACGGGCTGGTTGCGGGCTCGGCGGCGGCGAAGGCCGGGCTGCGTGAGGGCGATGAGTTGTTGGGCTGGGACGTCCACGGCGACAGCGACCGGGAAATCCAGTTGCAGGTTCTGCGCGCGGGGCAGCTCAAGAAGATCAGTTATCTTCCGCGCGGCACGCGGCGGGACGTGCTGCAGTTCGTGCCGGCGCAGAAGTAGCCGCCGACATGTCCGGGTGGCGCCGGCGTCGATGTGGCCCCGGCGTTTCGCCGGAGAGTGGTCCGCCTTCCACGGCCGGCGAGGCGCCGGCCGCTACAATCGGCCGGCCCGTGAAGGTCATGGCTTGGGCGTGGTTTTCGCTTCCTCAGCCTTCTCGGCTTCTTTCTTCGGCTGGCCGAGCTTCTCCGGATCGAACAGGTTTGCGCCCTTCAGCAGGGTTTCGATCTGTCCGCCGAGCTTCTCTTCAAGGTCGGGCCGCAGACCGACGTGGGCGGCCTGTACGGTGCCCTGCTTGTCGATCAGGAAAGTGCAGGGGATGCCGCCGACCCGGTACTTGCGACCCAGCTTGCCCGTCGGGTCGGCAAATTGCCGGAACGTGATCTTCTTGTCCTTGAGAAACTCCCCGACCTTCTTTTCCATCCCGCGGGCATCCTGATTGATGCCGACGACGGTGACGGACTGGTCGCTGAACTTGTCGGCGATTTTCTGAATCCTGGGCATGGACTGCACACACGGCACGCACCAGGTCGCCCAGAAGTCGAGCACGACCACCCGCCCCTTCAGGCCCTCCAGCGACAGCGGCTTCTGGTCGAGGTCGGTGCCGGCGAAGGCCGGCGCGGGCTTGCCGATGAGGGTCTGCGGATCCGGGATGGGCAGCGCCTCGTCCCAGTTGAACTTGTCGACCTTCGTCGTGCCTGGCTCGGGCTTGAAGACGAAACGGTCGGGCGGGACCTCGGCGTCCAAGCGGACATCGGTGAGCGTCAGCGCGGCGCTAGCGCGGTCGAGGTGCTTGGGCATCCCCGGGACGTCCGGCTCCTCTTCCTCCCCACTCTTGGCCTCTTCCGTGAGGTCCAGCTCCTTGCGGATCAGCGCGGTCAGGTCCAGCCGGATCTCGCCGAGCAGGCCCGTCTTCTCGTCGAACCACAGGCTGAACGGCACCAGCTCGTTTTCGGCCTGAAACGGAGTCTGGGTGGCATCGAAGACGCCCGCCAGACGCTGGCCCGGTCGCCCGTCGCGCTCCTCGCGCGTCACGGCGGTGAACTCGCGGACCATGGGGAAAAGCCCGTCGAAGGTCTTGTCCGGGCGGTTGAGCACGAAGAGCACCGGGTGCGGCACCGCATCGGATCCCAGGTCCTCCGTGATCTTGTCGAAATCAAGCCGGGCGGGTGTGGGGTTCTCCGTGTACTGATCCAGGGCCGACGTGTACAGCCAGAGCTGCCGGCCGTCACAGTGGACGGCGCTGTCGTCCGTGACCAGGGCGATGCGGTTGGGCGGAGCGTAGAGCAACGACGCGGAGACATCGGCCGACTGCCCGACGTCCTGGCCGTCCTTGTCTCGGGCGGCGATCTCACTGTGCCCGGCGAGCTTGTCCTCGTAACTCTTGGCGGCGCGGTACTTAGCCAGGGCCTCGTCGATGATCTTGCGCGCCTTCTGGTGCGCCTCCGGGTTGCTCGGCTTGGTAGTGGGCTGAGTCGCCGGCTGGCTTTGCGGCTCAGCGGCGCAGGCCACGGCGCAGGCCATCGAGAGGATGAGGACCAAGGGTAAGTCGAAAGAACGAGCGGCGAGCATTCGTCTTCTCCCTGGACAAGGCGCCCGAGCCCGACGGCCGGCGTGGGCCGCTGGACCAAGACGCAGTTCCTAGGCTCGTCTGCGGCTGAGGTCCCGCGTAGCCGAGCGGGGCATGATAGCCGCCGGACCGCTGTGGGTCAGGTGGCCGGAGGCGCAATTCCGGCGGGCGACAGGAGCAGCAGGTGTGCCCGGCAGCGCCGGCGGCAATCGGAGGCGCCGAAGCCACTCACAACCGCAGCGCCCAGCATGCTCTGGTTGACGATGCACTCATCGTGCGCGTCAGGCGACGCGAGCGTCACGCGCTCGAGGCGGATTTCGCGGCGCGCGAGCAGGTAGTCGATGTGCCAATGCCGGCAAGTTGAGCCACGGATGTGCCGGCATACGCGAGCCCGTAGACCGCGGGCGGCGCGGCCGGTGTACACATACATGCCCGCCGGGAAGCGGAACGTGCCGAGACGACCAACGCGGACGCGGATCGCGACTGACAGACGCAGCCAAAGCTGGTAGACTCCGCTGTCCGGCCAGTCGCGGAGCGGCGGGTTGCAGACGGCTGTGGCCGGGTCGCTCCGGTCCGCCAGGGCGGCCCTGGCCGACCGGCGTTTCACGATCAAGAAAGGCTTCCGGCGGTGCATATTCGTGAATTCCAACAGCTTATCGATCGGATGTATTCCGACAAGGACCGCGCGCGCGGGCCGGCCAAGACGTTCCTGTGGTTCACCGAGGAGGTCGGCGAGCTGGCCAGCGCGGTGGCTAAGGGCAAAGATCGCGCGGATTTGACGGGGGAGTTCGCCGACGTGCTGGCGTGGCTGGTGACGCTGGCCAACGTGGAAGGTGTAGACCTGGAAGAGGCGGTCAAGAAATTCACCTCCGGCTGCCCGGGCTGCGGACAGTTCGTGTGCAAGTGCGACGCGAAGTTGACGTAGGCAAGGGCGAAGGCAACGAGGCAACAAGGCAACGGGGCAACGAGGCACCGAAGGGGAAGGTTGCCAACATTGCCAAGGGCGCACCCCCCCGGTTGGCAATGTTCGGCTGGCGGGGCTGGGGAGCGGTTTCGGGCCAGCGGCGGGCACGCGCACGGTTGGCAATCTTCGAAGGTTGCCAAGCAAGATTGCCCACGCCGAGACGGCAAGGCGCGAAGAGAGACAGAGCCCGAAGCGCAAGCGAGGGACACGCGAATAGCGAGTTGGGTACGGGAGGGCGGGGCATGGGCGGCTCCTGCTAGGGAGTATGTGGTGCGCGGAGGACGAAAGTCCACAACCAGGCGGCGAGTGCGCGGAATTGGCGGAGAAAGCTGGGGAAAGTCAGAAGCTGGAAGGGTGAAGTCGGAGTGGGGGAAAGGGGAGCGGCCAGAGCGACGGGAGTGCCGGGCGGCCCGGCGGGCGAGGAAGGCGGCCTTGCAGCGCCCGCCGCCTGGGCCTATCCTGTTCTTGTCCTGACGAATCTGACGGGTGAACTCCAGGGAATCGTCAAAGAAGGCGAGATCGACGTGTGAATCAGAGGTAATCGAAACGAGTCGGTGGCATGCACGGTGTACAAGTGCGCTGGGCGAATGCGAGGTGGCAAGGCGAGTTCGGCCGGCGCGGGAGCGTGGCCCAAAGGGTCGGCTGAGGAGGACGTTTGGTGGAATGGACGAAGGCAGTGCGACAGGGCGATTACATTCAGATTCCGAAGCGATGGCTCCACCTCCACTATTACGAAGCACTCAACATTCTCTTCAGAATCGAAAATGCGCTGCGCGTGTTCGTATATGTAGTGCTCAAGGATGCGCTTCGCGACGACTGGTCCAACTGCAATCTTGCGGGTGACGAGGGCCAAGAGGGAAGCATAAAGTCGATAGCAAGGCGGCGCATCTCTCAGGCCGCCACCTTTGGCTATATTGGGCACGCCGTCGCATGTCCAATAATGTTTCTCACCAGCGGCGAGATGATTCGACTCATTACTTCGGACGCGTACTGGAAGCACTTCGCCCCGCATTTCCTGGGAGCAAAGGAGATCATCAAGAACAAATTGGACGAAATCGGCGCCATTCGAAACGCTTTAGCCCATTTCCGGCCAATCAAGGAAGACGATGTCGAGGTCATAAAACAGAACGCAAAGCATGTGCTGATGAACATTGAGACCAAGTTGCAGCGGGTCTTACGATGCGCTGCCGTTGTGCCCACAAACACAACGGATACGTGGTATTCTGTCCTTAGCACACTGGGAACGGACCTCTGTACGCTCCGGTTCTTCCAGAGCGAAGACGAGCAGTGGGTTCGCATAGCGCTTACGTACAGGTGCCCGATTGTGGGCGCACAGGCATATTCACCGCAGTTCATCGTTTACCAGGTGCTAGGCCTTGTATCTCCGCAGGTCCTGAAGAACTACCCGGTTCTCGCAACGCTCGTCATCTACCTCTCCGAGTATGTGCCACTTCCGGCGGCGCCGTCGGAGGGTGTGCCCGACTTTAGAAAAGAGCTCTGGCTCGTATTCAGTCGTCAGACGCTTATCGAGAAGCACGCGGAGCTAAAAGGTGCTCTGGAAGAACTGCTATCTGTAGTGTCCAAGGAGAGCGAACTCATTAAGCAGGATCACCTTGCTCGTGGGTCGCTGGTGGCTGGTGTGGCGACAACCGCTGCTCTGGAGAAGGGGGAGGACAAAAAGGCCCACTGGTACGTAAACGTGAGCAACCTACACCAACCTGTTCGGGAAGGTGATCCCGTTGAGTACTGGGGCTCATTCCAGTTTTGGATCGATGACTTCATCGCCGGAACGGAACGGTATCCTTGGATGCCGGCGTCGGTGTCCGAATCCGATATTCCGTTCTAGCCCAAAGGGTATGCAAGCGCACATGTGAGTAGCGCATGCCGTGCTACGCGACTGAGGGCTGCAAGGCCCGCGCGTGCCCTTGGTAAATCCGCAGTGATCGCGGGGTGCCCGTGGTGGTTCGCGCTCGCCCGTAACCGCTGTCGTGCCGGTGGGGCTTGGGGACGTTAGTGCACCGTCCGGTGGGCTGGCGCGCATGGCCAACCTCTGTCGCCCCGTCCGTGGCTTGAACGAAAAGAGGGTTTTGAGGGGACGCAATCCGGGGGTTGCGGCGGCGCCGCCGCCTTTACCCCCGGCTATTTACCGGCGCCCTTTCAGGGCGGCTCTGTGAGCCGTGGGGCGGCGGGCTGCATCAGCACATGACCGGTTGGAAACCGGTCCCACATTTCTCGGCCGGCGAGACGCCGGCCGCTACACGGGCGGGGCGGTTTGATTTCTCCCGCCATTTTCGCCATAATGCGCGTTTTCCCACGCTGGATACCTCGATCCATGTGGGTGTCTATCGGGCCCCGTCCTGGCGAACGGGGTTCGGACAAGCAATTGGGCCCTGCCCTGGCGGGCAGGGTTCGGACAAGCCATCTGAGAGAGTGAGCTGATGTTCCGGATTCTCGACGCCAAGCAACTGGCCTCCGACGTGAAGTGGTTCAAGATCGCCGCCCCGCTCGTGGCTAAGCACCGGCAGCCGGGGCAGTTTGTGATCCTCCGGCTGGACGAACACGGGGAGCGTATCCCGCTGACGATGGCCGCCGCGGACGCCAAAACGGGCACGATCGAGCTGATCGTCAAGGCCGTCGGCAAGACGACCAAGGTCCTGTTCACCAAGCAGACCGGCGACACGATCCGCGATGTGATGGGCCCGCTCGGCAAGCCGACCGAGATCGAGAAGGTCGGGCATGCGGTGCTCGTCGGCGGCGGCGTGGGGACGGCGGTGATCTACCCGCTGGCCAAGGCGCTCAAGGACGTCGGCGCCTTTGTGACCTCGATCACCGGCGGGCGGACGAAAGAGCTCGTCGTGCTCGAGAACGAGCTACGCGAGGTGTCGCACGTCGTGTACGCGACGACCGACGACGGGAGCTACGGCTTCAAGGGCACGGTCGCGGACAAGCTCCGCGAGCTGATGAACGACAAGGCCCGCCCGATCGATGTGGTGTACGCTGCCGGGCCGGTCATCATGATGCGGGTGATCTCGGACCTGACGCGGCCCGCGGGGATCAAGACGATCGTCTCGCTGAACCCGATCATGGTGGACGGGACAGGGATGTGCGGCGGGTGCCGCGTAACCGTTAGCGGCAAGACGCAGTTCGCGTGCGTCGACGGTCCCGAGTTCGACGGCCACCAAGTGGATTACGCCGAGCTGGCCGACCGCCTGACGGCGTATCGGCCGCAGGAGAAGGTGGCGCTGGAGCGGATGGAGCACGAGTGCAAGCTGACAGGCGTGGGAACGTGAGAGCGTGGGAACGTGGGAACGTTGGGGACGCGCAGCCCGTTCCCACGTTCTCACGGTGAGAAACATACTCCGTCGGACCTAGTGGTCCGGTCAGTTGACGAGGCAAAGTAAACATGGCCTTGACCCCCAAAGAGCGGATGGCGATTGAGCGGCAACACATGCCGGAGCGTGCCCCCGAGGTGCGCAATCAGGATTTCAAGGAAGTAAACCTGGGGTTCCAGGAGGAAATCGCCCGGCTGGAGGCGACGCGCTGCCTGCAGTGCAAGGACGGCAAGTGCGTCGCGGGCTGTCCGGTCGGCATCGACATTCCCGGCTTCCTGGACCGGATCGTCGCGGGCGACCTGCACGGCGCCGCCGAGCTGCTGCTCTCCGCGAACGCGCTGCCCGGCATCACTGGCCGCGTCTGCCCCCAAGAGGAGCAGTGTGAGCAGGTCTGCATCCGCGCCAAGGGCAAGAACGGCCAGCCCGTTGCGGTTGGCCACCTCGAACGCTTCGTCGCCGACTGGGCCCGCGAAAATCTCGACCTCAAGACGCTGCTCGCCGAATCGACCGGCATCAAGATCGCGGTCGTCGGCTCGGGGCCGGCGGGGCTCACCGCGGGCGGCGAGCTGGCCAAGAAGGGCCATGACGTCACCGTGTTCGAGGCCTTGCACGATCCGGGGGGCGTGCTGCTGTACGGCATCCCCGAGTTCCGGCTGCCCAAGAAGATCATCGCCGCCGAGGTCGACCGGCTGCGCGAGATGGGCGTCAAGATCGTCTGCGATGTCGTCATCGGGCGGACCTTCACGATCCAGGAGCTGTTGAACGAAGAGGGCTTCTCGGCGATCTTCATCGCGAATGGGGCCGGCCTGCCGATCTTCATGGGCGTCCCCGGCGAGAACCTCAAGGGCGTGTACTCGGCTAACGAGTATCTCACGCGGTCGAATCTGATGCGGGCGTACGAGTTCCCGGAGTATGACACGCCGATCGTCAAGGCCGAGCGCGTCGTGGTCGTGGGCGGCGGAAACGTCGCGATGGACTCGGTGCGGACGGCGAAGCGGCTCGGCGCGAAAGAGGCCACGCTCGTCTATCGCCGCAGCCGGGCGGAGATGCCGGCGCGGATCGAGGAAGTGCACCACGCGGAGGAGGAGGGGATCATCTTCAAGCTGCTGTGCAACCCGACGCGCATCCTCGGCACGCCGGACGGGTGGGTGAAGGGCATCGAGTGCATTCAGATGGAGCTGGGCGAGCCGGACGATTCGGGCCGCCGGCGGCCGGTGCCGATCAAGGGCTCGGAGTTCATGATCGACTGCGACGTGGTGATCCCGGCGATCGGGACGCGGGCGAACCCGCTGCTGACGGCGACGACGCCGGAGTTGAAGCTCAACAAGTGGGGCTACATCATCGCGGATGAGACTGGGGCGACGAGCATGCCGGGTGTTTTCGCCGGCGGCGACATCGTCCGCGGCGCGGCGACAGTGATCCTGGCGATGGGCGACGGGAAGCGTGCGGCGGGGGCGATCGACCAGTATGTCCGCAGCAAGCACAAGGTGCCGGCGCTGTAGCGTCGGTAATCAGAGCCCGAAGCGCGAGCGAGGATCAGTAGCGTCGGCCGCCCGCGGCCGACGTCGAACGCCAGAAAGGATTCCGGCAACCGCGGGGTGCGAGAAGGGCTGCTCGCACCAGCACCGAGAGCGTGAGCGAGGGCGATGTTCCAGGTCATCGGCGAAATCGCGCACCGCAAGACGATTGCCGTCGGCAGTGCGATCCACGAAATCGCCCGCTTGCGCAAGGTCTACGGCCGGGGGCGCTGGCGCAAGATGAAGGGCGATGCCCGGATTTGCCTGACAGACGGTACAATACGAGCAGCCGAGGTGCACTGGTATGAGGCGCACGGCTACGGCAGGAAGGAACTCAAACTGAAGCGCTTTCTGGATCAGCCATGAAACCGAGAAGAGCTGCGCGATTCCGCCTCGTTGTTTGCCTGCGAAACGACGATTACCCCGTCTCACTGGAGCCGCGGAAGATCTACTGCGCCGTAACGGACCGAGAGGCTGCCGCCCACAAGTTGCTGCGTGTGATTGACGAGTCGGGCGAGGATTACCTGTACCCGTCCAAGTACTTCGCGCCCATTCGCGTGCCCGGCGAGCTTCGGCGAGCCCTGAGAATCGGCTGACACCCGGACCGCGACATCGTCCGCGGCTCGGCGACGGGGATCCTAGCGATGGGCGACGGGAAACGCGACGGTGGCGATTGATCAGTTCGTGCGGGCGAAGTGCGGTCCGGCGCACGCGGGACGGAAACCGCCAAGGCTTAGCGCGGCCCTCGGCCGCAACCAAAGGGGCTTGTAGCGTTGGCCCCCCGTGGCCGACGTAAGCTGTCGAATACCGTTCGCGTCGCGCGCGGGATTGGGACGTCGGTCGCCTGGAGGTGGGCCACGGCCAAGCAGCGTGTTTCGAGGCCGAAGCGGACTCGTCCACCAACGAAGCGCACCCGCGGCGACCTTTTTCTGGGTGCGGTGCTGGGGCTCTTGGCTGGTTTGATAGTTCTGTGCGCAGGGGCAATCTTAGAAGCCGTCCTGCACCTTGCCCCTTCTCGAGTCACACACTGGCTTCACGAGGGTATCGGCATCGTCTGCATCCTGGCTGGATGTTTCGTCGGCGAACGCGTGATACGGGCGCGGGCCGCTGCGCGGCGAAGGCGGTTCGTCACGCACCGTACTACCGCTCTCCAGCAGCGGCGCTGCCCGGAGTGTGATTATGACCTCCGCGGGACGGTCGAGCCGCGCTGTCCGGAGTGCGGCGGGGCGTTCACGGCGTGGGAATGGCAGCTTGCGACATCGGGCGCCAGCTCAGGACCATAGCGTGCGGGGTGTACTCGCGCGGGCAGCAGTTCGTCCGCCTTCTACGGCCGGTCCCGGCGCGCCGGGAGAGCCCGGCCGCTACACATTAGACAGGGGTTCGACGCTACGACGGCCGGCGCGCGGGCAAGGCAGCTCGACTTCAGCGCCGCGCTGCACATCGTCATCCGTTGCGCTGTTCCCACGCGCGCCCATCGCAAGGCGTCACAGTGCCACGCCGAGCTGTTTCGCGGCGGCGTCCGCCGTGTGGTCGATGAGCGTGGCAATGGTCATCGGCCCTACGCCGCCCGGGACCGGCGTGATGAGCGAGGCCGGCTCGAGGGCGCCCTCGAAGTCCACGTCGCCGACGTTGCCCTCGTTGTAGCCGGCGTCGATCACCACGGCGCCGACCTTGATCCAGCCGCCGCGGACGAAACGCGGTTTGCCGACCGCGGCGATGACCACGTCGGCGGCGCGCACCAGACTCGGCAGCGAGCGGGTGCGCGAGTGACACAAAGTCACCGTGGCCTGGGCGTTGATCAGCATGGACGCCATCGGCCGGCCAAGAATCGGGCTGCGCCCGATTACGATGGCGTGGGCACCGTCCAGCTCCACGCCGTACTCGCGGAGCAACTGCATGATGCCCGCCGGCGTGCACGAGGGGAACGCCGGCATGCCGAGGATCACGCGGCCGAGCGTGGCCGAGGTCACCCCGTCCACGTCCTTGTCCAGCGGGATCATCTCGAAGGCGGCCCGTTTATCGATCGGTGGCGGCACGGGGTGCTGGATGAGGATGCCGTGCACGGCGGGGTCGTCGGCGAGCTGCTTGACTGCGGCGACGAGCTGCGCGGTGGTGGTTCCGAGGGGCAGCTCCAGCGCCAGCGACTTCATGCCGACGTCTTCGCAGCGTTTGCGCTTCATCCGCACGTAGGCCGCGGACGCCCGATCGTCGCCCACGAGCAGGGTCGCCAGCGTCGGCGTCACGCCCGCGGCGGCACGGATCTTTTCCACCTTGGCCTTGGCCGCCTCCAGTACACGCTGTGCCAGCGCCCGCCCGTCCATCAGTTTCGCGGAGTTCATGGTCGTCATTGGGTCGCAAGATACCCTTGCGCCGGCGGGGTGTCACGCACGGGGGGCCCGCCGAGCCCTACCCGGGGTCGCGACCTAAATGTTCGCCTTCAATCGGCGCCGAGGCTCCCGTCCGCGCAGCGCCTGCTCGGGTATCAGCCGCGGATCATGTTCCCCGAGGGGCTGCGGCGGTCGATCGAGTGGTACAAGGCGAACCTGGGCTGAGCGGGGTCCGGACCGCGCCTGAGCGGGGCAAGGTGCGCAATGTGTTGGTCCTGCGCGCATCCTATTTGAGCATCTTCCGATAAAACCGCTGCGGGGATTGGAACAATGCAAGGTGATCAAGTTGATCAGATTGTGACACCCCCCTGTTGATCACCTTGGTTATTGGCACCATGACGAGCTCTCGCCTATCGGCTCTGAGCTATCAACCGTCAGCTCGCAGGCAGCGAGTCCGGCGGGCGACGTTGCCCGCGCGGTCGCGCATCATCTGATGAATGGCGCATGTTTGAGTGCGAGGCAAGGGGGATGGCGCGAGTTGGTGGAGTTGAGCGGATCTGGGCGGGCAAAGTGAGGGATTTTGGAATCAGGCGGGAAGCGGATAACGCTCGCAGACGGGCACGAATCCCGGCGAGCGGCGCGCCCGATCCGCATCCGAGCGAGCCGCGAATCGCCGAATCCTGCGTTCGTGGGACTCTTCTTCAGCCAGCCGCGAACGAATCAGGGAACAATCAACACCTTGGTCCCGGGCTGTGGCGCTGCGCGGCCAGCAGCAACTTCCGCCCCGCCGGCGCCAAAGTGGTCCCCGCCTGATCCGCATGTCGGCGCCTCCCGGAACCATCTGTCTAGGATACCTATAACAGGTGGCTGTCCCTTGTTGCAGGATACCTATAATAGGTGGCTGTCCCTTGTTGTCGCACCACTCCGCCAGCAAGTCGCAGTACGCGCGGTAGTCATCATCGCCAAAGAACGTCCGCTGCCGGCGATTGCCACGCTGGGTGAGGTGGTGTGGGTGTCCGGGAACCACGACTCGCGCGAGTCGCGCCATGCCGCGAAATTAGTGTCGAGCCGGCGTGGCGTCAAGAAATAAGTATGGTGTCCCGGGATTTAAGTCTGCCGGCGTTGGCGTCAACGTGATCGTCTGGATGTCGGCGGTCGCCACCTCGGCCGCGGCGTTGGGTACCGCCGCCGGCCCATGCTCATCTGTGCCTGGTGCTGCGGGAGTGATGCGGGTGACAACCCGGCCAACGGCTCGTTCCCAGGCCCGTGACGGCCGTGGGGGAAAGGGGGTGGTGCCGGCCGATCCAGCCCCCAACCGTCCTGCGTCGACCTCCGGACGCCTGTTTTGCCCTTGAAGACCCCCGCACCGGCGCGTTACACTACGCGGAGCAGGTCGGTGAATAATCCCGGATACTGTCGAATGTTGGTTTGCCGCTCATTGCGGGTGACGTCTGAGCGAGGAGGACGAATATGTATGCGGTATCAGACTATCGGTTCCCGGCGCCACTTCTGCGCGTTTTGTGTCCTCGGTCGTTGGTTCTACTCGCATTCTCCTGCGCGCTCCTGGCGGCGGGGTGTCCTCAGCAACCGGCCGACTTACCCTCTGACGGCGCCGGTCGGCCATCGCCGTCTCAGCAGGCCGATACGGACGGCGACGGGCTGACGGATTCGGAGGAAAAGGACCTGGGCACCGACCCGTTGAAGGCCGACACGGACGGCGATGGGCTGACGGACTCGGAGGAGAAGGACCTGGGCACCGACCCGCTGGTTGCGGATACCGATGGCGACGGGTTGTCGGACGGGGATGAGGTACAGGCCGGGACCGATCCGTTGAAAGCCGACACGGACGCCGACGGCCTGACGGACTCGGAGGAGAAGGACCTGGGCACCGACCCGCTGGTTGCGGATACCG
>CAZWYT010000001.1:24525-24603 GCA_964638325.1 uncultured Planctomycetales bacterium
GGACCGATCCGTTGAAAGCCGACACGGACGCCGACGGCCTGACGGACTCGGAGGAAAAGGACCTGGGTACCAACCCGT
>CAZWYT010000001.1:24703-236816 GCA_964638325.1 uncultured Planctomycetales bacterium
CGGAGGAAGTGGACCTGGGCACCGACCCGCTCAAGGCGGATACGGACGCCGACGGGCTGACGGACTCGGAGGAAAAGGGTCTCGGGACCGACCCGCTCAAACCGGATAGCGACGGCGATGGGCTGCTGGATGGCTTAGAGGTCCTAACCATTGGCACAAATCCGTTGTCAGCGGACACCGACGGAGACACCATCGCCGACGGGCTCGAAGTGAATCTGCTGTTAGACCCTGTTTGGCCGAATCCGTTAGGGAGCGTGAACAGGAAGTACTGCGGCGACTATGTTGCCGTGCTGGACCTCCCGAACCTGTCCTACTTCGGGATGTACCGGAATCAATCGCTGCTCACGGACTTTTCGCTGTGGCGTCCTTCGGACGTGGTCGCGCTTAGTCTTTCTGGTAATTGGCTGGTCAACCTGCGCTTGCCTGCCGGCGCAAGCGTCGCCTGGCTAGGGAATCGGTCTCTGTACTGGTCGGAGACCTGGATTTACGACATGGCGATCAACGGTTCTTGGCTACGGACTCCCGACCTAACTGTGTGGGACATTGCGCCTGCCGACCAGTTCGAGTTGCTGAATTGGTGGCCCCTCGACGATCTGACGATCACCGCCAGCGGCGCGGACGGCTACAGCCGGATCGTCAACATCGATCGTTGCGAGCATGTCCGGGCGTGGTAGCGGGTAGGGCAGGTCTTGACCTGCCGGGTGGCACTGCAAATCCGGGGACACCATACTCAATTCCGCGCCGCCTTTCTCTTGCGTCCCGGCTTCCGCGGGCGCAGCCGCCGTCCAACCTTCCTCTCCAGCCGCCGGAGAAAGCCATCCGCGCCGAGCGGCCGGCCGGCGTGCAGGTGACGCCGAATCGCGCCGGTCTCTCCATCCTCCAGCGGCTGAGCGAGTTGGGCACGCCAGCGCCGCGGCGGCCACTCCTGCTGCCACGAGGTCAGGTCGAGCAAGCCGCTGGCGTCCAGGCGCGTACCGACATGCGCCGCCGCACTCGACCATGGGTAGTTCCACGCCGCCCGCGTCGCGCCCGCCCGCAACGGATTGCGCTCGATATAGCGCAGCGCGGTCCACAGATGCGGCTCGTCCAAGGCACACGAGAAAAAACGGTTCTGCCACAAGTGCCCGCTGCGCCCGTGCAGCCGGTTGACATAGTGTGTGTACAGCCAGTGCGTGCGGCCGATGGCGGACGCGAGCGACGCCTCGTTCGGCGGCACGATGATCAGGTGCACGTGGTTGGTCATCAGACAGTAGCCGAGGACCCGCACGCCGGCCTCGTCGCAGCGGTCTTTGAGCAGCGCCAGGTAGGTGCGCCGGTCGTCATCGACAAAAAAGACGTCCTGGCGATTGTTGCCGCGCTGCGTGACATGGTGCGGCAGGTGCGGAATGACGAGGCGTGCGATGCGTGGCATGCGGGCAGCGTAACGGTACGGACCGACGCAGGCAACAGAAATAGGTGACTGTCCCTATTTACGCGGCCGGGCGCACGCACGTCGGGGACGGATGCAAGTCTACGGGGTTCGCGGCGGCGCGCCGCCGGACTGGAGGCCGCTACGTGACGGCCGGCCCGCCAGCAGGCCTTCGACGCTGAGATCCTCATCGACTTGTGGCCAGTGCAGGCCTTCGCCGTCACCCAGCAGTTCCCACTGGCCGCGCTGCTCTGGAGTCGCGTGCAGCAGGCGGGGGAACCAGACCAGGGGGACACTAATCTTGCGGCCGTCGGCCAGGCTGACGATCAGCTCCGCGTCGGTCACTTCGACCTCGCGGGCCAGCGGGTTGGCTTCAACCACCGAAGAACTCATGCCAGGCCTCCAGGAATCGCTGCTCGTTTTCACGTACCAGAGCTTCGAGCCGGGTCAGCTCATGCGCCGCGAAGCCGGTCGACCGGGCGAGGGTCGCCGGATTGAGCCAGTACTTGGCCAGTCGTCGCTCGCGTTGCACGTGAACATGGGGCGGCTCGGCACCTTCGTTCCCGTAGAAGAAAAACCGATACGGACCGATCCACGCGATTGTCGGCATAAGGACAGTATACCGGCAGGTGAGGAAGGCGAGGGCCACGCGGCGGCAAGGGGGGCCGACGCTACTTCGCGGGCCGAAGGCTCAGTTGGCCATCTTCATGGCCAGGAGCTTCCAGGCGATGGCGACGTCCGTCGCCGAGGTCACTTCGATGCGGACTGCGCGGCCTTCCGGGTACTTCGGAGACTCCCGGATCGGCTTCACGACCCGATCGGGGAGATCGGACTGCTCGGCGGCCTGGACCGCTTTATCGCCGAACGCGAAGCTGACGGTGAAACGCTTCGCGGACGGCTTCAGGTAGAGCAGGTTGCGGCGCTTGTCGCGCACCACGTAGGTCCAGCCGCTCTTGCCCGCGTAGTGTTTCCACTCCGCCGTCCCGCCCTGGTTCACTTCCTGGATATGCACGACGAGGCTGTCCCAGTGGCGTTTGGCAGGGCCAAGGACTCGTGCGAGATCGGAGTCGCTGGGCCGCCGCGACTCGTCGGAAAACACCGGCTCTTCCATGCCGGTCGTCCTCCGCGGCTGTCAGGGACAGCGGGGCCGCTGAAAAACGGGGACAGGCACCTCGCCCGCGCACGTTTTCGGCGACAGCAAACCAGTCGAACTCGCAGCCAGGCTCCCTTTTTCAACGTAGTGCCGCGGCCCCATCGCGGTGTAGCGGCAGAGAATCTCATGCTCCCGCACGCCCAGGTGTTCGGCGAGCGCCGCCTCGGTCAGCCCGTCGCCCAGCAATACGACCTCGTCGCCCAGCTTGTCCGTCGGATCGACCGAGACAAAGCAGGTGTTCATCCCCACTTCGAGCAGCCGCTGCAGCCGGCCATTGATCAGCACCGGCGCCCGCTGAACGAGGTTGCTGTAGCCGGCGAGGATGATGCCAACGCGCGGCCGGCGAAAGCCCGTGTACCCGATCGGGCCGGACGTGTCGCGGACCGATTGCAGCCGCGTGGTCACGCGCACCGCGCCGCGATAGAGCGCCAGACCGGGTCGAACCGCGTCGAACCAGGCCTCCGGGTAATCCAGCAGGCACGTCGCCGCCGCGTGCAGCGGACGACCACGCCCCGCGCAGGCACGCCGCAGCCGCGCGATCGCTTCCAGGGTCACGGCGTGCGAGAAGAAGTCTTCGACGTCGCCGCGTGCGACGAGGTCGTCCAGGTCTTCGGCCGGGCAGCCGAAGCGTTGCATCCCGGTATCGACCTTGATCGCGACGCGCATGCCGGCGAACTTCTGGATCATGGCGCGGTTCGCGACGGCGGGCCGCAGGTTGAGCTCGCGGTACTCAGCCGGATCGCCCTCGGGCGGTCCGAGCACCAGGCCGGGTCGGCCGACCTCGCGTGCTTCGGCCACGGCGAAATACGCGAATCCACTGACCACGGACGCCAACGCGTCGGCGATACGCGGCGCCCCGAGCCCATACGCATCGGCTTTGATGACGGCGATCAGGCCGACACGCGTCTGCGCCCGAATCGCTTCGGCCGCGGCGCGGACCTGATCGAGATTGACAGTTACTTGAACCTGCGGGCAGCGCATAAACCCCTCACTCGGTAGACCTCCATGTCCACGTCGGGCATGCTCACGGTGCGCAGTATAACCGCGGGTCGCGGCGCTGCAAGCAAAAGATCACCCGCGGCGCCGGCGTTCACCGCCAGCGGTACAATCGGCGCACATCCTGCGCGGGTAACCGCCCTTGCGCCTGACCGAGCTACAGTATGACCTACCGCCGGAGCTGATCGCTCAGCATCCGGTCCAGCCGCGCGATGCGTCCCGCCTGCTCGTTTTGGAGCGTGCCAGCGGGCGGATCGAGCACCGCGTGTTTCGCGAGCTGGGCGATTATCTGGCGGCCGGGGACGCCCTCGTGCTCAACGACACGCGCGTGATTCCGGCACGGTTCTTCTGTCGGCGGAGCACGGGCGGGCGAGTCGAGGGGCTGTTCCTGCACCCAGAGGGCGAGAACTGGCGCGTGATGCTCAAAGCCGGAGCGCGGCTGAAGCCCGGCGAACGCCTCACGAGCGACCATAGCGACGTGGGGCTGATCGTCGGGCCGCGGCTCGAGCGCGGGGAGTGGCTGGTTCGACCGGAACCGGCGGTTCCGCCCCTGCAATGGCTGGCCCAGGTCGGGCATACGCCGCTGCCACCCTACATTCACCGCGGTTCGGACGGTCGCGGGGAGCCCGAGGCCACGGACGCGGAGCGCTACCAGACGGTCTACGCTGAGCGGCCGGGAGCGGTGGCGGCGCCGACCGCGGGCCTGCATTTCACGGCCGAGCTGCTGGAACAGTTGACCAGTCGGGGGGTACAGCGGGCAAACGTAACGCTGCACGTCGGTGCCGGCACGTTCGTCCCGATCGAAACGGAAGAGCTGGCCGAGCACCAGATGCACGCGGAGTGGTTTGAGGTCACGCCGGCCGCGCTGCGCGTGCTGCGGGCGACACGCCGCCGCGGGCAGGCGATCGTCGCCGTCGGAACCACGTCGGGCCGGGTCCTGGAATCGCTGCCCGCAGACGCGCTGGCGGACGAAACGGCCGGGATTTCCGGGGATACGCTGACCGGCTGGACCGACATTCTCATTTACCCCCCCTACCGCTTCCGGCACGTCGATCGCCTCATCACCAATTTCCACCTCCCGGGCAGTACTTTGCTCGCGCTCGTGATGGCGTTCGCGTCGCCGGAACTCATCCGCGCAGCCTATCGGGAGGCCATTGACCGGGGCTACCGGTTCTACAGTTACGGCGATGCGATGTTGATCCTGTAACCCCGCGCCGTCATCTATAATGGGCCGCAGCGATGTCCATCATCGTCCAGAAATTCGACGGCACGAGCGTGGTGGACGCCCCGCGGATTCACCTGGCGGCCCGGCGGGCGGTGCGCGCCCTGCTGGAGGGGGACCAGGTCGTGATGGTCGTGTCGGCGATGGGCGACACGACTGACCGGCTCGTGCAACTGGCCTACCAGGTGTCCCGCCGGCCTTCGCAGCGCGAGTTGGACATGTTGCTGGCGACCGGCGAGCAGGTCAGTATCGCGCTGGTCGCGATGGCCATCCAGGAAGCCGGGTACGAGGCGATCAGCCTGACCGGGGCTCAGGTCGGCCTGCTGACGGACAGCGCGCACACCGCCGCGCGCATCCAGTCGATCGACACGGCGCGTATCCGGCGGCTGCTGGATCAAGGACGGATCGTGATCGTTGCCGGCTTCCAGGGCGTCGATCACGATTTCAACATCACGACGCTCGGCCGCGGCGGGAGCGATACGACCGCGGTCGCGCTGGCCGCGGCGCTGCGGGCCCGCGCGTGCGAGATCTACACGGACGTGGACGGGGTGTACACCGCCGATCCCCGGCTCGTCCCCACGGCCCGCAAGCTGGCCGTGATCCGTTACGACGAGATGCTGGAGCTGGCCAGCCGTGGGGCCCAGGTGATGCACGCCCGCTCGATCGAGTTGGGCCAGAAGTTCGGTGTGCCGATCCACGTGCAGAGCAGCCTGACGGACAGCCCGGGGACGATCATCATGGACCAGATGCCAGGAATGGAAGACGTCATCGTGCGCGGGGCGACCCTGGAGCGCGGGATCGCGCGCGTGACGCTGTTCGGGCTGCAAAACGAGCCCGGGACGGCAGCCGCGGTGTTCGATGAGATCGCCAGCCGCGCGATCCCGGTGGACGACATCGCGCAGACTGCGGCCGCCGATGGCAGCCAAATGACGCTCAGCTTCACCGTGCAGGGGCGCGAGGAGGGCGAGTTGCGGGCGGTAGCCGAGTTGCTGGCGCACCGCTTTCAAGCCGCGCATTTGGACCTGAGCACCGACCTGGCCCGCGTGAGCGTGGTTGGGGCGGGCATGCGCACGCATCACGGCGTCGCAGCCCGGATGTTCGGCGCGCTGGCCGCCGAGCGCATCCGCGTGAACAACATCGCCACCAGCGAGATCGTGATCAGCGTCCTGGTCCCAGCGGCCGACGCCGAGCGAGCCCTGCACGCGGTACACCAGGCCTTCGGCCTTGATCGGGCCGCAAGCCCCGAGCAAGAGGCGCGGGACTAGGGGAACGCGCGTTACTGACTTCCACGGCCGGCGGGGGCGCCGGATGCTGCGGCGCTGGCCAGGGCCACCTTTTCGCCCGCGCGCAGACCGGATAGCACCTGGACCTGGTCGTTGAAGTCGCGTCCTAGCTGCACGACCCGCCGGCGAAGTACCGCCGCACTCCCCGCCGGTGCGCTGCCAGGACCCCCCGCCGGCGGCTCGGCGACCTCGACAATGTCAAGTTGCCCGATGTGGCGTACCGCCGCCCGTGGAATTACGAGGATTTCCTGCTCATCCAGGGGAATCAGGAGCCGGCCGAACATGCCCGAGTACACGCCGGGCGGGCACGGCCCGATCACCTTCACCGCGAACGTGCGGCTCGCCGACTCGGCCTCCGGCACGATCTCGCTCACGCGCCCCTCACAAATCTTATTCAGGGCGTCGATCTGCACGCCGATCGTCTGGCCGACTTGCAGGCGCTGCGTGAGCGACTCGCGGACGCTGGCGACCAGTTGCATGCGTGTCGGGTCGTAGAGGGTCAGCAACACTTCGCCGGGCCGGGCCGTGTCGCCGACTTCGACGCGTTTATCGACCACCTTGCCGTCGATCGGGCTGCGGATCGTGGCGTATTCGAGCACCGTCTCCGTCTGGGCCTGCGCCTGCTTGGCGCGCTCCAGCTCGGCCGACGCGGATTTCAACGCCGTGTCCGCCTGGTCAAACTCGGTCTTCGACGCGTTGGCCTGCTCGTAGAGGCGTTTGATGCGGTCGTAATCGATCTGGGCCTGGTCGCGCGCGGCCTGGGCCGCGGCGACGACCGCCTCCGCCTGCCGCACCTGGGCCCGTAGGTCCTCGTCATCCAGGCGCACCAGCACCTGGCCGGCGTGCACCTCCTGCCCGGCCTGTACACCCACCTCGATGATTTTCGCCATCAGCTTCGAGGCGACGGCGGACTCGTGCACCGCCCGAACGGTCCCCACCGCGGACTCGATCGTCGGTGTGCGGAGCACGCTGACTGGCACCAGGGTCACATCGGCCCCGACGGGCCGCTCGACGACGGCGGGCACGTGAGACCCGGCCGTTTCGATCTTGCGGTGGAACTTGCCCGACAACGCCAGCAGCAGAACCACGACCACGACGGTGAACACGATCCCGGCCGCGATCTTGCCCACGACCGGTCCCACGAGCTTCCCGACGCCGGAAGGGCCCGCCTTCTGTTTCTGCGTCATGCTTACCGCTCCTGGAGTTCGGCACGGCGGCGGCGCGCATGCCCGCGCCGCCCTGATAGTGTATGCTAAGTCCGGCGGCGCGAACACGGACCCGCGCTCCACAGTCGACAGGCAGGAACAGCCGTGCGAGATTGCGGCCGCGCTGCTATGCTTAGCACAGCGGCGCCGGGCCGCCTTCTTGAGGCTGCGGGCAAACGAGATGTCCACAGATCGTGAGACCTTCGCGTCGGACGAACTGGCTGAGGTGCTCAGCCACTACGACGTCGGCGTCATTCGCAGCGCCAAGGAGTTCTCGCGCGGCTCGCGGCGCGCCCCCAAGCTGTTGCTGGACACGCCCAGCGGTCGCTACCTGCTTAAGCGCCGCGCCCCGGGCAAGGACGATCCGTTTCGGGTTGCGTTCGCGCACGCGCTGCTGACGCACCTGAAATCCAAGCGCTATCCGGTACCTGCTTTGGTCGAGACGTGCGACGATCACACGACGCTGGTCCGCGCGGAGGGCCGCATCTACGAGATGTTCAGCTACGTGGAGGGCCAGCGCTACGACAATTCGCTGGAGCAGACCGGCCGCGCGGGCCGCGCGCTGGGCGTCTACCACCAAGCCGTTGAGGGCTTCAAGACGGAATGGACGCCGCCCGCCGGCAGCTACCACAGCGCCCCCAACGTCCGCGCCGGCCTCAACGCCATCCCCACCGTGACGTCGAGCCACGATTCGGTCGTCGGCCACGAGGCCGAGCTGCTGGTGCTGACGCAGAAACTGCATGAGGAGTATGACCAGGCCGCGCTGGCCGTGAACCAGGCGGGCTTCCCCACCTGGCCGGCCACCACCGTGCACGGCGATTGGCATCCGGGGAACATGCTCTTCGCGCGCGGCCGCGTGTGCGCCGTGATCGACTTCGACGCGGCGCGGCTCCAGCCGCCGATCATCGACGTGGCCTACGGCATGTTGCAGTTCTCGATCCTGCGCGCCTCCTCGACCCCCGACTCGTGGCCGGATTTCTTCGACGTGACCCGCATGCGCCGGTTTCTGGCCGGCTACGTGACCGTCGGCACGGTCACCGCCGAGCAGCGCTGGATCATCCCGCTGCTCATGGTCGAAGCGCTCATCGCCGAAGCGGCCCTGCCGATCGCGGTGACGGGCTCGTTCGGCTGGCTACCCGGCTTCGGCATCCTGCAAATGGTTTCGCGCAAGACGCGCTGGCTCCAGGAGAACATCGAGCGCATGCGCCGCTGGCTGGTCGAGTGAGCGCCGCGAGCGCGATCGTCCCCTTTTTCGCCGTTACACCTGCGCCAGCCGGGCCAGTTCCGCCCGCACACGCTGCGCGACGTGCTCCCCGGCCGCGGCGGGCGGCAGAAGCTGCTTGTCCGCCGGGGTGCGGCGGTCGCTGACTTCGACGCCGCCGGCCGCCAGGCTCTTCTTGCCGACCACGACGCGCAGCGGAACGCCGATCAGGTCCGCATCCTTGAATTTGAAGCCGGCCCGCTCGTCGCGGTCGTCCAGGAGCACCTCGATGCCCGCCGCCACAAGCTGGTCGTGCACCTGCGCCGCCACCTTCAGCGCCTCCTCGTCCCGCGGATCCAGCGCGATCACCAGGACCTGGAACGGCGCGATCGACATCGGCCAGATGATCCCCGCGCCGTCGTGATGCGCCTCAACGGCCGCCGCCATAATGCGATTCAGGCCGATGCCGTAGCAGCCCATGATGAGCGGCTGCGTCTTCCCGTGGGCATCGAGGTACCAGGCCCCCATCGCGTCGCTGTACTTCGTGCCGAGCTTGAAGACGTGCCCGACCTCGATGGCCGTGCGCAGCCGCAGCGGGCTGCCGCTGCCCTTGGGCGACCGATCGCCATCGACGACCGTGCGAATGTCGGCCACGACGACCTTCTCACCGGCGAGCGGGAAATCCCGTCCGGGGTTGACCCCGGTGACGTGATAGTCGGTTTGGTTCGCACCGGTGGCTGCGTTACGCATCACGGCCACCTCGCGGTCGATGACGAGCTTGTCGATCTTGTCAATGAGTCCGTGCGGGCCAGCGAAGCCGACCGCCGCCCCGGTCACTTCCTCGATCGTCGCGGGGTCGGCCAGCCCCAGCGCGACGCCCGCAGCCTTATGGAGCTTGTGCTCGTTGATCTCGTGGTCGCCGCGGACGAGGGCGACGACACGGAGCGGTTTGCCACTCCCCCGGCCGACACGGGGGTCGGCCGCTACATTCCCTGGCTGGGCCACACTGGTGTAGATGAGGGTCTTAATCATGTTGCACGGCTGGGAGCCCAGGACGGGGCAGACCTCATCGATCCGGCCGGCGTTCGGCGTATGGACCAGCTTCACCGTCGCGAGCGGCACTTCCGGCGCGGGCGGCGGCGGCGCGGCCGACGCGCGCTCCAGATTCGCGGCATAGTCGCCGCTCTCACTGATGGCCACCTGATCTTCGCCCGCTTCGGTCAAGACCATGAACTCGTGCGACGTGTCACCCCCCATCGCGCCGCTCTCGGCCTCGACCACCACGTACGGCAGCCCGCAGCGCCCGAAGATCCGGCAGTAGGTCGCGTACATGTTGTCGTACTCGTGGTCCAGGCTGGGCTTGTCGTAATGGAAGGAGTACGCGTCCTTCATCAGGAACTCGCGCGTGCGCAGCACGCCGCTCTTCGGCCGCGCCTCGCCGCGGAACTTGTGCTGAATCTGGTACAGGTTGATGGGGAGCTGCTTGTAGCTCTTGAGGTAGGCCCGGGCGATTTCCGTGACGACTTCTTCGTGCGTCGGCCCGAGCACCAGGCTCGACCGCCAGTCGCCCTCCGGGCCCGCGATGCGCAGCAGAACCTCCCCCATCGTCCGGCTGCGGCCCGTCTCCACCCATAGCCCCCAGGGGGTCAGTGCCGGCATGTGCAGCTCGATGGCCCCGGCCCGGTCCATCTCGTCGCGGACGATGGCCTCCACCTTGCGCAGAGCGCGATATCCAAGCGGCAGATATGTATAGACCCCCGCCGCCGCCTGCCGGATCAGCCCAGCGCGCAGCATCAGGATATGCGACGGGGCGGTCGCGTCCTTCGGTGTCTCCTTGGTCGTGGGGATGAAATAGTCTCGCCAGTGCATCGCCTGATTCTCCAGCGTGCCACGAAAACCTGCATTGTGACGCCGGGCGTACCGCGTGGCAAACCTCCCGCCGTTGCACGTCGGCAACAACCGCCTACAATGACCGGACTCCGCGGCGGGATCGGCGTGAGGGCCGAGCGGCGGCGACTGCGGGCTGGAGAGCGATGCCGATTCATGTAGGAATAGTCGGTCTGGGTGCGATGGGCGTCTGGCACGCCGACCGCGCCCGGCGCTTGCCGGGTCTCGCCCTGCACAGCGTTTGTGACGTCACCCCGGCTCAGCGGCTGGTGGCCCAGCGCGACTATGGCTGCCCGGCGTACGCCCGGCTCACCGATTTCCTGGCGGACGACCGGCTAGACCTCGTCGTGGTCGCCACGCCCTCGCACGCACACGAGAAGCCGGTCGTGGCCGCACTGCGGGCGGGCAAGCACGTCCTGTGTGAGAAACCGCTTGCCCGCACCGAGGCGGAGGCCCGGCGGATGTTCGAGGCCGCCCGCCGCAGCGGCCGCACCTTGATGACGTTCCAGAACCGCCGCGGCGATGCCGACTTCCGGACCGTTCAGAAGGCCGTGCGCTCCGGCGTGTTGGGCGAACTTTGCGACCTCCGGCTGATTCGCTGGTGCTGGTCGGACGTGATGCGGACATTTGGCGTGCGGAGCTATCGGCCGGGTTGGCGTTGCGAGGCGGCCTACGGCGGCGGCGCGCTGCTCGACTTCGGTGCGCACTACTTCGACCAGTTGCTGCAACTGCTCGACCGTCCGGTCGAGAGCGTTTTTGGCGACCTGCGCGGCCGGCGCTGGACCCGCGACGCGGACGATCAGTTCCTAGCGATCCTGCGGACCACCGATGGCGTGGTGGCGCAGGTCGAGTATTCACAAAACGCACACGTTCCGGCAAAGATCGAATGGGCCATCAACGGCAGCGACGCCGGTTTCCGCTTTGCGGAGCCGCAGAGCTATATACATTTGCGCGACGCGCGCGGGCGTGAAAAAGTGCGTCCCGTCAAGAACGCGCGGGACGACTGGAATACCCTGTACGTGAACATGCGGGCCGTCATCGCGGGCCAGGCGAAACCGGCCGTTCGGCCGCAGGAGACCCTGCGGCTCATGCGCGTCCTCGACGCGATCCGCCGCTCGGCACGAACCGGGCGCGTGGTCACGATTCACGACGAATACGCGCCGCACTGCGGCCTACGGACCCGACATAGCACTCATTGAACATGGAAGACTCCCGCCGAATCGTTGTGGCCATGTTCGCCGCCCTGGTGGTGCTGATCGGCTACCAGCTCATCGTGGCCCGGCTGCTACCGCCGCGTCCGCCGCCCGCCGCGCCAGGCACGACCGAGACGGCTGCCCCAGGGCCAGCGACGACCGGCCCCGCCGCCGCTACCGCGCCCGGCCCGCCCGGGAGTGCCCCGGCGAGCACCGCCAGCGCCCCGGAACGGACCTACTCGTTGACCGCGGGCGATCAGCGTGAGCCCATCCTGTTCGGCGGTCAGGACGGGGACGCGCTGCGGATCGAGCTCAGTCCGCGCGGCGCCGGCCTGGCCACGGTCGAGCTGTTCGCCAAGGACAAGAAGGGGCACTTCGTGCACCGCACGACCCCCAGCGCGGATGCCCCCTACCGGCTGATCACGCCGGTGCACGACGGCGAGCGCGAGCACTATTCCTTTTCGACCCAGCGCATTTGGATCGAGCCATACAACCAGGAGTGGGGGCTTTCCGATTTGTGCTGGGTCGTGGCGGAAAGCTCGCCGCGCAAGGTGGTTTTCACGACGACCCTCGGCTCGGGCGCGCCGGGGGGCGAGCTGCTGCACCTCAGCAAGACGTACACGCTGCCGCGGCCGGAGGCCCCCGTGCTGACGCTGGAGCTCGCGGTCCAGAACGCCAGCGCGAGCCCGCTGACGGTGCGCGTCGAGCAGGACGGGCCGCTGGGAATCCGGCAGGAGAATCCGCAGTACGACATGCGCCGCCTGCTGACGGCCCAGTCCACCGGCCGCACGGTGGAGCTGGACAAGGCCCAGACTTACGACCCGCTGAAGACGGCGACGCTCAAGGGCGAACCGGTGCGGCTGCTGGTCCCGGATAAGGGCCCCTTGCTGTGGACGGCCCTGACCAACAAGTACTTCGCCGTCTACACGCGCCCACTGCCGTTGTCCGGTGCGTCCCAGGACTACGTCGTCGGCCTGACCGGCCTAGTCGCTGCTCCACAGGTCGTCGCCCAGCCCGGCGATCTGCTGGCGCACGGCGATCTGGTGGCGCGGCTGGCGCTCAAGCCCGCCAAGCTCGGCCCGGGGGAGCGCGTGCAGTACCCCTTCGAGATCTACGTCGGCCCGAAGGATGCCGAGCACCTGCGCCAGGTCAATCCCGACTACGCAGACAAGAGCAAGCTCTACTACCAGCTCACGCAATCCGCCGACAAGAGCTGCTTCTGCACGTTTCTGTGGCTGGAAGAGCTGATGGCGTGGCTGCTGCACAGGATCCACTTCGTGGTGCGGAACTACGGCGTGGCGATCATCATCCTGGTGCTCATCATCCGGAGCCTGCTGCACCCGCTGAGCGTCTGGCAGCAGAAGTCAATGTTCCGCATGCAGGAGTCGATGGCCAAGCTCCAGCCCAAAATGGAGCAGATCAAGGAACGCTACGCCAACGACAAGGTCAAGCAGAACCAGGAGACGATGAAGCTCTTCGCCGACGAGGGCGTCAACCCGGCGGCCAACTTCGTCTCCTTCATTCCGCTGTTCATCCAGATGCCCATCCTGGTCGCGCTGTGGACCGCGCTCAACACCGACGTGTATTTGCGACACGCGCCTTTTGACGGCTGGTGGATCATCGACCTGTCCGCCCCCGATGCGCTCGTCCGCTTCGACCCGCCGGTCACGGTCCCCATCCTGGGTCAGATTCCGCTGCTGGGGAGCGTATTCGCCGGTGTCGCGTCGTTCAATCTGATGCCGATCCTCATGGGCATCAGCATGTGGTTCCAGCAGAAGTACATGCCCAAGCCGCACCTGAAGGCCAAGCTCGATGCCGCGAAGAAGCAGACTGCAGACCACGGCAAACGCAAGGCGGGGATGAACCCCGAAGATCAAATCCGCCAGCAGCAGATCATGGCCTACCTGATGGCCATCCTGCTGCCTTTGATGTTCTACAAGATGCCCTCCGGGCTGAACCTCTACTGGTTCGCGACGACCGTGTTCGGCATCGGCGAATCGCTGCTGATCCGTAAGCAAATCGAGCAGGAGAAGGCGCGGCGCGAGCGCGAAGGCCCCCGGCCTCCCGGTCGCAAGACGGGCCTGCTCGGCCGCCTCTTCCGGCACGTCGCCACCCAGGCGGAGCAGTTGCAGCGCAAGGCGGATGAGGTCACCAAACCCGAAGAAAGCCGCAGACCCGGCAAGAAGAAACCCTGATGCCGTCGCCCCCACCCGACGCCGATGACCACGCGCGGCCCGCCACCCTGCGCCGCATTGCTGAGGCGGCCGCCCGGGCCGGCGGCCAGGTCGCCCAACGCTGCTTCGGTCGCATGGTCAATACACGCCTCAAAAAGGACGGCAGCGAGGTATGTGAGGCGGACGAGGCCGCGCAGGCGGCGGTGATCGCGTCCATCGGCGCGCAACGCTCAGCGGATGCCTTCGTCACCGAGGAGACGCTGCAGCAGCAGGACGCACGCCCGCTTCCACCGCTGGCCGCCCCGGACCGGGTCACGTGGGTCATCGACCCGATCGACGGCACGCGCAACTTTCTCCGCGGGATCCCGCTGTATGCCTGCTCTGTGGCCGCCATGCGCGGCGGCCTGCCCCTCTGCGGGGCCATCTACGACCCGGTGCGCGACGTGCTCCATTCCGCCAGCCGCGACGAAGGTCTGTTCGTGAACGGGCAACCCTGCACTCGCGACCGCCAGTTGAGCCTGAATCCGAAGCCGGTCGTGGCGATCCCCTCGAGTCCCAAGGGACCGAGCACCGTGATCGCCCACCAGTGGCTGGACCGCTTCGTGTGCCGCAGCCTGGGCTCGACCGCGCTGCAGCTTGCGTGGGTTGCGAGCGGCGGCCTCGATGCGGCGCTGTCGGATAACGCCCGGCTGTGGGACATTGCCGCCGGCTGGGTGCTGGTGACCTCGTCCGGGGGCAGAATGCTCTCACTGGACGGGGGAGCACTGTTTCCGCTTGACGTACAGCGCTACGCGGGCGAGGAACTGCCCTGCCTGGCGGCGCGCGACGCGCTGTACGAGCAACTCTTGTCCGTCCCCGCCAAGGGGTGAGCATACCTCGCGGCGACGGGGAATCCGAGCCCCGGCAGTTATGCCGGGGCAGGACGCTGCGGGCGCAAAAGACAACCCCGGCGGGGTGAGAGGCCCGCCGGGGTGGAGGAAGTTCGAGCGTCGCCAATCGGGTGATTACCGACGCCGCGCGAGCGTCAGCCCACCCAGGGCCAGCAACAGCAGCGAGCCCGGCTCGGGAATCACGCCGACGGCCCAGTAGAAGTTTGCGACGGGCGAACCGCCGAACCAGTACCAACCGCCGTTCATGTAAAAGTAATCCCCGCTCTGGCCGATGGTCGGAGGATCATAGATCAACTGTCCGACATCCGTAACCCCGGGGTTCACGTTCGTCGCGGTGATCGTGACGAGGATATCGTCCGTCAGCACGATGTTGAGCGACGACAAGTTGTTAAGAGTGAACGTGCTGAAATAACCGGCCTCAAGCCCGCCAAACTGCATGCCGGGCTGCGAGATGCTACCCGCAGGATCCCATAGGCCGGTGTCGGGGTTGTAGTTGAAGATGTCGATGTCGATATCGGCGTAGTCTAGCGGCACCGCGCTGAAAGTGCCGACCGAGAACGACAAGTCGTCCAGGGTGGTGTAATTGGGTGGAGCCTGGCTGAAGTCGAGCAACAGCTCGTCCCCAATCACGGTACCCGGCGGCTGCGAAAACGCATAGTTGGTGGGGAACGACGTGTCATCGTAGACGAGGATCCCGCGCGAATTCGCGCCGTTGTCCAACACCTTCACGACGCTCCCGACTTGCAGCGCATCCGCCATGGCGGGCACCACGAGTGCCGCCATTACCAAAAGAACTAATCTCCTCATACTTTTCTCCTTCTCTCAAGTACTCCTCAACTCATCGTACCAAACTGCCCGGCACGGGCGCGGGACCAACCCGCAGCCTCCTAATTCGTCCGGCGTTACGGCTGAGACCGGGCGACCGCTTTATGTCGCCGTGGAGCGTGTCATTACACGATCGAACGATCACACGTGCGCTGTGCGAGTTGCCGGAAAAGCGGATGGGAATCCTCTTTCCTTAAACACGCTCCTCCATCAAGCAGTATAGACGGTCGCATGGCCAAAGGTCAATGTGTTTCTTGGTGGCCGGACGCTCGGACGCACCATCTAAGCCATTCTTTTATCCGGAGTTACCGGACCTAGGTCTTGATCGAGGCCGTTGGCGGCAACCACTCACCACGGCCGGCTACCGCCGGCGGATGAGGGCCAGCGCACCCAGCGCCAACATCGACAACGTCGTCGGCTCAGGCGTCCCTTCGAGCACGAACGGGAAGTCCTGGATCAGTACCGGCGGACCGGCCGTGCTGTCAGCGTCGACGTCACTCCAGACGCCGGTGACGCGCTGCACCGCATTGTCCGTGTCCCGGTGCGGGGTGACGGGGTTCGCCCAAGGACCGGAGGCGAGCGAGCCGGTCAGGCCGACCGCCAGCCAGTAGGAGCCCGCCGGCAGCGGCGGAACCCAAGTCATGTCGGCCATGTTCTCCATCACCGGCCGCTGAGTGTTGGTCAGCGTGGTCTGGGTAACACGGTACACACCGGACCAGTACGTCCCGAGCAGCCGGTTCGTCGTCTCGTCGCCGTACAACACCGTGCCGCCAGACTTGGGGTTGCCGTTGAAGATCTCGACGTAGATGCCCGTCATCGTCGACGTCAGCCCACTGTTGGTCTGGTAGCCGTACCAGAGCACGTCGTCCAAAGTCCAGATCTCACCCGCGGGCACCGTGAAATCATCGGCTAGCATGAAGTTGTAGCCGGCCAGCGCGATGTTGTCGTTGTACCCGTACACGTTGTACCCGGTCTCGATCGCGCTGGTATTAGCCCCGCCGGCCCCATTCCCGTACCCTGTGATCCAGGGTCCGTTGTCCAACAGGGTGGTTGCCAGCACCGGGGCCGCCAGCACTGCAACCGCAAACAACATTATGATTCTCTTCATCTCCTCCTCCTCCACACACGCATTCGACGTGCGGAATCCGGCACAGGAACACCCCATGCCCTTTCGGCCCGCCTCGTCCTGGGGAACCGCCTCCTACGGCGGTCACGATCTGGTCGGTCCACGGTTACCATGAAGGCCTGGGCCTTCCATGCGTTAGGCCGCGCCGCACGCCCAATGCGCAGCACATACAGTTTTAGGCTCAAGAACCACGGCCGACGGAAAATGTGCCCCTTATCCTTGAACCTCCTTAAGACCCAACTATACCTGACGGGAGCGGTCCCGTCAACAAGATTCACGCCGCATCAGGCCCCGTGGCTGCGCATGGTGCGGTCCGGGCGATGCCCACATGCCGGGCCCCCGCCATTCCGTCGGGCGACTACTCGCCGATAACCTTGACCAGCACGCGTTTCCGGCGTCGGCCGTCGAACTCCCCGTAGAAGATCTGCTCCCAAGGCCCGAAATCCAGCTTCCCGCCGGTCACGGCCACCACGACCTCGCGGCCCATGACCTGTCGCTTGAGGTGGGCGTCGGCGTTGTCCTCGCCGGTGTGGTTGTGTTGATAACTGGATATCGGTTCGTGCGGGGCCAGCCCCTCCAGCCAAGCCTCATAGTCCTGATGGAGGCCGGGCTCGTCATCGTTGATGAAGACGCTGGCGGTGATGTGCATCGCGTTCACCAACACCAGGCCCTCGGCGACCCCACTCTCGCGCACCGCCTCCTCGACCTGCGGCGTGATGTTGACAAATCCTCGTCGGACGGGGACGTTGAACCAGAGTTCCTTGCGGTAGGAATTCATGAATTAAATCCTCAAAACAGGTCGATCGGTCACCCGCCGGTCGGTGCCAGCACCAGCGTCGCCTGCACGAGCGGGTCGCTGACCACGCGGGCCGACAGCGCCAGTCGCTCGAGCTCGCGGCAGGTCAGCTCGTTTGCCGGGCTCTCGCCGGCTGTCGGGGCCGCCCACGGTTCGCCAGCGTAGTTCCAGGCCCGCGCGTCCGCGTGCAGGAAATCACGGAACATCGGTACGTGGCGCCCCTTCTTCGCGTAGTAGTAGCGAATCCCCTTCCAGATCGCGAGGTTCGCCACCCACGCCCGACTCTTCAGCGGGTACGCGCCCAGCCGTCGCAACGCCGACCGCGGCGCGAAGAACTCCGCGAAGGCCGCCATCTGCGCGTGCCGGAGTTGCTGAGCGGTCATCTGCCGCGGCTCAAACACCACCGACGCGCCGTTGTACTTCTCCCAGTCACGCGTCCGCAGCCGGCCCTCGCGCTCGAACTGGCGGTAGAACTCAGTGCCCGGGTATGGCGTGAGGATGGGATAGCAGCTCATCGCCAGCTTCATTTGCTGCGCAAACCGGCAGGCGTGCATGCAATCCTGCCACGTGTCGTGGTCGAAGCCGAAGATGAAAGCGCCCCACAAGCTGATGCCGAAGCTGTGGATCTTCCGAATCCGCCACGCGTACGTATCGGGCTGGACGAACTTCTTGCCGGCTTCGAGCAGGGTGTCCTGTTTCGGGCTCTCCAGGCCGAGGATCAGTCCCACGCAGCCGCTTTCGCGCATCGCCCGCAACAGTCGGTCATTCTTGCTGATCAAGATGTCGCACTGGCTGGCCCATGACGCTTTCAGCGGCCGCAGGGCCTCGCACAGCTCCAGCGCCCACTGTTGGTTCCCGCCGAAGTTATCGTCCGCGAAGATGTAGCACCACGCGCGGTGGCGCGCCTGGGCCGCCTGAATCTCCCCGACGATGTCGGCGATCGCGCGCTGGCGGAACTGCCGCCCGAACACCGCCGGCGTCGTGCAGAAGTTGCAGTTGTGCGGGCAGCCGCGCGTCGTCTGGATCGGGTTCGCGACCAGGTAGTCCTGCGGGTTGATGATCTCCTTTCGCGGGGTGGCGATCGGCGCGGTCTCGAACGCGGCCCAGTCGTACACGCGCCGCAGGCCGGGAAAAAGGGGACTGGCTCCGAGCGGCGAAGCCGCGAGGTGCCTGTCCCGTTTTTCGCGCGGCCCCGCCTCGAAGTCCGCGATCAGGTGCGGCAGCGTCGATTCCGCGTCGCCCAAGCAGACGGCGTCGCAATGCTGCAGCGCCTCTTCGGGCAGCGCGCTGGGATGAATCCCGCCCATGACCACGGGCACACCGAGCCGGCGATACTCATCGGCGAGCTCATACGCCCGCCGGGCCTGGGTGGTCATGGCGGAGATGCCGACCAGGTCCACGTCGGCCTGCGGGCGGTGCGGCGCGTCGCGCGTGCACTCGTCCACCAGCTCGACATCCCAGTGCCCCGGCATCACGGCGGCGCAGATCAGCAGCCCGGTCGGCGCAAAGAGGGCCTTCCGGGTGAAGGTCATGCTCCGGATGACTTGCGGCATCGTGATGTTCGACAGCGGCGAGTTCGGGTTAATCAGCCGCAGCCGCGGCCGGCGCGCCGCCTGTGCGGGGACCATGCCAATCCTCACGGGCGAGGGATCACCTGCTTTTTCCGGCAGTATTCTGGCAGCCGCCGCGCACTTCGTCCACCTTGTGGGTGACCGGGGGGCAGGCCTATCCGTCCGTTGAAAAAGGGGACTGGCTCCGAGCGGCGCCGCCTTGGCGACCACCAGAACGCGCTCCCGTGAGGTGCCTGTCCGCTTTTTCAACGGACTGCTATCATCCAATGCGGCCACGGAGTGTCGCCGTGAATAGAACGCTGCGTAGTGCTGCCTCGGCGCTGTCGGACCGACTCATTGCCTGGCGACGCCGCTTCCACGCGCATCCGGAGCTCAGCGGTCAGGAAGAGCAAACCGCCCGTTTCATCGCCGGGGAGTTGCGGCGGATGGGCTATGAGCCGCACGAACGCATCGGCGGCACCTTTGGCCTGGTCGCGACGCTGCCGGGCGGCGCGAACGCGGCCATCGCACTCCGGGCGGACATGGATGCGCTGCCGATCGACGAGCAGACTGACCTGGACTGCGCCTCACAGACCCCGGGCGTCATGCACGCCTGCGGCCACGACGCCCACATGGCCATGCTGCTCGGCGCCGCGCAACTGCTCAGCGACCGCCGCAGCGAACTCAAACGCGCCGTCACGTTCGTCTTTCAGGCCCATGAGGAGCAGCGGCCCGGCGGGGCGACGCCGCTCATCGCCTCCGGCGTACTCGACCACGTGACCCGCATCTTCGGCCTGCACATCTGGTCCGAGATGCCGACCGGCACGCTCGGCGTCCGTGTTGGGCCGTTCATGTCCGGCGTCACCGATTTTCGGATCACCATCACCGGCCGGGGTGGACATGCGGCGATGCCGCACCAGTGCGTCGATCCGATCGTCGTGGGTGCCGAGATGGTCGCCGCGCTGCAGACCGTGATCAGCCGATCGATCGCGATGACCGAAGAGGGCGTCGTGTCGGTCACGCAGTTTCACGCCGGCAGCGCGAACAACATCATTCCGTCCGGCGCGGAGCTGCGCGGCACCATCCGTGCGCTTAGCGAGGCCGTGCACAGCACGATCGAACGGCGTGTCCGGGAAATCGCGGCTGGCATCGCCGCGGCGCATGGGGCATTGGCAAGCATCGAGCTGCTCACCGGCTACCCGCCGCTGGTGAACGATCGGGAGACGGTGGAGCGGGCGCTGAGCGCCGCCCGGCGGATCGGTTTCCAGGAGGAGCAAGTCATCGCGCTGCCCGTCCAGGGGGGCGGCGAGGACTTTGCGTATTATGCCCAGAAGATGCCCGCGGCCCTGCTGTTCCTGGGAGCCCGGAACGAAGCCAAGGGGTGCGTTTTTCCGCATCATCACCCGCGTTTCAACATCGACGAAGACGCGCTTTCGCTCGGTGCAGCGCTCCTGGCCGAGTTCGCCCTCGATCCGACGGAGTCGGCACGATGAGCGACGACCCGCGTGATTCGGTGCAGCCGGCGGACATGCCCAGGCCGCCGGAGGGCGCCACGTGTCCGGGCCCAGCCCCGGACCAAGTTCGACCGGCCGCTGCGGACAAGCCCCCGCCCCCGCAGCCATCGACCTGTCCCCTCTGCGGCACGGCCTTGGCGGGCCGGCACTGCAAGCTGATCTGCCCGAACTGCGGGTACACCGAAGATTGCTCGGACCTGTTTCCTGCGTGAAGGACCGTCGTGAAAGACGGTCATTCTACCGCAGCGTATGCCCGGCGCGATTTCCAGACCACATTGAGTAGATGTTGGTGGCGTCGCCTGCCGCAACATATTGTGTCTAAGTGGTTTATGAAAAAACGGAATGTTGGCGCAATTGCCTTTGACTGGCCCAACATCTTGGGCTATAGTAATGATTGCCCCCTAGATGTGGGCCTCATGGGTCCGCGGTGGGGCGTCGAATCGGCGTCGGTGGCTCCGCCGACCGCACGTCGTTTCTCGTCGGTCTGATAATTATACGCGTTACATCCCGGAAATAGGAGTTCTAGGATGCCAGGGGCAGTGCGCACCAATTCGCTTTTCAAGGATGAGCCCAAGCTGACGGAGAACGCGCGGCGGGTCCTCGAAGCCCGCTACCTGAAGAAGAACGAGGCCGGCGAGTGCATTGAGACGCCCGGCGAGCTGTTCCGCCGCGTCGCTCGCACGATTGCCGACGTCGAGTCGTTGTACGGCGGCATCGAGGCCGACCGCCGAAATTGGGAGGGCCGATTCTACGAGGCCATCGCAACGGGGGCCTTCATGCCCAACTCGCCGACGCTGATGAATGCGGGGCGCGAGATGGGCATGCTCTCGGCGTGCTTCGTGCTCCCCGTGCGGGATTCGATCGTCGACATTTTCAACAGCATCAAGCACACGGCGCTGATTCAGAAGGCCGGCGGTGGGACCGGCTTCGCCTTTGACGAGCTGCGGCCCACCGGGGACTACATCCGATCCAGTGGTGGGACGACGAGCGGCCCAATCAGTTTCTGGCGTGCCTTCAGCGAAGCCACCAATGCGATTCAGCAGGGCGCGTTCCGCCGCGGCGCGAACATGGGGATGATGTACATCCACCACCCTGACATCCTCAAGTTCCTGCACGCCAAGCAGGATCTTAACCAGTTCACGAACTACAACATCTCGGTCAAGGTGACGGACGCGTGGATGGATGAGTTCCTGGCCGATCCGGATTCGGCCCACGTGGTCCGCAACCCGCGGACGGGCCGGGCCTACGTCGTCGCGCGCAACATCGAGATTTGGAAGTACACGATTCGCGACCTGACCGAGGTCACGTGCGTCGAGCCGGTCGCACCCGGCAGTCGGGCGATGTACTACCAGACGCCCCGGCTCACCGGCCCCCTCCCCGAATCGCTGCGCGGCCGGGTGTACACCAAGCGCGACGTCTGGAATATCGTCGTCAACAACGCCTGGGAGACGGGCGAGCCGGGGGTGGTTTTCATTGACCGCATCAACGAACACAACCCGACCCCGCACCTGGGGCGGATTGAGGCCACGAACCCCTGCGGCGAGCAGCCCCTGCTGCCGTATGAAGCGTGCAACCTGGGCAGCCTCAATCTGGGGTTGTTCGTGCATAACGTCGGCACGCACAACGCGGATGTGGACTGGGACGGCTTGCGCGAAGCCATTGGCGTCGCGGTGCGATTTCTCGACAACGTGATCGATGCCAACAACTACCCGCTCCCGGAGATCGAGCGGATTTGCCGCGACAACCGCAAGATCGGTCTAGGCGTGATGGGCTTTGCCGACGCGCTGTTCCTGCTCGGGGTGCCGTACAACAGCGACGCCGGGGTGGCCTGGGGCGAGCGGCTGATGAAGTTCGTCCATGACCAGGCACACCAGTGCAGCGAGGAGTTGGCGCGGCAGCGCGGCTGCTTCCCGAACTGGAAGGGCAGCCTGTGGCACACGCGCTGGAACCGGATGATGCGGAACGCGGCGGTGACGACCGTGGCCCCCACGGGGACGATCAGCATCATCGCCAACTGCTCCGGCGGCATCGAGCCCCTGTTTTCGCTGGCGTTCATCCGCAACGTGCTGCGGGGGCAGATTCCCGGCGAGAAGCCGCTCGTCGAGGTCAACACGACGTTTCGCGAAGTCGCGGTACGCCGTGGGTTCTACAGCGAGGCGCTGCTCGAGCGCGTCGCCCGCGAGGGCACGCTGGCCCACCTCCCGGAGGTCCCCGACGACGTCAAGCGCATCTTCGTCTGCGCGCACGACATCAACCCCGAATGGCACATGCAGATGCAGGCCGCCTTCCAGCGCCACTGCGATTCGTCGATCAGCAAGACGATCAACTTCCCGAACGAGGCGCCGCGCGGCGACGTGGAGCAGATCTATCAGCGCGCGTACGAGCTGCGGTGCAAAGGCGTTACGGTCTACCGTGACGGATGCCGCTCGGGGCAACCCATGGCCCTAAAGGCGGACGATGATTCCGTGGCCGTCGATGACCCGCCGGAGCAAGCGACTCAGGAGGAGGAAGATCCGGATGGCGAGGCGGCCCCCCGGGCAAGCGCGGCGCAGGAGGCGTCGGTCGTGAAGGCGCAGGAGCCGCCGCCGACCGACCCCGCGCCCGCGGCTACCCGCGCGCCCCCCGCGCCGCTGGCCCCGCCGTGCATCGAGCCCCTGGACTTGCCGGAAATCGTGAGCGGGTTGCGCATCCGGCAGATGACCCCGTTCGGCAACATGCACGTGAAGATCACGGTCGACCCCCGCGCCAATCGCGAGCTGGAAGTATTCGCGCAGCTGGGCAAGGGCGGCGACGTGGCCAACAGCGACCTCGAGGCCGTCTGCCGCATGGTGTCGCTCTGGCTGCGCTCGGGCGGCAGCCTGCGGCATGTGATCAAGCAGCTCGAGGGCATCGGGTCGTCGCTGCAGATTCCTACGCGGACCGGACGCATCATGTCCCTCGGCGACGGGCTGGCGTGCGCGCTCAAGAAGTACACCCGCGCCAAGGAGCGGTTTGGCTTGCGAAACCTGCTCCTGGGCGAAATCGACCTCGCCGAATTGGACAACCCCAACCCCCCGCCACACCACCCCGAAACGACACCGTTGGATGGCCCGGTCCCGCCCGGCGATGGCGGAAACGGCGGCGACGATGGCCACGATGGCAATGGCGCCAAGCAGAAAGCCGCCCGAGAGAATGCTGCGGCAGTGCTCGAACGACGAGTCGAACTGCGCAGCGGGCGGGCGTCCCGGGCACGGAAGACCCAGCCGCCCAAAGCGATCCACGCGGGCAAGGACAAGAAGAACGGTAACGGCCACGGCCACCACGCCGATGTCGCCGTCGCGCTCGTGGAGTTGGACGAACCGGCCGCCGATGTCCCGGCGGTCACGGCGCGAGCGTCCGCCGGCGCCTTGGAAACGCCGTGCGCCGCAGAACGGCAGGCGATTTCGGCCGCCGACCTGTCGCGTGTGCTCGGCTCGGTCCGCCACCGGCACGATGCCGCGCTGCACTATGACGTGCGGTGCCCGGAGTGCGGCAGCGTGCTGATGCTGCAAGAGGGCTGCCGCAAGTGCTCGAATCCGGCCTGCGGCTGGGCGGCGTGCTGAGCGTCTGCAAGAGGATGCCCGCCTTGTGACGGGTGACGCGCAGCGCACTCCAGGCGCGGCCAGCATCCATCAGTCCCCCACCCCGATCGCGAGCCGATGGCTCGCGATACGGGATGGGGCGACCACAACGCACCCCTGGAAGCAGGTAGGCATGGCTCCCATAATGCCCCGATGCACATTTGCCACGTGATCACGCGGCTGATCATCGGCGGCGCGCAGGAGAACACGCTGCTGACGTGCGAAGGACTGCACGAGCGCGGCTACCGGGTCACACTCATCAGCGGGCCGACGCGCGGGCCGGAAGGCAGTCTGGTGGAGCGGGCCCGGCGCGGCGGCTACGAGCTCGTCGAGCTCCGCGAGCTCATCCGCGCGGTCAACCCGTGGATGGACCTGCGCGCCCGACGCTATCTGCGCATGGAGTTCCAGCGGCTGCGGCCCGACATCGTCCACACGCACAGCAGCAAAGCCGGGATCATCGGCCGACTGGCCGCGCATGACGCCCGCGTGCCGCTTGTCGTCCACACCATTCACGGCATGAGCTTCAACCGCACGCAGGGCTGGCTCGTCCGCCACGCATATGCCTGGGCCGAACGCATCGCCGCACGCCGCACGCACGCGATTGTGACCGTGGCGGACGCGATGATCGCGCAAAGCGTGGCCGCCGGGATCTGCCCACGGGAGAAGATGCTGACGGTCCACTCCGGCATGGAGGTCGGGCAGTTCACGCCGTCGGCGCCCGCCCGCGCGGCGATCCGCCGGCAGTGGGGCGTGGCCGACGATGAGGTCGTCGTGGGGGCGGTGGCCCGCCTGTTCCGCCGCAAGGGCTACGAGCAGCTCATCCCCATCATGGCCGCCGCGGCCCGGCGCGCGCCGCGGCTGCGTTTTGTGTGGATCGGTGATGGCGCGCAGCGGGCGGAGTACGAGACGGAGCTCGCGCGGCTCGGCCTGCGCGAGCGGACGACCCTGGTGGGTCTGATCCCGCCCGCCGATGTTCCGCGGATGCTCGCCGGCTGCGACATTCTGGCCCACACTTCGCAATGGGAAGGTCTGCCGCGGGCCGTGGTGCAGGCGCTATTGATGCAAGTGCCCGCGGTGGCCTTCGACATCGACGGCACGCCGGAGGTGGTCCTCGACGGGCGGACGGGGCGCCTCGTGCCGCTGAACGACCTCGCCGCGTTCGCGGCGGCGCTGTGCGAGCTCGCCGGCGACGCCGAGCAGCGCCGGCGAATGGGACAAACCGGCCGCGAGCATTGTCGGGAGCGTTTCGATTGGCGGCACATGGTGGATCAACTCGAGGCGCTGTACCTGCGGCTGGCGCAGACGAACAGAGCCGGGCCGGTCACGGCCCGGTCTTGACGACCGTTACATTTGAGCCTTGCGAATGGCGCGTTCGAGAATCTCGTGGATCTCGTGGGGGCGGGCAACGTCGTCCCAGGTCAGCGGCGGCAGGCCTTCGTCGGCGGGTTGCATGCGGATGGAACCGAGCCGCAGGGCCCGGGCATACAGCGGCGCTTGCAGGTCAATCGCACTGATCCGCGCCAGCCGACACTCGGCCACGGTGACGCTCAACACCCCCTTGAAACGCATTACGCGGCGGTTTGTCAGCACGTACAAGCGGCTGGCCCACTGCAGGGTCGCAATGCCCAGCCGCAACGCCGCCAGCCCGACGAGAACCTGGAACGCAATCAGCCCCTCCCGCGTCCAGCCGTTGCGCAGCGCGAGTGCCAGGGCGACGGCGAGCAGGCCCACAGCCCCGACCCAGCCCAGTGAGACCAGCGGGATGTACCAGAGTGAGGGCTTGATCGAAAGCTGGATCACCTCGTCGCCATCGAGCAGCTCGAGCTTGGCGGCCGTCTTCGCGGTGGCCACGGGGTTCGCTTCGACCGCGGGCGGCACCTCGGCCACGGTGCTCGGGAACGGCTGGGGCTGGTTCATGGCATCAGCTCCGGGTGCAGTACGCCGACGTGCGGATAGTTGCGATACAAGTCGCCATAGTCCAGTCCATAACCGACGACAAACAAGTCCTCGATGTCGAAGCCCACAAAGTCGACCGGCAGGTCCGGGGGGGCCTTGCTCGGCTTGCGCAGGAGCACGGCGGAACGCAGGCTCTTCGGGCGGCGCTCGCGGATCATCGCCTGTACGCGGCGCAAGGTGCGACCGCTGTCGAGGATGTCGTCAATGACGAGCACGTGGCGATCCGTCACATCGCCGGTCAGCTTGAGGACCGTGCGGGGGTCGCCCGGGGACGTGGCGGCGCCCGGGTAGGTCGAGAGCTGCACGAGCGCGATCTTCATCTTGAGCGGCAAATGGCGGATGAGATCGGCCAGGAAGATGATCGAGCCCGACAGGATGGGCACGAGGGTCAGGCCCACATTGTCGCCGTTGTACGTGGCGGCCATTTCGGCGGCCAGCGCGCGGACGCGGGCGTCAATCCGGTCGCGGTGAATCAGGATGCGGGCGATGTCCGTTTCCATCTCAGGCGGATCCGGGGGCGGCGGCCTGGCCGGGCGGCTGCACCAGCCGGCTCACGTCGTCGCTCCGCAGGTCGCGAGCCAGCGCCACCATAAACGCGTCGACGGCGTCCAGCCGGCGGCGGGCAAGCTCGCGCGTGGTCTCATAACGGAAGCTGTTGTTCAGGCGCACTTCCCAATAATGGTATTCTTTCTGGCGTTGCCAGGTATCGGCCAGTTGCTGCAGCGGGCGGCCTTCCGCCTGGTACTGACGGAACTGCCGGAGGACGTAGAGCACCCCCAACTCGTCGAGCGCTTCCGCTTCGGCCAGCAGCCGCGCTTCCAGCAGGTTCGTCTGGCGGTCATTGCACTGGCGGATGGCATCGGCGGCGAGGCGGGCGGTGGGGCCGGAAAGCAGCGGACCGGCCTCCTCCAGGAGCATCGCGGCCCCCAGCTCGCGCTGCAGGTCGTTCGTCGGCCGGGTCAGCAACTGCCAGCGCTCGAACCGCCCCTGGTGGAATTCGAGCACCCACCCGGCGTCGTGAAACAGGGCCGCCACGCCCAGGGCGGCCAGGTCGGCCGCCTTCCCGCCCGCTTCGGGCAGCCCGGCCAGCATCTGCGCCAAGCGCATCACCCGCTCACTGTGCTCCCAGAGCCAGAGGTCCTGGCGCGCGTCGCCCAGCGGCAACACCAACAGTTGTTTCGCGAGCGGAACGACGCGTTCGATTTGCATGCGCTTCACCGCTGCGGCCGGTTCGGCCGGCGCGCCAATGCGATCAGACCCGTCGGCTCGCTCTGCGGCGCCCAATTCTCGTTCCCCGTCACGGCGGCCCGCAGTGTAGCCCGCGAGCGGATCGGCGGCAAGCCAAGCCGGAGTTCGATCTCAAATGTGATTGCAGAACCCCCCCGCGCTCGGTTACTCTGCAGGGCAGGCAAGGTTGGCAGGAGCGGGCCGGCTGCCACCGAACCACGGGCAAGACATGCGTATGAGCTCCATATCGAGTGTCGGTCGTGTGCGCTCGTGCGCTGGAAACCACTGGTTACGTCGGTCGGCCAGGTCGGCATTCACGCTGATTGAGCTGCTGGTCGTGGTCGCCATCATCTCGCTGCTGGTCAGCATCTTGCTGCCCACGCTGTCCGCCGCGCGGCAACAGGCCCGCGCGGCCTTGTGTGCGGCCCAGCTCCGGGTGCTGGGGCAGGGGCTGACCATCTACGTGGGCGACAACCGCGATGTCCTCCCCCCGGGACGCTTGCCCAATATCGACGACTGCAACGCGTTTGCCATGTTGGGCAGCCGGCAAAAGTATCGTCCGACCTTCCTGGCCATGATGAGTGCCTCGGTCGGGGCCCCGCCGTTTGACGACCCCAAGGCGTGCAAGAACGAGGTGGACCTCCATGGGGAGGCCGGCGACCGGCAGAACTACTCCTACCGCGTGTACGTCTGCCCCAGCGTGGCGGAATGGACCGACGAGCGTAACGGGAGCTTTGGCTACAATTACCAGTTCCTGGGCAACTCGCGCCTGCTGGATGAGGGGAACGAGACCTCCTACAAGCGCTGGCCGGTGAAGATCACCTGGATTCGGCGCCCAGGTCAGACGGTTACGGTTGGCGACTGCATGGGCACGGCGGCTTCGTGGCCGCCCATGGATCGCGCGCCATATGAGGACAACGCACGCGACGCGCAGCGCCTGGGCAACGAGGGCTTCAATCTCGATCCGCCGCGCGTCGATCCGGCCAACGGGGAGATGGCCGACGCGCCCGACCACCGCAGCGCCGCCGACCCGCGGCACCGCAATCAGACGAACGCGCTGTGGCTCGACGGGCACGTCGGCGCGCACACGCTCGAGCAGCTCGGGTACGAGATGAACCCGGACGGCAGCGTCGGCCTGGAAGGCGACAACACGCTGTGGTCCGGCAGCGGCCTCGACGTGCCCTGGACGCCGGAATTCCAACCCTGAGCCGGTGCCGCGCCGTGCGGTGATCGTGGCCGAATGCGGGAGCGCCGCTCCGCCGGACGATGGGCGGCGATACAATTCCAGCGTGATCGCCGAACCTGTGGACCACGAGCCTGGCTCGCGCGACAGGCCAGTGCCGCCGCTCGCGGTCTGGGAGTTCGCCGGCCTGCTGTTGACCTACGGGTGCAACGCCCGCTGCGCTTTTTGCTACGTCTGCGCCGGGCCCGAGCACGATGCCAGCATGAGTGTCGACAGCGCCCTGGCGCTGTGGCGCAGCCTGGATGAGCTGGCCGCCGGGCAGGGCAAGACCATGCGCATCCATCTGAGTGGCGGCGAGCCGTTCCGCGATTGGGTGCGCCTGGTATCGATTGTTCGAGCGGCGCGCGACGCGGGGCTCACGCCGCTGGAGAAGGTCGAGACCAATGCGTTCTGGGCCACCGAGGAGGGCCTGACTCGTGCGCGGCTGGAGCTGCTCGACGCGCTCGGCATGGGGAAGCTCGTCGTCAGCACGGATGTCTTCCACCAAGAGTACGTACCGCTGGAGTGCGTGGAACGCTGCGTGCAGATCGGTCGCCAGGTCCTGGGCCGAGACCGGGTCAGCGTTCGCCGGTGGGACTTTCTGCAGCATCCCATGGACCTGGGCCAGCTCAGCCCGGCGCAGAAGGAGGATGCATTTCGTCAGGCGCTGCTGCGGCACAAGGACCGATTGACCGGACGCGCGGCCGTGCGGCTCGCGCCGCTGCTGCCACGCCAGCCGGCGGAGGCGTACTGCGGGCAAGACTGTGTGAAGGAGATGTTGCACAGCCGGCACGTGCACATTGATCCGTATGGCCACATCTTTCCTGGCACGTGCGCGGGGATCATCCTGGGACAAGCCGGCGGCGGCTCCCGCGTCGCGGACGTCTGGGGCACGCTCGCCCTGAACTGGCCGCAGCATCCGGTGGTGGAAGCCGTGGTGGCGGGGGGCAGCTATGAGCTGCTGCAACGCGCAATTCCGCTCGGGTACCAGGAGTTGCCCGGCGGGTACGCGAGCAAGTGCCACCTGTGTACGCACGTCCGCCAGTTTCTGTGCACGCACGGCCCGTGGCCGGAATTCGTCGGCCCGCCCGCGTGTTACGCGGATTAGCCGCAAGTGGCGACATCCGCTGGGAATGCGTTAACCTCACCGGTATGAGAAGTGTCCGAACGCCGCCAGCCGGCCGCCCCGCCGCGGCGGAAGGTCGGCCGCTACGAGCGGCGCTGCCGAATTGTGCACGGTCATGTGCGTGGGCAGTATGCAGATGGTGAACCGTAATCCGAGCGTGCGCGAGGTCCGGAACTTCGGCGTGATCAACCTCGTGGGTCTCTTGGCCATCAGCGGCCTGTTGTGGCTCGCGGAGTGGCATAAGCTGCACAACGGGCAAGCGCTGGCGCACTGGTCGGGATCGACGCTGCAATGTCTGGCGGTCGGCCTGAGCGCGCTGGGCGTGCTTACTGGGGTTATCACGCTGGCGTCCAACGCCGCGGGGCGGCGCATCTATGTCGTGTGGATGACGGGCGCCGCCGGCATCGGGATCGCCGTGACGTTCGTGTTGCTGACGATCCTGTACTTCGTGCTGCTACCCGTCTTTTCGCTCATCCGCCTGAAGGACCCGCTCCGACTCCGGCGGCGCGGGCTTGACGAGAGCTATTGGGAAGATCACGTGCACCACGCGGCCACACCGGAGCGCACCCTCCGGCCCTTCTAGGTGCAAGAGCGGTCGTCGGACGAGCCGTTCTGGCCGGCGCGAAAGGAAAGATCGGCGTGTACGTGCTGGGCATCTCGTGCTACTACCATGACGCCGCAGCGGCCCTGGTGCACGACGGTGAGCTGGTGGCGGCGGCTGAAGAAGAGCGCTTCAACCGGCAGAAGCACTACAACGGTTTCCCGTCCGCGGCGATCAAGTACTGCCTGGCCCAGGCCGGCATCACGATTGAGCAAGTGGACTACATCGGCTTCTACGAGAAGCCGCTGGTGAAGTTTTCCCGCATTCTTGAATCCGTTCTGGCCGGCTGGCCGCGGACGTACTGGACGTGGATCCGCAGCATGCCGGTCTGGCTGACCACCAAGCTGAACATCGGGCGGACGATCCAGAAGGAGCTCAACACCGACCAGGACATCTACTACTGCCAGCATCACCTGGCGCACGCGGCCAGCGCATTTCTGGTATCCGGGTTCGACGAAGCGGCCATCATCACGGCGGACGGCGTCGGGGAGTGGGCCACGACGGCCTGGGGCGTCGGCCGCGGCAACGACCTGCACCTCGAAAAGGAGATCCGTTTCCCGCACTCGGTCGGCCTGCTTTTCAGTGCGATCACGGCGTACCTCGGCTTTCGCGTGAACGACGCGGAATGGAAGGTGATGGGTCTGGCCCCGTACGGCCGGCCGACCTACGTGGACCAGTTCCGGCAGGTGGTGGATCTCCGCGCGGACGGGAGCTTCCGCCTGAACATGAAGTACTTCGCGCACCACTACTCGGTGGAGCGCATCTTCAACCGCCGGTGGGAGGTCCTCTTCGGACGGCCCCAGCGTCCGCGGGAGACGGAGCTCGACGAGTTTCACCAGGACATCGCCCACTCGGGCCAGCAGGTCGTCGAAGAGATCATGGTGAACATCGCCCGGCACGTCTACCGGCAGACCGGGCTCGACAACCTGTGCGTGGCCGGCGGCGTGGGGCTCAATTGTGTGGCCAACTGGCGCATGCTCCAGGAGTCCGGCTTCAAGAGCATCTTCATTCAGCCGGCCGCCGGCGATTCGGGCGGGGCGTTGGGCACGGCCTTCTACCTGTGCAACTCGGTGCTGAGGTGCCCCCGGACCTTCGTGATGAAGCACGCCTGCTGGGGGCCGGGATTCTCCGCTGCGGAGATCCGGGCGGCCCTGGCGCGCCACGGCCTGGCGCACGAGTACTTTCCGCGCGAGGAAGACCTGCTGAGTGCGGCCGCCCGCCTGATTGCCGACGGCAAGGTGGTCGGCTGGTTTCAGGGGCGGATGGAGTTTGGGCCCCGCGCGCTGGGCGCGCGCTCCCTGCTCGCCGACCCCCGCAACCCGCAGATGAAGGAGATCATCAACGCCAAAGTGAAGTTCCGCGAGGCCTTTCGGCCCTTCGCCCCCAGTGTGCTGAAGGAGCGCGCCCACGAGTATTTCGAGCTGCCCGTTGGCATGGACGCGCCCTTCATGCTCCTGGTGCCTCCCGTGCGACCGGCGCTGCGCACGGTGATCCCCGCCGTCACGCACCAGGATGGCACCGGCCGCGTCCAGACCGTGACCGAGGAAGTGAACGGCCGCTACTACCGGCTCATCAAGGCCTTTGCCGGCCTGACCGGCATCCCGGTCGTGCTGAATACGTCGTTCAACGTGCGTGGCGAGCCGATCGTGTGCACGCCGCAGGACGCGATCCGTACGTTCGTCAACACCGGCATCGACGTGCTGGTGATAGGCGATTACATCGTACGGGAGAAGCCGGGGCAGGTGGATTTCGAGGCCGGGCTGCGCCGCAGCATCGCGCTCGAGACCGCCCCGCTAGTCGACTAGGCCCTTGATCGGTGCGGGCGCGCGGCCGACCGGCGCGCCAGCGTCGTGCCCGGCGCCCAGGTCGCTGAGTTGAGCTACGTATGGCTAAACCGTCTCTGCTGCGAGAGTTCTTCGCGTTTGTGCGCTACGAGAAGAAGTGGTGGTTGATTCCGCTGGGTGTGCTGCTGCTGCTCCTCGGCGCGCTGACGCTGTTCGCCAGTTCTTGCCCGCTGGCACCGTTCGTCTACCCGCTGTTCTAGAGCACGTTCAGTTTTCCTGTAGCGGCCGACTTCCCGCTCGGGCGAAAAAAGGTGTCAGGAACCTTTTGCCGCGGAGCGGCCCTTTGGGTGCTGAGCACAAAAGGTTCCTGACACCTTTTTTCGCCCCGGCCGCTACAGCCAAAGCGAAACCGCACTAGGGCGGCGCCAGGCGGCTACACGGCGACGTTGCTGGGCTGCCGGTCGAGCACCTCGCGCACGCGACGCAGCAAGTCGCTGGATCGGAAGGGCTTGGCGAGGAACTCGATACCGGGGTCGAGCACGCCGTGATGGGCAATCACGTTGGACGTGTAGCCGGAGACAAACAACACTTTCATCCCCGGGCGCTGCGGCTGGAGCGCCCGGGCGAGCTGCCGGCCATTCATGGCAGTCATGATCACGTCCGTGATGAGCAGGTGGATTGGGCCGTCATGGCCGGCAGCCAGTTCCAGGGCCGGCGCCGGCTCCGCGTTGGCCAGCACCGTGTAGCCGTGCGCCTCCAACGCCCGGCAGATGAGGCCGCGTACGGTTTCGTCGTCTTCGCACACCAGCACGGTCTCGCGGCCGTCGGGAGAGGCGACACCGGCAGGTGCGGCCGGCGATGGCCGCGCGACTCCCCCAAGCGCCGGCAGATACACGTTGAACGTGGTCCCGCGGTTGGGCCCGGTGTCCACCACGATATGCCCGCCCAGTTGCTTCACGATCCCGTGGACGGTGGCCAGCCCGAGGCCCGTGCCCTCCCCGGCGGGCTTCGTGGTGAAGAAGGGCTCGAAGATGCGCGGGAGTACGGCGGGCTCAATTCCGCAGCCGGTATCGCTGACCGCCAGCCGGACGTGCGACCCCGGCTGTGCTTCGGAATGGTGCGCGATGTACTCGGCGTCCAACGTGACATTGGTCGCCGCGATGGTCAGCCGCCCGCCGCGGGGCATCGCATCGCGGGCGTTGACGGCCAGGTTCACGACCACCTGCTCGAGCTGCCCGGCGTCGGCGCAGATGGGCCACACGTCGGCGGGACAGTCAATCTGGAGCACGACGTCCTCGCGAATCAGCCGCTGGAGCATGGGCTCCACGCCCCGCACGACGCGTGGAAGGTCCAGTACTTCGGGCATGATGATCTGACGCCGGCTGAAGACCAGAAGCTGGCGCGTGAGGGCCGCGGCCCGCTGCCCGGAATGCTCGATCTGATCGAGGTTTTCTTCCAGCGCATGCGTCGGCAGGCCGCGCTTCAGGACGTCGCGCATCAGGTCGACATGTCCCAGGATCGCGGTCAGGATGTTGTTGAAGTCGTGCGACACCCCGCCCGCCAGTTGCCCGACCGCCTCCATCTTCTGGGAGTGCCGGAGCTGTTCTTCGAGCCGTTTGCGCTCCGTGATGTCCGCCAGCATCCCCAGCGCACCAACATACTCCCCCTGGTCGCTCAGCAGCGGGTTCACCGAGACCAGCGCCCACAGCTCACTCCCGTCACGGCGGCGGAACTTGAGGTCGTAGCGGTTGGCCGGACCATGGGCTTTGGCCCGCCGTTTCTCGCGGGCCACTTGCCGCCATTCCTCATCCATGAATTCCAGCACGGACCGCCCGAGCAGCTCTTCCGGCGCGTACCCCAGCATCTCCGCCAGCCGGGCGTTGACAAAGGTGATCTTCGCATCTTCGTCGGCGTTGACCGTCAGGATGCCTTCGGACGCGGTCTCGACAATCTGGCGATAGCGCTGCTCCCCGGCCTGGACCAACCGCTGCGTGTGTCGCAGCACAGTGAGGCTACGTTGCACGAGGAGATAGACGAGCGCGGCAGTGACCAGGACGTAGAGCCACCCCTTTAGGGTTTGGACGAACGTGAGCGCCTCCACGTCGCCGACCAGCAACGCCAGCAGCCGGTCTGAGAAGACAATCCAGAGCGCCCCGAAGACGGCGTAGATCAGGGCGACTCGTAGCGCCACGCGCCGATCCGGGGCGTCGCGGGGGCCAAGCGTGACGGATCGCATGGCGGCTCTCTGCACGGCCCGTCGGTTCGTCCGGGGGCCCGCTGGAGCGGGGCTCGTGGCCGCAGCGGTTCAGACAGCGTTATGAGTCGGCTGGGCACATATTGAAAACCAGCGTGCGCGACTGCGCACGCCCGAAGCGCCCCGGGGGATGGACTCCTCTTATCCGTAGTCTAGCACGCCGGTTGCGGACGTTCAAACGCACGCGCTGCACTTGTCATCGTACCTTGGGTCTGCGGTCAAGGCCGGGGCCGCGAGCTTGGCGCAAGAATTGCCTGTCTCACGCGATCACAGTATCGCGCGCGGCGACGCCCGACACTCCCGCCGGGGCCGCTGACTGCGAAACCGTCATTCAGCGCAGCAGGTGAGGCAGATAGTCCAGGCGGCCGGACAGCACGAGCCGTGGGCCGGCGAATCTCATGACTTCCTGAATCTGGGCGCGATACGCCGGCGCGTAGCAGTGCTGCGGGCACCGCTTGCACATCGGCTTCGGATCAAGGGGGCAAGCCACGCGCTTCGTGAACGCGTGCGCCAGCAGCTTGCCACAGGCGGTGCACAAGGGCACCGGCCGACCCCAGACGCCCGCGACATCGATGGTCCGTAAGTGGACCGGCCGCTTCTCGCGGTCACGATGCCGCCGCCGACAATAGAGTGTGACAAACCGGGCCAGGGTTCGCAGATCGCGCAACACGTTCGCGTCCCGTGCGGCTGGCGGAGCTGTCGTCGTATCGCCGTTCACTTCTCGATCACCACAATCAGGTCCTGACTTTTCTCGCGGTCGTAGGGCGTGCGTTGAAAGCTGCCATAGCATTGGATGTCGGTCGCCCCGCCGTCGAGGGCAACTTGGGCCAAGTCCGCCACTTCCAGCCCCAAGAACTGCGGGCAGTCAAAGCGGGGCGTGGCACCCGAGGGTGTGAGCGTCACATCGATCAGGTCCACGAAGCCGCGCGCGCCGGCGCGGTGTACGCCTTTGACGAGCACGTGCTCGCGCCCGCCCAGATTCACCGGCCTGCACTTCTGCCACACGCACGGACCGTCGGGCAAATGCCAGAGGTTCAGGACTTGCAGCACGCAGACGCCGCCCGCGCGTAGTGCGGCCATCATTTGTCGGATGGCGCGGGCGACCGTAGCGTTGTCCGGGGCCAGGGCCAATGAGTTCCCGACGCAAATGACGGCATCGAACGGCGTCCTGACGGGAACCGCCTCGTCAAAGGCGCGCACCACCCAGCGCAGCGCGTCCGTCGGCCCGTACTGCTGGCGGCAGCGCTCAATCATGGCCCGACTGACGTCGGCCCCTTCCACCTCACAACCCCAGGAATGGAACAGCGCCGCATGGCGGCCGGTGCCGCAGGCGGAATCCAGTACCCGGTGTACACCGACGCGGTCGAAGAGCTCGCGGTAAAACGGTTCTTCGTTGGCGAGGCGCTTCGGCCAATCGATGAGCGCGTCATAGACGGTCGCCAGCTCGTCGAATACTTCGGCCGACATAGTGTCGTGTCACTCCTAGAAGGCGGGACTCCGACAGTCCCGCGGGCAACGTGCGCAGCCGCACACCGGTCCTAGTGTGTACCGGCCGGCAGGGCCCCAGTCGGAACGACGAGTTCCGCACCATCGGCCACGGTCGCCGGCTTGAGATTCCGCACGGCCCGTGCTACGAAAATGACGAGCGCGATCACGCCGCCCATGATAATCAGGTCGGGGACGATGCGCCATTGGCCAATGAACTTGATCCAGGGCTCCTCGTAAAACGCCGGACTGCGGGCGTACCAGACGCCCCGGATGTACGCGGCCCGAGTCTGGAGCAGGCCGACCGGGAGCAGCGTCAGGAGGGTCATCGCGAGTAGCCCACCGTTCGTAGCGACGAAGGCGACTTTCAGCAGCGTGTCCGACCATTTCTCTGGTCGGACGAGGCCGCGCAGCGCGAACAGCATCAGCCCGATCGCCAACATGCCGTAGGTCCCGAACAGGGCGGCGTGACCGTGGTTCATGGTGAGGTAGGTGGAGTGCTCGTAGTAGTTGATCACGGGCGTGGTGATGATGAACCCAAAGACGCCCGCGCCGAGGAACGCCCACAGGGATGAGGCACCGAGGAACATGAGCGGCCACTTGTACGGGTACGCCGCGCGCACCGCGGGCGAGTTCTTGGCCTCGAGCGCCACCTTCACGACCAGCAGCAGGATCGGCACGGGCTCCATCGTGGAGATCACGCCGCCCAGCGCGAACCACAGGTCTGGGTCGCCGAACCAGTAGTAGTGGTGCCCCACGCCGATGACGCCCGAGAACATCGCCAGGCAGGCGGTGAGATACGCGGCGCGCAGGGCCTGCTTCTTCGGGGCCAGACCGAGCGCGGTGACGACATACGCCATCGCGGCGGCGGCGAAGAACTCGAAGATGCCCTCTACCCAGGTGTGCACCACCCACCAACGCCAGAAATCGGCGACGGTGATGTGCGTGCGCGGCGTGTAAAACAACCCGAACGCGAAGAACGAGACCACCGCGATCGCCGAATAGCTGTAGAACGGCACCGTGCCCCAGCGGTCCTGCCCGCGCGCCAGGTGCGGCTTGACGCCCCGCACCACCAGCACGAGCCACACGATCAGGCCGACGAACAGCAGGATCTGCCAGAGTCGGCCGAGTTCGAGGAATTCCCAGCCCTGGTGGCCGATCCAGAACCAGTACTTGCCGGCGAGGCCCTTCACGCCGAGCGCTGTGCCGGCGAGCGATCCGACCGCGACAAGGACCACCGCCGCAAAGAGGATGTCAACGAGGGCGCCCTGCTTGCGCGGCTCGCGCCCGCCGGCGATGGGGCCGAGGTAGAGCGCGGAACCGACCCAGGCGACGGCGATCCAGAAGATGGCGGACTGCAGGTGCCAGCTCTTAGCCCAGTTGTAGACGAATGTCTGCGGAATGGCGCTCAGACCATAGAACGAGCTGGGGTGCACGGTGTAGTGCGCCATCAGGCCGCCCATGTTGAGCTGCAGGAACAGGAGCCCGACGACGACCACGAAGAACTTCGCGGCTTTACGCTGGCTCGGCGAAATCGGCATACCGATGATGCGCTGCCCCACCGTCGGGTCCAGCTCCAGCCCTTCCAGGTCCTTATGAAAGTCGAAGCGGAAGAACGCGGCCAACGCCAGCCCCGACGCCAGCATCACACCCAGCAGCGCCCCGATGGACCAGCCGATCGCGGCCGGCGCGATGTCGTTACCCACGCTCCGATCCGGCGGCCAGTTGTTGGTGTACGTGAGCTCCTTGCCCGGCCGCAGCGTCCCGGCACACCAGGCGGTCCAGTAGAAGAAATCCGCCAGGGCGCGGCGCTCACCCGCGTCCGCAATCATGCGCGGCACGATATTGGCGTCGGGCACGCCCTCGGCAAACACCCGGTCATAGTGCGTGCGAATCTGCTGCAGGGCTGCAGCTTGGGCCAGCGTCAGCACCAACCGGTTGGACGATGCGTCGTAGCGGTTCTGCTTCAGCTCCTGGATCACCTGATAGTCGAGCTCGCGTTTCTGCGGGTCGGGCAGGGCAGCGTAGTGGACCTGGGCCTGAGCCTGGGCGTGGAAATCCCGCATGTGCTGGCCAATGCGGTGCAGCGTGTCGGCGGTGAATTCCGTCCCGCGGTAGGTTCCGTGCCCCCACACGGAACCCAGGTCCATCAGGCCATATTTCTGCCATACCGCCTGGCCGGCGAGAATGCCTTCCCGGTCAAACAACACCTCGCCGCGACCCTCGGCGACCACCTGCCCCGGATAAGGTGGCGCCGCCTCGTAGGTGAAGTAGCCGCCGCCGAGCGTGATGGCGATGGCGGCCAGGATGCTGCCGACGAAGAGTATCTTGAGCCCGCGTCCGATCATCGCACCCGTCCTTTCGTGTCTTATTCGTTACGCACGCGCATCGCCGGCGCTGGCCATCGCGCAGAGTTCCTGGGCTAACGCCACGTATTTCTCGTGCGTCCCCGGCGGGACCGCCGTGTGCTCGGCACACTGGAACTTTTGCCACAACTCTTGCTTATCCTGCGCCGTCATCTGCCGATCCGCCAGCACGAAGAGGATCTCGTTCTCCTTGAGGATGTGCTGACGCAGCAGCTCGGCGTACGCGAGCGCCTCACGGCGCACGATCGCGCGGGCCGCCGGGTCGCCCCGTGCCGTGCGCTCCAGCGCCGCGCGGACCGCCGCCACGTGCTCACGGCCCAGCGCGTGCTCCTGCAACATGCAGCCGATCGGTCCGCCGTCGCGTGGAATGCCGCGCGCCTCGAGCAGCGGAAACAGGTGGTCCTCTTCCTTGGCGTGGTGGCATTTGTCGGCGAACGTGGGAAAGAAGTCAAACGCCTGCTCGTAGAAGGTCTGCGGGAAGTCGTCGCCCGTGGTGCTGCGTTCGGCTACGGCCTCGAGGGCGTCCAGGACGGACACGATGACTTCGTGCTCGTCGACGAGCATTTGCGTGGGTGGGGAGTATCGCATGAATGTGCTCCTTGCGCCGGCAGGCCCAAGCCACCCGGGCGCGCTTCCGCCGCTTGCAGTAGTCTCACCGGCACTCGGCCGCGGGCGCCGCGGCGCCGATTCGCCGGCGTCTGAGAATCGTGCCCCGAACGCTGACAACCACGTCTTCGACCGGCAGATCGCGGCCCGCCAGCGCGCGGGCCTCGAGCACCGCGTGCAGAATCCCCGTGCAGCAGGGGACCTCCATGTGCACGACCGTGATGTCCGTCAGGTCGTTGTGGACGATCATCGTGGCCAGCTTCTGGACGTAGCCCGCAGTGTCGTCCAGCTTCGGGCACGCGATGACCACCGCCCGGCCGCGGAGAAAGTCGGCATGGAAGCCAGCATAAGCAACGGGTACACAGTCCGCCGCCACCAACAGCCGCGCGCCATTCAACACGGGCGCACTCGGTGACAACAGGTGCAATTGCACCGGCCAGTGCGTCAGCTCCGATGCTTGCGCCGGTGGGCCGTCCGTAGCACTCGGACGCGCCGCCGCCGGACCTCCCGCACCGAACTGGGCGAAGCGACTGCCGGGACAACCGCCGCCGTGGGGCACAGCGTGCTGTGGGGCCACCGCGGCCTCATCGAAGGCGTCGGCTTCGCGGCGCGCGATCCGAATCGCGCCGCGCGGGCAATGGCCCAGACACGCGCCCAATCCGTCGCACAACCGGTCGCCCACCAGCCGCGCCTTGCCGTTGACGATCCGCAGCGCCCCTTCGTGGCACGCCGGGATGCACAGGCCGCAGCCGTCGCACAGCTCCTCGTCGATCGAAACAATCTCTCGAAGCATGCCTGACCTCACGTTCTGAGCCGGCCCAACAAGGCCGCACCGCTTGCTTAACCGCTACCAGTGTCGGACAATACTGGTGACTGGGCCTTGATCTGGATCAATTTGGTCCTATTTTTTGTCGGAATCTCACGCGTCGTGGACCAAGCCATAGTCGACATCGTCCGTAAGTGCCGTCTGTTCAGGACATTAACGCGAGAGTCACTGGACCTGCTCTGCAGCGACGCGCGGCTCGTCCGCTTCAAGAAAGGCACGCAGGTCTTTCGGCAAGGCGATGAGTGCCCGGGATTATTCTGCGTCGGGAGCGGTGTCGTACGCGTCTACAAGATCGCCGCCACCGGGAAGGACCACGTGCTCCACTTCGCCGAGCCCGGCGACACGTTCGCGGAGGTCGCGGTCATCGGACGCTTCAACTGCCCCGCGTTCGCCGAGGCGCTGGAGGACACGGAGTGCGCGCTGTTGCCGGCCGAACGTTTCCGGCAACTTCTGCGAAAGAACCACGAGCTGTGCCTGCAGTTCACGGAAGGCATGGCGTTCTGGGTCCGGCAACTCATCGGGCTGCTAGAGGACATCGTGTTACGCGACGCGCTGGGGCGGGTTGCCGGGTACCTGCTGCGTGTGGACGAAGGCGGCGCCGCGGGCACGTTCACGCTGCCCGTGCTTAAGAAGGACCTGGCCAGCCACCTCAACCTAACGAGCGAGACGCTCTCGCGGACGTTGCGCCGGCTGGCGGAAATCGGGCTAATTGAGATGCCCGCCGCGCAGCGGATCGGCATCGTCGATCGCGCGAGATTGCAGGAAGTTGCCGAGGGCCTGCCGCCGGGCGAGTTTGACTAGACGGACGACGGAACCGTCCAGGCGCCAAGAGCCTCGGCCCGGTGATCCGAGCCGGGCCAGTGATGGCCCGGTTCGGTCGCCGCGGCACGGCAGCGGCTGGGACCTCGGCGACGTTGAATTCGTGGCGGCTGTGATGCGAGATGCGCCACATGTTCGGGTTTAAGCGCAGACAGCGGCGGCGGCTACGCGAGCGCCCGATTCCACTGGAGTGGCGCGAGATCATCGAGCGCAACGTGCCGTACTATCGGATGCTGTCCGCGGACCAGCAGCAGGAGTTGCAGGGCCACATCCAGGTCTTTCTGCACGAGAAGCGGTTCGAGGGCTGCGGCGGACTCGCGATCACCGACGAGATGCGCGTCATGATCGCCGCCCACGCGTGCCGCTTGCTGATGCATCGGACCACCGACTACTTCCCCAAGGCCGGCACGATTCTCATGTACCCAAGCCGGTATTTCGTCGAAGCCGAGCGGCGGCTCCCCGGCGGCGTGGTGAGCGAGGGCCTGACCGAGCGGCATGGCGAGTCGTGGTATCGCGGGCCGGTGATCCTGTCGTGGGAAGACGTGCAACGCCTGGCCCAGGGTTGGCCGCCTGGCCGCAACGTAGTGCTGCACGAGTTTGCCCATCAGCTCGACAGTGAGTCCGGTGCGGTCGAAGGTGCGCCGCGCTTGCCCGAGCCCGCGATGTACGCCGCGTGGGCCCAGGTCTTCGGTCGCGAATACGAGCGCTTGCGCGATGCCGTCGCCCAGCGGCGACCGGCAGTGCTCGATCCATACGGCGCCACCAGCCCGGCGGAGTTCTTCGCGGTGGCGACGGAGGCCTTCTTCGAGCAGTCGGCGGCATTGAAACGGGGGCATCCCGAGCTATACGAGCAACTAAAGCTCTTCTACCAGCAGGACCCCGCGGCACGGACGCCGGCGTAGCACCCGGCCGCGGCACCCGACGGCCGGCTCACCGTTGCTTCCAACGGTCAGTGCTGAAGATCTCTGTCGCCGGCTTGCGCCGCGAATCGTCGAGCGGCGCGTTCAAATCGGGCGATGCGGGGTAGCCCAACGGCGTCAGCGCGACGACCTTCACGGACTCCGGCACTCCTAGCAGCCGCTTGACCCGCTGCTCGTCGAAGGCGCCGATCCAACACGTACCCAGGCCGTCCGCAACCGCAGCCAGGGTCAGGTGATCGAGCGCGATCGCCACGTCGATGTCGAGGCTGTTTCCCCGGCCACCCATGTGTTGGTAGGCGTCCTGCGGCCGGCCGCACGCCACGATGATCATCGGCGCCTCGGCCATCCAGAACTGGTCGTTCGAGGCCTGGGCGAGCTTGCGGCGCAGGTCCGCATCCATGACGAAAATGAAGTGCCAGGGCTGGAAGTTGCACGCCGAGGGCGCGCTGCGCAGGGCCTGGCGCAGCCGCTCGAGGATCTCCGGCGGGATCGGCTGGGAAGAATAGGCGCGCACGCTGCGGCGGGTTCGGATGGCTTCGAGCACGTCCATGCTGGTCCTCCGGACTCCAGGTCGTGAATCACGCGTGCTGGATTTTACCGGCCCGGTGCCGTGGTCGCCTGCGTCGGCGCGGTCCCGGGCGCGCTGCGGAGATAGCGCAGGATGGGTACGAGGGTGTCGGCGACCGCCTCGCAGCCCTGCGCGTTGGCGTGCACGGCGTCGAGGAACAAGTCCGGCTGGCCCGGCGCGCGGAAGGCCGCCGGCAGGTCCACGAGCCCAACCCGCTCGGACTGGGCCACGGCCAGCAGGGCGGCCTGCTTCGGCAGCAGCCCCTCTTCCCGCAACTGGGACTTCTGCGGCCAGAGCATCAGCAGCGGCGTGGCACCCCGTTGCCGGCACCAGGCGATCATCGCCCGCACCTGCTCCTGGAATTCCGCGTCGGTCAGCCGTGGCCGCGCACCCTCTCTGGTGTGGGATGCGGCTGGCGCGCGGAGTGGCAAGACGCCCTGCAGAAGCTTCACGAAGCGGAAGTGTGCCGCGAAGCCTTCGCGTTCAGCGGCGAGGCGTTGGGCATTCTCCAGATCGCTGCGCGTGTCCCACGGTGCCTCGTCATTGAAGCCGAACGAGATCACCACGACGTCCGGCGGCGCGTCAAACGCGTAGTGTTCGAGCAGCACGCGCCCCTGGTACGCGGAGTATCCCGGCACCCCAAGATTGCGGCATTGCACGCCAGGCAGGCGCTGCTGGACCCACGCCGGAAAGGTCTGGTCGTCGTCCACCCCGACGCCGAACGTGCACGAGTCGCCAAGGAAGACAACTCGCCATTCCGCCGCGATGACCGGCGGCGTACGCCGAAAACCGCGGGCATCGGTGGAGACCGAGAACGAGAGCGCGGAGGAGTCGGCGATGCGCCCGGAAAGGCGGTACCGGTCGAGGTTGGGCCGCAGCTTCCAGAACAAGTCGGGATCGGGTACGAGGATTTCATTCAGCGCTGGAAAGCCGAGCACAGTGACCAGGTGGCGCTGGCGTTCCCAGGGGACGTTGGTCGTGGAATCCATCAGCAGACGACTGCCGCCTTCAAGCAGGGCGAGCACCAGGAGGACCGTGATCGCCGAGAACAGCAGCTTCTTGTGCGTGCTCAGCGGCGGTCGTGTGGCTCGTGACACAGCCCTCTCCTGGCGCTGCCCTACGCCGTCGCTGCCGGTCCGCGTGAGCGTCAGGAAAGCGCGCAGCCGCTGGCAGGTGAACCGCGCGGCGAGACGTGACGCCCATCGCCGCGGATCTGAGCGTTCATCGTAGCGTTTTGGCGGCCCGCCGAGCAACTCCCAACCGGGCCCCGGTGCGGGCGGCGCAGTACGAACCCGGAGTCCGCCGCGGCGGACGACGGGCCCATCCCCCCACTCCGGACCGCTCGTTTGCGCACGCGGCTCGTTCCTGCGCGCGGCCAGCTCGCAGTACGTCGATTAGCTTCCGCCTGGCAGAGTGGGTAGAGCGTGAGAAAAAAACGGGGACTGTCCGCCGCGGCGGACCGCGCCGCCTACGTCTGGTTCGCACGAAAGGTCCCTCCGCGGTGCCTGTACCCTTTTTTTTCTCACGCGCGTGGGTCACGACGGACAAACAGATTCAGGTACAACACCCCGCACTTGACACTCTCGGGGCGGTACAGGCGGGACAGCTCCGGCTGACGAAGCAGCTCCTGGTTGAAATCGCCCCAGGCGGCCTGGGCCAGCTCCTTTAGCGGAATCGGCGTGGGCGTCAAGTAGTGAATCACCAGGATGTAGTCCGGTCGCCGGGAGAGGACGCGCTCCACGTCGTACTTCTCATGGCCGGACAATCCGTGGCCGAGCTCCTGTCGGCGATGGGCCACTGTCGGGTCCACGATCCCGTGCGGGTCAACGATGGTACGTTCCGAAAAGAAGCCGATCGCGCCGATCGCAACGGTGGCGATGGTGGCGTCGGGCGGCGTGTGCTCGCGGAGCCAGCGTCCGGCCAACTCCCACTCGCGGGCGACCTTACACCCGAACAAGTGGCCGGCGAACTGGCTGCGCAAGCGCGGCTCGTCACGCTTGGGCTGCCGTCCGGCCAGCAGGCCGGAGCCGACCAAGGCGGCCAGACTGACGACAACGGCGGCAGCCTGCGCACGGCGCCGTCCCGTAGCACGAGTGAAGAGCATCGCGGCCGGGTACAGCGCCGCCAGCGAGAGCAGCGGCACGACCGGCACGAGAAAGCGAAACATCCCGAAATGGTCGCCGCCGACGTAGATCACGCCGAGCAGTTCCACGGCCGCCAGAAGCAAACATCCCCGCACCCAAAGCGGCGCCCGGCGAATCACTCCGCACGCAGCCAGCACGAGCACGGTGGTCGGCAAGCTGCCGACCAGGAAATCCCACACGTACAGCGCGCCGCGCCAGGCGAGCAGGGCATTCCCATAATCGAGCTTGGCGTAGAAGGTGTTGGGAAACAGGTACCCGAAGTGAACCGCCCGCGCGATAAAGTACACGCCGAAGCCGACGGCCACGATCGCGAAGTGCAGCAGCACGACCCGGAGCGAGCGGGTCTGCCAATATACAACCAGCAGAATCACGGGAAAGACGATCACCGTCTCCAGCCGCGTCATCGCCGCCAGTACGAGGCAGACCGCCGACAGAATCGCCCAGCCGGCGTGTGCCACGAGCTGCGCAGCCGCCGGTGCCTCATCATCGGCCGTAGCGGCCGGCGGCTCGCCGGCCGTAATAGACCGACCAGCGATCGGTCCCTCAGTCGTAGCGGCCGGCCCCCGGGCCGGCCGTAGAAGGCCAAGACGCTTACTTTGGCACGCGGAAGCTTCTCCCCCGAGCGCCGCCATCAGTGCTGCAAGCACGAGCAACGCATGCAGGCCGCCCTCCAGCCCCGAATACGCCCAGCAGATCAACATGGGGTGCAGGGCGACTAAGCTGCCGACGATGATCGCGAGGCCCCCCCGGTGTGGGAACACGTGCTGGAAGCTGAACGCGGCCAGCAGGGCGGCCAGACCGGCCAGGGCCGCTTGGCCGATGAGGCGCATCGCAAGCAGCGGGTCGACGCCGGCGCGAATCGCCGCCGCTTCGAGGAGCACCAGCAGGGAATTCGAATACCCCTCGACCTTCTCGCCGGGATTGAAGCACAGTCCGCGGCCGGCGGCCCAATTGGCGGCGTAGCGCAGCGAGATGAAGGCGTCGTCCAGTGGGCCGAGTGGATACACCTCGGCCACCAGCGCGGCCACAACCGTGGCAGCGCCGGCCGCCAGGGCTGCGGCGAGCCAGGGTGCCGCCCCGCTCCACGTGCCGGAAGAGGACATTCCAACTTCGGAGAAAGGGGCACATCGGGGCCGTTGAAAAAGGGGGACTGGCTCCGAGCCCGACTCGCCTGCTGCTGCCGAAAACGCGCGCTGGCGAGGTGCCTGTACCCCTTTTTCAACGGCCCCAATGTCCCCTTTTTCGGATTAGGGCTGGTTGGGCTTGGCGGGCTTCTCCGCCGCGGCTGGCTGGGCCGGCTCGACCTTGGTGAGATCCTGGACCTCAACGCCCGGCGGGGCCTTGAACACGAACCGGTCCGGACTGATGTTGACGTCGTACTTGACGTCGCTGTAGGACATCGTCATGGTGGGCTTGCCGTCGGGGGTCTGCACGGCCATCTTCAGCATGCCGCCGTTGTCCTTGTCGAAGTACAGCAACGTCCTCGAGACGTTGCCGCCGGCCTTCTCTTTCTGGGTGGCCTCGATGACGTAGGTTTTCTTGCCGTCCACTGTGTCGTCGGGCAGCAGCTTGAGCTCGTAGTCCTTGCGGTATTCCGCGAACAGGGTCTTCGGGTCGCCCGTCGTCCGCAGGTCAATCTTGGTCTTCATCGCCATTTTCTGGCCCATCGTTTCGGAGAGCGTCCAGGCGTAGTCCCCGTCGATGATGGTCAGCATGTTCTGTTCCGTCTTTGTGTCGGCCCCGACGGGCTGCGGCATGGTGCTCTTGAGCTCCATGCGCAAGTAGGTCTTGTCGCCCTTATGGACGTACTCGATGGTCCCTTCGCCCTTCCCTTCCATCATCGTGCCGCCCGCATCGATGTTCGAAACCATCGTCAACTTGGCGGTCATCGACCGCTGCTTCTCCCAGGCCTGGCAGATCTGTTTCTCGGCCGCTCCCAGGTCGTCCGCCCATGCGGCCGCCGCACCGTGGCCGACGATCAGTCCCGCCAGCAGCAGCATCCCGATTCGCTTGGTCATTGCTCAACTCCCTTGTGTTGATTGGCCCAGGCTCGACCCACGCGAGCCCACAATTGACGCCGCCGCACGACGCATTCACCCTGGCGCGTGTACGCCGTGCCGGAGGCAACACGCGGATTCTACGCCGTGGGGGTCGCGTCTGGAAGGCCGCGTGGGGATTATGCCGGGACCGGTCAGAACCGCACGCGCCAGCGCCCATCCGCCCACGGATGCCCGCGTGGCGCGGTGGCTACGTGCCTTTGTGCCTCAATCCCCGAACTTGATCCCCTGCGCCAGCGGCAGGTCGGTGCTCCAGTTGAGCGTGTTCGTCTGCCGCCGCATGTAGGCCTTCCAGGCGTCCGAGCCGGATTCGCGGCCGCCGCCGGTCTCTTTTTCGCCGCCGAACGCGCCGCCGATCTTGGCCCCGCTCGTGCCGATGTTCACGTTGGCGATGCCGCAGACGAGCGGAACAGTGGCTGCCTTATTCGGCCAATGCCTTGGCTATCGCACGTGCGTCGCCGAGGCTTCGTCGAATAGTCTCCGCGTCGTACTTGGGCTTGACCTGTTTGACACGCTGAACGACTTCGTCCGAGTCCCTAACATCTTCCCGACGCTCGACCCAAAGGCACGTTGCGATGAGCTCAAGGTCCTGGCTCTTACGATCACCGAGCTGCTCCGCGACTCGCTCCACTGCCTGATGGTCCTGAGCCTTCAAGCCGCGCGCGACCTTGAGCCCCTGTAGCGTCGGCTCGTACTGCGGCCCGTACCCGGGCGTCGGGTATGAGCGGCTGAGGAGGCCGAACAACTCAAGGTCGATGATCTTCTCGTCCAGATCAAACGAATAGGGGCCGTAATCGTACAGCACAAACTCGAACGGCGGCGCGGCCAAGTTCAACACCTGCGTAATGAACAGGTGCTTTTGGATGTGGACCCGCCCCGTCCAGCTACGGTGTCGACGTAGCGCCTCCGCGGCTGCCAGGACCCACGGGGCGGTGTCAGGAACCATCTCGGACATCTCCGGTGCCTCCGGCGGATGGATTGTCTCTTAACCACCGCTCGCAGAATTGCTTAACGTCTTCGCGAATCTCCTCGGACGCGTACACTCGGCCGCGCCAGATCCTCTCCGGCATGCCGCTGACGATCTCCGACAGCTCATCAAGATATCGGGTCTTTCCGTTCAGATACACCCATATCTTGTTCTTAGGCCCAAAGAACTTGGCAGCATCGTGCTTCATTTGATCGTCGCGAAGCTGCCCTAACTTATCCCTAAACTCATTATGCACCGCTCCGACGAGTTTGTCAAATCGGCCCGTATCCCAAGTGCGCGGCCGCCTACGCCGCAAGATCGGTCCCAACTCGCGTCGCAGGGTTGCCATCACCTTTTCCCCGCAGCGTTCGGGCGGTGGGAGCCGATCGAGACCATCGGTCATCGCTTGGACAGCTTCTACTACGTCGTCGGACGACGCTCGTGGGTCGTAGTTGTCGGCAAGCAGCAACTCGTGCGCGAGGCGGAGATGCGACCGGTCAACAAAGGGCTTAGCCAAGCTCTTAAGGTCGGCATCCGAGCCGTAGGCAGCGTCATAGATCGCCGCCCAGACCCGGCTGTCGGTGAGGCATGCGTATTTGGCCGGCTCATCGACCGGGAAATGAGGTCGCCCGTACTTCGCTGCAAGCCACGCCGCCAGGAATTCTTCAAGATGAATCTCGTACATGCGCTTCGTCTTGTGGAAGTAGAGCGCGACATACATCAAGTACCGCGCTGCGACCATTTGCTCCCCGTTCAGCCATCCCGCCTCATCCAGGCCAAGCCGATAGTCCTCGTCGGTCTCTTCGGGGGGCGGCACAATCATCATGGAGTCGATGAGCTTGCGATGGTCGAAGAGGCCGACGCTTTGCCCGGAATGGATCGCGTCGCGCAACAGATAATCCATGCGGTCGCTGCCCAGTTCGCCGGCAAGGATGTCATTCAGGAACCGGTACCACGCGAGGTCGGTGCCCTTGGGCAGCTCGGCCAGTTCCGGCTTGGTCGCCACCGCGATGACTTCTTCGACAGTTTCCTTTCCGAACTCTGCCTGCAACCTCTCCGCAATCTCCGTTTCACGGATCAGGCGCGCCGTCATGTCCTCGTGCTGGACTCTTCGCTTCTTGCCGCTGTCGTCGATCTCGGGCATGAGCTTCTCGGCGCTATGCGAGAACGGCGTGTGCCCCAGGTCGTGCAGCAGGCCTGCCAGACGGACGAGCCGACGACCGCGATTTTCCTGTTCGTCATCGGCCCTGAACGCCTGAGCGAAGTTAGGGCAGTTCTTCTGGTTCACCTGGCGCTCGACAGCCTGATAGATCACATCCGACAAGTGGAGGCAACCAAGCGAGTGCTCGAATCGGGTGTGCGTGGCCCCTGGGTAAACGAGGTGGGCCATGGCGAGCTGTCGGATGTCACGAAGGCGCTGGAAGGTCGGGCAATCGACGATCGCCCACTCAGCTTCGCTTAGATACACGAACCCGTGAACCGGGTCTCTGCATTCAAGGTTGTACTCGTGCCGCCGGGCGGATTCAGCCATTGCGCATCCCCGTTTCACGGCTATGGTAGCCGTACCTCTGGCCGGAGAAAAGCACCGGCCGCACGTCTTGCGACATGCGGCCGGTGCACGCTGGGTTCGGAATAGCAGCGAGCCAGAGACCGCCTAATCGCCAAACCTGATCCCCTGCGCCAACGGCAGCTCGGTGCTCCAGTTGAGCGTGTTCGTCTGCCGCCGCATGTAGGCCTTCCAGGAGTCGGAGCCGGACTCGCGGCCGCCGCCGGTCTCTTTTTCGCCGCCGAACGCCCCGCCGATCTCGGCCCCGCTCGTGCCGATGTTCACGTTGGCGATGCCGCAGTCACTGCCGCTGTGCGCTAGGAACCGCTCCGTCTCCATCACGTTCGTGCTGAAGATCGCCGACGCCAAGCCTTGCGGGACGGCGTTGTGCAGCGCGATCGCCTCATCCACGTCGTTCACGGCCGACACGGCCATGGCACCCGGTTTCCCGTAGCCGATGATATACAGGATCGGCGCGAACGTCTCCTCCTGGACGATCTGGTACTCGTTCTTCGCGGCGGCAATGCACGGCCGGACATAGTGCCCGCCGGGGTAGTCTGGCCCGTCGAGCTTCTCACCGCCGTAGAGGATCTCGCCGCCTTCCTGCTTGATCCGGGCAATGGCGTTCTGCATGTCGGTCACCGCTTGGTGCGTGACAAGCGGCCCCATGAGGGTGCCTTCCTTCCGCGGATCGCCGATCGGTACCGACTTGTAGGCCTTGACCAGCCGCTGCACCAGTTCGTCGCGTACCGAGTTGTGGACGATGATCCGCCGCGTGCTCGTGCAGCGCTGGCCGGCGGTGCCGACCGCACCGAACAGGATTGCGCGGGCCGCGAGGTCCATGTTCGCGCTGGGCGTGACGATGATGGCGTTGTTGCCGCCGAGCTCCAGAATCGTCCGGCCGAGGCGTTTGCCGACGACCTCGCCGACGCGATAGCCCATCTGGCAGCTTCCGGTCGCCGAGACGAGCGGGACGCGCTTGTCATGCAGCAGCTTCTCGCCGACCGTCGAGCCCTTGCCGATCACGAGCGCGAAGATCGCTGGATCGACATTGTTCGCCCGGCACACCTCCGCCGCGATCTTCGTGCACGCGATCGCGGTCAGCGGGGTCTTGCTGGCGGGCTTCCACAACACCGCGTCGCCGCAGACGGCGGCGAGGGCGGCGTTCCAGCTCCAGACGGCGACGGGGAAGTTGAATGCGGAGATGACGCCGACGACGCCGAGCGGGTGCCACTGTTCGTACATGCGGTGGCGCGGCCGTTCCGAGTGCATGGTCAGGCCGTAAAGCTGCCGCGATAGCCCGCAGGCGAAGTCGCAGATGTCGATCATTTCCTGCACCTCGCCCGCGCCCTCGGGGAGGATCTTGCCCATCTCGAGCGTGACCAGGGCACCGAGCGGCTGCTTGAGCTCGCGCAGGCGATTGCCGAGCTGCCGGACGATGTCGCCGCGCTTCGGGGCCGGCACCATGCGCCAGTTCAGGTAGGCCTGATGGGCGCGGTCGACGATCTTGTCGTATTCGGCCTCGGTCGCCTGGGTGACGGAGCCGATCTTGCTGCCGTCGATGGGGGTGATGACGTCCAGCTTGGGGCCGGAGCCGATCCACTCGCCGTGAAAGCCGCCGAGGTTGTCCTTGTCGATGCCGAGGGCTTTGAGGAAGTCGCTCATGGGTACACCTGCGCCGTATGGGGACACCAATCCGTTCCGAACCGGTAGTGTATCAACCGGCGTCGGCGGCCAAAAGGGATGCGGAACAAGCTGTCCGTGATCAGCTTTCAGGCGTCAGCTGGTAGCACCGGATTTCCGAGTCCGGCAGCGTAGCGGCCGGCGCCCCGGCGGCCATAGAAGGCGACGCGGCGTCCTACGTCCGGGCGAACCACCGCCGGCTATATTCGCCATCGGAGACGGCTCCTACGCCTCGGCCGGGGCAGGGCCCCGCCGCGGCGGGCCGGATTCGGCGCTCAGGGCCCTTGAAAAAACGCCGCCGCATGGCAAAATGGTGGGTTTGCCGTGGGGGCGCTGCCCAGGTGCAGGGAGAACGGCGGCGGCGAGCGCGGGTTGTGGCATCGCCGCTTCGCGGAGCGCTGATCGAGGGAAGTTCTGCCGGCGTGCGGCCGGCCTGGGAGCGGCTCGGAGACCGCTCTGGTCAATGTAAGGGCCGGTCGTGCCACCCCGGACGGGTGTGCCGTCGGCAGGCTGTCAACGTACACGGAGATGCTCATGTCGAGTGCGGTCCAGTCGTTCATGCAGGAGGTGATCGCCAAGAACGCGGAACAGAAGGAGTTCCACCAGGCGGTCCACGAGGTCGTTGAGTCGGTGATGCCGGTGCTCGATCGGCACCCCGAGTTCCGCAAAGCCAAGATCCTCGAGCGGGTGGTGGAGCCAGAACGCGTGATCATGTTCCGCGTCCCCTGGCAGGACGACCGCGGCGAAGTCCACGTCAACCGCGGGATGCGCGTGGAGTTCAGCAGCGCCATCGGCCCCTACAAGGGCGGCCTGCGCTTCCACCCCTCCGTCAACCTCGGCATCATCAAGTTCCTCGGCTTCGAGCAGATCTTCAAGAACGCCCTCACCACCCTGCCCATGGGCGGCGGCAAGGGCGGCAGCGACTTCGACCCCAAGGGCAAGTCCGACAGCGAGGTCATGCGCTTCTGCCAAAGCTTCATGAACGAGCTCTATCGCCACATCGGCGAGTACATCGACGTGCCCGCCGGCGACATCGGCGTCGGCGGCCGCGAGATCGGCTTCCTGTTCGGCCAGTACAAGAAGCTCACCCGCCGGTTCGAAGGCGTGCTCACCGGCAAGGGCCTCAATTGGGGCGGCTCGCTGATTCGCCCCGAGGCGACTGGCTATGGCCAGGTCTACTTCGCCGAAGAGATGCTCAAGACCCGCGGCAAGTCGTTCAAGGGCCTGCGGTGCGTGGTCAGCGGCTCGGGCAACGTGGCCCAGTACGCCACGGAGAAGGTGATCCAGCTCGGCGGCAAGGTGCTGACGTTCTCCGACTCGAACGGTTTCATCCTCGATGAGGAAGGCATCAACGCCGAGAAGCTGGCGTTCGTGATGGACCTCAAGAACAACAGGCGTGGCCGCATCAAGGAGTACAAGAACAAGTACCCGAAGGCCCATTACGAGGACGTCGATTCGAAGAAGAACTGCAACCCGCTGTGGCAGGTCAAGTGCGACGTGGCCCTGCCCTCCGCCACGCAGAACGAGGTCAACGAGATCGACGCCAACAACCTCGTCAAGAACGGCTGCTTCTGCGTGTCGGAAGGCGCGAACATGCCGACCAACCCGGCCGGCGTGAAGGTCTTCCTCGAGAGCAAGATCCTCTACGGGCCTGCCAAGGCGGCCAACGCCGGCGGCGTCGCCACGTCGGGCCTGGAAATGTCGCAGAACGGCCTGCGCCTGCAGTGGACGCGCGAGGAGGTCGACCAGCGGCTGCACAACATTATGATCAGCATCCACGAGAACTGCCGGAAGACGGCCGAAGAGTACGGCACACCGGGCAACTACGTGAACGGCGCCAACATCGCCGGCTTCCTGAAGGTCGCGAACGCGATGCTGGATCAGGGCTTGGTGTAAGGGGTGGTGCGGGCATCCTGCCCGCCCTGTAATGGGCAGTGTGGGCATCTTGCCCGGCACGTAACGGCCGACTCCCGTGTCGGCCCGGACATGACCTGTAGCGCCGGACCGCGGTGTCCGGCGTGCGCGCGGACGGCTGGCGCGCCCCTGGTGTGCGCCGGCCCTTCGCGCTCCGCGGCCGTTCGGGCGCGCTTGTCATCCGCCGCCGTGGGATGCTCTTCGCGAGCATGCTGCAACAACGTTTACCGAGGGATTCAGAATGCCCGTAGCCATGGTTGTGAACCCGGATATCGCCGAAATGGAGTATGCGGTACGGGGACCCATTCCCCAACGGGCGGCTGAGTTGGCACGGCACGGAATGCGGATCATTTCGTGCCACATCGGCAATCCTCAGGCCCTGGGGCAGCGGCCCATCTCTTTTTACCGCGAAGTCCTGAGCTTTCTCGAAGCGCCGGGCAAACTGGCGCGCGAAAGAACTCTGATCAAGCTATTCAGGCGCAATCCCATGGCGTTTGAGGGCCTGACTGGCGACGATTTCACGTCGGACTACGTGCTCGGTGTCTGCGATGACATGCTTTCCAAGCTCGGTACGGGCCTCGGTGCATATACGGAGAGCAAGGGACCCTGCTTCATCAGGGAAGCGGTCGCCGAGTATATAGACACAAGAGACGACGTCGCGGCTGCGGCCGGCGTGCGCTCAGACCCCGAGGCCATCTTCCTCACGAACGGCGCCAGCGAGGCCGCAAAGCACATAATCGATATACTGATTGCCGAGCGCAATGACGGCATCATGATCCCGATACCGCAGTACCCGCTCTACTCGGCGGCCATCAAGCGCGCCGGGGGGGTGCAAGTCAATTACTACCCCGACGAGGATAGCGGGTGGACGCTGGACAGGTCCACACTCGAGGATGCCATCGCGCAGGCCCGGCAACAGCGCGTGACGGTAAAGGCCATCGTTGTCATCAACCCGGCCAATCCGACCGGGGCGGTGCTGCCAGAACAGAACGCTGCGCAGGTCGTTGAATTCGCCAGGGAACACGCCCTGGCGATCATTGCGGATGAGGTCTATCAAGAGAATCTCTATGGCGCTCAGTTCGTCTCGTTTGCCAGCCTCGTAGGACACCAGGAGATTCCGCTGTTCAGCCTACACAGCACGTCGAAAGGGTTCTATGGCGAGTGTGGCCGGCGGGGCGGGTATATCGAGATGCGGAATCCACCGCGCCTGAAGAACTCCAGCCTCAGCTTTGCGGATGTGCTGCTCAAACAGGCATCTGTCAGTCTCTGCTCGAATACCACGGGCCAGGCATTGACCTACCTGATGGTCCGGCCACCGCCGGAGGGTAGTGCGCCGCACAAGCGGTTCGTGGAGGAAAAGGACGGGATCTTGTGTGCGCTCTATGAGAAGGCCACGATGATCAAGGCGGCATTCAAGGAGATGGAAGGCGTCGAGTGCTTTGGAAGGACCGGGGCCCTGTACTTGTTCCCGCGACTCAACACACTGCCCCGGGGCACAACGGACTTTGACTATTGTATGAGCCTGCTGGAAACCACTGGATTGTGCACGGTGAATGGTTCGGGCTTCGGGCAGCGACCGGGCACTAATCATTTGAGAATAGCGTTCCTGCCGGCGCACGATTTACTGGAACGGGTGTTGCCGGAATGGACCAAGTTCCACAACGGGTACGTTCGTGGACAGAAGTGAAGTACCGCTGCTAGTGCTCGGTTCGCGCGTGGCGCGCCGCGGGGCAGGGGGGTCCGGGCGGGCGTGGTGCCGCTGTGCGTGAAATCAGGACATGGACAGAGGCACAAGCGCTTTGTGCCCTGTACTGTATACCAGAGGCAAAGCTAGACCACCGGACGAGGGAGATTGCGGCCGGCGTAGTGCGCGAGGTGGAACGGGGACGGGGCCCTTGTGGGGACACCTGCCCGCATTATGGCGGGGACTACTGGTTCCATCTCGGAGAGGGTTCCGACCCGGCAGATTGTGGAAAGGGGGACAGGCACCTCGCGGGGGCGTGTGGCCGGCCCCTGGGAGCAGGCCCGGCTCGGAGCTAGTCTCCTTTTCAACGGGCTTTGGCCCCAGACGGGCAACGGGATCGTCATGCTGCGTACGTACCTGGAGTTGCCACGGGCCGTACACCTCTTGTGCCTCGGTACGCTCATCAACCGCATCGGCATGTTCATCGTCCCGTTCCTTACGATCTACCTGCGGGACCAACTCGGGCTGAGCATCGAGGTGGCCACCCAGGCGATGGGCTGCTACGGCTGCGGGGCCATCGTGGGGAGTCTAGTCGGCGGACACCTCGCCGACCGCATCGGGCGGCGCACCGTCATGCTGATCGCCCTCTTCGGCGGGGCGACGCTCTTGCTGAGCTACAGCCTGCTCCGGTCAGGACCCGCACTGCTGATCATGACGTTCTTCCTGGCACTGGTTGCCGATCTGTACCGACCGGCCGCACAGGCGATGATTGCGGACCTCGTCCTACCCGCCGCACGCCCGCACGCTTTCACGCTCATGTACGTCGCCATCAACCTGGGCTTCGCGATCGCCCCGGCCCTCGGCGGCTGGCTGGCCCAGTTCTCATTCCGCTGGCTATTCATCGGCGATGCCGGCACGTCGTGCCTGTATGGCCTGATCATCCTCCTCGCGATCCGCGAGACGCTGCCCGGTAAGCGCGCGGCCGCGGCGGTCACGGCCGACCAGCAGCGGCCCGAAATGCCGGGGGACGTGGGGCTGGGCGACGCGCTGCGTCACATCGTTCGCAATCGCCCGTTTGTGCTGTTTTGCCTGGCCGGTTTCCTGACCGCGCTGGTCTACGTACAGTCGCTGTCCACGTTTCCCCTGTACTTGCAAGCGCTCGGAATCGGTTCGGCGGACTATGGGCGGATCATCGCCATCAACGGCGTACTGATCGTGCTCGGGCAGATCCCGATGACCACCTGGGTTGCGCGGTTCGACCGCGGACGAGTGCTGGCCCTCGCGAGCCTGCTCGTCGCCATCGGTTTCGGAGCGAACGGCCTGGCGTCCAGCCGGGGGCCATTCGCGCTGCTGGTGGTGGTGTGGACGATCGGCGAAATGCTACAAGCACCGCTGTTCGGGCCGATCGTCAGCGACCTTGCGCCAACGGCCATGCGGGCCCGCTATATGGGCGTCGCAGGCATGTGCTACCAGGGCGCGAACATGGTGGGTGCCCCGTTGGGCGGGCTGGTGCTGGCCCGCGCCGGCGGAGGGTACATTTGGATGACGAGTGCCCTTGTCGCTTCGCTGGCGGGCCTGCTGTATTGGAGCCAGCGGCACCGAATCGCCGCGGCAGCGGGGACGCCGGTCACGCGTCCCGCGCCTCACGAATAGTCATTGCGTGGGACAAACGGAGCCGGGCCGTCCGCAGCCCGGTTCGCCGATCACCCGCGCGGGGAGTTGTCGCGAGTCACACCCGTCGGTTCGTCCCCGGCGGCTGCGATCACGTCCACCAGGCCGACATCGACGCCCTGGCCGCCGGTCGTCTGATGACAGTGCACCGCGATCACGTTCGCGCCCTTGCGCAGTGCGGCCTGGTCGGTGATCGGCGCGAGCACGTAGCTCGTCGTGTAGCCCTTGACCGCCGCAACCTGTACGCCGTTGATGAACACTTCGCAGTCCTCATCATGATACAGCTTCAAATGGGGACTGGCGGGGAGCGCCGCGAGCTCGAAACGGCGGCGAATCCAGATGTCGGAGGCCTCCCACGGCGTGCGTACCGTCACGCCCGGTGTTCCTTCGCGCCCAAAGCCGGCCTCGCCTGCGGGCCACGAGCTGTCAACGAAGTCCGACTGAGCCCAGTCGCCGGCGGGTTGCGTGGTCGTATAGCGCCACGTCTGGCCCTGTTTCTCCGACGTGGGCAGCAGCGTCTTCACGACCGGCGGCGGTCGGAATAGTCGCCGGGCGGCGGCGGCGGCACGCTCGACATCCATCTTGATCACCGCCCGGTCATAGGTCATTAGTCCGTTGACCTCGATCTCCACGTCGGTGGTCTGCGTGTAGACCGCCGCGGACAGGCCCGGATCGGCGATCAGCAGGCGCAGCGTGCCCAGTAAACTCAGGTACGCCTCGGTCAGCTCCTCGCGCGTCTGGAAGCTGCGATACCCCCAGTTCTTCTCCGCTTGCCACGTGTGCCCTGGAAGCGGCAGACCCAGCCCGCCGAACTCGCCGAGCACGGCGGCGCGCTTCGGCTCCACCGGCGGCGACGCCGGCCCAGGGTAGGCGTGAACATCGTGCACGTCGCCGACGCCGAGCTCGTGCCAGCCACTGGCGGAGTTCACCAGGCGTGTGGGGTCCCATTTGCGGACGCGGTCGACGATGCGGCCCGTGTCGTACTGACCCCAACCCTCGTTGAACGGCACCCACATGACAATGCAGGGGTGGCTGCGGAAGGCCTCGATCACGCGCTGCAGCTCGAGCTCGAACTGCTCGGCCGACTCCGGCGTGCGCTGATAGTCGGGCGGCGCGTCGATCTTGTCGCCGCTGGGCATATCCTGCCAAACGAGCAGCCCCAGCTTGTCGCACCAGTAATACCAGCGGTCGGGCTCGACCTTGACGTGTTTGCGGGCCAGGTTGCAGCCAAGCTGCTTCATTACCTCGATGTCGTAGCGCAGGGCCTCATCAGTCGGCGCGGTGTACAAACCGTCAGGCCAGAAGCCCTGATCCAACGGACCGAACATGAACAGCGGCTTGTTGTTCAGCAATAGCCGCGTGACGCCGTGCTCGTCGGCGCCGAGGCTGATCTTGCGCAAGCCGGCGTAGCTGGCGACTTCGTCGATCAGCCGCTCCTCGGCACCGTCCTTCCAGGTCAGCCGGAGCTGGAGGTCGTACAGAAACGGGTCCCCAGGCGACCACAGCCGGGCGTTGCGTAGCTCGAGTTCCACCTGTGTCCCGCCACCCTTGCTCTCTGCGCGGGCGACCTCGTGACCCTCGACGAGCACCGTTACTCCCAACACGTGTGATCCGCGAAACGTCCGCACGATGTGACGCTCGTCAATGGCGACGGCGAGACGCCCGTGGTTGATATCCGGCGTGATGACCAGCCCGTCGATGCGCGATACGGGCACCGGTTCGAGCCACACCGTCTGCCAGATGCCCGTGCTCGGCGTGTACCAGATGCCCTCGGGCTTGCGCACCTGCTTGCCGCGCGGCTGCGTCCCGGCCTCGGTCGGATCCCATACCGCGACGACGAGCTCCTGCGGGCCCGGCGCCTTCAGTGCAGCGGTGATATCAAGCGTGAACGGGTCGTATCCGCCGCGGTGGGTACCGACTTGCTGGCCGTTCACCCACACGGTTGCCTCCCAATCGACCGCGCCGAAGTGCACTAGCACGTTCTTTCCAACCCAGCTCGCCGGTACGTCGAACGTGCGACGATACCACAGCCGTTCGTTCTCACTGAGGCGCCGCATCACGCCGGAGAGGGCCGACTCGACGGGAAACGGGACGAGAATCTGGCCGTCCCACTTCGCAGGCTGCGGCTCATTCTTGGGCCGCACGGCGTAGTCCCACAGGCCGTTAAGGTTCTGCCAGTCCGGGCGAACCATCTGCGGCCGAGGGTACTCCGGATGGGCCTGGTCAGGCCGAACGTCCTTCGCCCACCGCGTCATAAGGGGTCCGTCTTTCGGCTGCCATTGCGCATGAGCTGGAACAACCGCGAACAAGACCAGAAAGGCCAAGACGACGATTCCCATACGGTTCATGACGATTCCCTTTTGCATAACTCAGGTGCGGCCGGCGGCGCGGCTTTGCACGAGCCGCTGGAGCAGGACAAACACCAGGACGAGGACCCCGATAACAATCCGGGTCCACCACGAGCTGAGCGTGCCTTCGAAGACGATGACCGTCTGGATGATGCCATAGAGGAGCACGCCCAGCAACGTGCCGGCGACGTAGCCCACGCCGCCGGACAGCAGCGTGCCGCCCATGACGACCGCGGCGATGGCATCCAGCTCCAGCGTCGTGCCGGCCGAAGCGTTGCCGGAGGCCGTGTAGAACGTGTACACGATGCCGGCCGCCGAGGCGCACAGGCCGCTGAGCGCGTAGACGCCGATCTTCGTGCGGCCGACGGGGAGTCCCATGAGGAGCGCCGCGGACTCGCTGCCGCCGACCGCGTACACGTTGCGGCCGAAGCGGGTGTAGTGCGCCACGTAGACCGCGACCAGCACGGCCGCGATGAAGAGCGGCGCGCTCCAGTCGGCCAGCGGCGCGTACCACGGGTGGACGATCGGCACGCTCTCCAGGCTGATTACGAAGCCGATGCCGCGGGCCAGGAACATGCCGGCGAGCGTCACCAGGAACGGCGGCAAGCGAAACACGTGGATAACACTTCCCATGCACGCCCCGAACGCGGTGCCGAGCAGCAGGACCAAAGGCAGCACGAGCACGGGGTGGACCTGAGCCTTGTTGATGAGCGTGGCCACCAGGATGCTGGTACAGCCGATCACCGCGCCGACGGACAGGTCGATGCCGCCGGAGAGGATGACGAACGTCATGCCGAGCGCCGCGAGCCCCAGAAACGCGTTGTCGCCGAAGAAGTTGACCAGCACGGCCCACGAAAAGAAGTGGGGGTAACGCCAGCACGCCACGGCGTAGAGCAGCACGCACACCGCGATGGTGGCGGCGAGCGGGACATGCTTGCGGGCCGGCCTCCAGCTCATGGCCGACACCTCGCGCGCCGCAGGCGCTCACGCAGCGCATCGGACTGGAGCAGACAGACCGCCAACACGACGACGGCCTTCACCACGAGCGTGAACTCGACCGGCACGCCGCGCGTCAGAATCGTCGTCGTCAGCGTCTGAATGATGAGCGCGCCGACGATCGTGCCGAGCAGGGAGAAGCGGCCGCCGGCGAGTGACGTGCCGCCGAGCACCGCGGCGAGGATCGCATCGAGCTCCAAGTAGAGGCCGGCGTTGTTGGCATCGGCCGCCTTGATGTCCGCAGCGACGATCAGGCCAGCGGTCCCGGCACACAGCCCGCAGCAGACGTACGCCAGGAGCTTGACCAGGCGGACGTTCACCCCGGCGTAGCGGCTCGCAGTCTCGTTGTTGCCAACCGATTCGATGAACAGCCCCAGCGCCGTCAGCCGCGTGAGCGCCGCTGTCGCCGCGAAGGTCACGGCGACGAGGGTGACCGTGAATGGCAGCCCCAGCAGATAGCCCCCGCCGACAAACGCGAAGCCCGGATGCGTGAACGTAATGATCTGTCCGCCGGTGAGAAGCTGCGCGATGCCGCGACCGGCGACCATCAGGACCAGCGTGGCCACGATCGGCTGAATGCCACACAGGGAGACGAGCACGCCGTTCCACGCCCCGGCGAGCACGCACACGCCGAGCGTGGTGGTGACGACCGCCGCCGTGTCCAGGCCGCCCCGCGTAATCAGGAGGGCGGCGACAGAGCCGGCCATGGCGATGACCGCGCCGACCGAGAGATCGATGCCGCCGGTGGCGATGACCAGCGTCATGCCCAGCGCGGTGAGCAGCACCGGCGCGGCGCGATTCAGGACGTCGACGAGGCTGCCGTAAAGATGCCCCTCGGTCCACTCGAGGCGGAAGAAGCCCGGCGTAAACAGCAGATTGAAGGCCAGCAGCAAGCCGAGTGCGCACACCGGCCAGACGAGTTGGGTCGCCGACCGCCGCGCCGTACCGAGTTGGAGTCTGGCCATACCGTTAGTGTCCGGCGATCATCCGCAGGATGGTGGGCAGGCGAATGTCGCTGCCGCTCAACTCGCCAACCTTGCTTCGGTCGCGCAGCACGACGACCCGCTGGCAGTTCCTGACGACCTCTTCGAGCTCGGAGGAGATGAACAGGATCGCCATGCCCTGGTCGCAGAGCTGCGCGACGAGTCGCTCGATCTCCGCCTTGGCGCCGACGTCGATCCCGCGCGTGGGCTCGTCGAGGATGAGCAGCCGCGGCTGGGACGCCAGCCAGCGCGCGAGGATGACTTTCTGCTGATTGCCGCCACTCAACTCGCTGACCGGCCTTTCCGCGCTGGGGGTGGCGATCTTCAGCGACTGGACGTAGTGGTCCGCGAGCCGCTGCTGCGCCCGCGGGGCGAGCCGGCGCCAGCCCTTGCGGGCCTGCAACGCCAGGACGATGTTCTCGCGCACCGAGAGTTGCGGGACGAGGCCCTCCGTCTTCCGATCTTCGGGGCAGAAACCGAAGCCATGCCGGATCGCGCGGCGCGGCGAGCGTAGCGACGCGGGCCGACCGTCGACCTCGATCCGGCCGGTACTCGCCCGGTCGATGCCGAACAGCAGGCGCGCCGTCTCCGTCCGTCCGGAGCCGAGCAGGCCGGCCAGGCCGACGACTTCGCGGCGGCCGATGCGCAGGTCCAGCGGGTTTACGGCCCCGGCTCGTCCAAGTTGGTGCGCGCTGAACAGCGGTGCGCCGGCCGTCGGCTCGACCGCCCCGCCCTTTCCTTCGGCGAGGATGGCACCCCCAGGCGCTGCCCCGATCATCTTGGTGACGAGCTCGACGGGCGGCAGTTCCGCCGCCGCGTACTCGCCGACCAGCGCGCCGTTGCGCAACACGGTCAGGCGGTCGGCGATCTCGTAGACCTGGTCCAGGAAATGGGTGATGAAGATGATCCCCAGCCCGCGGTCCTTGAGCTTGCGCATGACGCCAAAGAGCTCCGCGACTTCGCGGGCGTCGAGGCTGGACGTGGGCTCATCCAGGACGAGGACGCGCGCCTCGATGTCCAGCGCGCGGGCAATCGCCACCATCTGCTGGATCGCGATCGAGTAGCTGTTCAGCGGGCGCGTCACGTCGAGGCTTAGCTCCAGCCGTTGAAGGGCATCCGTAGCGACCCGGTTCATCCGCTTCCAGTCGATGCGGCCCCAGCGCAGCGGTTGCCGGCCGAGGAGGATGTTCTCGGCCACAGAGAGGTACGGAATCAGATTGACTTCCTGGTACACCGTACTGATGCCGAGTGACTGTGCGTGTTGGGGCGAGTGTGGGTTGATCGGCCGACCCGCGAGCAGGATGTCGCCGGCGTCCCGCCGGCAGACGCCGGTCAGCACCTTGATGAGCGTGGATTTCCCGGCCCCGTTCTGGCCGAGCAGCGCGTGGATCTCGCCGGGCCGCAAGGTGAAGTCCACGTGGTCGAGGGCCCGCACGCCCGGGAAAACCTTCGTAATGCCGCGCATCGCGAGCACTGGTGGAGTGCTCGTATCAGCCGTCGGAGCAGCGGACGCCACGGTTAGCGATCCTTCGCCGCCGGCCGGCTGGCCGCCGCGGGCGTGCGCGCGAGCCAGACGGCCATCTCGCCCGGCTGCCGGTGGCACCAGGCATAATACGGGACCGCGACGAACTTGACCGGGTGTGTCCCGCTACCATCGATGCGCTGCGCCGGGCCGCGCAGGACGGTCACTCCGCCGAGCAACCCGCGGTCAAACTCGGCCGCGAGGGCCGTCTCGTCGGCCAGCACGAGGTCGCTCACGCGTCCGGCGTTATCGACCGCCTCGGCGCAATACACCAGCGGCCCGCGCTGCAGCGCCACGCGGTCCACATCGTCTTTGACCTGCGGATGGGCCACCACCCGCCGGATCGGCATCGGCAGGTGCAGCTCGATAGTGTCGCCCGGCTGCCAGGTCCGCGTGAGGCGCGCGTAGCCCTTGTCGAGGTCCAGCGGCAGCGGCGTGCCATTGACCTTCAGTGTGACTGGCTCGGCGGTCCGCCGCGGCGGATCGAGGTAGCGATAGAGGTCGCTGGGCACGGGCCGATCGGTCGCCCAGCCCGGAATGCGCATGTACAGGGCGAACTCGGCTGCCTTCTGCGGCTGCACGCGGATACGCACGTCGCCCTCCCACGGGTAGCGCGTCTCCTGGTCCAGCTCGATCGCCTGGCCGCCGGCCTCCAACTTCGCCCGGCTGGCGATGAACAGGTTGACGTAGATCACGCCGTCGCGCTGCGCGTACACGTAACCCGGGATCGACGGGATGAAGCGCACGACGTTTGTCGGACAGCACGAGCAGTCGAACCAGGGCTTGCGGGCGCGGTCGCCGTTGGACGCGAGCGGGTTGACGTAGAAGAACTGATCGCCGCCCAGCGCCACGCCCGACAAAAACCCGTTGTAGAGCACGCGCTCCAGCACATCGATGTATTGCGCGTCGCCGTGCAGGAGGAACATGCGCTGGTTCCACACCGCGTTGGCGATCGCGGCGCAGGTCTCGGCATAGGCCGGTTGATTGGGCAGCTCATAGTCGTCGCCGAACGCCTCTTCGCCGTGCCGGGCCCCGATGCCGCCGGTGAAATAGAGCCGCCGGGAGACCAGATTCTGCCAAATGCGGTCGATCGCGCGGACATAGGCGTCGTCGCCGGTCAGGGCGGCCACGTCCGCCATGCCGCAGTACATGTACGCGGCCCGCACGGAGTGCCCGACGGGATGGTCCTGCTCGGTGACCGGCTGGTGGTCCTGGGCGTACTGCTCATACGAGGGGCGGCGGTCATGGTTGCGTCCGCGTTGGTCGAGGAAGAACCGGGCCAGCTTCAAGTAGCGCTCCTGGCCGGTGACCCGGTACAGCTTAACCAGCCCGATCTCAATCTCCTGGTGGCCGGGCGGGTCACACCGCCGGCCCGGCCCGAACTCGCGGTCGATGAAGTCGGCCGACCGCAGCGCGACATGCAGCAGGGTGCGCTTGCCGGTCGCGAGATAGTGGGCGACCGCAGCCTCGTACAGATGGCCGAGGTTGTACAACTCGTGGCTCCAGCGCAGATTGGACCAGCGCGTCGGTCCGGACATCTCCTGCACCTGGGCCGGATCGACGCTGCGCGCCGCGTAGAGGTAGCCGTCCTGCTCCTGGGCCGCGGCGATCTTCGCAATGAGTCCGTCCAGGTATTGGTCGAGCTCCGCGTCGGGGTGCAGCGCCAGCGAGTAGGCGGCCCCCTCGATCACCTTGAACACGTCCGAATCGTTGAACGCGTAGCCCTCATACTTGCCCGGCATCTGCTGCGCGGCCTTCAGGAAGTTGTCGATACGCCCCGTCTCTTCGCATTTGCGGAAGTCGTACGGGATCGTCACCGTGCGGTTGGTCTCCAGGCGCGGCGACCAGAACGCGTCCGTGATCTGCACCGCGGTGAACGGGACAGGCTTGACGGGATAGTCGCCCGCCCGGCGTTCGGTGGCCGGCAGCCACTCATGCGCATCCGGCCCGGCCCCGATCGTCGGGAAGGACGCGATGCGCAGCCGCGCGCAGCCCATGGGGATCAACGTGACCGCTTCCTCCGGCTGCTCCGATTTCGTCGGGCTGAGCTGTAGCGCGCCCACCAGGCCGAGCGGGTCCTCCTGCCACGCGGGGATCTTGCGGCCTTTTGCGCGTAGCTCGATGGGGGCCGCGTCGGCCACGAACGGCTGCCCGGACGGGGGCCAGGGCTTGTACGCGACCTCAAACGACCCGGCCGGGTCGGTCTCGTTCAGGACCAGCCCGTAATTCCACGGCGTGGTGGGAAGGACCTCCAAGCCGGGCCAGGCGTCCGTTCCGCCGGCCCGTACGTACTGCTCGCCGATCCGCAGCGCGTACGTCAGCGGTCCGCGGCTCACCGAGACGCACCGCTCGTTTCGCTCCCAGCACGTGACGCTGATCGACATCGGGAGACGGAGGACGACCTTGTCGGCATCAGCCCAGGTGCGCTCCACGCAGAGGTAGGCCGGCGGCGTGACCTGCACCGATTGGCCCATGCCGTTGAGGTCGAGCTCGGGCGCGGCGCACCAAGCCGGGACGCGCAGATACAGCGGGAACTTCACCGGCCGGACGGTCGCGATCGTCAGCTCGATCGTGTCGGTGAAGGGATAGCGGGTGTTCGAAGTGATGGCGACGACCGTGCCGTCGCCAACCTTCGCCTTCACCTGGCATGGGGCATAGAGCACGGCCGCCAGACCGTTGCCGGGCGTCGCCATCCAGAGATGCTCGGCGAAGTAGGGCCAGGCGTGCGAGACGTTATGCTGGCAGCAGCGGTACTGGTGGGGGTTGAAGGAAAGCATGTCGCCGCCGTTCTCGATCCCCGGCGATTTGTTGGCGCGATCACAGCGGACTAGGTTCGGAGCGGTGACATAATGCAGCGCCTTCAGGTCGGCGGTCATCGACGCGGGCAGCGAGTTGAAGGTGACGTCCTCACACCGGTCGGCCCACAGCGGATCGCCGGTGATCGCCAGCAGCATCTCGCAGGACAGCATCATCTCGGCCATCGTGCAGGTCTCGGCGCCTTGCCGCGGGCCGGTGTAGCCGGGGCGACAGTTCTCATCGGCCCCGTACAGCCCGCCGGGCACCTGCCCGTAGATGCCGCGGACTTCCTGGTAATTGCGCTCCGCGGCCTGCAAGTGCCGGGCCTCTTTCGCCTGGACGTAGTAGTTGCCCGGCCCGCGAAACGCCTGGGCGATGTTCACGCCGTGCCAGTCGGCGACGCCCGCGGTCCAGTTGGCCGTGCGACGGTGGATCTTCTGCGCCAGGTCGAGCAGCCAGGCCTCGCCGGTGCGGTTGTAGAGCCAGTACACGCTGGCCAGGTTGTCGGCGGCGCGCTGCTGTTGCCAGAACGGCAGGAGGAAGTCCGCTTCGGGGAGGTTCAGCTCCCAGCGGAAGTAGCTCGTCATCAGCTTTAGGACGCGCTCGTCGCCGGTGTACTCGTGGAACGACTGGAGCGCGTTGAGCATGATCATGTTCGGCCAGACGTCGGGCTTGCCGCCGGTGGCGGTCAGGTTGGCCCGCGGGCCGAAATAGCCGTCTTCGCGCGGGCTGCGCAGCGCGCCCTCGAGCCAGACGCGGGCCTCGTCGATGATCCGTGGATCGCCGAGCACGTAGCCCAGGTCGCCGAAGCCCTTGAGCCAGTACGGCACTTCCTCCCAGCCGTGCTCGCCCTGGCCGTCCGGGCTCAGCCAGGCGTTGTTCTCCTGCTTGAGGAAAGCGCTGATCTCGGTCAGGTGGCCGGTGAAGCCATCGGCCTCGAGCTCGAGTTGCTTTCGCAGCCAGCCGCGCGGCTCGATGGCCCCGATGGGCAGCTTGAGCAGCGGGTTCGGCAGCAGCGGGGCGCGATTGCCGATGTAGAACTCGTTGGACGGACCCTCGTTGGGCCGCGGCGTGACGCGCAGGCTGTCGTCACTGGCCGCCAGAGCAGGCGTCGCCAGGTTTCCAGCCAGGAACAGGGTCAATACAGTCGGCGGGCGCATGTCTTCCTCTGCTGTCGGATGGGAGGGCATGTGGGTTAGTACTTGCGGCTTTCGATCACGTCCCTGGCCACGGACTGATCGAAGACCCGGTCCGTGACCTTGGTCCACCGGGGCAGCGTCTGGCCGGCGACGATCTTCTCCACCGCGTCGAACGCCGGCGGCCCGAGCAGCGGATTGCATTCGACGCTGCAGTTGAGCTTGCCGGCGATCATCGCCTCAAAGGCAGCCCGCACGCCGTCGATCGACACGAGGAGGATGTCCTTCCCCGGCGCGAGGCCGGCTTCCTCGATGGCTTGAAGGGCGCCGAGGGCCATGTCGTCGTTGTGCGCGTACACCGCGCGGATGTTCCGGCCCTCGGCCTTCAGAAACGCCTCCATGACCTCTTTGCCTTTGGCCCGCGTGAAATCGCCCGACTGCGACTTGATGATCTTCATCCCCGCGTGCTGGGCCAGCACCTCCTCGAACCCCTTCTTGCGGTCGAGCGCCGGCGCGGAGCCCGGCGTGCCCTGCAATTCCACGATGTTCCCCTGGCCGCCGAGCTTCTCCGTGAGCCAGCGTGCCGCCATTCGGCCCTCCTCGACGAAATCAGAGGCAATCAGCGTGGCGTACAGTGATTCGTCGGAGACCTTGACGCCGCGGTCCACGAGCACGACCGGGATGCCGGCCTTCTTGGCTTCCTTGAGGACCGGCTCCCAGCCAGTCTCGACCACGGGGGCCAGGATGATCGCGTCGACCTTCTGCGCGATGAACGCGCGGATGGCCTTGATCTGGTTCTCCTGCTTCTGCTGGGCATCGGAGAACTTGAGGTTGACGCCGCGCTTGGCAGCTTCCGAGCGCACCGATTCGGTCTCCGCCGTACGCCAGGCGCTCTCGGCGCCGATCTGCGAGAAACCGACCGTGAGGGTCTTGCCCGGCTGGGCTCGGGCAGCGGGCTGCACGGCTCCGGCGTCCTGCGTCCAGGCACGCGTGCAAACCAGCGCCACGCTGAGTGCGCTCGCCAGCCATCGTCGTTTCGCTGCCGACATCGTGCCACTCCTTCCACGGTTCGACCGGGGCAGCTTTCACCCCAGCTTGCCCGGCTGTGGCATGATACTCGCTCTCGAAAGCCAGCGCGAAGCGTTCAGCGGCGCAGCGGCCAAGGCGGCCAGCGCGTACGCCGCGGCGGCGAGCGCAACGACGGTTCGATAGCCGGCGCTCATCGCAATCGCGAGCGCGGCGGAGGTGGCGATCACGGAGGCCACGCCGTTGATGCCCCAGGCCCACGGGGTGAGGCGCGGGGCGCGTTCATTCAGCGCCGCGATACCGGCGGGCATCGGTAGGCCCATGACGAATGCGGCTACCAGCGCCGTGACCATGAGCGGCCCAAGGCCGCTGTCAGCGCCGTCGAACGAGCTCCACGCGCTCGCGCGTAGGATCACCGCGGCCGACGCCACCAGCAGCGGCCCAAGCCATAGCCGGCGGCCCACCACGCGTACGGCGGTCAGACTGCCGACCCCACTGAGAGCGAGCATGGCACCGATGACCAGCGCGCTGGCGATGACCGGATCCCCCAACCAGGCCGTGGCGCGACTGATCAGCGCCATCTCCAGGCCCATGAAACCCAGACCGATGCCGCCGAAGTAGACGATCACCCCGAATACCGGCGTGCAGCGGGTGCCGGGTGCCACTGCTCTGTGAGCAGTGGATTGTGCGTCCGCCACTGCTGACACAGCCGTGGCACACAGGCGTCCACGGCCCCTCAGTGCCATGACTCCGAGCGGCAGCAGAATCAGCAGGACGGCCGCGCTCACGGCGACCATCAGCGAGACGTACAGGAAGAGCCGCCCCAGCTCCGCGCGCGTCAGCCACAGGTCGCCGTACGCACGCCGCAGCTCAGAAATGGCCTGCGGCTTGTAGAAGTCCCAAAAGAAGGGGTTATCACCGTGCACGGGCCGGACGTTCAGCAGCCACGAATCGTAAAACTGCGAGCGGCGTGGGGACAGGATTTCGCGGGCCGCGTAGTGCAGCCAATCGATGGACGTGCCCGGCGGCCCGTCGAGCGTGTCCGGCCGATTCACCTCCCCTCGGGGAAGGCCGGCGTACCATACCGGCGTCAAGTTCAGCTCCCCGATCGCCAGCCGCAGCGCGGCACGGCGCGTTTCAGTCAGCGGCGATCGGGCGGCGATCGTGCACACGCCGAGGTAATCCCGAACCTGGACGACGTGCGCCGCAGCGTCGCGAACACCGAGCGATTCAAGTGCCTCCACGAACGTGGCGAGCAGGCGGATACTCTCGCGCGGTGGCTGCTCAACGCCACGCGAAACGGCGATCAGCCCGTCCGGGTGCAACGCGCGCAGGCACTGCGCGACTCCCTCGACGGTGACCAGGTGGTCCTCGGCCAGTCCGCGTATGCCGGTGCTGCCGAAGCCGAGTCCTTCCAGTGCGACGAGCTGGATCAGGCGGTACCTTGGCTCGCGGACGGAGCGCAGGAAAGCGCGGGGATCGTCGACATGCAGACTCACACTCGGGTCGTCGTACACCCCACCTCCGAACTCACGGACCAGCGCGACAACGGCGGCGTCGGGCTGCACGACGTCGATTCGCGCGGCGTGGCGTCGTTGGGCTAGCCAGACGTTCGTGCCCCCGGTCTCGCCGATCAAGAGCACGTTCGGCTGGGACGGAAGCAGGCGGTACGGCAGCGCCATGAGCGTGGTGTCCATGACCGCGGCCTGCGCCGGAGCGCTGATTCGCAGGACCGAGCCGGCCGGATCGCCGTTGACGACCAAGCTGTACATCGGTGGTGGCGGCTGTGTCAGGGCGAGGAACGGGAGATCATGGAACAGGCCGCTTTCGTACAACTCGACGTAGCCATGCGGGTCGGCGCGCCAGGTTACGCGGCGGGCCGCGCCCTGGGCGACAAGCTGTTGCAGCCGGGCGGCGTGCTTGAACTCCTCGTACGCCGGTCGTAGTGGCCAGTGCCACTCGATCGTCAGAATGAGACCAATCAGGAGCAACGCGACTGCCGGACGAACGCGCCCCGCGCGCAACAACAGCAGTGCAGCCAGACACGTTAGTCCCAGGGAGGGCCACAGCCACTGTTCGATGGCAAACCGGGAAACGAGCAGCACGGCGACGGCGGCGCCGCTGCCGCTGCCGAAGAGATTGGCCGCGTAGACGCGCCCCACCCGCGCCCCGGCCGTCATCAGCGCGGCCCCGAGGAAGCTCGCTCCGCACAGGAATGGCCCGAGCGTCGCTATCCAGTAGAGCGTCCACCGACCGACCTGCGCCCACAAATCGGCGGGGATGAAGCGGGCCGTGACCGGCAAGGTAGCCGCTAGCCGCGGTAGGACCGCGAGCCCCACACCGAGGAGTATCGCCGACCAGAACAAAGCCGCTTGGGGGCGCAGCCGCACGCGACGCTCCAGCAGCGCGAGCAGGGTCCCGCTCGCTCCATACCCGAGCAACGCCACACTGATGACCAAATAGGCGAAGTGGTGCCAGTGCTCGACGAGCAGGCGCCGCATCGACACGATCTCGTAGTTGATCAGCGCTGCGCTGACGGCGGCCACGGCCAGGAGGGTGCCGACGGAGGGGCCCGCGCTGCCAGGCGCGTTCGCCGCCGCGCGGGTCATGGTGGCTGCATTCTGCCGGTCATCGGCACGAAGCGCACGGGCAGCACGTTGCGGCTCTGGCGCTGGCCGTCGGGTTGCTTGGTAAGCACCACCAGACGCTGCGTCTCATACGTCCCGCCGATCGGGATCACCATACGACCGCCGGGCTTGAGCTGCTCCCACAGCGGCGGCGGCACGTGGCCGGCCGCGCAGGTCACGATGATGCCGTCAAACGGCCCCTGTTCCGGCCAACCGTCGTACCCGTCGCCGCAGCGGACCTGGATCGTCTTGTAGCCGAGCGCCGCGAGCCGCTCGGCCGCTTGTTTGCATAGCGGCTCGACGATCTCGATGGTATAGACGTACGGCGTCAGCTCGCTCAGCACGGCGGCCTGGTAGCCGGAGCCCGTGCCGATCTCGAGCACGCGCTCGCCCTCTTTGACGTGGAGGAGCTCGGTCATCAGGGCGACGATGTAGGGCTGCGAGATGGTCTGACCATGGCCGATGGGCAGTGGGGTGTCGTCATAGGCACTGTCGCGGTACGAATCGAGCACGAACGCGTGTCGGGCCACCGCCCGCATCGCCGCGAGGACGCGCTCGTCGGTTACCGCGTCACGGAACACGTCTTGGCGCGCGATCTGCGTGCCGACCATGGCGTTGCGTTCGGCTTGGCGCTCGGTACTTCGCGGACGCAGCCACTGCAAATGACCCTCCTCGTCGTGCGTCACATAGGACGACGTGCTCGCCGCCTGCGTCGTCGCGGGCACCGACGTGGTAGTCGGGCCACTCGTCGGAGCCTGCTCCTTCGACTGCGCGCAGCCGGGCACCAGCGGCAGGAGCAACAGGGCACCGACGAGGCGGGGAATCATGGCCGCACCTCCGCACGGGAATGCCGCGGTCATTATACCCGGCCACGCCGGTGAACGACTGGACGTGAACCCGTGCCGCCCATCCGAGCCCCGAGCGGGACGCGGATGCGCGTCATGCACGCCTCCGCCTGGTCCCGGTCGCCCCGGACGCTCACTGGGCCACTGTTTTGGCGGCGCGGTCCAGGGCATCCACGCCGAACACCAGTATCGACGATGGTGCGCCCCCCGTGCTCCCATAGACGTAGTTCACGTTCACGCCGGCTTTGGCCAACTTGGCGGCCACTTTCTCGAGCGCGCCAGGGCGATTGGATAGCTTCAGCGTTAGCACACGCTGCGTGCAGAAGTTGAAGCGTCCCCGGCGCAGCGCCGCTTTCGTCGCCGCGGCGGGGGCCGCCACCAGGCGGACCCAGCAGCAATCGGCGCTGTCGGCCACCGAGATGCCCTCGATGTTGACCTTCGCCCGGGTCAGTACGCCGCAGAGCTTGGCGAGCATCCCCGGTCTGTTGTCCAGGGCCACACAAAACTGCGTCGCTTTCGACATGACTTGTCTCCCTTCTTCTGGCACGCTCCCCGGCGTGTCTGTCAGTGGACATTGCAGCGGCCCGGCCGGATGGCGTCAACCCGACGCCTGGAGAAGCTACAATCAGGCGGTCGGCGCTGGGCGCCGGGCCGCCCGCCCGCTATCGCACAAGCCTCCGCCTGCGCTGGGACCTCCGGTTTCACGACGCGGGGGGTCTTTTCCTGGCCGGCGAGGCCCGCCGGCGCGGCGGCCACAACACCCCCGGCGGCACGACAGCCCTCCCTAAATAGACTCCCGACCCGTTTTTTCGGATCGGAGAACCTCAAATACCGTGAACGGCGGCAGAGGGTCCCTCACATTCCATTGCTGGGGGTACACGATTCGGAATCGGCTCGGCTGCTCGCGCAGTAAACGATGCAGTCGCGCGTGGTCCGATGCGACGAGCACATATCGAGCCTGAAACTCGCCGGCGATATCGTCGAGGGTGATCTGGGGTTTCGGGTCGCTCGCGAACTGCTTTGGGAGCCGCGCCGGCACCTCGCCGCGCGTAATCCGGCGATACCGCTCCCACAGAGCCGGATAGCGGCGGGACGTGAACACGGGGTCCAACCCGACTGCGTACCGGTTGTGTTGATTGAAGTAGAAGCACGCGGGAAAGATGTCCCAGTCGTCGGTCAGTACGAGCGCGTCCTTCGGCGAGGTGCGCTGGAGAAACTCCATCGCGTTTCGCAGCGCCGCCAGGTCCTGGCTCGGCTCGATGCGCTGTCGCACGAACCGCAGGTCGGCGATGGCCAGCAAGCCGATGACGCCGATGGCCAACCAGCCCTGGAGGGCGCGCAGGACGCGCGGATGGCGAAGCAGAAACGTCCAGACTGGATGCGGTCGGACCGGGTGGTACCGAAGCAGCGCAGCCGAATCGAGCAACGCGAAGACCGGCCAATATTCGACAAATCGTCGCGCCTTGATCGTCAGAAGTAGGAAGGCCCCGTTCAACAACAACGCAATTCCCGTCGCGTCGGCGTTCCCGTTCGAGCTGCTGTCGCTGGTGTTCGACTTAAAATCGCCATCTACGTTGGCGTTCTCGCCGACCTGTTTCGACTTTGAGCATAGTTCCGGGAATCGCCGAGTCAATCCCGTTCCCATCGGAAAAGGAGGCCGGAAAAGAAGTCGAGGGGCAAGCCTAGTAACCGTGTCAATCCTGGCTGTTCACGCCTCCATACTCGGCCTTGATGAACCTGGCCTGGCCGTCGTCCGGCAGCACCACGATAAACATGTCCTGGTATCGGTTCGGACCTTCGCCGGCCCCGCCAAGTCGGTGGTAGATCTCCTCCGTAATCCCCGGCGTGCCGAGCACGGATCCGATGTTCCCACAGAACAGGATCGTCCCGCCGCTGTCGGCGGCGAGCATCTCGTTCATGAGTTCGTCGGCGGCCACCGGGGTGTCCATGTACCGGACGGGGTTGACCAGGTGGAGCGGCAGCCCCAGCGCTTCCGCCAGCGGCTGCACGGTCTGCCGGTTGCTCAGCAGGTCGGTGCAGTAGATGGCGGTCACACCATTCTCGCGCAGGGCGTCCAGCAAGGCCCGCGCGCGGAGCTGGCCGTCGGCGTTCAGCAGCGGGTCCACGCCGGGGTCGCGCTCGTCGTCCGGTAGGCGATTTCGTTCTGCACGACGACAAATCCGCCCTCGATGAACCCGTCGAGGGCCGTGGTGTAGCTCAACTGCTGATCGAGCGCCAGATCGAGATGATCCAGCGCGAGGCCATTCTGTGTATCGGTCGACCAGGATAGTCAGTAGTCGGTCTGAACGTGGATGATGATAGCGGACGAACCCTCATCCACTGCGACCGACATACGTCGAGAAGGAGCAGGGTTGCCGTCGTCCGCGGCCTGGTTGGCGTCGTTCTGCGTCACGTTGCCGTCCTCAAGCGTGTCGAATATGGTCCAACTCACCATCTCGGTGTCGACGAACGTGGCCGGTCCGTTCGTGTTGTCGTTCCCGTTCGAGCTGTTGTCGTTCTCATTCGCGTTCGCGTTGGCGTTCCCATTCGAGCTGTTGTCGTCCGTGTTCCCGCCGTCGGCGTTGTCGTTCGTGTTCGAATTGCCGTTCAGGTTGGCGTTCTGGTTGTCATTCCCGCTTCGCGGCAAGTCTGACTGCCCAGGGCACCCCACCAGCAATCCGAAAATGGCCAGCCCGATCAGTGCGCCCATGCAGTGCCGCATGACCGTCCTCCTTCTTCCCTTCCGTATCCAGCATCGAAATGTCGGCGACGGAAACGGCCCGTGAGATCGGTACCCCACGCACGCTGCGAAGGCCCGAAACCGATCTGTTTCAACCTTGAGCATAGTTTCGAGCAACGCCGGATCAATTCCGTTCGCTCCAGAAAAAGGGGCGGAAAAAAGGGTCGGGAGTCTTTTTTCTCCGACGCACCTTTCCGGGACCGACCGCGCGGGCGCGTCGGCCGGTCCGTTCAATCTGCTGCACGTGTGCGTGCGGCCCGTGAACTTCGAGGCATTGGCTGAGTACCCCGTTCACGCCATCAACTGGGCCGATCGGGCGGCGGGGCCGACGATCGCCGACGTACCTGCCCCCTGCGAGCCTGGCCGCCGTGCGCACCGCCGTTCGGCAGGCCACTTACGCCGCTTGAACAGCGCCGCCCTACGCACCCGACGCGTCCGACTGTAGCGCCGCCATCAATTGGCGCGCATTGTCCACGGCGTGGCCGTCCACGTCGTTGTTGTAGTACATGAACACGTCCCGGCCGGCTGCCAGCCAATCGCGAATCCGTGCCGCGTCGGCCGCGATGTGCTCCGGCGAGTAGCACCCGCGGTAGCCGCCGCCGGGGCCATGACGGCGGATATACACGAACGGGGCGTCGTTGGCTGCGGTGATCGGGCAGCGCGGCAGGTCGGCCAGGCACACGGCGGCCCGGTGCCGCGTGAGCAGCCGGCAGACCTCATCGCAGAGCCAGTCCCGATTGCGGAACTCGACGGCGACGCGCCACCGCGCCCCGTGCTCGGCCGTGCTCTTCAGTGTGGTAAGGAACGCGTCGAGCAACGGCACGTCTTTCCGCAGTGACGGCGGCAGTTGGACGAGCAGCGGCCCACGCTTCGGCCGCAGCGTGCTCACGACGGCCAGGAACTCAGCCAATTCTGTCGCACAGTCCGCCAGCCGCCGCTCGTGTGTGATCCGCCGCCAGAGCTTGACAGCAAACCGGAACCGCGGTCGCGTGACATCGCGCCAGCGGGCGATCATCTCGGGTTTGGGCGGACGATAGAATGACGAATTGACCTCGACGCTATTGAAATGCTCGGCGAGAAAGCCGAGCCAGTCGCCGGGCTTCATGCCACGGGGATAGAAACGCCCCTTCGCCCAGTGCGCGTAGCTCCAGCCGCTGGTCCCGATGTAACACTTCCCGCCGGCCATCCTGCCCATTATTACGCGCCCGGTGGCGCGTTCCAATGCACGTCGCCGGTGTGGCAGATCGCGCGCCATTGGCCCGCGGTGAGCCGATATAGGGCATGCGGCAGACCGCCGTGCACGATGTCGCGCTCGTAGCGGAAGCCGACCTTCTCCATGATCCGTCGCGACGCACGGTTGTCCGGCAGCGCAAAACAGACGAGCGCCTTGAGATGGAGCACGCGGAAGCCCGTGCGCACGGTCACGGCGGCCAGCTCGGTCGCCAATCCTCGTCCCCAGAACTCGGGCACTAGGCCGTAGCCGACCTCAATCTCGCCGACCCTGCCGATCGTAACGCTGCGCAGCCCACCGCGACCTACGAAGGGCCCGTCAGCCTGCATCCGGGCGACCCACCAGCCGAAGCCGTAACGGGCCCAGTGCGCGAGGAGTCGCTCATGGAACGTGGTCAGCTCGGCGTCGGAGCGTAAACCGCCGAGCGTGGCCATGACGCGCGGGTCGCGGTGCATGCGCACGAGGTCGGGCAGGTCGCGCTCGGTTGGTCGGGTGAGGACCAGACGCGGGGTGTACACCGTCTCGATTGTGGACGCTGCCAACGTTCCCTCCGCGCCAATGTTACGCGGCAGTGCAGGGGAGCAACAAGACAGCGTGCCGCCTGGTCGGCTTGATCGGCACCCGGTCGTGACCTAACCTCAGGCCGAGAGGAAGGTGCAATAATGGCCCGCGCGAAATCTGGGACGAAGTCGAAGCCCTTCTATAGCGTGCACCCCGGGGTCGCTATGGTGCGGAAGTGGGTCAAGGAAAAGACCGGCCGCTCGCTCGACGAGTGGATCGCGTTGATACAGGAGTCCGGCCCGCCGACGGTCGCCGAGCGGCGCGAATGGCTCAAGAAGGTCCACAAGCTAGGGACGAACTCGGCTTGGTGGATCGCGGAGCGCGCCTCGGCCGAGGGCAACGCCCCGTCCGCCGACGACGATCCCGGTGAATATCTCAAGGCGGCGACGCACTGGGTAGAGGATATGTACGCCGGCGCCAAGGCCGCCTTGCGACCGCTGCACGACCGCCTGATCAAGCTGACTCGCGCACTCGGCCCCGATGTACGGATCTGCCCGTGCGAGACGATGGTGCCACTGTATCGCCAACATGTGTTCGCCGAGATCAAGCCGGCGACGCGTACGCGGATTGACTTCGGCCTGGCGCTGAAGGGCGCGAAGGGCCGCCTGCCCAGGCGGCTGATCGACACCGGCGGCTTGGCGAAGAAGGACCGGATCATCCATCGGTTCGCCCTCACGGCCCCGGCGGAGGTCGACGACGAAGTGCAGCGCCGGCTGAAGGTCGCCTACGACCTGGACGCGTGAACGCTCCCCGGTGGTCGGATGCGCGCTGGTTTAGCGCCGCCACGCAACTGCCTGATACCCAGCGTTGCCGCTCGTTCAGGGGAACATGGGCTGGGCTGGCGGGGACATCAGACGGGTCCGTGTGCTCGGGTGTTTTCACCCGGGCCGCATGTATAATCACCTGAGTGTCGGGCTGAACCGTTAATTGACGACCAGGCGAGCACTAACCAGGAGGCGGAACAATGGCCGGCAGAGTCAAGCCGATTCCGAACGGCTACCATGGCGCGACGCCCTACCTGATCTGCAAGGGTGCGGCGCAGGCGATCGACTTTTACAAGCAGGCGTTCGGCGCGACCGAGATCATGCGGATGGACGGCCCCGGTGGCGTCATCGGCCACGCCGAGATCAAGATCGGCGATGCAATTATCATGCTCGCCGACGAGTTCCCGAAAATGGGTGCCCGCAGCCCGCAGACGCTCGGCGGCACCCCGGTTTCGATTTACATTTACGTGGAGGACGTGGACGCTTTTGCGCGCCGCGCAATGGACGCCGGCGCCAAGGTGCTTCATCCGCTAACCGACCAGTTCTACGGCGACCGCTCGGTGGGCTTCGAGGACCCGTTTGGCCACAGGTGGGGCTTTGCGACGCACATCGAGGACGTGCCGCTCGAAGAACTCAAGAGGCGCTCGGCTGAGAAGTTTGGCGGGTCTTGACCGACCGCTGGGCCTGCCCCGTGCCACTGCTCTTGAGCAGTGGCTTACCCAAACACCCCGGCCCGTGCCGCTGCTCTTGGGCAGTGGCATGCCTCGAGGTCGGGCGATTCCGCTGTCGCGCGCATATTATCCAACAGCAATTTCGGGCCCGACCTTTCAGGAGGCCGACATGTACGGCTTGGGTATCGCAGTCACCGCCGCGCTGCTCACGAGTGCGCAAGGCACGATCCTGACCCAGACGCTGCCCTATCGGCACGGCGACGTGGAGCTGCGCGGCTACCTCGCCTACGACAACTCCATCCGCGGCAAACGCCCCGGCGTGCTCGTCGTCCACGAGTGGTGGGGGCTCAACGACTTCGCCCAGGAGAAGGCTCGCGAGCTCGCCAAGCTCGGCTACGTTGCGCTCGCCGTCGATATGTACGGCAATGGGTTGGCCACGACCGACCCCGCAGAAGCCGGGCGTCTGGCCGGCCAGTTCCGCGACAACCCCACGCTCTGGCGCGAACGGGCACGGGCCGCCTACGACGCCCTTGCCCGCGACGAGCGCTGCGATCCGACCCGTATCGCCGCCATCGGCTTCTGCTTCGGCGGCTCAACCGTGCTCCAGATGGCGGCCAGCGGCCTGGACCTGGCGGGCGTGGTGAGCTTTCACGGCAGTCTGACGGCTTTCGCGGAGGCCGACGCCGCCCGCATCAAGGCCCGCATTCTCGCGCTGCACGGCGCGGCAGATTCGCACGTTTCGGACGAGAACGTAAAGGCCTTTGAGGACAGCTTGCGCAAAACGAGCGTCGACTGGCAGCTCGTCGTCTACGGCGGCGCCAAGCACGGCTTCATGAACCCCGCCGCCACCCGGCTCGGCATGGAGGGCGTCAGATACGACGAGCGCGCCGCCCGGCGGGCGTGGGAGCAGATGCGGCTCTTCCTTCAGGAAGCCTTCGGCGTCGCTTCTTCGTAGCGCTTCGGCTGCCGCGCTCGTGCCGGCGGACATTGGCCGAGCTTGCAGGGACATTCGCCGGTGGGGCGGGGATATCAGACGCGTCCGGGTCCCCGCCCCGCTGTTCCGGCGAAGCTGCTGCGCCGAATGAGGGCGCCTCCGTTGCGGCGGGTTACAGCGCCCGGAGGAACGCCACCAGGTCGGCCCTCTCCTGCTCGCTCAGCTTCAGCTCCTGAATGAGGTTAAAGAACTCGACGGTGTCCTCCAGCGTCAGCAGGCGCCCGTCGTGCATGTACGGCGGCGAGTCTTTGATGCCGCGCAGCGGGAAGGTCTTGATCGGGCCGTCGCTGGCCGCCATCCGGCCGTTGACCATCTGCGGCTTGTAGAACCGCTCGGCCTGGAGGTTGTGCATCAGGTTGTCGGTGTAATAAGGCGGCATGTGGCAGGCGACGCACTGGGCCTTGCCGAGGAACAGGACCTCGCCGCGCATCTCCGATTCACTCGCCTTGGCCGGATCGAGCCGACCGTAGATGTTGAGCTTCGGCGCCGGCGGGAAATCGAGCAACGCCTGGAACTCCGCCATGAAATGCACCTGGCTGCCGCGCTCGAGGATGTTGACGCCCTTCTTGGTCGCGATCACCGGGTCCCCATCGAAGTACGCCGCCCGCTGCTCGAATTCCGTGAAGTCCTCGACGCTCTTCAGCGCCCGCTGCGAGCCGAACAGCCGCTGGATGTTGACGCCGCGCAGCGACGGCGTGTCGAGCCGGTGCCGGAATTCCTGTGGGCGGATGTCGCCCACCAAGTGCGTCGCGGCATTCGTGTGGCCGTTGACATGGCAGTCGAAGCAGGTCACGCCACGGCTGGGCAGCGCCGACCGCCGATCGTCGGTCTGGTTGAACTGCTGCTGCGGGAAGGGCGTCACGAGCAGGCGCAGACCTTCGAGCTGCTTGGGATTCAGGATGCCGTTGAACAGCTCGAAGTAATTCATGATCGTCACAAGCTGCCCCTTGGAAACGTCGCCCAGGTCCGGCCGCGTGGTCAGGTAGATCGGCGGGGGGAACTCCGGCAGGAAGTGCGTCGGCAGGTCGTAGTCGAGGTCGAAGCGCGTCAGGTCGCGCCCCTCCTGCTTCTTGATCTCGTCGATGTGCTGCTTGGGAAACAGCATCCCGCCCTCGGGATGGTTCGGATGCGGCAGCGGCAGGAGGCCTTTCGGCCACAGGCCCTTCTCGCGGATATCCTCGGGCGTCATGTCGGCCAGCTTCGGCCAGGTTGTGCCGGCGGGGAGCTTCACCCGCACGCCCTCCTGGATCGGCTTGCCGCGCGACATGGTGACGCCCTTGGCCGGTCGATCACCCAGGTCGTACCGCTCGGCCAGCAGGTCCGACTGCCGCTTCTCGATGGCCGGCTTGGCGGCCTCCATGCGCGCCATGACCGTCTTGAAGTCGTCCAGGCCCGTCACCGGGGCGTAGCTGGACGGTTTCTCCTGCGCGACGACGGGCACGAGTAGCCCGAACATCATCAGCGTGCCAAGCCCGGCCGTCGCGGCGAACCAGCGAACACGTTTGGAGCGTTTCTGCGATTCGTTCATGGTGTTTTCCTCCGTTTTTTCGGCGGCGCCCTCCGCAGGCGCCTTTTGATCTGACTCGCTTGTCGTGTGGCTCCGCGGCCCGGCGACTTCTTGGCCCGGGTCAGTGTGGCCCGGCATTCGGCACAGACGCCGCGGAAGTGGATGCAGTAATCGTGGATGTCGAAGCTGGCGCCGCGCAGACGCGGCAGAGGTAATGTATCCAGGGCTGGGTCATCATAATCGACCATTTTCTCGCAATGCAGGCAGACTAGATGATGGTGCCGCTCCGTGCGCGGGTCATACCGCGCCGCCGCCCCAGGGTGGCAGGCTTTCGTGATGAGGCCGGCGTGCACCAGTGTTTCCAACACGCGATAAACCGTTGTCCGCGAAACTCCGGGCAGCCGACCCTGGACGGCCGCGAAGATCTGATCCGCCGTCGGATGGTCGCGGCGTTCGGCCAGGGCGGCGAAGATCGCGCGGCGCTGGATGGTCAGCGCCAGGCCGTGCCGTCGGCACAGTCGCTCGAAGCGCTCGCGCGGCGAACCCGCGTGTTCCGGTGCCTGCATCGCGGCCTCCGGTGATATGGTTTACCAGATGGTATTTATTGTCAAGTGTCACGGCGGGGAATCCGGCCACGGGTCCGTGCGCGGTTCCAGCGGTGTGTCCGCGTCGCCCAGCCACGAGCGGGACGGAGCCGGTCCACCAGCGGTGAGTAGGCAGTTTTGCCCTATTGCGGCGTCTCGCGGTGTGTACTAGCGTGGTGCCCCAGAGGGCGTGAGAAAAAAACGGGTACAGGCACCGCGGGAAGGCGTTTCATGCACGCCAAACGGACGCGGCGCGGTCCGCCGTGGCGGACAGTCCCCGTTTTTTTCTCACGCTCGGAGGGCTAACGGCACCGGGTACGTGCTGGTCGCGCGGCCGTAGTCGCTCCGGTGCGCCCCAATCCCGCGACACCCAGGGCCTCAATGCACGAACCAGCCGACCACTGCGGCCACCGCGACGAGCCAGACCACGTTGGCCCGGAACCAGATGAGCATAAGCACACTGCCCACGCCGATGAGTATCGTCAACCAGTCAGTGAAGGCCGCGCGGACCAGTTGCAGCGACACGGCGGCCATCAGCGCCAGCGAGGCGACATTCACGCCGTCGAGGATTGCCCCGGCGAGCGGCGAACCGCGAAGCCGGGGTACCCACGGCGCGCTGATCGCCACGAAGAAAAACGCCGGCAGGAACATGCCGACGGTCGCCACAAACGCGCCGGGCCCGCCGGCGAGCACGTAACCGATAAACGTCGCGGTCGTGAACAGCGGCCCCGGCGTGACTTGCCCCACGGCGATCGCGTCCAGAAGCTGTGCCTCGGTCATCCATCGCCAGCGCTCGACCAGATCGGCGTGAAGGAACGCGAGCAGCACATACCCGCTGCCGTAGAGCACTGAGCCGACCTTCAGGAAGAACAGAAACAGCGGCCCGAGGCCAAAAGCGGTGGTCGTCACGGCGGCCGGCGCCGTGATGACGCCGAGCGGCCCGAGCGGCAGTAGCATCGCCGCCCAGGGCGGCCGGCGCGGCGGACGCGTGTGGCGCGCCGTGTGCCAGATGGCCATCGCCGCGCCCGAGGCCGCCAGCAGCAGGAGTTCATGTACGCCCAGCAGGTTCAGGAGGAGTGCGGTGCTGCCGAGGATCGCCAGCGTCCGCGTCTTCACCGCCGTGCGCGCGAGGTTCCACAACGCCTGCACCACGACCGCGAGCACGACCGGCTTGACGGCGTACAAGACACCGCCAAGTTGGGGCAAAGTACCGAAGCGCACATACGCCCAGGCGAAGGCGAGCGTGATCAGAAACGCCGGCCCGATGAAGCCGCCGCCCGCCACAAGCAGCCCGAGCCAGCCGGCGCGGCGCAGGCCGATGTGGGCGGCCAGCTCGGTCGAGTTCGGGCCCGGGATCAGGTTGGTCGCGCCGAGCAGATCAAGGAACTCCGCCCGCGTGAGCCACTGCCGGCGGCGGACGACCTCGTCCTCGAGCATGGCGATATGCACGGCCGGCCCGCCAAAGGCGGTCAGTCCCAGACGCAAGAACAGCCCCGCCAACTGGCGCAGTTCGGTGCGCTGGTGCGCCGCGGATTCCGTGCCGTCACGTGGCATGGGAAGATGGAAGCTCCAACGCCCAACGTCGTGCGAGCAGACGGTCCACGGAAATCCTGCCGGCGCCCACAAGCAGGAGGAAGATCAATCCAAGCAACATCGAAAAATCGGTGCGCACTTCATGCAGCATGCTTAAGAAGCCGTAGCGCGCCAGCTTCGGCAGCGCGAAGCCGCCGAAGCCGTGGCCCAAGAGGATGGGCACCTTCGTCGAAACGATCGCGACAAAGATGTTGATCAGGAGCGGCACGGCCGCCGCGCGCGTCAGGAGCCCCAGGAGGATGAGCGTGCCGCAGGCGATCTCCACAATGCCCACGAACGGGGCCAGCACGTGCGCGGCCGGAATGCCGATCTGCATGAAGCGCCCGGTCCCGAGTGCGTCGGGGTAGATGAACTTCTGGATGCCCTCGGACAGGAACACGCCGCCCACGAGAATCCGGATCAGCACCATTGCCCCGGCGGCTTCGGTTCGCACGCAGCGCTGCAGCACGGTCATGTAACGCTCCTACACCTGGGGCGTGAACTGCGCCAGGTCGTAAATCCCGAGCCTTTTCTCGATCGCCGCGACCCGGTCCACCATTCGCTCAAACCCGTCCGCACCGAAGAGCTCGTGCTCTTTCTTCTCAAAGTCCTCGCCCAGGGCGTCGTACTCGTTGGCGGTGACGATCTGCCGCAAGGCGGGGAAAAGCACGGTGTCCTCGCGCGCCTCGTGCGGATTGTACATGCGGACGAACTGTTGCAGCGAATCCGTCAGCGCCCGCCGATCGTCCGCATTCCCTAGCGCCCCGAGGTTGGACAGCCGCAGCGTGAGGTCGGTGAGCCGCCGCCCAGCTTTGTGCTGTTCGACGAGCACGTCGACCAGGTCCACGAGCTTTCTCGCCTTCCGGAAGCGCGGGAACAGGAAGTCCTCCTCCAGCTTTTCGTGGTAGTCCTCGATAAACGCGCGGATGACGCCCGCCGCACGCGCCAGGGCTTCCGGCGGCAGCTCCTCCTGGGCGGCGAGCCGGCGGGCCGCCTCCCCGTAGATCAGCAGCACACGCTTGAGAACGCCGTGCTCCCGCATCAAATCCTCGGCCGGCGAGATCTCCCCTTGGCTCTCCGACTCCTCGGGTGGACCTTCGCGGCGCTCTGGCGGACCACCCGGTCGGCCCGGCGTGGCGCACCCGCCGAGCAGGAGTCCGCCCCCGATTGCGGCCGCGCCGTGCATGAAGGCCCTGCGGCTACCGTCGAATGTGTCGCGCATGGGACTCGTCTCCTACCACTTGACCGTGCGGGTATGATTTTGTACTATCGATTCTCGTTATCGGCTTCAGATATCATAGTCACGCTACACGGATGCGTCCACGGGGCAAGCGATGCGTCATCAGGACCTGTTCAGTGGCCTCATCCGGCTGCATATCCTGCACCGTGCGTGCGCGAAGCCGGTCTATGGCCTGTGGATCATCGAGGAACTGGGCCGGCACGGGTATCGGCTCAGCCCCGGCACGCTGTACCCGCTGCTGCACACCCTGGAGAAGCGCGGCCTTCTGCGATCGGAGGCGCAGCGCGCGGGCAGGCGGCTGCGCCGCCTGTACCACGCGACGCCCCAAGGCCGGAAGACTCTCCAAGGGGCGCGGCAGAAGGTGCAGAAGCTTTTCGGTGAGCTGTTCGAGCGCGAGTTGCATTCCGTGTTCGGGAGGGTCGAAAAGAGCCCGCGCCGCCGAGCACGCGGGCGGACGGAGGTTCAGGGGCGCTGAGGCTCACTCGAGCCAGCGAGCGGGCTGGGATGCCGCGTCATACGGACAGTTCGCCGGGTTTCATTCCCCACGGATAGAAGCACCCCTTGGTCCAGTGCGCGTAGCTCCAGCCGCTGGTAAGTGACGATCAGCCCGTCGGCTCGCGCCGTGCGACGGACGCGGGTCCAAAGGATCCGCGAACGTGGCGGGTTCCAGGAGGGCGGCGGCGGGAGGTCACCGGCACGCCACGGTGGTTGCGGCCTCGCCGGCCCCGTCGTCGGCATGTTGCGCTTGAACGTCGAGGGAGTCTTGCCAACGGTGCTGGAAGGCCTCGATCACGACCGGGTCGAAATGCGTGCCCGCTTCGCGCTCGATCATCGTCTTCGCAGCGAGTGGATCGAACGCGGCTTTGTACACGCGCACGGAAGTGAGTGCGTCGTAGACGTCCGCTAGGGCGACGAGGCGCGCAGCCAAAGGGACCGCCCGGCCGCGCAGTCCGTCCGGATAGCCGCTGCCATCCAAACGCTCGTGGTGTGAGCGCGCAATGTCGGCCGCCATGGCGAGGAAGCTGGCGGACGGGGTGTGCTCGACCGCGCTACGGAGCGCATCGCTGCCGATCACGGTGTGGTGCTGCATGATCGCGAATTCGCCGGCGCTGAGCCGGCCGGGCTTGAGGAGGATGACGACGGACACACCGACCTTACTGATGTCGTGCACCGGACTGGCCCGCTAGAGGTCTTCCCGGAAGGGGCCGCGGACCTCATCACGCGGGTCGCTGGCGAAGGGCAGTTTGACGTCATCGTGATTGGCCGCCGCGGGGCACCGCCGCGTGAAGTATGGGCTCGTCGAATCCACGACCGACCGCATCGTCGACCACGTCGCCCGGCTGCAATCCGGTGTCAGGTTCCTTGAGGGCGATGATGTCGGCGACGTTGAGCTTGGCGCGGATATCCGTCCCGTCGGGCAACTTGCGCCAGAGTGTGGCTTCCCGCGGATCGAGAGAATCACGCAACCCGCCGGCGTGAGCGACCGCGCGTACTTGCGACAGCTTCGCGCCGGCCGGCACAGGAATCGCGCCCTGCACGTTGACCAGGCCAGTCACATACACCGCGCTAACCGGCTCGGCCTCGACGGTGCGGAGGTCCGCAGACTGCAGTGGCGGGCGCATGGGCGCGCGGCGCAAATCGTCCAGGTCGGCCTGATTGAAGACGTTCTCGGGCTGGTCTGGCCGGACCGCCCACATGCGTACCCGTCCCGAAGCGGTGTTGCCAAAGCCGCCCGCGAGTGAAAGCGCGTACAGGATGTTCCACTGGTTGTTCTCTAGAAGCACCAGGCCGGGCGTGCCGACGGCACCGCGGAGCGTCATGAAAGCCACGTGATGAAGGCACATCTCGCGCCACGGCGCGGGCCGACGGCGGCTAGCTGGGACACCTGGGGATATCGGTCCATGTTCGCCTCGTCACGCTCGCAGCAAAACGGCGTTTCACATGGAGATCTCCTTCGCAAGGTACCTGACGGACAGGCTGCCCGATCATTTCATTGCGTCCAGCATGTGCCGTGGCCGCTTTTTTCGGACCTATACTACTAAGGGGTCTAGAAATCGAAAGGTGTACTTGTCCAGAGTCGCGCGCGATTCGTAGGATGCATGTAACTGGAAAACTGGGGGAAATAGGCAGGACAGACCAGGCCTCGTTCTATAGGTTCACGAGATGAAACACCCATGCGGTGCTCCATGCGGTTCGGACCCCACCTTCCCACAGGATACCGCTCAGCGGCGAACATCGTCGCTGAAGCGCCGCGACGCCCCTCCCCCGCTGCGGTCGTTATCGGCCTGACCGACGGCGCGGGTAGCGGGAGTCGGTAAGCGCGCGAAAGCGCACCCCGTCAGCGACAGCTTCTCGGACGCGCAGCCCCGGCAGCTTCACCGGCCGGCCGAGAAAACCCTCGGCGTCGCTGTGAGACCGATGATACCGGTTCGCCGTCAGCAAAGGGCCCCAGGATGGACGAAGACGCTGATCGATCCGATTGTCGGAAAAGAGGGCCGTGTATGTCTTATAAAGGTATGTTTATCCGATGCCGATGGGGGGCGACGTGGAAGCGGGGGCCCGTGGAAGGATGACAAGGTCGTTCCTTTAAGACCGGAGAAGACCTGCGATGTGTAATTGGGTTGCTTCTGGCTGCCACACCGGGACTGGTTCGACGCGAGTTGGTTTGGTTTCGCTCGTCGGCGCGTGCGTTTTCAGCGCACTGTTATGCGGGGGCTGCCCAGGGCAAGCGGCACTGGACGAAGCCGCGCTCGCGCCGGCGGTGGCCGGCCAATCGGCGGCACTGAACGAGCCGGAGGCGGAGGACCGCGCCGCGGGTCTCGACCTCGCTCCAGACGATCTGGCGGGCGCGATTGAGGAAGTAGAAGCGAGTCCATGTAGTGATTCGCTGGAAAACGTGTTTTTCGCCGTCGACCCGGCCGATGGCTCGCGCGACTTGACCGTCCACGCCTACGCTTATACGGTTGACGGCGCGGACCTCCCCGACGGGCTGTATAGCTGGTCGTTCGACGACGAGGTTGAAGCGGGCGAAATGCAAACCCACGCAGACGTTCGCCATGCGTTCAGGGTCGGCGGGGTCCACATCGTGCGGCTGACGATCACGATGCTGGGCTGCACGGTACCGGTCGGCTGCATGTCACCCGCTGGACGTGTCGAGCCGAGCGCGGAGGTGACCGTCCAACCGACGACCGCGGGCGGGAGCGCGACCGACAACGGCAGGCTGCTGGGCGACATGAACTGCGACGGACAGGTAGATTTTGGCGACGTCGGCCCGTTCGTAATGGCCTTGAGCAATCCAGGCAACTATGCCGTAACGTTCCCCGGATGCTCAATCCTCAACGGCGATATCAACGGCGACGGGCTCTTCGATTTCTGCGACATCAACCCGTTCATCGCACTCCTGAGTGAGTTGACGCCGCCGCAAGCGGAGAGCCAGGCCGTGCAGACGGGCGAGGATACGCCAGTCGTCATCATGCTCTCGGCCACGGACGCGTGTGGACGGCCGCTGACGTACATCATTGTGAGTCTGCCGACCCACGGCACCTTGACCGACAATGCCACCCAGAGCGTGATTGTCGCGGGTCAACTGCCGTATGAGCTGGAATCCGGCGGCCAGTATGTGACGTACAGCCCCAACGTGGAATACAGTGGGTCTGACAGTTTCACTTTCCGAGCCAGCAACGGGCAGCAGGACAGCGATCCGGCGACGGTCAGCATCACGGTTACTCCGGTGAACGATCCGCCGGTGGCAAACGCGCAATCCGTGAACGTGGACGAGGACGTCACCACGACGATCACGTTAAGCGGCAGCGACCCGGACGGCGACGCGCTTGCGTACGTCGTGGTGAGCCTGCCGGCGCACGGGACGCTCAGGGACCGCGTGACCAACCAGATCATCACCCCCGACCAACTGCCGTATACGCTGGCGTCCGGCGGGCGTAAGGTGAAGTACCTCAACGACCTGGCCTACGTCTGCGGACCGGACAGCTTCACGTTCTGCGTGCACGACGGGCAGGTCGACAGCCTTCCGGCGACGGTCAGCATTACGGTGGTGTATGGCAACCATCCGCCGGTCGCCGATCCGCAGGACGTGCCCGTACAGCAGGACACGCCGGCGGCGATCACGCTGACGGCGACCGACCCGCACGGCGACCCGCTGACGTTCAGCGTCGACGTGCTGCCGGCGCACGGTAGCCTGAGCGGCACTCCGCCGAACGTGACGTACCAGCCAGTCGAGGGCTACCTGGGCTCGGATAGCTTCGTGTTCTGCGCGTCGGACGGCTGCGGGACGAGTTCGCCGGCGACCGTCAGCATCGTCGTGGGCAGCGGCGGCTGGGTAGCGCCGCTCGGCATTCCGGCGCCGCCTTTCGGGGTGAACGAAGCGCACACGATGTATGAGGGGCAGCAGTGGAACTACGGCAACGGTCCGGAGCCGTACCGCGATGCGGGCAACGGTCCGTATACCCATTACATCGACAACACGCATCCGCAGGCCACGGACACGAATAACACGTTTGGCTCGCCGACCAAGCCGCGCAAGACGATCCCCCAGAATCTGCCGGCCGGCAGCGTGGTCGAGGTGCACGGCGGCCCGTATACGTTCACGACGGGTGGACGGACGCAGCTCGGTGGCAGCGGCACGGCCGGGCAGCCCATTTTCATCCGCGGGGTGGGGGCCGACAGCCGGCCCGTGTTCCAGAGGGAATCAGAGGTACTGGGCACGTACGTGATCGTGGAGTACCTGGATTTCAGCACGGCCGACAGCGTGTACGTAAATGGCCCGAATCACCACATCTGCGTGCGCCACTCGATCAAGCGCGACGGCGTCGGTCAGTACAATTCGGCGCTGGGCGTGGGCGGCAGCTCCGGGAGCTCCGGCCACGACGTCGTTTTCTATGACAACCAGGTGCACGACAACGGCGACTGGGAGGCGCCGCCCTCCGAGGGCGACCAGGACTACCACGGGCTCCACGTCAGCCAGTACGCCTACAACATCTGGTGCGTCGACAACCAGATGTGGCACAACAGCGGCGACGGGATTCAGATCAACGCCGGTAACGGTTACGCCAGCACGGTCCATCACGTCTACGTCGCTCGGAACACGGCGTGGGAGAACCGGCAGACCGGCTTCTGGTGCAAACAGGCCACCGACGTGGTCTTCTCACAGAATGTCGCCTTCGGCCATATGAACGCGGACTCTTCGGCGGCCGGTATGGGCTGGCAGTACGAGCACACCAACCTGTGGTTCATCTTCAACGAGTGCTACGGCAACCTGGATGGAATCCGCGGCGGCAGCGGCGACGGCAAGACCTACATCATCGGTAATGTGATCCACGACAACACGGATACCGCCATCAATGCCTGGAACAACAACCTGGTGTACGTGGTGAACAACACGGTCTACAACACGGGTCGTGGGATTTCGGTGGAGACGTCGGATGCCCTCTATTCCGCGAACAACATCGTGGCCAAGATGATGCAGAGCGATTACTCCCACCTTTACATCTTCGGCGGCAATATGCAAAATGTGTCCCACGCGCGCAACAACCTCTTCTACCAGCCGAGCGGCCAGGTCCGGATCGAGTGGGATTCCAGCCCGATGAACGTGGCGACTTTCGAGGCCGAGTACGGCGCACCCGGACGCGTGGAGGACAACCTCGAAGGCAACCCGCTGTTCGTTGACCCGTCCGGCGGCGACTTCCATCTGCAGACCGGCAGCCCCGGAATCGACCACGGCACGGCCACCGGCATCGTGCAGGAAGTCAACAGCGCCTTCCTCGACTTGTACGGCCTGAGCATCGCCGTGGACTTCGTGGGCACCGCCCGGCCCGCCGGCGGCGCGTATGACATGGGAGCTTTTGAACGCTAGACGCGGGCGCCGGCCGCGTACGGCGGTCTGGTTACCGGCTGAGACGATGGACGACTCTGGCCGCCCACGGCGCCGGCAGGCGCCGCAGGGCGGCCATTACGAGGCGCTGAGAGAGGCTGGGCTGGAACAGGTGCCTGGCCTCTTGGAGCACCTCCGGCTCGATGGCGACTTCCCGGCCCGCGGCGCGCACCAGATAGTCGATGACTGTCCCGCGGGCATAGCCGTAGACGGCAGCCGCGACGGCCGGCCCCAGTGCTTGCGAGCGCTCTAGATTCCGACACAGGTTCCGCACGACCGCCGTCCGTTCCGCCGCCCCCTTCGTCAGGCTGGCAGGGGTATTCAGGAAATAGCGGTAACACACCGCTGCGCAATACCCCAACTCAGGATGGGACATCGCGATTCGACACCAGAGATCGCGGTCCTCGCTGACGCGCAGCATCGCATCAAACCCCCCGGTTTCCGTCAACACGGAGCGACGGACGATAAAACCGCTGGTCTGGAGCGGCAGTTGCCGCCGCGCGGCCTCGAAAAAGCTCAGCGCAGCGCGGGGACCCAGCGCGCCGGCGGCTTTGTCCGGGATTCCGTCCACCGCGGGGGATCCGGCGGCGACCAGCTCGCAAGTGCAGGCACACCAGCGCAGCCGCGGGTCGTCGGCCAGGATGGCCAACTGGCGCTCCGTCTTGTGCGGCAGCCATTCGTCATCGGCATCCAGAAACGCGATCCATTCTTGGGTGGACTCGGCAATTCCACGGTTGCGCGCCGCAGCCACGCCCGCGTTGTGCTGGAACACGTAGTGGACGGACGGACCGTAGCGCCGCGTGACCTGGGCCGTCCCATCGGTCGAGCCGTCGTCCACCACGATGGCCTCCACCGGCACTCGCGTCTGCGCGTGGACACTGTCGAGCGCTCGCGCCAGCCACGCCTCAGCGTTGTATGCGGGAATGACAACCGATACCGGGGCCGACATCTCCAATCCTATCTGCGATTCCTCAGGCTCTCGCTTGCCGGTAATCCGGCCGGAGACCCACGCCGCATGAAGACCTGCAGGCCGAGCGCCGCGAGCACGTCCAGTGCCGGCAGTGCCGGCAGGCGGTAACGCGGATCGCCGGGATGGCCTCCGGCCGTGAGCAACACGCACGCCGCCGTCAACGTCAACCCGATCGCCAGCGGCCGCGTCGCGGGGTTCACGAGGCCGACGCCCGCGCCGAGCGCGGCGAGCAGCCACAGGGCGAGCACGAAAGGCAACTGGCCGAAGTATAGAATTCGGAGCGTCGGGCTAAGCTCATCCCAGCGCTCCTGCAGCGCCCGGAGCAGGCTAGTCTGGCCCTTCGCAAGCCCGGTTTCCGTGGGCTGCTGTCCGAACACCAGGGACACATTGTGGTCGGGCTGGGCCGCGACGCGCAGCATCCCGGTCAAGTACAGCCGCGCAAACAGACCCGGATGCTGCCGTACCAATTCCAGCGCCAAGGCGTGCGCCCGGACGCGCACGTGCGGGTCCGGATTCCTTGACAAGGACTGCCACGTGTCCGCGATGCCCAGCCGCGACGCGATGATCCGCCGCGCCTCCGGCTGCGAGACCCCGTCGGTCTCCATGACCAAGCGCGCCAGTTGCCAGTTCACCAGGACGATGTCCGGGGTCGTGGAGTAGAACCACGAGCCCGCGCGCACGTAGTTCCGCGCGCTCCAACCCACGACGGGCACGCCGGCCAGCAGCGCCATGCTCCCAACGTGGACCAGCTTATGCCGCAGCCGCGCACCACGGTTGACCAGGACGACCGCAGCGCCAATCAGCCACAGATAGACTCCGACCGGCCGTATGAAGGCGGCCAGGGCGAGGGCCAGGCCGCACACCGCGGCGCCGCGCCACGTCGGGCGCGCGCAGTAGCGCTGCAGCAGCACGAGCGCGGCGAAGGTGGCGGCCATGCCCAGCACATCGGTCAGGATCAGGTTCGCATAGAGCACGGATTGAATGTCCACGCTGGCCAGCAGACCCCCCAGCAGCGCGGCACGCGGGCCGACCATCCGCCGACTCACGGCATACACTGCCGCGGCGACGCCGGCCCCGAGGGCGCACTGCGCCAGCAGCGCGGCAAGCTGCCAGTGGCGCCCCAGCAGCTTGAACAGCGCCAGAAAGAGCGGATAGGGCGGCAGCGTCAAGTACTCCGGGTGGAACTGACCGTCCGCGGCGACCATCTCGAAGCCGCGGCCGTGGACCAGCGCATCGGCGAGGCGGATGTACAGACCGGAGTCGGTTTCTAAGTTCCACGCACCCTGACCGCGCCAGGAGTTGGCCAGCAGTGCTCCGCGGAGCGCGAACGCCAGTACCCAGATCAGCAGTACGCCGAGAATCGTCCTCACCGGGTTTTCGCCCGGAGGAGCGCGATTTCCTGGCACAGGCTTTTTATCTCGCGCGATTGCCGGGAGGTCAGCGTACTCTGGTAAAATAGGAGGGTGGTCAGCACAATGAGCCAACCGGCAAAGCCGGCGTTGGACGGGGCCACAAATCCCAGGTACCCCGCGAGCCGGACGACGGGCCCCGGCAGCAGACTCAGGCAGACAAACGCGGCGGCCGAGAAGAGCCAGAGCAACGACTGTCTCACGGTCATGCGGCTGCGCCGCAGCGAGATCAGGACGGCGAGCAGGTAGGCCAGCGAGACGGTAACGGCCAGCACGCGGATCGGAAGCGGGATCATGACGGGCTCTCCTCGGACAGGTGCGGCCGTTTCGTGGCCTGCACTAAGATGCTGAGCAGGACTTTGAGCATGTAGAGCAATGAGTCAAGGACACCGATGGAACTGCGCCCCGCCTGGCGCGAGCGCATGCGCACGGGGATCTCCATGACGCGCAGCCGATGGCGCAGCAGCAGGTAGATCGCCTCGGGCTCCGGGTATTCCTGGGGGTAGTCCTGGGCCAGCAGGCTGATGGCCCGGCGTCCGAACGCGCGGTGACCGCTCGTGGGGTCACTGATCGTGCGCCCGGTCAACAGCCGGATGACCAGTCGAAGGACGGCGATGCCGGCGCGTCGGCCGGCGGTCGAGCGGAAGCCGCAGGCCAACAAGAAGCGTGAGCCGATCACGGCGTCCGCGCCGGTCTCGAGGAGCGTCTGAACGAGCTTAACCGTCTCGGCGCCCTCGTGCTGCGTGTCGCCGTCGACCTGTACACAGACGTCGTAGCCGTCGCGCGCCGCGTAAATCAGGCCGGTCTGCACGGCGCCGCCGATTCCGAGATTGAACGGCAGGCGGAGCACGCGGGCTCCGAGGGCGGCGGCCACGTTAGCGCTGTCGTCGCTCGATCCGTCGTCGACGACGATGATGTCCCAGGCCGGACAGCAGCGGCGCAGGTCGTCCACGACGTGCGGCAAGTTGAGGGCCTCGTTGAACGCCGGAACGATGACGGCGACACGCGGTTGGGGTGATGTAGACATGGGTCAACCTCGCCGGGGTCTTGGATTCCCAAATGATCTCTGAATAACGGGTGAACAGGCCAGTAAGCCCACATACGATCCGACGCCCACAGACGACGCCACGGCCGGGCTTGGCGACCACGCTAGGGGCGCAGCGGACCGGGCGCGCAAGTGCTGCTGCTGGACGGCCAGGCGCAGCATCAGGCCGATCGCAGCCCACATCCCCACCGCGCCTTCGCGCGGATAAAAGGTCTGGCTGCCCATCGCGGCGACGAGTAGCGCCAGCACGAGGGCGAAGCACACTCCCCCCACCGCCACGTACGCCGGAGCACGCGCCGCGCAGAAGAGCCGCGCAGAGACCCATAGCAGCGTCACATAGAACGGCATCACGAGCAGGAACCCGAGGACGCCGTTGTCCAGCAGCCATTCCAGGTACGCGTTGTGCGGATGGGGGAAGCTCTCGCCGAGCTCGCGCGCTAGGCGGGCCGCCAAGCCCGTGCGGTCCATCCCGGCCCGGCCGTAGCCGATCAGCGGCGATTGCCCGATCTTCTCGAGCACATAGGGCCAGATGAGCGTGCGCCCCGAGGTGACTTCGTAGTCGTTCGTGATCACCTCGTCGGTCGCGGTCCGCTCGCCAAAGCCCAGGAGCATGCGTTCGACCGCGCCGGGCACGGCGAGGCTGATGCCGAGGGCCATCAGTGGCGCGAGGAGCAGGTACCTGCGCCAGCGCAGAACACCCATGGTCAGGCCGACCACGCCCCAGGTGACGTAACCCATGCGGCCGCCGGTCAGGGCCTGCGCGTACGCGATGGCGAGCGCCGCGAGCACGACCCCCGCCTTCTGCCAGCGCTTGTAGATCAGCGGGAGTGTAGCCAATGTGGCCCAGCATGCTCCGGCCAACATCATCGACATGTTGACCGGGTGATAACCGATCTCGTTCAGGATCGTCTTAAGCGCCCGCTGGTTGAGGCTCGCGCCGGTCAGGCTCGCTCCGGCGGGCATCCAGCGGATGACTTGAAGCCCCAGCAGGAGATAGACGGCCAGCACGCTGACGAGTGCAAGCCGCAGGCGCGGCGCCGAGCGACAGCCATCAAAGAGCAGCAGGCCGGGAATCACCCACTTGATCGTATTGACCAGCCGTTCGCTGATCAGATCGCCGATCAGGTTGGCGGACACGAAGCTCGCATCGGCCACGCAGCGCAGCCAGCCTACGAGCACGACCGCCAGGTAGATCAGCAGCAGGTTGCGGAAGTAAGCGGGCATGTCCCAAACCAGCCCCTCCCGTCGCCGGCCGATGATCCAGGCTATGACGACATTCGCCAGCCCGACATTCCAGGGATTCAGCCCCTGGATTCCGGCAATGGAGTTGGGAAAGTCCGGATGCTGGACGAACGCCATCACCAGGATCAGCCCGCAGGTGGACTTGAACCAGTCGCGATACGCATAGAGCGAGATCGCCGCAATCACGAGATAGAGGGCGTAGACACGCATAGCAGGCTAGATGGCGAGGGAGACGGCGGACCGCGGCCGGCGAGAGGCGACTCTGCGCTCCGGGGGCTCGACCGCCCCGCGCAGATCGGCCAAACGGTAGTCGGACGCGTCCGTCACGCCGTCCTCGATGTACATGCGATACCAGGCCTCGAGCACCAGGATGCTCCACAGTTGCAGCGAGTAATCACGCTGCCCCGACAAGTGTTCGCCGATGACGCGTTGCACGCCGGCGTAATTCAGCAGCCCGGAGCGCTCGATGTGCTCGCGCGACAGGAAACGGAGCACGAATTCGCGCAGCTCGTCCTTGAACCACTGCCCCACGGGCGAATCGAAACCGACCTTGCGCCGCTCCACGATGGCCCGCGGCAGCCACTGCCGCGCGACCGTCTTGAGAATGTGCTTGCTGTGTCCGCCCCGCAGGCGGTACGAGGCGGGAAGCGAAAGCACGTAGTCGGCCAGGCGGTAGTCGCAAAGGGGTGAGCGCACCTCCAGGCCGTGGGCCATGCTCATCCGGTCCATGTAGGTCAATTGAAATTCGGGCAGATAGTGGCGCACGTCCAGCGCGGCCGCGCGGGCCAGCAGGTCGCGCTCCTCGTCCGCCGGCGCCGTCAGGATGGCGCGCATGAAGGCGTCGCCGGCGGGATCGGCCGCCTCCGTCTGCAACTCGTCGGACAGCAGGCTCGCGCGCACCGCAGGCTGCAGGAGCTGGGTCCAAAGCAGATAGGACTCGGCGGCCGGCAGGTCGCTGCCGGCGATAAAGCGCTTCGCGCGTTTCGCCAGCCGGCTGCCGCGCGTCGATTCCGGCCAGCGGGCCAGCACGCGCTCGACCACGTGGCGGCGGAGCCAGCGCGGCAGGAACCGGTAGGACCGCAAGAGGCGGATGCCGCGGTGCCGCGGGTAGCCGAAGAAGAGCTCGTCGCCGCCCGTGCCGCCCAGGGCCACCTTCACGTGCTGGCGCGCGAAACGGCACAGCATATGCACGAGTATGGAGGTCGGTTCGCCGAGCGGCTCGTCGAAATGCCAGAGCACTTGCGGCAGCAAGTCCAGATGGGCACCGGGCTCGATGATCAACTCATGGTGTTGCGTGCCGATCTGTCGGGCGACGCGCTGGGCGTACTCCAGCTCGTTGAACCCGCGGGCCGCGCCGCGATAACCCACGGTGAAGGTCTGGATTCTGGCGCCGTGCTCGGCCATCAGGGCGACGATTAACGACGAGTCGATCCCGCCGCTCAAAAAGGCGCCGACCTCGACGTCGCTCTTGAGGCAGAGGTTGATGGTCTCGCGGAGCTGCGCCGTGAGGGCTCGCGCTGCGTCAGCGAACGGCACGTCCGCTGGGCGGCCGACATCAGGCTGCCAGTACGAGCCGGTCGTGACGCGTCCTAGCTCGTAAACCAGCATCCCGCCCGGCGGAAGCTTGTGGACGCCGCGGAAGAACGTGCGCGGCGCGGGCACGTAGCTTGCCGCGAGGAACTCGCACACGGCCTCGGCCTCGACCGCGCGCGACCGCCGGGCCTGGAGGAGGGCCTTGATCTCCGAGCCGAAGAGCAACCGGTCGCCATCGACGGAATAGAACAGCGGCTTCTCGCCGATCCGGTCGCGCACCAGGACGAGCCGGCGGCGGAGCGTGTCCCAGAGGGCGATCGCGAACATGCCGCGGAGGTGCTGGACGAAATCGAGCCCGTGCTCCTCGTATAGATGAACAATGGTCTCGGTGTCTGAGCGCGTTGAGAAGACGTGTCCACTGGCCTTGAGCCGCTCGGTCAGCTCCTGGTAGTTGTAGATTTCGCCATTGAAGACTACCCACACGGTCTGGTTTTCGTTGGCGATGGGCTGGCGGCCGGTCTGCAGGTCGATCACCGACAGCCGGCGCATCGCGAGCCCGATCCCCGGCGCAACGAAGAAGCCATCCTCGTCGGGACCGCGGTGCGTGATGCTGGCGCACATACGGTGCAGCAGCGCGTCGTCGTCAAACCCCGCATAGCCCACTATTCCGCACATGCCCTCACCTCTGGAAGCTCCCGGACAGGATCTGGTCCCACTGCCGCGTGACGGCCGTCACCTCGTACCGCCGGGCCGCGGTCCGCGCCGCCTCGGAAAAACGGGCCATGCGCGGCGGGTTGGACAACAGCGCCAGGAGCGCGTCCGCGAGTTGCCCGGTGGCGCGCGGTGGGACCCGGTATCCGTTCACGCCGTCCTGGACGAGGTCGGCGAGGTCGCCCACGTCGGTGACCACCGCGGGCAACCCGCAGGTCATGGCTTCCATGAGCGAAAGCGACAGGCCCTCGGAATCCGACGTCAGCGCGAAGACCTGGGACTGTTGCAGCAACTCGCCGACATCCGCGCGTTGACCGGTGAACGTGACGCGGTCAACGAGGCCAAGCTCGGCGGAGAGCTGCTCGAGCATGGGGCGCAGCGGGCCGTCGCCAACGATGAGGGCGCGGATGTTGGGAAGCCGGTCCGCGACGTGCCGCAGCGCATGCAGGAAGATGTCGACGCGCTTAATCTCGACCAGGCGACCGACCAGGATCAGGTCGTTCGCCGGCCGCACCGCCAGCGGGCGCGCCGCAAAGCGCTCGTGGTCGATGCCGCCGGAGACGACCTCGTACCGCGCCGCGAGACCGCGCTCGCTAAAGAACTGCACTGCGCCGGTGCCCATGGTGATCACCAGATCAAAGGCCCGTACGGCGCGAATCAGGCGACGTTCGACGACGGGATCGGCCACTTCCAAGCGGCTGAAGAGGCGGTTCTCCGACTGGATTCCGCCGCCGAGGACTTCCGCCGGTCCCCCGACGCAGAAGTACATGGCGTGTGACCCGGCCAACCGGGCCACGAGCGCCGCCGCCAGCCCATTCAGCAGGAGGTGGAAACCGCCGACCCAGTGCGGGCGTTTCCAAAGCGCTACGGCCGCGAAGGTCAGCAGGCGGGCCCCCACCGGGCCGGCCAGCCACGACAACCAGCGCGGCGGCTGAATGAGTGTTAGCTTCGGCGTCGGAGGCACGGGATAGGTCGCCACGACATACAGCCGCGCGCAGTAGGCCGACGCCGCCAGGGGGCGCAAGTGCGAATTGATCCAGTTGTCCGAGTGAAACGTGCCCGTCAGCAGGATTTCGCACCCTTCGTCCGCTCCGCGCGCCCACGGGCGACGCCCGATCAGCGACGCGACGCGCAGCACGAGACCGTACACGAGCATGGCAAGCCGCAGCGCGCGGCGGTAGCTCCAGCGCCGCAGACGTTGCCGGACTGGGGCCGATGCGGCGTGCTCCGCGCCCGCGACCGGCGCGCGGGGCGCCCCGGGACGCGAAGCCCGCAGCTCGGGGGCTGCCGGCAGAGCGGTCATCGTCGGAGAGGCGGGAACGCTCATAGGCTCGGAAACTCCAAAGCCGGCCAAGGCAGCGATACGCTGCGTCGGCCGGTGTGATCCGCTTGGTTTTGCCGTGGATTCGGCACGTCGCGCCCGTCGACGGTCATGTGCGTCCGCGCGGGGTCCGGAGCATAGAAGGTGAGCCCAGCGAGGTCGGAGGCCGCGAGCGCACCCAAGCCGTCGCCGTCCCCGCTGCCGCCGCGGGTGCTGACGTCGATTAGACGTCCGTCCGGACGGTCCTTGACCGTGTACGACACCTCGTGCGCCGCCCGACGGTAGCCCAGCAATCGCCGCGTCGTCGTTACGAGGATCTTGCCCGCGTGAAACCGGTCGGCCAGCCGGCGGAACGCCGAGCGCGTCGCGGCGTCGAAGAGCTCGTCGCCGGCCGCGCCTTTGCCAAGGTGAGTGTAGAACACGCACACGCCGCCGCGCGCCGCGAGGCGGTCGAGCATCTGTGGCGTGAGCGCGCGCGCGAGGCCCGCGGCCGTGTCCTCGTTCTCGACGCCGCCCCAATACGGGTTGGAGCGCATGAACTCGTAGACTGGCCGGCCGTCGCGGAGCTGGGCGCGGCGGAGCACCGCGTTGGGCCCATGCATGGCGTACTTGGCATGTCCAGCGCGGGCCAGCACGCCCTTGGCCACTTCCTTCGCGAGGGTCCGGGTAGAGCCGAACGGGTGCCGCGCTGTGAAGATCCCGCCCAGGCGCCGCGGCACGTCTTGCCCGACGACGCTCGTCACCCGGCCGCGCCACACATACTGCACGCCGAACGTGCAGGTGAGGTCGGCATGGTACGCGTCGTCGCCCCGCACGTCCCCGGCACCGTGCATAATGTCGACCCCGAAATTGGTCGGCGCCACGCGGTGGTCGATCCAGACCTCAATGCGGCAATCGTGCCGGGCCAGCTCGTCCAGCGCCGTGCCCGCGTGCCGCCGCGATGTCGCCAGATCGCCGTAGGAATGCAGGCAGTCGATGTGCCCGCTGCGGACGAGGGCGCGCACCATGGCGCGGCCGCGGTCGTCGGTGTTCCAATAGGCGAACTCGTCGGGCGGCATGTCGAAGTAAATCGAGTTGCCGACCTCCAGCCCGACCCCCGGCCCCAACGCCGTCGTCTGCGTGGTGTTGAGAAAACGCATGATCTCCCAGTACGCGCGCCAGTCCGGCGTCTCATCCAGGTCGCTGCAAATCGCCAGCATGGCCCGGTACGGATATGGCACCCGGCGCAGCTCGATCTCACTGGCGGGCATGGCCGTTCCCTTCGTGATGGTTTCGGACGGCGCGGCGGTAAACTTCGCGGGTCCGGCGCGCCACGGCGTCGGGGTGAAAACGGTCCAGCGCGATGCGTTGCCCAATCCTCCCCATCTGTGCCCGCAATCCGTCGGCGGCGAGCAACTCGCCGAGCCGCCCGGCGATGTCAGCCGGATCGTGCGGATCGACCAGGAACCCGGACTCGCCGTCGCGGACCAGGTACGGCATCCCGCAACGGTTCGAGGTCACGACCGGCACACCAGCGGCCATCGCCTCCTCGATGCCCATCGGTGAGCCTTCTTCCAGCGATACGAGCGCGAACACGCTCGCGGCCGATAGCTCGTCGCGCACCTGCGCGCTGCCAATCGGCCCAAGAAGATGCACGCGGTCGTGCAGCCCGAGGTTTTCAATCCGCTGCCGCAGTTGTTCGCCGTAGTCGGCTTCGCTGATGGCGCCCGCCAGGCGCAACTGGACGTCGCACCCGTCGGCGGCCAGCCGCGCCGCGGCCTCGACCAGCGCAAGCGAGTTTTTCCGCCGGCAAATCAGAGCCGCGCTGAAAATCGTCCCCCTGCGCTCGCGCCGCGGCAGCTCGAAGAACGCCGGCGCGATCGGGTTGTCGATGTCGTGAATGACCCCGGTGGCGATGCCGCTCAGCCGCTCGCGCACATACGGGCTGATGGAGACGATGTGCGGCTGGTCGGCCCATCCGGCGGATTCCACGCGCCGCCAGAGGCGCGCCCGCAGCCACGCCAGCCACGTGCCCGAGACGAGCGTGTCGCCGTGGATGAACCCGTGGATCGTGAACACGCGCGGGATCGGGAGCCCTTTGACCATCAGGCCAAACACGTCGTGGGCGTGGATGACATCCGGGGCCAGGGCGGTCACGTATGCGCTCACCAGTCGGCGACCCGGCCCCAGCGCGTCGGTCAGCACGTGTCGGCCGCGCTTCGGCAGGCGATGGATCGTGACGCCGGCCCACTCGCTTCTCTGCACGTCGGGGCACTCCGCGTCGGTCGTGACGACGTGCAGCTCGAGATCGTCGAGGGCGGCGAGGGCGCGCGTGAGATTGACGCTCACGGCCTCCACGCCGCCGTACGGGGCGTCTGGGTCCTTCGGAAACGCAGTGACGATCGCAACTCGCAAAGTCATCCTTCCAGAATCAGGTTTGGCGGCCCGCGCGCGTCCGCGCGGCGACTTCCAGAAACACCCGCTCAAACTGCGGTAGGACCGTCTCAACCGTGTGGTTCTCAGTGTAGTATCGCCGCGCATTGCGCGACGCTTCCCGCCAGCGCATCTCCGAGCCGAGCAGCGTCCGCAGCGCCGCCAGGAGGTCGGGCAGGTCAGGCGCGACGGCCCCCAGCCGGCGGCCAGCCAGCAGGCCGTCCGGGTCCACCGTCGAGACGACGGGCACGCCGTGGCTGAACGCTTCGAGGAACGTGTTGGGAAAGCCCTCGTAGGTCGAGGTGCAGCAGAGGCAACTCGCGCGGTGGTAAACGGCGGGCATCCGCGCCCGCTCGACGCGACCGTGGAGGATGACGTTCGGGAGGCCCACCGCCCGCGCTTTGAGGCCGCGCGTGTACGCGGTGTCGGCCTCCGGCGCGCCGATCACGTCGAACGCCACGTCCGGCAAACGCCCGGCCAGATCGAGCAGCCACTCCAGCCGCTTTAGCTCTACAAACCGCCCCACCCACGCGACGCGGTCCGCGCCCGGCCGGGGTGGTCGCGGCGAAGCGTACTCCTCATCGCCCGGCCCCGGGCACGGCATCGGGATCACCCGCGACGGCCGGCCGAAGCCCGACGCCAGCATCTCCTGCTGCGTGCGGGTCTGGACGATCACCTCGTCCGCATGCTTCAGGCCATACCGATACAGCACGCGCTCGCGCAGCGTGCGCAGCGCGGGCAAGCGCGGGTCGCAGTCCGGGTTGCTGGCCACCGAGTAGACAAAGCCCCGCCCATTCTGGCGGCACCACAGCGCGACCTGCCCGGTCACGTACTCGCCGCAATTGTGGTAGTACACGTCGGCCTGGGCCGCCCGCAGAGCCCGTCGTAAGCCGCTCCAGCGCGGATGGAAGAACCGCAGCCCGAAGAGGCCCGCGTCGCGGCGGCAGATGCCCAGCACGCGCACGCCATCGATCTCGAGCGCTGCGCCCGGCCCCTCATCCCACGTCAGCAGGCTGACGCGGTAGCCGCGCGCCGCCAGCCAGCGGGCCGTGAGGCTCGTTTGCCACTCGACGCCGCCGACGTGCCCGTCTCGGCCGCCGGAAATCGCCCCGTAGGCGTTGTGCGACACGATGCACACCGCAGGTCTTGGGGTCTGCACGCGCGCCACACTTCGAGTTGTTCCGGCCAGGACCGTCATGCAACCGTCTCGACCCGCTTGAACCAGCGTCCGCTCAGCCGCGCGGCGATCTTCGCCTTGAGCGACGGCGGCAAGACCTGTCGGTAGTAGACCAGCGCCAACAGCGGCGAACCCAGCGCCGGCCCCGCGGCGATCGCCAGCAGCGGCTGGTTGGCGAAGAGGATTCGTCCGGCTACCAGGCACGCGGCGAAGGGCAGGCAGGCCACTATCGGCGTCCCCCAGACCTGTCGCAAATACTGCGAGAACGGCAGCTCCAGTCGGCGACACGCCAGCGCCGGGACGTAGATCGCGCTCGACGCGACCAGCGGGATGGAGGTGGCCAGCGCGGCCCCGATCAGGCCCCAATGCAACACGCCCACGGCGAGGAACGCCAGGCCCGCCGCACAGATCGACGCCGCGAAGTTCGCCAGTCCGGCGCGGCCGTGCGCGTTCAGGCCGAACAGCACGCTGACCACCGGCTGCTGCGTGATTGACGCCAGGCTGCCCAGGCAGAGGATCACGACCAGCAGCGCCTGGGCGTACTCCGGCCCCATCCAGAGCCGCAGGAACGGCCCACCCAGGATCGCCAGGGCCAGGATCATCGGCAGTGCGAGGTACACGCCGTAGCGTGCCGAGCGGATGAACAGGTCGCGGAGCGAGTCGAGTTGCCGCGTAGCCTGGAGCGAGCTGGCGGTGGGGGAAAGCACGAAGGCCAGCTTGGAGACGAGCGCGTCGACGTGCCGGAGCAGCGAGCGCGGGCGGGTGAACACGGCGAGCGCGGCAGTTCCGACGCCGCTGAGAATGAGCAGGCCGATGGTCTGATTAAGCAGCAGGTCACCAATTGAAGGGATGAAGGACTTGCTGCCGAAGTGCAGCATCTCGCGGGCCGTCGGCCAGGTTGCCAGGCGCGGCCGCACGCGCAGGCCGGGGCAGAGGCGGTAGGCGAGCCCGATTCGCAGCAGGCGGCCGACCAGCTCGCCGAGCATGTGGGCGGCGGCCAGGGCTGGCAAGCCGTAGCCGAGCAGCACGACCGCGACCATGCCGGAGGTATGGAGGATGCAGGTCAGGCCGTGAACCCCGTTGTGCAGGTCCCAGCGGTGGCAGCCCGTGACCACGCCGGCGTAGCCGGCCAGTCCGACCTCGGACGCCGTCCCCAGGCCAAGTAGGAGCACGGTCCACTGCGCGTCACGGACGAAGTCGCCCAGTCGGGCCGTCCACAGCACCGGAATCATTAGCGCCGTACCGACGGCCAGCGCGACGATCAGGCTCGCCATCACCAGCAGCACACAGGTCACTGAGCTGACGGACCGGTTGATGCCGTCGAGGTCGCCCGCCGCCCGGAACTTGGCGACATAGCGATTGATCGAGGAGATCACGCCGGCCTGCACCATGCCGAAGTACCCGACGAACGTCCAGGCAAAGTCCCAGACGCCGAGGCGGTCCTGCCCCAGGCGGTCATCGATCAGGCGCGGCAGGATGAAGCCGGCCGCGATGTAGACGGAATATCCGGCCCAACCCACGAGGACGTTCCAGATGATACGATCGCGACCGCTCAGGTCGGCGTGTGTCGTCATGGCGTCTTGCGCTCCGGGGTCATTCTTGGTAGCCATAGCGGCGGTTCAACCGGCCCGCGACGGCGTCGAAGGCGCTTAAGTCCGCGGGCGTCAGCTCGGTCCTCCAGCGCTCGTCCAAGCGGATTTCTGTCGTCTTCTGCGAACGCATCCAGTTCCCAATGATGTGGTGCTCGCGACCGCGGAAATCAAGTGTGCCCCGCGCCGGATCGACGCCGATGAACGCGAACAGGCCCGCGAGTACGCCGGCCGGATCGTCACACAGGTGCTCGTACCGCACCTCGGTCCAGCGGGATCGTTCCACACCTGCCAGCAGCTCCTCGGCCTCCTCGTTCGAGCGCCGCCATTCGCGGGCGGCCGGCCCCATCGGCAAGCGCTGCTCATCGACATGGTACGTAGCGGCCACGGCGCGGCCGTCGCGGACCAGCCGGACGATCTGCACATCGAGGGCGGGATTCCGCAGCAGGTACTTCAGCCGCAGCGCATACTTGGACGAGTCCACGATGATGTTCTGGCCGGAGATTTCGCAGATCGTGTCGACCAGGGCCGCCGTTCGCCGCTGAACGACCGCGTACCCGGCCCGCCACGCCGGCGAAAGCCACAGCGCGGCGTCGCGGGCCCGCTCCAGGAGCTGGCCCCGGTGCAGCGGCTGCAACAGCCGGTGCACATAAGCGCTGCCGATGCTTTGGAGGTCGACCTGCGGCCCGGCGAGGTCGAAATCAAATCCGCGCCGTAGCATGCCCGCGCAAACGCGGGCCCAGAATCCGCAACGCCGGATTCGCTCGCCGCACGAGCAAGAATACTCGTCGACATCGCCGGGGATCGTGGTCTTGAGCTCGCCCACACTGCACAGGTCCGGGTGCGCGCTCAGCAGCATGGTCAGCAGCGTCGAGCCCGAGTGGCTGGCGGCGAGGACGTACACCAGGCGGCGAACCTTCGACTCCTCCGCGCGCGCCCCGCCCCTGCGGGGCGAACGCTGCCGTAGCGGCCTGGACGCGGAGTCCGAGGCGGTCGCGAGCGTGTGGCGCGGCGACGTGGTTCCAGTCATCGTGCCGTCCTCACCACAACAGGGCCTGCCTCTGGCAAGAGGCCCGACGTCGCCGCCGCCGGCTGGCTTGTGAGCCAGTGGCGGCCGGCGGCGGTCAACGTCATAAACTCACAGCCGCGCTGCGACGCCAGAATCTCCAGCATCGCTGCGATGCGGGTGAACACTTCGTCCACCTTCTCGGGCGTGCTGCACTCGGGCAGCCGGCTCACAGTGAACTCGGAAGAATGACAAGCGATGTTCATCACCGGTCTGCTTTCCCCGATCACTGCCCGGGTCATCCGCTCCAGCCGCGCCCGGGTCTCCCACGCCGGCGTGGCCCAGACGGGCCGGAGAAGCTCAGTTTTGCGAAGCACGCGCTGCGCGAGCAGCGGCAATCCGCCGTAGGCCCGCCGCACGGCCGCCGGGGTTCGGCGGGTAAAGCCGACCGTGACGGGAATCTCGACGATCCGGGCCGCGCCGGGCCGCGCGATGTCCTCGTACGACGGCCGATACGGTTCCTGCGGCGCGAAGCGGTAGTCCACGCCGCCGCGGCCCTGTTTGTGCCAGGGAATGCCCGGGGTCGCGCGCCAGTCCACCAGCGGGATCACCGAGGTGTCCACCTCGTACCCCAGGCTTTCCAGTACGCCGAGATGCTCGGCCGCCAAGCCCCACCGCCCCGCGCGATACGACGTCGGCCGCGCGAAGCGCGCTGCGATGGACTCCGTCAAGCACGCCACCTTCTCGGCGAACACGCGCGGCGGCAGCTCATGCGGGAACGTCGGGTACTGCACATCCAAGCCGCCGGGCATGAACGGCGGCGTCTCCCACGGGTGCAGATGGGCCCCCACCTCCGCACCGGACTCGGCCACCAGCTCCCGGAGCACGTCCAGGCACTCCGCGTCCTGGATGACCCGGTACGTGACGAGCAGTGTGGGCTTCGCGCCGTAACACCGCAGCACGGTGCTTAGCCGCCGCAGAGCGCGCACGTTCGCCACGCTCGGGCAGAGATGGTCCGACCACGCGTCGTCGGGCTCGGTGTCGATAGTCAGGACCACCGGCATCCGGGGCGGCGGTTGGGTTGGAACAGACAGATCATCCAAGAGCAGCATCCAGACCCTCGTTCAACAGATCCCCGTTCAGCAGCGCGGCCGCAACGGTCGCTTTCAGTGCGTGACGCAGCACGACCGCCAGCCAGACTAGCGCCCCGGGCAGGGCCGCGGCGACTCGGTAGCACAGCCGCCCGCCGCCCGCTTGGCGCAGCTCCGCGCGGGCCTCGCGGGTTCGACCCGCGCGCACCAGGGCACGGGCCCGGGCGATGCGCTCGGCCGCCAGCGTGCGCTCGTATTGCTCGCGATGCCGGGCCAGAAAACGCTCGTCGCGCCCCCACACACGCTCCAACAGCTTGATGCGGTCGGTCGACCAGCGCAGGTCGTCCGCACTTGACAGCCGCGGGCCCACGTGCCCCCACTGCCAAAACGTCAGGCATTCCATGTAGGCCACCCGCCCCAGCCGCGCCAGCCGCGCCCAGCACTGGTAGTCTTCGTGAATGACCAGGTCCTCGGGAAACGCCAGGGCGTCGCCCGCGCGCTCGAGGCGGACCAGCACCGATTGGGAGGCCACGTAGTTCGATCGCAGCATCGTGGGGTACAGATCCCCAATATGGACGCGAAAGTCCGGCCGGCCCGGGGGCAGCGGCGCGAGCGACGAGAAGAGCCGGCCAGGGCCGAGGATCTCCTCCCACGGGCGGGAATCGCTGTGCCAGCCAAACAGGCCCCTCGGCGTTTCGCAGCCGTCCTCATCGCGCAGCCCAAAATCGCTGAAGCAAAAGACGAGGTCCGGGCGCGCGTGCAGCAGCGCCCGCTGGAGCCGCAGCTTGTCCGCCGCCCATTCGTCGTCCGAGTCGTTGAAAGCCACCAACGGATTCCGCGCGGCGGCGATACCGGCGTTGCGAGCCGCACCACAGCCGCGGTGTGGGCCGCGCAAGCAGCGAATCCGGTCGCCGAACGACCGCAGCAGCTCCGCAGTGCCGTCGGTGGAGCCGTCGTCGACGACAATGACCTCATCGCCTGGCTCGACCGCGGCCAGCACTGAGCGGACCGCGCGCCCGATCAGGTGCGCCCGGTTGTAGGTCGGGATGATGACACTCACGGACAACGAATCGTTCATCACTGCCTCCGATGGGGTTGGGGGGCGTGCACCGCGCTTCACCGCAGCGCGGCCGCGCGCAAGGCCCGCCGAATCCCCACGGCTCCGCGCACCAGGCGGGCGGGACAGGCCGACAGCATGCGATAGGAAAGCGGACCGCCGCCGGCCAGGCGTAGTTCGCGGCGCGCGTCGGCCGGCCGGCCGTCGCGGATCAGGCAGCGGGCGAGCGTAAGGTGCTCGGCGGCCAGCATCGCGCGGTAGCGGTCACCATGCTGCGCCAGAAAGCCCGGGTCGGCGCCGAAGGTCCGCTCCAGCATCTTGATGCGGCACTCCGCCCAGTAGGCGTCATCCACGGCGGACAGCCGCGAACCGGGGTGCCCCCAATTCCAGAACGTCTCGCAGTCGAGATAAGCCGCCGGGCCGATCCGCGCCAACCGCGTGAAGCACTCATGGTCCTCGTGGATGCTGATGTCCTCGCCGAAATGCAGGGCAGCGCCGGCCTCTTCACGGCGGACCACCGCCGAGGGCGAAGCGACGTAGTTGATCCGCAACTGTGTGAGGTAGAGGCTCCCGATATGGACGGGGAAGTCCTCGCGCCCGGACGGGAGGGATGCAATGGTGGAATACGGCACGGCCGGCCCCAGCATCGCGTCCCAGCCGCGCGGATCGCGGTGCCAGTGATAGAGCGCGTGCCGTGTGTCCGGCCGTCCGTCCTCCCGGCGCACCCAGAAGTCGGTGAAGCAGAACAGGACCTCGGGCCGGGCCTGCATGAAGGCGCGCTGCAACTGCAGCTTGTCCGGCATCCATTCGTCGTCGGAGTCCTGGAACGCGACCAGCGGCTTCGTTGCCGCGGCGATGCCGCGATTGCGCGCGGCCCCGACGCCGCGGTGCGGCCCGCGCAGGTAGCGAATCCGTTTGCGGTAGGGTTCCAGCATTTCCACGGTGTTGTCCGTCGAGCCGTCATCGACGACGATGACCTCGTCGCCCGGCGTGATGGCCGCCAGCACCGAGCAGAGCGCGCGGCACAGCAGGTTGGCCCGGTTGTACGTAGGGATGACCACGCTCACCGAGAGCTCATTCATAACCGTCACCCGCCGGGACAGAGCGATCAAGAGCAACCGCCGGGTCCCGAGTGAAGTCCAGCCGTTAGAGGCAACGCTACACCGTGACTCGCGGTTTGAGCGACTTAAAGAACTTGTTCTTGGCCCGGAAGGCCAGATGCATCCGTTCTTTCATCGCGTCGACCGTGGGGCGCCGGTTGTAGGGCGTCGGGTTGAGACCCATGTGCCGCAACTCCAGATTGAAAAGCCGCACCGTCCGGCACCGCCGGCTGCGCCGCGTGTTGAAGCCGACGTTCAGCGAGATGCTGATCCCGTCGTCGTTGGTCACACGGTGGGGCGCGTAGAGCGGCAGGAAGACCGACTCGCCGCTCCCCAGGTGCACGAGCGGATACATCTCCGCCTCGTACTCCGGCCGATACGTGACCGCATTCTGGTCTTCGGTGTAGACAAGCTTCTCCAGGGCGTCCTCGGAGACCAGCCGGGCGGGATACACGAAGACCGTCTTGGAGCCGCGGATCTGATTCAGGAAGCTCTGGTCCGGGTCGGCGTGAAAATGCACGACACACTTGCCGGACGACAGGAACAGCCAGCAGCCCAACTCCGACAAGTCGTTGCCCAGATCCAGAAGAGTTTCCGTCAGATCGCGCACGTATTCTTTGAGGAGCTGGCCATAGTCCGGGTCGTGAATCCACGTCTCGTGCAGCAGCATCCAGGTCGGCTTCTCCGCCAACCGCTCGAAGGTATCGACCGGGTCGGCGTCGGTCAGCAGGGGGCCGCGCTTGTAGCTGCCGTCGTCGGTCCCCAGAGATTGCACGCCCCGAATCTCAATCCGCTCGCGGGGCAAGGTGCGGAGCAAACGCTTGATCCGCTCGTCCGCGAAGAGCGGGTGCCCGACCAGCGAATTGCGGGCCGTGAACGGAATTTCGGACAGCACGCTGCGTTCCGGCGGGATCTGGATCAGGCGTTGCCGCTGCCCATTGGATTTCTCGGCGGTCATCACAGTTCTCCCATTGCGCGCCGGCGTGTCCATCGCTGACCGGCGCTGTCTCAACCTCGCCGGACGCCGTCCCTGTTCGGCGCCACGGACGCGACTTCTCAGCCCGGTTCTGCTCCTGCACTTCCGTTGTGGGCCTCGTGCCCGGGCCGATCAATTAAGGGCCGGACACGGTCCCGATACAACTTGCCGAGGCGCCGCGCGGCACTCAGCAGCGCCCAGGCGGACAGTCCGGCCGCAGTGGTGTTGAACACGCGGACGTCGAGTACGGCCGCCGAAAGGGGCCTCCAGCTCGCGTGCCATTCCGCGTCCGTCACCAAATTCACGTACTTGACCACACCTTCCTCCATATAGCGTCGGAGCGTATGTTCAAGCAGCATGTTGCCGGGCGCGAACTGAGCGTATGATTCGTCATAGCCGATTTTCAACATGTAGCTGGTCTCCCCCACGACCAGGCAGAACTGTCCGGCCACACACTTGCCTTCCACTTTCAGCAGGTTGATCTCACAGGCGTCCAGTCGTCCGTATGAGTCGATCAGTGCCTCGTAGAAGGCATTGACTTCGCGGTCCAGCTTGATCGCGCTGCGGGTACCCGCCGCCCCCTTCCAGCCCGACGCCTCGACGTCGAGAAAGTCAGCCAGAGCGCTGGCCAGTTCGGTCGACCGGTGTGCGGTCACATATTCCACGCCGGCTGCGCGCGAGAGCTTGTTCCGCGCTTTGCGCAGATTGCCCTTGAAGTTCTTGGAGAAGCGCTCGGCCAGCTCCTCGAACGGAGCGCACTCCAGGTAATCGCAGCGCGCCGCGGTAACCGCGAGCATGAGCCGCCGTGGCGCCGGTACGAGCGCCCGCGCCAAGCATCCATCCTCGAGCAGATTCGGCAGGAATAGCACGTCCCATTTGATGCGGGCGCGGCGGAGCTGCGCGAGCAACTCCCCGAGTAACTCCTGGTTCGCTTCCGCCCGCGCGAACACGGCGTCCGCCAGAAGCATGTGGGGGTGATGCACCAGCTCCAGACTTCGCAGTTTCAGCCCGCCCATCCTCCGGGTCGCGTGGACAAGCGGAACGACGCCCACTGGCAGACCGTTCCGCCGCGCGACAAAAAAGTACACCGTCGCGTCCGCGCCGAGCGTCTCCAGATAGCTTTCGTACCACTCGTAGAGGTGGCAGAAGCGCGCCCGACCGAGCGCGCGGGTGATTCGCTTCCAGTCGTCGCGGAGGATCCGCAGGCCCGCACGCCCGACCAGGACGTCTAACTGGCAGCGGTCCGGCGCGTCCGCGGCTTGCACGCCCGCATCCGGGATGGTCGAGGTTCTGGTCACTGGTTGAGCTCTCCACTCGTGCGTAGACTCACTGCGCCGTCGCCGCGACCGGCTGCGCCGGGGCTCCGCTCGGGCGTCCCGTCTGGTTGGCGGCCGCCGCCGCATCTGGCAGGCGGTCCTCACGCAGGAAGCGGCCGGTCGGCCAGACGGGGCGCGTGAACAGCAGTCGGTTCTTCAGTGCCGGTCTGCCGATCAGCAGGTCAAGCCCTTCGCGCTGCACGGCGCCCCACCGGCGCTTGTGTTCTGTGTACTCCCCCAAGAAGTCATAGGCCCACAGCCCTTCCCCGATGCTAGCACGGAACACGTATTCGCGTAATACGTTGCCGATGCCCTCGGGCGCCTCCGGATCGTAGCCTTCCTGCAACTGGTAGAATGTGTCCGCATAGCCATAGCCATACTGCACGGCACGCACGACGCCGTCGAGCTTAAGGGCATAAAGGCGCAGCCAGCCCGCCCGCAGCGCGGCGGGGGCGAAGCGCTCATAGAAGCCGCGCAGTCGCGCCTGCGGACCGAAGCAGCCAGGCCGACCTGCCGCCTGCCAGCGCCGCTGATGCAGGTCGAAAAGCAGCGCGAGCAGTTCCGGCAACTGCTCCGCGGACTCGCAGCGCACGAACTCCACCGCCCGCGCCGCCGCCGCGGCGCGCTTCGCGCTGCGCCGCAGGCTCGAGCGCGCGTTGCCGGACAGGGTCTGCAGGTACGCCTCGTGAGTGGTCGGCAGCGGCAGCCAACCAAAGTCTGTTGGTCGCGCGTGCGCGGGGCACCGCGCCGGGCCGTCGGTAAGCTGCGCGAACCGCTCGCGCGCCCCCGTCCAGCCCGCGACTTGCGGCAGCCAGAGGCAGTCCCAGTTTCGCCGCAGTGTGCCCAGCACGTCGCGCAGCATCGGCAGGGCTTCCTCCTCACAACCGCGGCGGATGATGAGGTCGGGGTATTCCGCGCCGGAGTCCTGATCGCCGAGCACGCGCAGACATCGGAACGACATCAACCGGACCAGCCGCATGCGCGTCATGTAGAACGGTGCCACGGCAGCCAACCGTCCTGACCCGTCGCGCAGCGCAATCACCAGCAGAGGCGCCTGCGGCCGCACCGCCTCGAGCCAGGCTGCAATCCACTCCCAGGTCAGGAAGATGCTGTTCGCCCCGCTGTCGGCCAGCAGGTCGTTCCATTCGCCGCGCAGCGTGCGCAGCTCGTCGTGTCTGGTGATGACTTGCTCAACCATTGAGGAACGCCAACCGTCCCGCCAGCTCACGCAGCAGCAAACCGCAGAAGATCGTGTTGGTCACCAGGTAGCGTTTCCACATCCGCCGCGGCTCCTGGACCACACGGTAGAGCCACTCCATCCCGAGGGACTGCCAGCCGCGGGGGGCGCGCTGGACCTTGCCGGCCAGCACGTCGAATGCCCCGCCGACCCCGTGACAGACGGGCACACCCATCTCCGCCGCCCAGCGACCGAGAAAGACCTCCTTCTTGGGCGAGGACATGGCGACGAAGAGCATGTCCGGCCGGGCGTCGGCAATCTGGCGTGCCACGGCCGCTTCTTCGTCCGGGCGGTAGTACCCGTTCCGCCGTCCGACCAGCTTCAGATTCGGGTTTGTCGCTGCAAGCTGAGCCGCGACCGTCTCCAGCACTTCGTCCGTCGCCCCGAGCAGGAAGACGCGCCAGCCACGCTCGTTCCCGCGCGCCAGCAGGCGAATCATCAGGTCGATCCCGGTCACCCGCTCGGGCAGGCGCTGGCCCAACAGCCGCGCGGCCCACACGACCGACATCCCGTCGGCCAGAATCACGTCGGCGCTCAGCACGGCTTGGCGCAAGGATTCGTCCCGGCGCATGTTGACGACCTTCGCCGCGTTCACGACCCCGATCAGCAGTCGCCGGCGCCGCCGCGCGATCGCGGCCTCCGCAATCGCCAGGACCCCGTCCATCGTCACGTCGTGCACGGGAATGCCGAACAGTCGACGGGCCGCCGGCTCAGTGTTCATGACCCAGGCTCGCTTTCTGTCAGCCCCCAGGCCGTTTGGCGCAGCGGCGACCAGGCGTATAGCAGCCAGCCCAGGTGGTACGGCCGGCACTCCCAATCGATCGCCACCGGCGGGAACAACGTGTCAGCGCCCGGTACGCGCCACGCGGGGCGGACGGCCGTGGCGGCGGCCTGTAGCGTGCGCGTCAGTTTGGCGGGTTCCCGGCGCGCGACTTTTCGCCACACCAGGCCCGCCAACTCGTCGATCAGCGTTCTCCCTTCCAGCTCGGGCGAGTGCTCGAGCCAATCAAGCCCGCGCCGGATTGCCGCGCCGTAGTCGGTCCCTCCCGTCTCCGTTACCGCGAGCAGGGCCATAGGCGCCATCGCGTCCTGGTGTACGGCGTACACGGGATAGCCCTCGATGACTGCCCCGGTGCGTGCGTCGTAATGCCACCACCATTGGCCCGCTTGACCTTGGCGCGCGCACATCAGCGCGGCACACTGCTGCGCCGCGGCCCAGGCCGCCTCATCGCCGGTCGCGCGGTAGTAATGCGAAAGCGCTTGAACGGGATAGACCAAGTCCGCAAGGCATGTCACGTGTCGGCGCAGCGCCCGCCCGCCGCCAACCGCATGTCGGAAAAGCCCCGCACGCGGCTCGAACGCCGACAGGAGGCGCCGGGCCACCGCATCCCGGAGCTCCGCGGCGCCGGGCAGCTCCGCGGCGAGCGTCAGCGCCATGAGGGTCCACGAAAGCTCCACGGTTGGCTGGGGGCGTTCGACCGGCGCGAGTTGGCGCAGACGCTCATAGGCGGCGGAGCGCTCTGACACGCCCAGCACTTGCCCAGCCCACAGTGTCAGCGCCACATCCCCGAGGTTCTCGACCTGCGCTACGTTGCCCAACAGCCGGCGGCAGACGCTCGCCGCTGTTTCGCCGCTGAGTATCCCGCGAGCCGTCGCGTCGGACTCGGGCGCCAAACCGAGCAGCGTGATGGCCGTGTAACGCCGGCTGACACCTTCCGGGGCATCGCCCGCGGCAGTGCGGCGAATGCAGAAGCAGAACATCCGCTCACGCGGCAGGTACATGCGCGCCAGGCCGCGGACGGCGATCGCGCGCAATTGCGTGAGCAGCTGCCCATCGATGGGGGCACGTTTTTCGGCCGGGATGACCGCGGTCGATTCCACTCTACATACTCCCATAGCTCGGCTCGGGCCGGGCGACGGCGGGCCACAGCCCGATTCCGTCAACGACCGGAGCCCAGTCCAGCAGACCCCCCACGTCGCGCTGCTCTTGCAGCGTGCAGTTCGGAATCATGCGTGACACCGGAACGGTCCAGCGGCCGCCGAACGTCGCCAGCGTCGCGATCAGGATCTTCACATCCAGCCAGAGCGACATGTGCCGCACGTACAGCATGTCGTAGTGAATCCACTGGTGGAAATCGCCCGCGTCGCGCTCGTGCCGGCAGAGCTGCCACAGACCGGTAATCCCCGGTCGCACCGAGAGCCGCGCCTGCCGCCACGGCACGCAAATCTGGTTCTCGCGGAACGGCGAGGGGCGCGGGCCGATCAGGCTCATGTGCCCAAGCAGTACATTGAAGAGCTGGGGCAGCTCGTCGATGTTGGACTTGCGCAGCCAGTGTCCGACGCGCGTGGTGCGCGGGTCGTGCTCCAGCTTGAACTGCGGCCCATCCACGGCGTTCTGCCGGTAGAGGGCGCGCTGCTGCGCGTCGGCGCCGACCACCATCGTCCGGAACTTCCAGCAGCGGAACTCCCGACCTTCCCGGCCTTCGCGACCCTGTCCGAAAAAAACCGGGCCGCGCGAAGTCAGCTTGATGATCGCAGCCACGACCACGAACAGCGGGGCGAGCGCCAACAGACCCAGCAGCGCCACGGCGCAGTCGAGGGCCTGTTTGATGCGCACGTACTCCCGTCCGCCGGCGGGTTGCGCCAACGGATCGGCAGGCGCCGGCCGGCGCAACGGTGCCGGCGGCGCGCCGGCCGCCGCCGGGGCCCCGCCATTCCCGCTGAAGACCCGTCCGCGCAGTGTGGCCTCCGGCGGCACGACCGCGCCCGGCAGGAGGAGGCACTGCGCGAGGCTGGCGCCGCGGCCGATGCGCGCCTCCGCGCCCAGCAAGGCCGGTCCGATGATCCGCACGCCCGCCTCGATGGTCACGCGATCCTGGATGACCAAGTGGCCGTGAAGCCGGACGCTCGCGTGAATCTCGCAGTCCTGCCCGATCCACACATGCTCCGTGGCGTGACGCTGGGGCAGCGCTGCGCCCGAAGTCACCTCGCGCACGCGCCGTTCGGTCAGACGGAGCAGGCCCTGCTCCTCGCGCAGGTCGATCGCGCCCGCGGGCGAACACCGGTCACTGGCCGGAACCCCCCGCCGCGCCAGCTCCTGCCGCAAATCAGACAGGCTCGTCAGTGACGTCCAGCCCGTCGTCCGCGCCGAGGCGACCGAGACGAGCGAGCCGGTGATGCCGCACGTGTTCCGCCACGTGACCCCGTCGTAGTAGCGCTGAATCCGGCGCACGCGCCCGGCGGCGTCCAGATGCACGCACTCCTGGGTGCTGCAAGTCCCGTTCGTGACTGACACCCAGTGCAGCGCCAGGGTGGCCACGGGCGGCGTTTGCAGCGTGTCCGCCAGGTCGAACCCGTTGACCGGAAAATGCGAAGCATCCAGCAGCAGGAGCCAATCCGCCGGCTCCCGGCTGTCGAGCAGCTCCTCGAAACGGTCGTGCCCGATCACAGCGAGATCGTGGCCGGTCGCCGCCTGGATGGCGCGCTCGTACGCGGCACAGACCGCGAACGTGGCCAGAACCGTGGCTTCCTCGTGACCCACGGCGCGCAGCCGCGCCAGCAGGTGGCCAAGAATCGTGCCACGATCGAGCGGCGTCAGCAGCAGCGAGTGGGCCGCCTCGGAGCCCAAGTACGCCGGTCGCGAGTCTAAAAGTACGGGAAAGACCGCCATAGTTCCGTCACACCGCCCGCGCATCCATCGTGCGCTCGGGCCCGACCGCAGGCAGAACGTAGTCGTAGTAAGTCCGGCGGTAGCCGACCGAGCGGACCGAGCCAATGAAGAGCGTGCCGAGCATCTTTGCACCGGACACGCTCAGGGACGCCAGTGCGTCGACGATTTCTGACCGCCGGCAATGCTCCTCGCGCACCACCAGGATCGTGCCGTCCACCTGCCGGGCGATGATGCGGGCATCCGCCACGGGCAACACCGGCGGCCCGTCCAGCAGCACGACGTCGTAGCGTTTGCGCCAGCGCTCGAGGCAGCCGGCGAAATCGGGACTCGCCAGCAACTCGGCATCGCGCACGGTGCGCGCCTGGCCCGCCGGCAGCACGCTGAGCCGCGGGTCCGGGGTCGCCACAATTGCGTCCTCTTCCTGGGCGCGAGCCTCACCGTTGCCCAACCGCAGGATGTCGATCAGCCCTGACGTGGCGGACACGCCGAGCGTGCGGCTCGCCGACGGATTCCGCCAGTCGGCCTCGACCAGCAGCACCTTCTTGTCCAGTTGTGCCAGGCTCTTGGCCAGTAGGCAGGCCACGGTCGTCTTGCCGGCTCCAGGGCCCGCGCTGGTGACGAGCACCGCCCGGGCGGACCCGTTGAGCCGCTCCAACAGGGCGGTGCGCACCATGCGGATACACTCGTGCTGGATGGCCAGTTCGGTGGGGTCTGGCCGATCGGGCCGCCGCAGCAACAGCAGCTTCCCGAGGAACGGCGCCGCCGGTCCGGCCGGCGCCAGGTCCGCCGTCGCGTGGACCCGCGAGCTGGTGCAGATGCGCAGGTAACCGACGCCCAGGCCCGCGCCCAACGCGCCGAGCAACGCTGCGATGGTCAGGAGGCTGCGGCGATCGTGATCCGGCCCGGACGGTGCGAACGCCGAGGCCACCAACCGGGTCGCGAAAAACATGCCGCCCTCGGTCTCCTTCTCGTCGATTCGCCGTCGTACGAGATCGAACTTCTCGGTCTCGTACCGCAGGGCATCGTTCTCCTTGTCGAGCGTCTTGGCCGCGTCGAAGGCGCGCTCGTAGTTCGACTCGCGCTGGCGGATGTCCTCCACCAACAACTCTTCCCGCTTCTTCAGCACTCCGATCTTCCGTCGCAGGGCCGCCAGCTCGGACTCGGGCGTGGAGGCGGCGGACGGCCCGGCGGGGGGCTTGCCGCCATAGACCCGCCATTGCTCGTCGAGGCGGGCCTGTTGCTCTTTCAGCAGCTCCTCGGCGAACTCGGCCTTCTTGACCAGCGTGATCATGTCGGGGTGCGCCTGGCCCAACTGCCGCGGGTTGGACTCGATCTCGTGCCGCACCGTCTTGAGCTCGATGTGGAGCCGCCGCCACTCGGGGTCGTCCTCGTAGCGCGGGTGGACGGCGAGCGCGGGCTGACCGGTGGAGTCGCCATCGGGCTTTGCTTCGGGCTTGAGGAGCTTGGTCAACTCCTGCTCCTGCCACTCCGCGGTCGTGATCTCACGGCGCAGCTCATCCAGCTTGGCCTGCCGGTCCTCGAGCCAGGCCTTGCCGCGCGGGACGACGTCGGCCGAGGTGGCGGCGCCAAGCTCGCGCTGCAACTCGGCGGTCGCGGCCTTCCGATGCTCGATGTCGCTCTCCAGGGACTGCTTGGACTCCACCAGCCGCTGGTACACGGCGTCGTCAGCCTCCTGGGACTTTTCGCGCGCAAAAGCCAGATACTCGTCCACCAAGTTGTTGATGATGACTTCCCCGTCGTGCCGATCCCGCACGCGCATCGAGATGTCGATCAGGTACGTGCCCGGTCGCGGCTCTGCCGATACGGCCTCGCGCAACGACTCCAGGCGTGACATGGAGCGGCCCAGCAGCGTCTTGTGCACTTCCTGGTACCACGCCGTCTGCTGAACCTCCGGCCGCTCCAGTACGCGCTTGAGCAGCGTCACGCCGCGAATCAGGCTCGGCTGGCTGTTGAAGTACTGCGTGTGGTAGGGGATGCTGTTGTCCTCGGTGCGGTAGAGCACGCGCGGATGGCTGGGCAGAATCTCGATCGTCGCCTTCGCGGCGTACTCGGGCACGATCAGCAGCCAGACGGCCGGAATGATCGTTCCCGCCAGCGCCGCCGCGGTCGCCAGGATCGTCCACTTGAAACGCAGGAACGCCGCTAGCGACAGGGTCATGCCCGTTCGAGCCGGGCGCGCCCCGGCGGCAACGGGCGCGCCGCCGTCCGCGAACGGATCAAAGGACGAGAACGCCGCCGGGGTCACCGTCACCGGCACGATCGCCGCCGGCAATTCGCCCGTGCCCCCGGCGACAACGATTGGGTTCGCCTGACCCTGGTCACCTGACCCGGAAAACTGTGACATTACAACACATCCTCTCATTTCGTTCCCACGGGGTTGAGCCCGCCCGCCGCGCTGGTCACCCGCCCACCCGCGGTGGCGAGCGAACGATGTCCGCCGGGTTTGAGCACAACGGCACTGCCGTCCGGCTGAAGGGCGTGCGGTGCCGCGCCGCGCGCCGCGCGCGGGCGGCTGCGTTGCGGCGCCCCGACGTATCGGCTGTAGATTCGCGCGCGGGGCTCCACGAAAACGTCCTGTGCGATCACGCACTGATCGAGCATGCTGTCGCGGCCGATGACGCACCCATCCCACAGTACCGACCGGCATACGACCGCGCGCTCCGCGACTTCGGACGCGGCGCCGAGCACCGTCGGCCCGACCACGGTGGTATGCTCTCCCACGTGCGCCCCGGGACCGGCCAGCACCGGTCCCATGAGCAGGGCACTGCCTGCGACCGTTGCGCCGTCATGGATCAGCGCCTCCCCGCGCCGCGTGTACTCCCGCGGCGGTGCCGGCTGCGCGGCGAGCTGCTCCAACATCCACGCGCTGATGGCCAGGTAACTGTCAAATCCGGCGACCCGCGGGCAAGACCCCGAAATGGGGTGAACTGCGACCCGCGCGCCACGCTGATGCAGCCGCGGGATAAGGACCTCTTTGATGTCCTGGTAGCCTGTCGGCGGGACGTGCTCCAGGGCGGCTCGGTCGAACACGTAGATGCCCGCCGGCCGCAGCACGCCTTCCGCGGCGTTGCCGTCGAACACGGGGTGGACCGCCACGGTGATCGTGGCCGCGGCGCGCTGGTGCGCCGCGAGCAGCTCGGCCAGGTCCGTCTGCGGGATGATCGTCCCATCGGTCACGACGTAAACGTCGGCGGCAGCGCACAGACCCGCGTCGCGCACGCAGCCGGCCGGACCGCGCGGCGTCCAGTCCTCGTAGTAGTCAAGCTCGAGTCCCAATCGGCCGCCGTCGCCGAGGAATTGCCGCACGAGCCGCGAAGCGCTGTTGGCGCAGACCGTGACGGCGGAGATGCCGCCATCGCGCAGCCACCACAGCGGGTAGCAGATGAGCGGTGCCTGGGCCACCGGCAAGAGCGGCCGCGGCAGCAGCGCGTCCAGGGCGGCGGAATCCCACTGGTGAATTCCCGCCAACACGATCCCACGCACTGTGCCCGCTGCGTCACAAACCATGTCACGATCTCCCGGCCAAGACGCCGACGGTGCTTCGGCTCTGGGCGTCCCCGCGCACGCAACCCGAGTCCACACCGGGCGCGGACTCCGCGCAGGCCGGCGCACCGATCTCCACGCGACTGACCAACCGCAGGTTGCCCTCCGTCACACAACGACCCACCACGCTTGTCGCCGGCTCCTTCCGGTGATATCCCCGGCTGACCCAGCCCCCGAGCGGCAGTTCCGTGCCGCAGGAGAGATTCAAGTCCAAGCGCGGATCCAGCTCGAGCGTGACGCCCCCGCCGGTGACGAGCACCTCCACGCGCTGCGGCCCGGCCTGCTTCACGAGGCAATGCTCGGCGAAATGAAAACAGACCGCGACCGCGTGTCGCGCGCCCGTTTGGATCTCGTCCTCGATCGTCAGCACGCGCCGCGCGCCGTCCAGTTCCAGCCGGCGACGGTGGATCACGGGCCCGGGCAGTCGCGCATAGCCGTCATGCTCACCAAGCACTTCCCCGCCGTTGTCGCCCGGTTCCCAGAGCAGGCATTTCGCCCGCGCCCGCGCACCCCACATGAACGGTCCGGTCATCACGGATTGGTCGAGCCCGTCGATCTCCAGGGTGTTGTGCGCCCGCGTGCTGCGGAAGTAGCTTCGCCAGGCCGGGTAAGTGAAGTAGTCGTAGGTTCCCGGATCGACGAGGATGTCCGTGCCAAAGGCGCGGAGCACGAAGCTGAGCGCGTCGGCGTGCCCGTGGGCGGCCAGGGGGCCGTAGCCCAGGTCGCCGCAATCGAGCAGCACGCTGATCCGGCCGGGGTCAGCGGGCCGGCCACATTGCAATAGGTAGTAACCACTGTCGCGAAACGCCCGCGACCGCAGCGGCGGGTGTGGGTCCTCTACGGGCAACCGTGAGTAGCGCGCGGCGCCCGCGGGCCCAAGCAGCCAACGGCCGCACTCCGAGAAATCGCCGGCGAGCGCCTTGAAATCGCCGCGCCCGAGGAGCACCGCCGCGACCGGCAACCAGGCGCGCAGGTCGCCTTCGGTCCGCCCCAGGTCGAGGACGTAGCCGTCGTCGTAGTCGCCGAACAGCGGCGCCGGTTCGCCGCCTTCCAGCAGTGCCGCGGCGAACTCGAACATCTGCTCGAGCCGGTGCCAGTAGGCCGCGGAGAACTCGGTCCCGGTGCGCTGGCCGACGATGCCTGCCAGCGTGAAGAACTGCATGACGAAGGTCTGATAGCCGAGCGCCTGCTCCCGGCTCCCACCGTCCGGGAAGCTCTGCGTTTCGATCTCCGCGCCAAGAATCTCGCGCGCCTCCGCGGCCCAACGACGCGCGCCAGGTAACCCCCCGAAGTAGCTGGCCGCGATGAACACGCCCGCAGCCTCGCCGATGCGATGATTGTTCGCCGATGACCCGCGTGAGTATTTCCGCGTGATTTCCCACAGATGGAGATAGACCGCGTTCAGCAGCCGCGCCCGCAGCGTTCCGTCCACACGCCCGCGGGGCCGGATTAGATCGAGCGCCCACACCCAGTTGATCAGCCGGACGGCCAGTTCCAGCGGGCTGCGCCAGTTCATTCCGGTCCCGAACGGACATTGCTCCAGCCAGCCGGTCAACTGCTCCAGTAGCGCGGCCACGTACCGCTCGTCCCCGCTCGCCCGGTACGCCCGCGCCAGCACAACGAGCTGGTGGTGCCGGTTCGGCTCCCAAACGAACTTCGCGTCGCCGACCAGCTCGAAATCCCGATAGTCGATGGCCGCCGCAAAACTCCGCGGCGCGCGCCGGCCGCTTCCATGGTCGCGGTTCCAATCGATCGGCTGGCCGAGGTCGCACGATTCCTGGTCGAAGAAGCTCAGGCGACCGGCGGCAATCTGGTCCGCCTGCGCCAATAACCTTGAGTACGCAACGTCCGGGCTGCCGGCCTGCCCGCCCACCGCGATCTCGGTGGTCTCGAATCCGGGCCGGAAATCCGACGCGAAGCTCCCCATTCCCGCTGTCGGCCTCCGCCGCAAGCGCGGGAACCGCCAACGGTCGACCGTGTCCCGCAGGGTCGCGCGCACCCGCCAGGTGACCTCCTGCGTCGACATGCTGCGCACCCGGCGCGTGTACCAATTCAAAGTCTGCACTTCACACCCGTCACGCTATGCGCAACCGCAGCGCCAGTCCGGTCGCGATCAGGACCAGGCCGACGGTGATCCCGACGCGCGCCACCAGACCGAGATGGCTGACCTCCGCCAGACCGATCAGGTCAGCGCAGGTGGCCACACCGAAGATGAGCGTCCCGATGATTGCCACAATGTCCACGCGCAGGAGCGCACCGATGAGCACGAGTAGCGCCCCGAGGCACGCGGCCAGTTGCTGCGGCACGCCGAAACCGGGGAACCGGCCGAGATGTAGATATTGGCTGATGATTGCGAACAGTCCCAGGCACAGACCCCCGAGCATGATGGTCGAGCCGGCGCTCAGGCGGTTCGCCTCGGAACGAATGCCACGCTCGCCTTCCACCGTGCCGGCGCGGTCGGCGCACTGCATACACAGGAAGCGCACCAGTGGAGTACCGGAGCGGTAGCCTTCGAGAATCTGCACCCGCACCGGTCCGCCACATTCCTCGCATCGTCCCGTCACCGTCGCAAACTCCTTGAACTCGAGCGGCCTGTCCGCCGCGGCGGACCGCTAGCCGGCCGGATGCAAACCCTCGCGTTAAGATTCCGTTAGCATCTCGGCGCGGACTCCGTCCCCGTCGGCTACACCGGTCAAAGTGGCATAACCGACTGATGGGACAACAATTACGAATGCAGCAACTAGTCGAGCGGCTCCAGTAAGGCGCAGTCAATCTCGATCACTGCGGACTGTCGGAGCACGGTCGCCGCAATGTACATCCGGCTTGAGCTCCGCCGCCGCAGCACCACGCCTTCCAGTCCTGCCAGGCTGCCCGAAATCACCCGGCAGCGCCGCCCTTCTTGAAGTCCCGGATAAAGGTCCACGGATTCACCGCTCTCTACTACGCGGTGAATCTGGCGCAGTTCGTCGCGGAACTGCTCCTGCCCGTCAATGCGCAGAACCATCGCCACGCGCCGCGTTCGCAGCGCGGCCGCACACTCGTCAGCTCCACCAAGCAAGAACAGGTAGCCTGGGAACAGCGGCAACTCCACCGTGACGCGCCGCGGCCCATAATTGCGCCGCAAGCTCACCAGCGGCAGATAATGGGGAATGCCGCGTTGCGCGAGCGCCGTCGCGACAAGCTTTTCATTGCGCGCCCGCGTGTGGAGCGCCCACCAACGGCCAGGCACCTGGTCCAGCTCTTCGCCATCGAGCACGCCGCAGCGCGTCGCAACACCCGCCGCGGGTTGCGGTCCGTCCGCGGCCAGATCGTCGCTCTCCTGCTCTGGCAGCGACACGTCGCGACGCCGGCCGCACATGCCGGCACCGCGCGGCTGGAAAACGGGTTGGACGGCTGACATACTTTCTCTTACTCCGCTTCGACCAGCCTTCCCTAGGCCGGCGCAACAACGACCCCCTTGCGGAGGCCCGCGGGGCCTCCGCACTTGAAGAGCGCACGCGATAGTCACATCAAAAGAGCGGCTTCTACGACCGCTGGCGCCTCCCGGCGCCCGAACACGCTAGTATCATTATATTCCATACTTGATTGCTGGCCAATGCGGAGTTCTCCCTAGTTACGTCAGGAAGTTCCCCTACGCGCGATCTCGCATAGCCACACCAGCTCGGCCACGGTTCGCACGCCGAGCTTCTCGCACAGGCGCGCGCGATGAAAACCGATGGTGCTCTTCTTTACCCCCAGCTCCGCCGCAATCTCGTCCTCGGTCCTGGCGGCCACGATCCGATCCAGCACCTGGCGCTCGCGGCGGGTGAGTCGCGCCAGGCGAAGCCGCAGCGCGGCGCGGTCGGCGCTCATATGGTGGGCGCGCAAGTCCGCGGCAATCGCCGCCCGGATGCGCTCCAGAATCTGCTCGTTCTTGAAGGGTTTGGGGATGAAATCGAACGCTCCGCGCTTCAGGGCGTCGACCGCCGTGCGCGCCGTGGCGTGTCCGGTCATCATGATCAGCGGGATAGTGGCGTGGCGGGCGGCCAGTTCCGCCTGCAATTCGAGGCCGCTCATCGTCGGCATCCGCAGGTCGAGCACGAGGCAGCCGGGACGCTCCGGATCAAAGTGGGCCAGGAAGTCCTGCGCGCTGCGAAACGTCTCCACCTTAAGCCCCGTCGATTCCACGAGCCAGCGCAACGATTCCCGCACCGCCCGGTCGTCGTCGACCACGAAGACGCTTGGTTCGATCAGCATCTTGGACCTGGGATCTCACGACACACTCGGATACGCAGCAGCGCCGCTGACCACAAGGATGGCGAGAACGGAGGCGACGCACAATTGGGATTTCCCGCTAAAGCACTAAGGGAACTCCCCTAACTTCTATCACTTCACCGAGCACGTGGCGGCGGCGGCGCCTGCCGGGTGCCGCTTGGCGCTGCCTACGGCCGGCGGTGGGCGCGGGCCGTTACGGGTCGAATCGGTTTCTTCAGGAATCTGTCAAACCCCAAGCGTCTCGCGACAGACGCACCAGCTCAGCCAGACTTGAGGCCCCGAGCTTCTTCATCACGTTGGCCCGGTGGATTTCCACGGTCTTCGCGCTCAGGCCCAGCCGCGCCGCGACCTGCTTGTTTCCCTGTCCGTCCACCACCAGCCGCAGGACCTCGATCTCGCGCGGGGTCAGCCGCTGTAGCCGTGCGGCACGCTCGGCTTGCCGTGTCCGTTCCGCGTACCGCCCGACGGCCAGCTCGACCGCTCTCTGGATGCGCTCCAACAGGGCATGGTCACTGAAGGGTTTCTCAACGAAATCGATCGCCCCCGTCTTCATCGCGCGGACCGCCACCGGGACCTCCGCATACGCGGTGAGCATGATGACCGGAATATCGATCCCTCGGGCGGCCATGTGTTCCTGAAGCTCGAGCCCGCCCATCCCGGGCATGCGCACGTCCAACAGCAGACACGCCGGCCGTGCCGCGGTGTAGGCATCCAGAAACGCCGCCCCGGTATCGAACGTCTCCGCCTCCAGCCCAACTGAATTGACCAGGTATTTCAGCGACTGTCGCGCGCCCGCGTCGTCATCGACCACGTACACGATCGGCTTCACTTCAGACATCTTTCTCACCACGGCCCACCGGCAAGACGAACCGGAACGTAGCTCCAGCCCCCGGCTGCGACTCCGCCCACAGCCGGCCACCGAGCATCTGCACGACCGAGCGGCAGATCGAAAGGCCCAGGCCCATGCCCTGCGGTTTGGTCGTGTAAAACGGCTCAAACAGGCGCTCTAGGGACTCGGGGTCCAGACCCTGGCCGCGGTCCTGGACCGCCACCTCGACGGCCGCCGCGTCGCTCCGAAAGGTGCGCACGGTCAGCTCGCGCTGCTCCGGCGGCGTCTGCTCCATCGCCTGGAGGCCGTTGCGCGCCAGATTCAGGATCACCTGCTCGATCTGCACGCGATCGACGAGAACGGGCGGGACCCCCTCGGCCAGGTCGAGCCGGATCGTCACGCCCCGCCGGCGGGCCTCGGGCTCCACCAGTCGAACCGCATTGTGAACCATCTCATCCAAGCTCGACAACGCCAGATGGGGTGCGCGCTTACGCACGAACTCGCGCATGGTGTGGATGATTTCGCCGGCGCGCTGGGCTTCCGGGGCGATTCGTTCCAGCGCGTACAGCAGATCCTCCATCTTGGCCCGCCCGAGACGGACGCGCTCCATCCCGCCGATGGCATAGTTGGCGATGGCGGCGAGCGGCTGATTCAACTCGTGTGCCAGCGTGGTGGCCATCTCGCCCAGCGTGCTGACCCGCGCCACGTGCGCCAGCTCCAGCTCGCGCGCCCGAATCTCGTCCTCCGCGCGCAGGTGCTCCGTCATATCCTCGACCGTCCCCACGTGCCCGGTAAGCGTGCCATCCTCTGAAGGCAACGCGGCGATGCGCACCGCCACCCAGCGCACGGCGCCCTGTGGCGTCCGCAGCCGGAACATCCCGGCCAAGCGGCCTTCTGCGCCCGCTTCCGGCGACGCCGGCGGCAAGACAACCTTCCCGTCCTCCGGCTGAAGACAGGCAAACCACCAGTCTCCGAGGCACTCGGCCTCCGACAACCCGCAGATCTCCTGCAACCGCTCGTTCGCATACGTGCAGCGCCCGGCGGCATCCGTTTCGAAAATGCCGATGGGCGCCGAGGTGCACAGCGACCGCATGCGGTGCTCGCTCGCGCGCAAGGCGCGCTCCGCCTCCCGCTGCTCCTGGACCGCGCGGCGCAGTTGCTCGTTGGCGGTCGCCAACTCCGCCGTACGTTTGGCCACGCGGCATTCCAGCGCCTCCCGCGCTTCCCGCACGACCTGCTCGGCGTGGTGTCGCTCGGTGATGTCGCGCACGATGCCCACAAAGAGGCGTCCGCCGCCCAACAGGGTCTCCCCAACGGCCAAGTCGATGGGAAACGTGCGGCCGTCCTTCCGTTGTCCCACCAACTCGCGTACCCGGCCGATAACGCGACTTTCCCCTGTCTGGAGGTAGTGGCCGATATAGCCATCGTGTTCTGCGCGGTACGGCGCGGGCATCAGCAGGTTCACACTGCGACCGATCACCTCGTCAGCCATATAGCCGAAGGTCTGTTCCGCCGCCCGATTGAACGATTGGACCAGGCCCCGCTCGTCGATCGTCACAATCGCATCGACCACGGTATCCAGGATGCAACGGAGGCGGCTGTCGCTGTCGCGGATGCCCTGCTCGGCGCGCCGGCGGTCCGTGATGTCGATGCCCGTGCCGATCACGTACTCGACGACGCCGTTGTGGCCCAGCAGCGCCGTGTTCGCCCAGGCGATCAGCCGGCGCTCCCCGCTCCTGGCGACCCAGTAGTTTTCGGCCTGGTTGGGAAACTGTCCGTCGCGCAGCTCGGCGAATACAGCACTGATGCGCTCGACTTCCTCCGGGGCCAGCAGGAACTCGAGCGCCCGCTTCCCTGCGACCTCGGCCGCCGAGTAACCCGAAATCCGCTCGCACGCGCGGTTGAACCGGACGATGCGGCCGTCGCGGTCGAGCACGATGACGAGCACCCCCGCGGTATCCAGCACCGCGGAGACGAAGTCGCGCTCTTTCTGGAGGGCCTGGTCAGCGCGCCGGGACTCACCGGCTTCGAGCTCCAACTCCGCCAGGCGGGCGCGCAGCGTCTCGACCTCGCGCGGCGGGTGCGCAGCGCCATTGCCGGGCTCGCCCGTCATTTCGCCCATGGGATCCATACAACAGCTTTCAGGCGCGGCCTTCGACCCGACGACCGCCTGTCCAGTTTACCAGCGCGACGGCAAAACACCGCCGCCCAGTGTGAAATTATATCGCCCGCATGCGCTCCCGGTCGATCGCTGCTGCGGAAAAGTGCCGAGAGCAGCGAGCCCAGCTTTCAAAAGGCGCCGCCGCGTAGTGGATCGAGTGCCCAGTGCTGCCGCTCGTTCAGGGGGACATCGACCGGGCTTGCGGGAACATCGGCCGCCCGAACTCGCGCGCTCACGGCAGGTCGGCTGTCAGGCGCGCCGCGCGCCGGGCCACCGCAGCCCGTGTGTTGGACCGCTGCCGCCGAACAAACTCGGCCACCTCGGGTCGTCGCCGTACGCTCGGCCAAAGCTCCTTTAGAGCGTCGAGCGCATGCCCGGTGGCCACGTTGCGGCATTCGGGAGTCTCGTAGGTTGCGCCCTCGACTCCGAGGATTGGCGGGAGGATGCGGTCGAGCAAGTCCGGCCTGGAAAGTGCGATCTTGCCGGCGCCTCGAATCGCGTTGGCAGCGCTGACCATGTTGCTTCCGCGGATGAAAGCCAAGTAGGCGTCCAGGACAGCTTCCAGCTTGTGGTCGTTGTCGACTGGAGCGAGCGCCGCTAGGACCTGAATCGAATTCCAGCGGACGATCTTGCTGTCGCTCTCGAGCAGCGCCGCGATGGCATCGAAGTGCGGATAGACGCGACCGGGGTCCTTCTCGGCGGTGACAAACAGCGCTTTGCCGGCGGCGAACCGTGCCGTGCCCGACGGCGCAGCCATCGTTCGTACCGCTGCAGCTACCCGCGCACGCGAGAGCATTCGAGCAGATTGTCTCGGTCGCGATTTCTTTTGCGCCCGCACCCGACGCGCGATCGGTGGTGTCATGCATCCTCCTTACCGCCAGGGGTCCTATCTGTGGATGACAATTGTCGCTCATGTGAACCGGCCCGTAAACGCCGCTGGCCCCGACGGTTATCGAGGCCATCCCGCCATGTGCGTCGGCGTGAGAGGATCTGGACCTTTCCGCCGCGGCGACCGCTCTACGCCAGGATTTTGCGCAGCTCATCGCGCCCTCGGCCGGTCTTCCGGTACCGCTCGCGCCGCACCGCCTCCGCCCGCGTGGCAAACGATTCGCTATAGACGACGCGCCACGGCGCCCGTGCCTTGTTGCGGCGGGGTTGCCGGCGTTGTGCCGCGCCGGCCGCGCTCATTCTGATCGCCAACCCGTAGCTACCCACGGAAGGGCTCGCAGGTCCGGGAGGGCTCCTTCGATTCTGCGCACGTAGGCGCTCATCTGGCCCGTATGATGCTGCACGTGCCGGATGTTGTAGATGTGCAACTCGCCGCGTGAGAATCGTCGCCAGGAAAACCCTGACGGGCCCTCCAGCGATTCGCGCGTCTCGGAGGCGAGCGCCTCGCTCACCTTCTGTCGGCAAATCGCCAGATAGGACAGGGTTTCGTCCTGGGTCAGGCCGGGGCTGAGCGTCGGCTGGCGTTCGTCACCGCCGCGCTGATGCAAATCTCGCAGTTGGAAGGCCTCCTCGTTGGGCGAGAGATACATATCCACGTAGAAGAGCGTGTGATAAGCGATCTGCCGAAACGTGTCGTTGGCGATCTTACCCTCCCAGTGCTCCGGCGGGCACTTCTGGACGCATTCGTTCATCATGCACAGCGCCGCCTCGAACTGACCGGCGAGGATCTTCTTCACGTATTCGATCATGGCAGTTCTCCGACAATAGAGACTCAACATCGACTGCGGTTCCGCGTCTCGTCGCCCGTCGCGCTGCCGCACTCCGGACACCGCCCACTGACATTGCCAGTCAGGTCGTAGCCGCAGTGGCGGCAGCAGCCCTTCGGATGGCGGCTACGGTTGGCCCACGACAGGCAGGCGGTCGGCAACGCAATCGCGACTAGTGGAATCCACAAGGGAAGGCTCCACGAGCACTCGGACCACCAAGGTCGCCAGTCGGTACTGGGAGAATTGGTACGAAAGGTGCGCCATCCGCCAGGCCAGAGCATCCTCGAATAGTCATAGCGATATACAGCCCCGCTTCGGACCCCCCACTCGTGCGTGCGGATCTGCGGCCCCCATGATACCGACCACCAGAGACTCGCGGCCCATGCGGCAGCGATGGCTGCGCTGGCGGCCAGTCCCACACAATTCAGCACTCGTCGTGTTCGCGAACTCCGCGCCATGGTCGCATTCTAAGCGGCGGCTGATCCATCAGCGCCGGCAATCACGCCCGCCGCACGCCGTCGAACGGAGTCGTCGTTGAAGTCAGGCGCTGCGGTGCTCGAGCCCCTTGATCAGCCCCGCGAGCATCCGGGCGATTTCTTCCAGACCCGCCTTTAGCTGCTCGTGTGGCTCCGTCTTGAGCAGGCCCTGCCGCGCAGCCAGTTCCAACAGCGGCACGCATTCCTGGACCGAGCCGCGCGCGATCATGAAGAAGTGTTTCCGGTCCGCTTTCGTGAAACGGCCGTTTCCCTCCGCGAGATTGGCGGCGATGGATAGGGCCGCTCGATTTAGCTGGTCCGCGAGGAAGAAGTACCCGCGGGGCAGGTCGCGTGTTAGCGTGCAGATTGAGTCGGCGAAAGCGACGGACTTCTGGTAGACAACCAGCTTTTCAAACGCAAATGGCACTCGCGTGGCCCCGATGAAAACAGAGAGTAGAAAGGAGACCGCAGGAGAGCCTCATTCGGAGAAACTGCGCCGACAAGGCGGGAAAGAGGCCGTTTCTAACCTCCTTTCTCCTCTCTACTGCTCTCCTGCTCTATTCCGGCCGGCGGCCGCAATCGGAGTGACAGGATTTGAACCTGCGACCTCTTGGTCCCGAACCAAGCGCTCTAGCCAGGCTGAGCTACACTCCGTCGCGTCCGCTCGCGCGGCCGGACCTTGTATCCTAGCAAATCACCGCTCCGACGCAACCCCGACGGACGGGCAATCAAAGCCGTACCCGAAAACGAACGGCCCCAGCGCATCCTTATCGGCCGGCGTCCTCCACGTCCGGCCGTCGCCGGCCCCTTCGCGGCTGGGCTGGCCCTCCTGCCGGCCCGCGTATTTGTCCCTCCCGCCCAGGTCGAAGAACAGCCCGTACGCCGCAAACAGGCTGCGGTAGCCCCGCTCCGGGTTGACCCAGCCGAGGCAATCCCCAGGTGGCGTGCGATACTCGTCGTCACCAGCTTTGTCGATGAAAAGGCCCACGCCCGCCGCGTTTGAGGCCCCGAGGCCGAGCGTGGAACCGAGATACACGTCGTTGCCGGCGTCGTCCACGAGCACGCCCACGCTCAGGTCGTGCCCTGCTCCCTGCGACATGTTCTGGTTCGCGGTGTAGCGGTCGTCGCCGCCGCGGTCGAAGAGCATCCCCGCCGCATAGTGCGCCGCCGCCCCCTGCACATACCAGTGGCCGGTGTAGCGGTCGCCGCCGGCCAAGTCGATGAGCATTCCCAGACCGTACCAATAACCCGCACCCTGGCCGAACAGGCCGCAGGTGTACTCGTCGTCGCCCGCGGCATCCAGCAGGACGGCGACGCCGCCGTTGACGCTTACGCCGTCGGTGTAATCCGCCCGCCAGCCGGACGCGCAGCCCTGCGCCAGCGAGTCGTTGTGCTGCGGGTTCTGCGCGGACGGATAGCGGATGTCCGTGTCGTTCGCGATGTAGCGGTCATTGCCGCCGAGATCGATCAGTACGGCGGCGGCGTTGGGCCCGGCAAAAGCCTGCGAGCCGCGATACGACTCGTACCGGTCATTGCCGCCACGGTCGAGCAATAGGCCATAGCCGGCCGTCGCGGTGCCCTGCGATTCATCGAGCGCCGTGTACACGTCGTCACCGGCGTTGTCGATCAGGAGGCCGACGCCGAAGTTCGCGGCCCCCTGCGACAGCTTGCCGCCGCGGTAGGTGTCGTTGCCCGCCTCGTCCCACAGGAGGCCGACGCCGAAAATGCCAGCGCCGAAGCTGCCGGTCGAGTTCGGCCCCGCGTCGTACGTGTCATTTCCCCCCAGGTCGAGGCACAGGCCGACACATGCCGCGCCCGGCAGCCCGGCACCGGCGTTCGTGAAGCGGTCCTCGCCGCCGACATCGATGATGAGCGCCGCCGGCTTCGCGTAGTCGTGCGTGTCGTTGCGGCTGTCGGCGAGCACGACAGGACCGAGGTCGGATTCGAATTCCACGTGGAACGTCGCGGTCGCCAGCGTTTCGTCCGCCAGCAGCTTCTGCCGTGCAAACTCGACCGCCCGCAGCAAATCCTGCGCGGCGACCATGACCGACTCGGTGCGGAAGCTCTCGACCCACTGCTTGAGCCCCAGGTCGAAATCGGGGTCCACGTTCTTCTGCGCCTCTTCGGTTTCCTCAGCGCCGGTCTTCGGCGGTTCGAGCAGCCGGCTCAACAGCTTGCCCATCTCACGACTGGCCGGAGTCCCAGGGATGGGGTCGTATGAGCGGCCGATCCACGGCTGTGCGTCGCGGATGGCCAGGAGCAGCAGCGCCGTCGCCTCCTGCACGCTGGCGGGCAGCGTGTCGAGTCCGTCGTCCGTCAGTCCGAAGTCCCGCAGCACCTGGCGGCGATGGTCTGGCTCATTGACCTGTGTCTTGAGCTTCTCCAGCGGATCGCCGACGAGGCCCCGCTGCACGAGGCGGCCGTTGAACCGCGACATCATCGCGAGCACATCGACCGGTGCCTCGCGTGCGGCCCGCGCGAGGTCGTCGCCGATCACGCGCGCGAAGCCGTCGGCCCGCAGCGGCGCGCACATGAGCAAGTGGGCCAGCTCGGACCGCCGGTGCTGGCCGACCAGCAGCGCGAGGTTGTCGGGCTGAATCCCCACGTCCCGCGGCTCGATCCCGACGCTCCGCAGGAGCGCTTCGAGGGTGGCGGGCTGCGACGCGGGCGGGTCTGCCGCAGATTCCGGAGTTAACGAGCCACAGATGACACCGATAAACGCGGATTGGAGGAAGAGGAAGGCCAGTCGAAGACCGCGCGGGTGCATCTTATCTACTCCTCTGATCCGTGTCCATCCGTGCTCATCTGTGGCCGAATCGGGAATCCGTGCAATCCGTGCGTTAGTCAAGGTCGGCGAGGTTGCGTTCGAGCATCCCCAGGCGGGTTTGCATCTCCGTCAAGCGGGTTCGTTCCTGCTCGACCACCGCCGCGGGGGCCTTCGACACGAAGCCCTCGTTCGCCAGCTTGGCCTCCAGTCGCGTAATGTGGCCGCGCAGCTCGTCCCGTTCCTTCGTCAGCCGTCTGCGCTCCACGTCGAGGTCCATCAGCCCACGGAGCGGCACATACACCTCGACGCCGGGGAGCACCTGCGTCGCCGACTCCGGCGGCTTGGCGAGCGTGGTGCCGATTTCCAGGCTTTCGCAGCGGCCCAGCCGTTCGATGACGGCGTGTTGCTCGGTCAACCGGGCGGCGATCGACTCGTCGGCCCGCAGCAGCGCGTGCGGGGTCTTGCCGATCGCGGGCTGCTTGGCCGCGGAACGGTTCGTGTTGATGCGGGCCAGCGTGTCGCGCAGGGCGCGGATCACGTCCTGCAGCGCAGCCATGTCGCGCTCGACCTCGAGGTCGCGCCAGGCCCCAGCCGAGGGCGGCTGGGCCACGCCCCCAGCGGGCCATGGCGCGACGATGAGCGCCGGCTCCGCGGGCTTGATCTCAGCGAGCCCACGCTGCGGCGCCTTCTCGTTGAGCTGCTGCCAGAGCGCTTCGGTCAGAAACGGAACGATCGGGTGCAGCAGCCGTAGCGACTGGTCGAGCACCCACACGAGCACCTGCCGCGCGACGCCGGCGGAGTCGGCCGCGCCGTCCCCCCTCCTAGGGGGGACTACAGGGGGGTTTGACCCTCCCCCAGCCCCTCCCTCAGCGGGAGGGGAGGAGTAGAGCCGTGGCTTGACCAGCTCCACGTACCAGTCGCAGAAATCGCTCCAGAAGAATGAATACAGCGTGTTGGCGACCTCGCTGATCTGGTAGCGCTCCAGCCGGCGGTCCACTTCAGCGATGCAGCCGGCCAGCCGGGACAGAATCCACCGGTCCTCGATGGCGAGGTCCTCGCGCCGCAACGGCCGCGGCCACTCCGCCCTTCGTGCCTCCGTGCCTTCGTGCCCTCGTGCCTCTATGTTGGGAAAGACAAACCCCGTGGCTGCCTGCCAGATCTTGTTGCAGAAATTGCGGCCCAGCTCGAACTTTTCGCTGCTGTTCACGGTGCGGCCATCCGGCAGCTTCACCGGCTTGACCGGCATGCGCACGTCCTGCGTCTCGGTGTCCATCTGGGCCATCGTGAAGCGCAGGGCGTCGGTGCCGTACAACGCGATGATGTCGACCGGATCGACGCCGTTGCCGAGCGATTTGCTCATCGTCCGGCCCTGGCCGTCCTGGATGATGGGGTGGATGTGGACGTGCTGGAACGGCACGCGTTTGGTGAAGTACAGTGCGGTAATGACCATGCGGGCGACCCACAGCGTGATGATCCCGCGGGCGGTGACGAGCGTGCTGGTGGGGAAGAAGTACTCAAAGTCGGCCCGCGTCGGCCGAGCGCTATCAGAGCCCGGAGCGCCAGCGACGGGCCCGCCTATGGCCCCTCGCTCGCGCTCGGGGCTCGGTTCATGCGGCCAGCCCAGCGTGCTAAACGGCCACAACGCCGAACTGAACCAGGTGTCGAGGACGTCGGGGTCCTGCTCAAACTGAGCGATCTTTTCCTCGGCAGCCTCGGCTGCCGCTGTGGCATTCGCAAAACCAGGAACAGATCGGAGCATCTGGCGCAACGGCTGACCCGGAGGGACCAATGGCAACTGGCGACCTGACAGGAATTCCTGAAAGGCCGACAGCGCTCGACGGCACAACTCGGTCCGCGCACAGACACGAAACGATGCTTCGCCTTCCCGCCTGATGAAGTAGTCGTCTTTGGCTACGCCTGCGTCTCCAAGGAATCCCTCGATCGCCTTGATCCCAAGGTCACGATCAGTTCGCTGCGTTTCCATCACGTCGGCGGTTGCTCGATTGCTGAATGCTCCAACCCACGCCCACCACACCGGTATCCGATGCCCCCACCAAAGCTGGCGGCTGATGCACCAGTCGCGCTTTTCGCCGAGCCAGTCGAGGTACGTCTTCGCGTAGCGCTCCGGGAAGAACTGCACCCGACCGTCGCGGACCGCCTCCATCGCCATTTCGGCCAGATCGCCCATCTTTACGAACCACTGCTCGCTCAGCATCGGCTCGATCGGCGTCTTGCTCCGGTCGCTGTGGCCCACCTCTGTCTCGTACGGCTCGATCTTCTCCATCAGCCCCAGCGCTTCGAGATCCGCGACGACCTTCTTTCGCGCGTCGTAGCGGTCCATGCCCTTGTACGCCCCGCCGTTCTCGTTGATTTTCCCGTCCTCCGTCAGAATGTTGATCGCCGCCGCTTCAGGATGCCGCTGACCAAATGCGTAATCATTCGGATCATGGGCCGGCGTGACCTTGACGCAGCCGGTGCCGAATTCCTTCTTGACCAGGAGCGCGTCGGCGATAATCGGGATCGGCCGGTTCTGGAGCGGCAACAGGCAGCGCTTGCCGATCAGGTGCTGGTAGCGCTCGTCCTCCGGGTGCACGGCAACTGCCGTGTCGCCGAGCATGGTCTCGGGCCGGGTGGTGGCGATGGTGAGGTAGTCAACACCGACCTTGGCATCCGCCGCCACCGCCCGCGCGAGGGCCTCCTTAATCCCTGAATCCCTTAATCCCTCAATCCCTTCGCCGCGTCCCGTCGCTTGCGCTCCGGGCTCTGATGGAAGGATGGGATAGCGGTAGTGCCACAAGTGCCCCTTGACCGTCTCATGGACGATCTCGTCGTCCGCGACGGCGGTCTGGAGGAACGCGTCCCAGTTCACGAGCCGCGTGCCGCGGTAGATCAGCCCGTCCTTGAACCAGCGGAAGAAGACCTCGTAGACGGCCTTGGCACAGACCTCGTCGAGCGTGAACCGTGTGCGCTCCCAGTCGCAGGAGAAGCCCATCTTGCGGAGCTGCGTCAGAATCTGCCCGCCGAACTTCTCCTTCCACTCCCAGATCTTCCGGACCAGCTCCTCGCGGCCCAGTTCGTGGCGGGTGAGGTTCTGCTCCTCCTTGAGCCGGCGCTCGACGACCGCCTGGGTCGCGATGCCGGCGTGGTCCGTACCGGGCATCCAGAGCGCCTCGTAGCCGGCCATCCGCTTGTGGCGGATGAGGATGTCCTGGAGGGTGTTGTTCAGCGCGTGGCCGAGGTGGAGGGCACCGGTGACGTTCGGCAAGGGGATGTCGATGACGTAGGGCTTCTTGCCCGGGGTCGGCCGGGCATGGAAGTACCCGCCTTCCTCCCAGAAGCGATAGATGCGGTCCTCGACCGTGCGTGGATCGTAGCTGCCACCGTTGCTCATGACGGCTCCAACGAGCTTATCTGCCGGCGTCGCCGGCGGGAATCTGCAGTGTACCTCGGCGGCGGGCGCGGGCAAACTCCGTCCGCCCGTGGCCGCCGGTCTAGGGGCGGGATGCGATTTTGCGACGCACTTATTCAACCTGCTTTAGCGCTTACCCGATAAATCAGGAGTGACTTTTTTTCCCTCGGGACGAACAGCAAGCGAGTATGGAGAGCTTTATGCCACCGAGAAAGACCACGACAACTTCCCGTAAGATGTACAACTGGAACTGGGGCAACACCTCCCGCACCGCGAAGCGCACGCTCACCAACACGACCTGGCCCTGCAACTCGCCGAAATTCCGGGGCGTGCGGAACGAGTGCCAGTGGCGGATCGGTTCGTATCGGAACGTTTACCTCCAGATCGCGACGGCCGGCCGGTGGGCGTATATGTCCCCGACGACCGCGAACCGCTGGATCCGGTACGTGAACAACGGCGCGCAGGTGTACAAGTTCAGCAACAAGGACTTCTGCGACTACTGGGGCAACAAGTGGGCCTATGCCAACCCGCGGACCGCCTACCAGTACCTGCGGAACCACTACGGCCACATCATCAAGGACGTCACGCGGGGGAAGGGTAACTGCTGGCTCATCGCCACGACCCGCACCCCGACGACTCGCCCGTTCAACAACTACAACTGGTATTGACGCCGCCGAACCGGCTCCAAGGGAGGCCGGTTCGGGGCACGGTAAGCACGCGACTTGCTGATTCGTCATTCACGCGGCCCGTCACTCCTGAGTGCCGGGCCGCTTTGCTGCGCGAGGCCGCCCGAAGCGCAAGCGAATCTGGGTCACTTCCCGCCGAGGTCGAGCTCCAGCCGCGGATGCAGCACGTGCTGCCCAAAGATGTTCTCAAAGTCGACGAAGAGCGTCGCCCGGCCACCGTGCGTACCGCCCGGCAGCGTGACCCGCACTTGCCGCTTTTCCAGGATCAGCTTGTAGCGCAAGCTCTGCCCATTCAGCTTCACGACGAGCGAGTCGGGCAGGATTCTCGTCTGGTTGGCGCCCCAGCCTCCACGCAAGCTGAGCCCGTCGTCGAGCCCGACGAGCAACTCGCCCCCACGCCGCGGCTCCCCAGCGCTACCCTGGACCAGCGCGATCCGCGGCAGCCCGGCCTGGGCCCAGCGGGCAAGGCCCAGGAACAGACCATAAGCCTCCCGCCGGTTGTAGACCAGGTCACGCAGCCGCGCTTCCTCAGCCGGATTCGAGTGGAACGACGCCTCGCTCAGCACCGCCGGAACCTCCGCCAGCCGCAGCACCGCAAAGCCGTTCCGCTCGTAAACGGCGTAGTCGCTGAGCAGCGCGCACTCCAGATGCGATTCCAGCCGCAGCGTGTCGTTCAACCCGGTGATCAGGTAGCGGCCGGCCGACAGGCTGGCGGGGTTGTCGGCCGGCGTGCCGTGATAAAACACCGACGAGTAGTTCGGCTGCGGATCGCCGTTGGCGTTGTGATGGATCGACAGGAACAAGTCGGCCGGCAGGCTGTTCGCCAACTCCACGCGCTGCCGCAGGTCTTCCTTGTCCGGCAGGTCGCGGCTCCGATCTTCTTCGCGCGTGAGAGTAACCACAGCACCCGTCGCGGTCAGGAACTCGCGCAAGAACTGCGCGACCCGCAGGTTCACCTCTGCCTCACGCAGCCCCGTGGGTCCGCGCTTCCAATTTCCGCCGGGGTCGCGTTGCCCGACGTGCCCGGGGTCGAGCACGATCTTCACATCTTTGAGGAAGCGCGCGTAAGGCGGAATCGGAAAGGCGGGCTCGGGCTGGGCCGTCCACGAGTAGCTGGCCGGCGGCGCCGTGACGGGGTCCAGATGCGACTTCGATGAGTCCTGCGGCTCAAGTCCCACGCGTGTCAGTCCCCACACCGCCGCGCCCGCGACGAGCGCGCCGACGAAGTAGGGGAGCAGGCTGGGCCAGCCCCGGCGGCGAAGTCTCCGACGCTTCCTGCGCTTTGCGGTCATTCCTTGGTCGCCTGTGACTTCTGGGGCGAGATTGTACGCGCGGAGCCGGCGGTGTCATCCTATCCGCAGGCCGGCGAATCGTTCGAATGCGTCTTGCCAGCGCGCCCGATCGCGCGGCTCGTAGTGCTCCACGCGCGTGGACGCGCGGACCACGGCCCGCAGGTCGGCGAGGGCGCCCAGTCGCCGCTGGGCCAGGGCTTGGACGAGGACGTTTCCGGTGGCGGTGGCTTCCACCGGGCCGGCGCGGACGGGCTTTCCGGTCGCGTCCGCCGTGAACTGGTTGAGGAGGTCATTCTGCACGCCGCCGCCGACGATGTGCAGGGTTTCGATCTGCCGGCCGATCAGCCTCTCCAGCGTCTCCAGCACCAAGCGGTATTTGAGCGCGAGGCTCTCGAGGGCGCAGCGGACGAGCTCGCCGGGCGATTGTGGGACCGGCTGGCCGGTTTCCTGGCAGGCCTGTCGAATCCGGCCGGGCATGTCGCCGGGCTCGGCAAACCGCGGATCGTCGGGGTTCACGAACGAGCGCAGCGCCGGTGCGGCTGCGGCCAGGCGCGACAGCTCGGCGTGGGAGTACGTGTGTCCCTGTCCGGCCCAGATGCGCTGGCATTCCTGAACCAGCCACAGCCCCGCGACGTTCCGCAGGAACCGCGTGGTCCCACCGACGCCGGCCTCGTTGGTGAAATCCGCCGCCAGGGTCTGCGGCGAGATCAGCGGGGCCGGCAGCTCGACGCCGATCAGGGACCACGTGCCCGAGCTGATGTAGGCCCAGTTTTCCCCGCTGGCGGGCACGGCCGCCACCGCTGCGGCGGTGTCATGGCCGGCGGTGCGGATCACCGGCGTGCCGGATTGCCCGACCTCGTTGGACGTTTCGGGCAACAGCGCGCCGGCCACGGAGCCGGTCGGGTCGATGCGCGGCGGCAGGTGCGCGGGCAGGTCCAGCTTCTCCAGCAGCTCAACTGACCAGTCGCCGGTCCGCGCGTCGATCATCTGCGACGTGCTGGCAATGGTCCGTTCCGTCGCCACCTCGCCTGTCAGCCAGAACGTGAACAGGTCGGGCATGAACAGCAGGTGGTCCGCCGCCTCCAGCAGACGCGGTGTATTGAGAGCGACGGCGTAGAGCTGGAAGAGCGTGTTGAAGGGCAGGAACTGGATGCCGGTGCGCTCGTAGATTCCGGCTCGCGCCACCCGCGCTAAAGCGAGTTGCATCGCGGCGCGGTTGCGCGCGTCGCGATAATGGCGGGGCATATCCAGTAGCTCGCCGGTCGCGAGGAACAGCCCGAAGTCGACGCCCCACGTGTCGATGCCGATGCCGTCGAGCCGGATACGGCGCTGCGTGCAACGGCCCAGGCCGACCTTGAGTTCTTCAAGCAGTCGGAAGGCGTTCCAGTACAAACGGCCGTGGATGCTCACGGGACCGTTTTCGAAGCGGTGCAATTCTTCCAGCGTGAGCCGTGTGCCGTCGAAGGCGCCGAGCATAGCACGGCCGCTGGAGGCCCCGAGGTCGAAGGCGAGATAGTTTGCCGTCGCAGGCATCGCATTGCACTCTGCGGTGTAGCGGCCGGCGAGGCGCCGGCCGCTACGGGGCTTCGGACCACTTGCCCTACGCGTAACCGCCCGCGTCGGCCTTCTTCCGCGCGGCCCGCTGCCTTGCCACACGCCCGACATACCCACACTCACGGAACGCGGCGAGCGGGTCGGGCGGCAGGTTCCGGGCCTGGCGCCACTCCGCCAGCAATGGCCGGACGTCGGTCAGGTACGCGTCCCGGAGGAAGCCCTCGGCCAGCACGAGGTCCTCGCGCCGTCGCGCCTGGGCGAGGGCCGCGTGGTGGACGAGGAGCGCCTTGGCAAAGTGCTCCTGCGCGGTCACGACCGTCTGAATCATCGCCTCGATCTTCGGCTTGAGGTTGTGCGACTGATCGATCATGTACGCGATCGGCAAATCGCGGCCCGCCTCATGCTCCGCCGCCGTGATCTCGTGAAAGATGCGGAAGAGCTGGTAGGGGTCGATGCTGCCCATGGTCAGATCGTCGTCGGCGTACTTGCGGTCGTTGAAATGGAAGCCGCCCAGCATCTGCTCGTCGATCAGGAACGCGACGATCTGCTCGATGTTGCAGCCGGGCAGATGATGCCCCGTGTCCACCAGCACCCGCGCCCGCGGCCCCGCGTGCCTGGCAAACACGTACGCCATGCCCCAATCCGCGATGTCCGTATGGTAGAAGGCCGGCTCGAACGGCTTGTATTCGATCAGCATGGCCATGTCGGCCGGCAGGGCGTCGTGCACCTCGCGCAGGGCCGCCTGGAACCAGCGCTTGCGCTCGCGGATGCTCGCCTGGCCGGGGTAGTTGGTGCCGTCGGCAAACCAGAGGCTCAGCACGGACGAACCGACCTGGCGGCCGATCGCGATGCTGTCGAGAATGTGCTGGATAGCCCGCCGGCGAATGGCCGGGTCGCGGTTGGCCACCGAGCCCCACTTGTAACACTGCTCCTGGAAGACGTTCGGGTTGATCGCCCCGATGCGCAGGCCCAGCTCCTCCGCCTGCCGGGCGATTGCCAGGGTGTCGCTGCCGGCGGCAAAGTCCCATAGCACGTGAACGGCCACCGTCGGGCAACATCCGGTGTACCGGTGCACCTCCGCCGCGTCGGCCAGCTTTTCCTCAATCGTCGTCGCCGCCGCGTCCTGGACGAACTTGCCAAAACGGGTCCCCGTGTCCGCGTACCCCCAGGAGGGCGTTTCGATCGCGAAGCGCGCGAGACGCCCAAAGAACGCTGACTCACTCAGGTGGGCTGGAAGCTTCATGGCCATCTCCCAGACCGGCCCCAGGCGGTGCTCCCGGGGCAGGCCGGACACAGTGTCGCCGGGGCGCCAGGATGGTCAAGTGCCAGGCCGGCGGCGCTGGGCCGACCGACGCTCCCGGCACCGACTCCGCGGCTCCGGGAGACGGCCCACCGGGCGGCCAGTCGTTATCGTCGGTGCGCTTATGTTCGTGGCGGAACCGACCGATCAGGACCAACAGACGGATACTCCACCAGCTACGGTTGTTTCAGTTTCCCAAGGAGTAGTCGATGGCGTCCATGTCCCCCACCACGGGCGTGCGGACCCGGGTGCGATCGAAGCCCGCCCGCGAAGTCCCCACCGCTGCCGGTCCCAACGAAGAGCAGATCCGCCGCCGCGCCTATGAGATTTATCTGTCGCGTGGGGGAGCGGCTGGCAACCCCGAGTGGGACTGGCAGCAGGCCGAGCTCGAGCTTCGGGCCCGGATCGCGCTGCTGGGCAAGCCGTAACATACCTGGACTGACTGGCGCCCGCGCCGGGCCGGCATGGCGGGTCCGGCGCGCGGCCGCGACCGCTCAACTCCGCTGAGCCATGACCCCAATTGTTGTCTCTGTGGCGCTGCTGCCGCGCGCGAAGCCCGCCAGTTCAGCGGCGGGTGGGCCGAAACACTCCGATCGTTCGGGTCAGCAGATACGTTTCCGTCCGGGCGGGAGTATGCTATTCTCAGGGCAGGCCCGTTCAGGCTCGTCGCGAGCCGGGTGCTGAACCGGGAGGCGGCATGTCGCAGACTGAGGCGCTCAGCCAGAAAATCTACGCGGCGTCGGATAGCCGGCAGATGAGCATGCTCGATCTGCTGACCTACTTCAAGCGCGAGGGCAGCGCGCGCGTGACCGATCTGCACCTGAAGACCGGGCGGCCGCCTTGTTATCGCGTGGACGGCGAGCTGAAGGTGACGGGGGCCCGCCCGCTCGACCATGCCACCATCGTCCGGCTGGCGGGCACGCTGCTCGACGAGACCCAGATGAAGACGCTCGAGCAGCACCGCTCGGTGAACGCCTCCCGGCTAATCGAGGGCTACCGCTACCGGCTGAACGCGTACTACGACATGCGCGGGCTGGCGATGGCCATCCGGGCGCTGGATACGGCCCTGCCCTCGATCCCGTTCGTCGGGTTTCCGAACGGCGTGTGGCAGGACATCGTGAATCTGACGCAGGGGTTGGTGCTGGTGACCGGGACGACGGGGGCGGGCAAGTCCACGACCATCGCGGCCCTGGTGAACGAGATTACCCGCACGCGGCCCTGCCACGTGATCACGCTGGAGGACCCGATCGAGTACGAATTCAAGAGCGACATCGCCATGATCTCGCAGCGGGCCATCGGGCGCGACGTACCCAACTACGAGCGCGGGCTGCGGGACTGTCTGCGGGAAGACCCGGACGTGATCTTCGTCGGCGAGATGACGGACCCCGACTCCGCAACCTGGACCTTGTCCGCGGCCGAGACCGGGCACCTGGTGTTCTCCGGGATTCACACGCGGAACGCGATCGGCACGGTGACGCGGATTCTGGACATGTTCCCGCCGAACCGGGCGGACGAGATCGCCACGCAACTGTCGCTCGGCCTGCGCTACATCATTTCGCAAAAGCTGATTGCGCGGCAGGACCATCACGGTCGGGTGGCGGTCATGGAGATTCTGAACAACACGTTCTCGGTCGCGAACCTGATCCGGCAGCTCAAGCTGGAGCAGATCTACTCGTTGATCCAGACGCACACGCGTGATGAGCCGGCCCAGCGGATGAGTACGCTCGAGCGCTCCCTGGCCGCGCTGGTCAAGGCGGGGACGATCTCGCGCCTGGAGGCGGAGCGGGCCTGCAATGAGCCCCGGGTGCTCGAGGACGAGCTCAAGCGCGAGTGAGTGGCCCCGGTCGCAACTTCCCCCGGGGGCACTCGCGTTTCGCGGGTTGCCCGCTTACACTATACTAGCGATGCAAGTCCCCGTCCGGTGTGAGAGGATCCATGGGGCTCGGTACGATGCGGAAAGGCCGGCACACCGACCCGGTGGCCGCGGACAAGCGCGTGGTCGCGGCCAAGTTCTGTATCAAGTGCGGGGGGGACCTGCGTGGCCTTTCGATCGAGAATCGCTGCCCCACCTGCCGCCACCCGATCTACGACTCCGTTTACGGCGGCTATCTGATCGACGCCTCGCCGAAAGAGCCGCGCCGCCTCCACGAAATGTCCAACGTGGTGTACTACCCGGCCCTGTTCCTGGGCGGACTGGCGGCCATCATGATCCTCGCCGAGCTGGCCTCGGCCCGCAGCTTCGCGGACGCGGTTGTCCGCGTGTTCGACGTGGGGCTGTTCTGCGCGACGCTCAGCCTGCTGGTGGCCCTGGTGGGGATCGCGGTGTTCACGGGCCGGCACTCAGCGGAGTACTACCGCGCCCGGTACGTGAACTTGCGGTTTCTGGTGCCGGCCGCGGTGTTGTTTGTCCTGGGGGCGACAGCGCTCGGGCTCATCCTCTATTATGGCGGCTACTATGCCCAGGCGGTGGTCCAGGTGGCGGTAGCCGCCGGCCCGGCGGCGGTGTTCCTGCAGCGGCTCAGCAACCTGATGCGCCGCGTCCCGAACAAGAAGCTCGCCACTTTCGCCAACCTCGCACTCGCGTTGACGTGTGCCCTCGCGGCGGCCGCTTTGGCCTTCCTGGCGCTCGACCACTTCGCCCCGCCGGGGTCGGACCTCTTTGGGTTCAAGATCGCGCTCGCGTTTATCGCGGATCTCGGCGGCATCGGCTTGGGCATGGCAACCCTGCGCCTGCTGTTCCTGGCCCGGCGGACCCTCCGCGCCATCTGCCACTGATCGACTGAGACGAGTCCCATTCAAGGGGCTCGCGTCGCGTGCTACTCGTTGCGCTCGAGGCGCGCCTTCTCCGCCGAAGACAGGCCGGCATAGAGGACGAGGTTGCGCATGATCCGCACGGCGCTCTCCGGCTCGTACCCTTGCACGTTGTATGCCGGCGTCCCCAGCAATCCGACGCTGAGATCCAGCGTCGCATAGATGACCGCCGCGCGGCGCGCCGAGAAAAAAACGCGGAGGCGGGGATACTCCTCGCCCCGCGCTTCGCCCCGCGCCGCACGCCGGTAGCTCGTCCCCGCCAAACCCAAAGCGCCCGGCACACCCGCCCCGGTCAGCAGCGGGGAATCCCCGGGCAAAGCCTGCGGTTCGCCGGACAGCGCCTGCCCCACCTGCTCTTCGAGCGCTCGGGTGAACTCTGCGGCCCCGCCCGCCGGATCCGCCAGCAGCGTTCCCCCTGCGCTGAGGAACTCCCGTAAGCCGCGCCGCTCCTCCGGCGTCAGCTCGAAGCGCACGGTGCCGGTGATGTGAGCGAGGGCAAACTCCTTCAGCTCGGCAGAGTCGAGCGTCACACCCGAGGTGACGAGCAGGCGTGTGTCGGCGTCGTTCTTGAGAAAGGCGGCCAGCCGCGTCCAACCGTAGGGTTCGGGGTTCCAGGGGCCGCTGTACTTGATGCGTGCCAGGTGGATGGTGCGCTCGGGGCTGACATTGCGGTCCGGGATGAGCGCTGTTTCCAGGCGGCTGCGGATCGTACGCTTGTCCGTGGCGTACAGGTAGACGTTGGCCGCGAGCTGGAAATCCCGCTCCAGCGTGCCTTGCGCCAGATGCCGGTTCCAGGCGGCGGCCAGATCACGTGTCGCCAGCAGCATGAGCGTGCGCACGCCGTTGTGCACCTGCCGCATGAACGGCGGGTCGCTGATCTCGAATTGCACCTCGCCGGTGAACAGCGGATGGTCGTGCGGCAGGGGGCGGACCCGGTATTCCGGCAGGGCGCGCTCGGCCAGCGACTCGAAGCTGGCGGCGAAATCGGCGCTGTCTTTGCCCGCGACGGCAAAGACCAAACCGCCCCGCTGGCAGTACTCGCGGACCTTTTGGACCTCGGCTTCGCTGAACTCGCGCCGCGACTCGCCGTACATGTACAGCACCGGCGCTTCGAGCAAATCGTCCAGCGGGCCGTCCAGGCGGACGATCTGCCAATTCAGGATGCGCTCGAAGGTGTGGCTAGCGTAACGCGTCAGTCCGGCCACGTCGCGCAGCTTGTGGTCCCAGTCGTCCCCGTGCTCGAGCTTGTTGAACAGCAGCGGCGCGCGGCCGTGGCACAGGACCATCAGCGCGAAGGCCGTGTTGCGCAGCGCGCTCATGTTGTCGCCGCCCGGCCAGGACCCATCCGTCCGCTGCCGGTTCAGCAGCCAACCGGCCGCGCTGTGGAACCACTCCTGATTGCGAAAGTACTTGTGCCCGCTGGCGGCGCTGACGCGCTCCACCCCGTACAGGTAATAATACCGCCACGCCGCATCCCCGTGGGGGTTCTCGGGGCCGTACTCGCGCCCGAGCCAGGTCAGGCCCAACTCGATCGCGGTCAACAGCCCGCCGGCTTCCCGCGGCCGCTCGGCGTAGCGCTGGTCGAGCACAACAAAGAGGGAAGCCAGGCCGGCGGCCGTCATGCTGCCCGTCGACACGGGATTGCGCCCCTGATAGCCCCAGCCACCGTCTGCATTCTGCGTTTGAATCCAGTGCTCGCCGATCAGCTCCCAGTATGCGTCCGGTACCGGCAGGCCGGCGTCGGCGGCCATCCACGCACCCAACACGCCAAACTGGCTCACTGAGTTGTCCCAGCGTGCGGACTTGCCGGATTCGATCGGCGTGTAGTTGTAGGCGCCGGCCGCAGCCGTCCCGCGCTGCCCGACAGCTCGCAGCAGCCAGTCTAAGTCTTCCTGCAGCCGCGCGCGGTAGCGCTTGCCGGGCACGAGTGCCAGGGCATGGGTCCGTACGCCGTACACGTATGTCCCGTTCAACGTCTGCGCGGCGAGCCAGTCCAGGGTGTCCTGCAGGGCCTGCTGCCGCGGGTCGCGGCCGGCGTACAGCAGCGCGAGCACGGCCAGCGCAGTGTCACCGGCCCAGTGGACGTCCTTACTGTTTCTGCCGGTCTCCCAGTGTCCGCCCGTGTTGCGCTGCGCTTCGACCCAGGCCACGGCGCGCTGAATGGCGGCTTCCACGCTCTGATCGGTGACGGGGGCTTCGTCGGCGCCGGCGAGGGTGCGCGGCGCAAGCCCCAACCCCAGAACCGCCGTCCATAACGCGGCGCGGTACGCGGGCCGGGGTCCCAGAATGCGCGGCGACGCCGCGGTGTCGGCGCTGGAAGCGGCGTTTGCAACTCTTGACGCCATAGCCTAAAATTAAAAGGTTAAGCAGTGTGTGCGGTCCACCTCGGGTTTCAGGAGCTCAGCGGGTGGCAGACGGGTCAGAAGATAGTCAAATCTGTCGGGTGCTGATAGAGCGCCAACTGGTCACGCCGGAAGAGATTCGGGCGGCCAGCGACCAGCGCCGACAGCTCGTGGCCAGCGGTCACGAGCGGCCCCTGACGGAGGTACTGGTCGACCTCGGGTTCCTAACCCGGACGCAACTGCAACGCGCGCACGGGTCGAATGAGGACTCCGGCGGACGGCCGGCGCAGCAACTCCCCGGGTATCAGATTCTCAACAAGTGCGGGGCGGGCGCGATGGCCGTGGTCTATCGGGCCAAGCAGCTCAGCCTCAATCGCACGGTCGCCATCAAAGTCCTGCCCAAGCGCCTCAGCCGCAATACCGAGTTCGTCGAGCGGTTCTACCGCGAGGGGCGTGCGGCGGCGCAGCTCAATCACCCCAACATCGTCCAGGCCATCGACGTCGCCGAGGCCAACAGCTACCACTACTTCGTGATGGAGTTCGTCGAGGGCTACACGGTCTATGACGAGCTCGCCCAGGGGAAGGTCTACAGCGAGGACGAGGCGGTCGACATCATCACGCAGATCGCCCGCGCGCTGCTGCATGCCCACGAGCGCGGCTTCATCCACCGGGACGTCAAGCCCAAGAACATCATGCTGACCCGCGAGCGCGTGGCCAAGCTCGCCGACATGGGTCTGGCCCGCGAGACGACCGACGTGCAGGCCGCTATGGCCGAGGCCGGGCGGGCCTACGGCACGCCGTACTACATCGCACCCGAGCAGATTCGCGGCGAGGTGGACATCGATCACCGCGCCGATCTGTATTCGCTTGGGGCGACCTTCTATCACATGGTGACCGGCCGGGTGCCCTTCGAGGGGCCGACGCCGTCGGCCGTGATGCACAAGCATCTGAAGGAACTGCTGACGCCCCCCGACCATCTCAACACGAGCCTAACGTCCGGCTGCGGCGCAATGATCGAGATGCTCATGGCCAAGAACCGGGACGATCGCTATCCCAGTGCCCGCGAGCTCCTGGTGGATCTCGAGCGGCTGGCGCGGAAACAGGCCCCCGAATACGCCCAGCGGAACGTGGAGGCCGAGTTGTTCGAGACGCTGTCGAGCGGGAAGTCGATCGGGCCGGAACCGGGCGATGAGGCCGCGCGGCAGGTGGCCGCGCGAGGGGACCGCAGCTCGAAGGCCGCGTCCGCCCTGGCGATCGTGCTCGGCATCGTGGCTGGGGTGAGCGTGCTGCTCAACGCGATCCTGCTGGCGTCGCGGTAGCGCGCCCCCGCTAACCGCTCCACCAACGCCCCTTCTTCGTTTTCTTGTCACCGCCGACCGGTACGGGAGCACCGCCGCGCGCCTCGGCCTCCAAGCGGCTCAGCAACTCCACGTCCGCGATGCGCCCCCCGGTGATGCGCCGCAGGACGCGCAGCTTCTGACGTTGCTCCGCAGTCAGCTTGGACTCGTCGATCGTTCCATCGGGGGCGTTGGCGTCGCGTTCGGGCGGAGCTTCGTTCGCTTCCTCGCTCGCCGTGTCGTCCGCGAGTTGCTCCGCGGGGGCTTCGGGCTCAGACTGCGGTTCCGGTGCGTCGGGCTCCGACTCGGCCGTGGGTGCTTCTGCGGGTGACGGCTCGGCCTGGTCGCTCACGTCCGGCTCGTCATCCGCGGCTGGGCCAACGGACGCGGCGGCCGAGGACGTCTCGGCGAGCTGGCGCTCGCGGTTACGCAGTTCCGCTTCACGGGCCCGCAGCGCTTTCTCCTGGGCGCCGAGCGCGGCAAGCTGGTCCTTGGCGCGCGCCTGGCGTTTTTGCAGCTTTTCTTCCTCCTGGGCGAGCGCCTTCAGTTGCGATTCCAGTTGCTTGGACTTCGCAGCTTGGGCCTGCTCGCGTTGCCGAAGCTCCTCAGCGGTGCGATCGAGCGCCGCGACTTGCTCGGCCGACGGTCCCGCCTGCCCGGGCTGCGGTGCCAGCGGCGGCGGTTGGCCCCGGACGAGCGTTTCCCGGCGCTGCTCCAGCTCGCGGGCGCGGGCCGCCAGCGCCGCTTCGCGTTGCAGGAGCTGCTCTTCTTCCTGGGCTACGCCGGCGCGACGCTGTTCGAGCTCCTGGGTCCGGGCGGCCAGCGCGGCCTCGCGATGGCGCGACTGTTCTTCCTCGTGGGCGAGGGTCTCGCGACCCTGCTCGAACTGGCGGGCCCGCGCGGCCACCGCGGCCTCCCGCTCCTGAAGCTGCCGGTCCTCGCCGTCGAGCGCCTGCCGCAGGGCTTCCTGATCCGCCCCGCGTTGCTTCAGCTCGGCCTCACGCGTGTCAAGAGTCGCGCTTTGCGCGCTAAGCTCAGCGTCGCGGTGTTCGGCCTGCGCCGCCGCCGCGGCCAGCTCGGTTTGGCGCTGGGCGAGGGCGGCGGCCTCCTCTTGGAGCGTCGCCTGCATCTGGTCAAACTCGGTGCAGAGCGCGCCGAGCTGCGCGGAGAAAGCCTCCCACCGGGCCGCGAATTCCTGCGGCAGGTCGGGGCGGGCCGCGGGCGCAGCGGACGACGGTTGGGGCGGTGAGCCTTGTTCGGGCTTGGACGACATCTATGCACTTCCCATCGGCGTTTATCGGCAGCGCCAGGGGTAGCCCGCAGTTAAACGCCCACGCACCGGGCCGCGTCCGATATACCCGCGCCGTCTGTCTCGCGGCGGGCGCGCGGAGGTCCGCTCGGTGGACGGCGACCATCGCCGCACAGATAATCTCCCGGTCGCCGGCGGTCGGCGTGGGAGCACCAAGCCGCCCCGGCATTCGTGACGGTTAGGTCTATGACTGCAAAGGACAGGACCGACGTACTGCACAGCGGCGGTTCGCCGGAAACCACCCCACCGCCCGGTTCAGCGCTTCATCCGGGCGACATTCCCACGGCGGAGTTCCGCCGGGCTATGCACCGTGCCGCGGACTTGATGGCCGACTACCTGGAGCATGTTCAGGACTACCCGGTCCTGCCGAGAATCGCACCTGGGGATGTCCGCCGCCGTCTGCCCGCCACGCCCCCGCACGACCCCGAGCCGCTGGACCGTATCCTCGACGACTATCGTCAACTCATCGAGCCGAACACGACGCACTGGAACCATCCCGGGTTCATGGCGTATTTCGCAGTGACGGGCTCCGCGCCGGGGATCATCGGGGAGTCGCTGGCGGCCGCGCTCAACGTCAACGCGATGCTCTGGCGCACGGGACCCGCTGCCACCGAGCTGGAAGAGCACGCGTGCGACTGGGTGCGCCAGATGCTGGGCCTGCCGGCCCAGTTCCGCGGGCACATCAACGACACCGCCTCGATGAGTTCACTCCTGGCGCTCGCCGCCGCCCGCGAAAGCGCCGTGGACCTGGACATTCGGCGTCGCGGGCTGGCCGGTCGCACCGACCTGCCGCAACTCACGCTGTATTGCAGCGATCAGGCCCATTCGTCGATCGACAAAGCCGCGATCACGCTGGGATTCGGGCTGGACCACCTACGACGGATCGAGACCGACGGCGCCTTTTGCATGCGCGTCGACGCGCTCGAGGCGGCGCTCGCGGCGGACAAGGCCGCGGGGTGCCGCCCGGTCGCCGTCGTGGCCACGGTCGGGACGACCTCGACGACGTCGGTCGATCCGGTGCGCGCGATCGCGGCGGTGGCCCGGCGCGAGAACCTGTGGCTGCACGTCGATGGGGCCTATGCGGTGGCGGCGGGCATCTGTCCCGAGTTCCGTGCGCTCATGGACGGTCTGGAAGAGGCCGACTCCATCGTGACCAACCCGCACAAGTGGCTCTTCGTGCCCGTGGACTGCTCGCTCCTCTTCGTGCGCCAGCCCGAGCTGCTGCGGCGCGCGTTCTCCGTCGTCCCCGACTACCTCACCACCCCCGAGACCGGCGTGACGAACCTGATGGATTACGGTGTGCAGTTGGGACGGCGGTTCCGGGCGCTCAAGCTGTGGGCCGTGCTGCGTGCTTTCGGCGTGCGCGGCTTGCAGGAGCGGATCCGCTATCACTGTGCCTTGGCACGGGAGTTTGCAGCGTGGGTCGAGGCACAGCCCGGCTTCGAGCTGTTTGCGCCCGTTCCCTTCAGCACGGTGTGCTTCCGCGCGGTCTCCGATGGGGCGCCCGAGGAGCAGGACCTTTTCAACGAGCGGCTGCTCACCGCGGTGAACGCCGCCGGACCGGTGCTGCTCTCGCACACGCGCTTGCGGGATCGCTATGTCCTGCGCCTGACGATCGGGAATCTGCGCACGACCCGCGCGCACGTAGAGCAGGCCTGGCACCTGATCAACGAAGCCCATCAGCGATTGCTAAGCACGAAGTGAGCGGGCGATGCGGGTCGTGTGGCTGGTTCGCAGGAATCTCACCACCCATCCCGGCGGGGACACGACCCAGATCCTACAGACGGCGGCCGCACTGCGCCGCCGCGGCAGCGAGGTCGTCCTGGAGTCGGACGGCCGCTGCAACCTGCGCGGCTACGACCTCGCGCATCTGTTCCACCTGGACCGGCTGTGGGAGAACATCGAGCATTGCCGCCGGCTGCGCGCAGCCGGGCTGCCGGCCGTCCTGAGCACGATTTACTGGCCGAGCGACGAGTTCGACCGCGGCGGTCGGGCCGGGTTGCAGGGCTGGCTGGCGCGGACCTGCGGCAGTGCGACGTACCAGAACCTGCGCCTGTTGCAGCGCTATCTGCTGCATTGTCGCGAACGCCGCCGGTTGCCGCGCTGGTCGGCACGCCCGTTCCGCTTCCGGCGCAACGTGGTCGAGCTGCTCGAATCCGTGTCCGTGCTGCTGCCCAACAGCCGCGCCGAGCAGGAGCAGATCGAGTCCCGGTTCGGCGTGCGCCGTCCGACCGTCGTCGTGCCGAACGCGGCCGACACGGGGGTCTTTGGCCCGCCCGCCCCGCCACCCGCGCCGCCGCGTACCGGCGTGCTGTGTGTGGGCCGCATCGAGCCGCGGAAGAACCAGCTCGCGCTGATCCAGGCGCTGCGCGGCACGGGGGTCCCGCTCACGCTGGTCGGCCAGTCCGGCCGTTTCAGCAGCGTATACTATCGTCGCTGCCAGCGCGCCGCGGATGCGACCGTGTGCTTCGTAGGCCCGCAGCCGCCGGCCGAGCTCCGGCGTTTCTATCACGCCGCCCGCGTCCACGCCTGCGTGAGCTGGTACGAGACGCCCGGGCTGGCCAGCCTTGAGGCGGCGTTGTGCGGCTGCGCGCTCGTGGCGACTCCCGGCGGCTGCACGCGCGAGTACTTCGGCGACGACGCGGCATATGCGGAGCCGGACGATCCGGCGTCTATTCGCGCGGCGGTAGAGCAAGCCCTGGCCCACGGCCCATCGGCGGGCCTCGTCGAGCGCGTCGCGCGGGAGTACACCTGGGACGCGGCGGCGCAGAAGACGGCCGAGGCTTATCAACTCGCTCTGGCCGGCCAAAGGTAGCGCCTGACGCCACGCCGCCTTCGAATGGCCGACTCGGCTCAGTGTCGTACGGCGGACACGCCGAGCACGTCGAGCAGGGTGGCGGGGACAACCGAGGCGCTGATCGCGCGGAGCACCGGACCGCGGCGCACCTGGCCGAGGGCCCAGCCCAAGCCGCCAGAGGATTTCCGCAGGCGCTCGAGCAAATAGGCCACCGGCAGCCAATTCACCTCGCGCGTGATCTGGACCATCTGACAGCCCGCGCGGGCCAGAAGACGAGCGAGCGCTGCGGGCGAGAAAAAATAGAGGTGCTCGGGTAGATTGAACAGGTGCCACCGTGCGCCCGTGAGCCGCGCACACAAGGAGGTAATGTCCCCCGTCGACAATGCCAGGACTCCACCGGGGCGCAACGCGCGACCGGCCGTCCGCAACACGCCGACCGGATCGCGCACGTGCTCCAGCGTGTCCCACAACGTCACGCAGTCATACGCCGACACCTCCAGACGCATGTCGTCGGCCGATGCGCCGGTGACATTCAGGCCACGGCGACGGGCCTGCTCGGCGGCGTAGGCACTCACCTCCAGACCGTAGACCTCCCAGCCGGCCCGCCGGGCCACGTCGAGAAAGGTGCCGGTCCCGCAGCCGACGTCCAACAACCGCGGCGGACTGGACCCGGTCGATCGACAGCGCGCGATGCGGCGGAGGCGCGCCCGGGCGGTGCGCTGCAAGCCCGCTTCGAGCGCCGCGTAGTCGTCGTAACCCTTGGGCGTGTCCGCGGACTGAAAGTAAGTCTGGTCGTAAAACGCGGCCGGGTCGAAGCCGGGCCAATCCCACCAGGCCAGCAGGCAGCGAGGACACTGCTGCAGCGGTGCGCCGTTGCGCAGGCGCAAGGTGCGGCGCGGGGGGGTTTCACAGGCGGGGCAGCGCAGCGGCGGTTGGAGTCCCGCGGTCACCGGGGCGGGCTCCCAGCGGGGGCGCGCATGCGATAGACGTGCTCCGGCCGCGGGTACGCGCCGTTGACGATGTCCTGCACGTAGCGGCGCAGCGCTTCCTCGATGACCTGGCCCACTTGCGCCAGCACCGGGACAAACCGGGGCGGGCGAATGGTGCCGAGCCCCAGCAAGTCGTGCGTGACGAGCACATGCCCGTCGCAGGCCGGCCCCGCGCCGCAGCCGATCACCGGCACGTCCACCGCGGCCACCACCGCCTGCGCCGCCTCGTTCGGCACGGCCTCGAGCAGGAGCATGACGGCCCCGGCGTCGACCATGCAGCGGGCATCGGCGACGAGCGCCGCGATCGACTCCGCGTCGCGGGCCTGGGCCCGGTAACCCTCCGCCGACAGGACCTCCTGTGGACGCAATCCCAGGTGCGCGATGGTATCGATGCCGGCGCGGGTAAGCCGGGCGACCAGCTCGTGATCTCTCGATTGGGCCTCCACCTTGACGCCATCGCAACCGGCCTCGTCGCGAAAACGTCGCGCCGCGGTGAGGGCAACTTCGATGCCGCCAGCCAGCGCTTCGTACGGCATATCTCCGACAAAGTACACATGGGGCGCTCCCCGCCGGACGGCTTCGCCTAGGACGATCATCACCTCCAGCGGGGCGGGGCGGGTGTTGGGGTGGCCGAGCACGACGGTGGCCAGCGAGTCGCCGATGAGCAGGGCGTGGACACCGGCCGCCTGCGCCAGCGCCGCGGTCGGATAATCGTAGGCGGTCAACATCGCGAACTTGCGTCCGGCCGCTTTCATGCTCCGCAAACAGGCCAGGTCGATCTGCGGCGGAGGTTGCTGAGCGGGGCTCATGGTACGGTTTCCAGGTGCGGGACCCAGGCAATAACTATCGGACCTGCAAACCGGCGCCAAACTGGCGGCCGCTTGCGGGCCGTTACTATCGCACGTGGCGCGCCGGTTGTCGTGCCGCAACAGTAGGTATTCTACTCTCAAACCGAACCCCATCGGCTTTCCTTACCCCGGAACAATTGCCATGTTTTCTTATGGGTTGAGCCGGTCGCGCGGGCCGCCGGCGGGCTGCCACAGTTTGTCGGAGGCGATTTGTAGGTGATCACAACCAGACGGTTGACACGGCGGTGACGCGCATGGGTGACGCCCTGGGCACAGCCACCGGGCGTTCCGGCCCGCGCGCCAAGCTCCGGCAGAGTTCGGCGACGAGTCGGCGGCTGTGGGTGGACGGCACGCGGCCGCGGCCCTGCGAGCCCGCGGGGTCACGCAGGCGTGCGGACCTGGTGGACACGACATGAATTCGAACCTCGTCGATGTCTGCATCATCGAAGACGACGCAGACCAGCGGGCGCTGCTGTTCCGGCACCTGCTCGACAGCCACTTCGTCGTCGTCGAAGTCGGCGATGCAGAATCGGGGTTGATCCAGATTCGCCATCACCACCCGCGCGTGGTGATCTGCGACATGAACCTCCCGGGCATGAGCGGCCTGGAGCTCTGTCGCCAGATCCGCAATGACCTCAGCCTCGACGGCATCTACCTGGTCGTGGTCTCGGCCTGTCGCGACCGCGACACCAAGCACGAGGTCCTCAACGGGGGGGCCGACGATTACTTGCTCAAGCCCTACGACATCGAGGAGCTCACGGCGCGGCTGCGCAACGGTCTGCGCATCAACAAACTCCAGGAGCGCCTGCGGCACGCGGCCCTGACCGACGCCCTGACCGGCCTCTGGAACCACGCCCAGTTCCGGGAGCTGCTCGATCGGGAGTTCGCGCGGACCCGGCGCTACGGGGGGTGCGCCGCGTTGCTCATGCTCGACCTCGACCACTTCAAGGTGGTTAACGACACCTACGGACACGAGATCGGGAACCTCGTCCTGGAGGGCATCGCCCGCCACCTGCTCGACCTGGTGCGCGATACGGACATCGTCGCGCGCTATGGCGGCGAGGAGTTCGCGGTCATCTGTCCGGCCACCAGCCTCGACGACGCGGCCCGCTTGGCCGAACGCATCCGCCAGACCCTCCCGCAGTGCGTGCGGATCGCGACCTGCCCGGAGCTGACGGTCACCACCTCCATCGGTGTGGCCTGCACCAGCGACCCGCGGGTGGCGTCGGTGCGCGACCTCGTCGACCAGGCGGATCAGGCCCTCTATCTCGGCAAGCACCGGGGCCGGAACCGGGTCGTGCGGGCGGACGCGGTCGTGGACCCGTGGCCCACGCCGCAGGTCGAGCACGACGAAGTTGACCGCCTGCGCCGCCAGGTGGTGACCCTCAACGCGCAAGCCCAGCAGCTTTGCCTGCAAAGCATCTGCACCCTGGTGCAGGCGCTGGAGACGCGGGACCGCTTCACGGCCTGGCATTCACGGAACACGACGTTCTATGCGGCCGACTTGGCCGAGGCCGCCGGTCTGCCACCGCCGCTGCGCACGGCCCTCGCCCATGCAGCCATGCTCCACGATCTGGGCAAGATCGGCGTGCCGGATAGCATCCTGCAGAGTGCGATGCCGCTCACCGAAGCCCAATCGGTGGTGTTGCGGCAGGTGCCGCTCATCACCTGCAAGATCCTGGAGCCGCTGCGGATCTTCGAGACGGAGACGCTGATTATCCGTCACGTGCGCGAGCGCTTCGATGGCACCGGCTATCCCTTCGGCCTCAGCGGCAAGAGCATCCCGGTCGGTTCACGACTGCTGGCGGTCGCGGAGGCGTTTGACGCACTCACCAGCGAGCGGTCGTACCGGGCGGGTCTGAGTGAAGAGGAGGCGCTGCGCGTGATCCAGTCCGAGGCTAACCGGCAGTTCGACCCGCAGTTCACGACCTTGCTCGCGCAGGTCTTCGCCACGCACCGGGACCGCTGGTTGGCCCGCATCCAGCTCGCCCAGGCGGAGTTGCAGACGGCGCGTCCGGAACCCCCGCCAGCCGACTAGCCCGCCGCGGCGGGCGGCCGGTGCACGGCCAACACGACCGCTTCGCCCGCCGATCCGCCGCGGCGGATGCGTAGAAGCTCGCGCGGGTCGATGGAACTGGTGAACTCGACCTCGATCTCGTGGGTCTTCTCGCCCAGATCGCGGCACCGGACGACGCTCCCCGCCGGCACGATGACCTGCTGGTCCAGCTTGCGAAGCGCGACTTCGCAGCGCGTGCCGGGATCGACGGGAAACCCGTGCAAGAAGGCGAGGCCCCTACGGGCGAGCTCGTGCACTTTGACTGCGTACGCGGCCCGCGCACCGTCCGCAAACCGCAAGAGCACCCTGGCCGGCAGCGCCAGATCCGCCGCGGCGGATCGGCGACCGGGCCGCGCGACAGCGTTGCCTCGGGCAGGATCGCCCGCCGCCTCCAACCGGGCCAGGATACCGAGGTACGCCTCCTGCGAGACCGGCAAGGTGTCCACCAGTCGCGGGTCGTCCCACCAGGGGAACATACGTGGTCCTCGCGCCGCGTGCACAGTGCTTCGGCAGCGCCTTGCGCGCCGCCGCCCTTCTCTTCGTCACGCGGCGCCCCCGTCCGCAGCTTGCGGCGCCGATCCGCCGCGGCGGACAAGAAAGCCGCGGCCAGCCCCGGCGGCTTCTTTATGGGACACGTGTACCGCGCGGGTCTCGGTCAGAACTGCCACCCCGCCCGGTACTCCTTGGTGAGATACTGGTTGGCCTGCCGCACATTCGTGAAGCGCAGGTTCGGGCCGTCCCATTCCAGCCGCCGCCCGACGCGCAACGCGATGTTCCCCAGCAGAACCACCTCGGTGAACGGGCCGGCGTAGTCGAAATTCGCCTTCGGGTAGTCGATCGGCTTCTCCCCCACCACCGCCATCACCCATTCTTTGACGTGCCCGGGCGACCGCTCGAGGAGCTGTGGCGGCCGGCCCAGCTCCTGCATCTTGGACTCCGGGATGACCCGCGGGCTGTCGCCGTAATCGCCCTGGACGAGGAGCGACGCCTTCGTGCCAAGAAAGAGGTTGCCGGTAGTGCCGAGGCGACGTCCAAACTCAAGCTCCGGCGGAATCGTCGGCACGAGCCCGCCGTCGTACCAGTGCGCGGCGAAGGCGGGGCGGTCCCCCTTGGCCGGGAACTCCCACTTGATCATTGACGCTTTCGGGAAGGTCTCGTTGTTTACCGACGTTAGGGCGATCGGCTCAACCGCGGTCGGATAGCCCGGATCAAGCGCCCAGAACAGGCCGTCCATCGTGTGGCAGGCCATGTCGCCGAGCGCGCCGCAACCGAAGTCCCACCAGCCGCGCCAGTTGAACGGGTGATAAGTCTCCTTCTTGTACGGGCGCACCGGTGCGGGACCGAGCCACACGTCCCAGTTCAGATGGGCGGGGACGGCGTCCTCGGTTTCGGGGCGTCCGATGCCTTGCGGCCAGATCGGGCGATCCGTCCAGGTGTGCACCTCCTGGATGTGCCCGAGCACGCCGCTGTGGATCCACTCGTACACGAGCCGCCAGCCTTCCTGGGCGTGCCCCTGGATGCCCATCTGCGTGGCCACCTTGTACTTCCGCGCCGCTGCGGCCAGTTGGCGGGCCTCCCAGGGCGTGTGCGTGAGCGGTTTTTGCGTGTACACGTGTTTGCCGAGCTGCAGCGCGATCAGCGTGGCCGGGTAGTGCTGATGATCGGGGATGCCGATCATGACGCCGTCGATGTTCTTGTGCTCCTGGTCGAACATCTCGCGGTAGTCCTGGTACCGCCGCGCGTCCGGGTACAGCTCCGCAGCTTGGGCGAAATGGCTGGTGTCCACGTCGCAGAAGCAGGGACAACTCAGGCCTAGCTCGGCTGCATGCTCGAGGTGGTATCCGCCGATGCCGCCCGTCCCGATGAAGGCCACGCGGACCTGGCTATAGGCCGTCTGCGTGACGGGGCGTCCGCCGCGGCGGACTGTCGACTTCTTCTCGCCAGGGCCCTTGGCGGCGGGTTCGGTCGGCCGGCGGCCCCCGGGGCCGGTGCAGCCGAGCGGGGTGACGGCCGCCAGCACAGCGCCGGCCTGGATCGCCCCCTTGATAAACGTGCGACGACTAGTGCGCTGGGAATCGCTCATGGTCTCAAACTCGCTTTCGGGACTGCCTGGCGTGTCCGCCGCGGCGGACATCACGGCTCGCGCTCAAAGTGCCGTTACCAACGCCGCCATTGTCGCGGCGCAGGTGCAGTCATGCAACCCGCCGGTTGTTCGCTATGGGCCGCCCGCCGCGGCGGGTAGAATCCCGCGGGTCATGGAAGCATCGAGCTTGGCTGCATCCGTTCCCGGCCGGCCGGCGCCGCCGATCGCGCCGCCCTGGATCCGCCGGTTGTGCCTGCTGGTACTGGCCGGGGCCATCGCGTGGTTTGCGAAGGTCGGGGGGCTTCAAATCGCCCTGGGGAATCCTGACTTCGAGTATTTCTACAAGGCGGGCGCGTGGCTGCTCAACCACGGAACTCTCGATCGGGGATACGACGTAGTGGGCGGGCACCTCCAACCCCGCGGCACTCTCGACTGGTACTGGCCGTTCGTGCCACGCCTGATGACCCTCTTCGCGCTGCTGCCGTTCCAGGTGGCCGGGTTCGTGTGGCTGGGGGCGAACCTGGCGGCGCTGCTGGCCACGCTGCGGCTCATGGGACGACACCTCTCCGGGCTTCCCCCCCAGGATTGGCCGGTGACGCAGCTACTGCCGCTCCTGCTCTTGACACCCTACTGGTTGTGGGAGTTTCGGCTCAACCAGATCGACAATCTCACGTTGCTCCTCCTGGTGGGAACGATGGTCTGCTGGCAGGGCGGACGCCGCCTGCTGGCGGGCTTCTGGCTCGGACTCGCCGTGGTATTGAAGCTGACGCCCGGCCTGCTGGTGTTGTGGTTTGTCCTTAAGCGACAGTTCCGGACCGCGGCGGCGGCGCTGCTGAGCGTGGCGCTGGCCGGCCCGGTCGCCGACCTGATCGCCCTCGGCCCGGCGCAAACGGTCGCGGCGTACCGCGTGTGGACCGACAAGGCGATTACCAGCGGGTCCCACCGCGGCCTGATTCTCATGCAGCGCGAGACGGACTGGCGCAACCAAGGACTCGGGGCGGTGTTGAGCCGTTGGTTGCATCCCACCAGCTACAACACGCGCTTCGACAACGACCCCCGCATCCCCTCCGACGAAGCGGATCTCCCGCCGCGGACGCTGAACGTGCTGTCCCTGCCACTCTCCACGGTCGCGACGATCAGCACGATCATCGTGGTCGCCACGCTCGCTGGGTTACTCTGGCTGGCACGCCGGCCGGCATGCCAGCTCACGCTCTGGCAGTTGCGCTTCGAATGGGCGCTGTTCATGCTGGTGATGCTGTGGCTGATGCCCGTGATGCGGCGTTATCACATGATCTGGGCGCTGCCGACGGTCTCGATGCTGGCGGCCGGGGTACACTACCGCGGTCGGGCCAACGGGTGGTCGAAGTTCGCGCTGATCTGCCTGGCCGTCGCCTGGGTGGCGCAAGTCACCCTGCTGTACCGCCCGCTGGAAGCCGCCGGCACAATCCTCGCTTCGGTCGTGGTGCTCGCTGCGCCGCTCGTGGCCATGCTTGTGCGGCTGGGCCGGCGCCCCGCGGCCCTCACGGCACCGTTCTTTGCCGGGCCGCATCCCGCGCGGCGTGGCGCGGCCGGAGACCCGCCCACGGGGACAGCCGAGGCCGTGGTTGCCCATGCCTGACCGCCACCCACAGGAGCATCTGGCCGAGAGCCCGCGGGAGACACGAACGGGCGCGTCGCCGGTCCGCCGCGGCGGACGGGCCCGGCGTCGGCTTGAACGGGCCATCGACCTCGGACTGGTCGTCTTGGTCGTCGGCTTGGGCGTGCTCTCCTGGGATCGCGCGGCCCGTGGCCGTTTTGACTTCGACCATTTCTACCTGGATGCGCGGTATGTCTGGGAGCACGGCGCACTGAACCCGAACCTCGACGACCCCGACCCGGACCAGCGGAGGCAACTACCGTTCTACTTGCCGGTGGTGGCCCTCTTGCTGTCGCCGCTGACGGCCCTGGGTCGCCAGCCGGCAGCACTGTTGTGGGCCACCGCGCAAGTCGCCGCGCTGGGGTATAGTCTCAGTGCGCTGCGACGGTGGAGTGCGGGCCATCCGAGCCGCGCGCCGGCCGGCGTCGCATTTGCGGTGGCGATCCTGCTCGCGCTACCCGCTTTGCTCGAGGCCGCCAAGTTTAACCAGCTCAGCTACGTGGTGCTCGCCCTGGTTCTCGGCGCGACGCGGGCGCTTGATCGCGATCGGCCGCTCATCGCCGGTGCGCTGCTGGGCATCGCCAGCGTCCTGAAGCTGCTCCCGGCCGTCTTCCTGGTCTGGCTGCTCCTGAAACGCCGGCTTGCGGCGGCGGGGGTGCTGGCGGCGACCGTCGTCCTCGTGGCCGGCGTGCCCACTCTGGTGGCGTTCGGAGCACGCAGGACGCTCGAATACCACCAGCAATGGTGGCAGTACAACCTTCGGGGCGATGCGGTGCAGGGCCTGCTGAACCCGGACTTGCGCGAGCATTTCATCGATTGGCGAAACCAGTCGATCGCGCAGGTCCTGGCCCGGCTCACCTGGCCCGAACATCCTTACGCCGCCCCGTTCCAGCCGCTGCGTCTCCAGCGAGAAACGTGCGCCTGGCTGGCCCGGGGGCTCAGCGCCCTGCTCCTGGCCGGCCTGGCCTGGAGCACGCGACGACCGTGGACGGCGTTGTCCGTAGAGCGGCGGCACGCCGAGGCGGCCGTCTACGCCCTCGGGATGCTCGTGTTCTCGCCGCTGCTGCGGCAGTACTACCTGGTGTGGGCCATCCCGGCGCTTGTTCTACTGGTCAGCCGCGCTGCGATCGCGCCGCCCTCGGCTGGTCAAGAACCCCCGCTCAAGGGTAGCGCGGTCCCACGCCGGCTCGGATGGGTCGGTCTGATGATCTGGGTCCTTGGTATGCTCGGGTGGCTCTGGCGTCTGGCGCGGGTGTTCGGCGTGCAGTTGTTCATGCTCATCGCGATGGGGGTGCTGCTGCTCCGTGCGACACGCGAGCCCCCGCGGGCGGCGCGGGGCGATGGGGCGGGGAACTGACGCGTCAGGCGCGGCGGGTCAACGTGAACAGCGTGATTTCCGGCCGGCAATTGAATCGCACCTGGCGCACGAAGCCGATGCCACGATTCACGTAAACCCGCTTGCCCGCCACCTCAAACCGCCCGGCATCCAGCCGGCGGTTCTCGAGCGGCAGGAAAACCGCGCCGTAGAGTGGAATGCGCACCTGTCCCCCATGCGTGTGCCCGCAAAGAACCCAGTCGCCCGGCTTGTCCTTCAAGAGGCTGAGGGTGTCTGGGTTGTGCGCCAGCACGATGCAGGGGAGGTTGGGATCAACCTCCCGTAGCGCCTGCGCGGGGTCACAATACCCGCTCCACAGGTCGTCGAGGCCGACGAGCTGCAGCGCGGCGCCGGCGTGCTCCAGCCGCTGCACGCGGTTCCGCAGAACGCTTACACCGGCGTCAGCCAACGCCTGCTCCATGCGCTGGGCCAGAAATGGGGCGCCCGGCGCGCCGCGCGAATGGTACACCGCCCAATCGTGGTTGCCCAGCACTGCGTACGTGCCCAGCCGCGGGCGCAGCGTACGCAGCAGCGCAGTGAGCGGGTCGATGAAGCGCGCGTCCGCGCAGGTGATGTAGTCCCCGGTCAGCACGATCACGTCGGGGCCGAGGCGCATGCAACGGTGAAGCTGCCCGCGAAGGTAGTCGGTTCCCATCCCGGGGCACAGGTGCAGGTCGGAAAGCTGCAGCAGCCGAAGCCCGGCCAACGCGGGCGCGAGCTGCGGGAATTCCATGTTGTGCCGCTCAATGGCCGGCCAGAAGGGCTCGACATCGCGCGCGTACGCCGCCCCGAGGCCCACACTGACCACGCCGCCCATGCCGGCCCCGCAGATCCGGCGCAGCAGCGCCCGGCGCGTTATCCGACGGACCGCGGGCGGGTGCTCGGCCAGAACCTCGGCAGCCATTTCAACCGAGTATACGCATGGACCAGGCGGGCGGTGCGGTGGGAGGCGCGTTTTTTTGCGGCCGACACGGCGGGGCTGCCGCTACAGCTTGCGGAACACGACGCAGGTGTTATGCCCGCCAAAGCCGAAGGAGTTGTTGATCACGACCCGCACGTCCGCATCACGGGCGGTGTTGGGCACGTAGTCCAGGTCGCACGCGGGGTCGGGGGTCTGCAGGTTGATCGTGGGCGGCAGCGTGTTGTGGAGGATCGCCATCACGCACGCGATGGCCTCGACGCCGGCGCTCGCGCCGAGCAGATGCCCGATGGCGCTCTTCGTGCTGCTAATGGGGATCTTGTACGCGGTGGAGCCGAACACCGCCTTGATCGCCTTCGTCTCCGCGATGTCCCCAAGCACGGTGCTCGTCCCGTGGGCGTTGATGTAGCCCACGTCCTGTGGATTGAGCTGCGCACTGGCGAGCGCCAGGGACATCGCGCCCGCGGCACCACGCCCCTCCGGGTCAGGTTGCACGAGATCGTTGGCATCGGACGTGGCCCCGAAACCGATGACCTCGCACAGCAGGGGCGCGCCGCGTCGCCGGGCGTGCTCGTATTCCTCGAACAGCAGCACCCCGGCACCTTCGCTCAGCACGAATCCGTCCCGGTCCTTGTCGAACGGGCGCGAGGCCTGCTCGGGCGCGTCGCTGCGCGTGCTGAGGGCTTTCATCGAACCGAACGCTGCGATCCCCAGGGGCGTGAGCGCCGCCTCGCTGCCGCCGGTCATGACCAGATCCGCGTCGCCGCGCCGAATCATGTGGAATGCATCCCCCATGGCGGAACCGGCCGAGGCACACGCGCTGGCCACCGAGGCCGTAGGGCCCTGGAAGCCGAGTGCGATCGAAAGGTGGCCGCTGCCGGCGTTGGACATCAGCCGCGGGATCGTGAAGGCCGACACCTTGCCCGGCCCCTTCTCGAGCATGCGCAGGTGCTGTTCCTCGATCTCGCGCAGCCCGCCGATGCCGGTACCGAAGATGATGCCGGCCCGAAAGGGGGTGAACTTCCCCGGCTCGACGCCGGAGTGGCGGAAGGCCTGCATTCCGGCCGCGTAGGCAAACAGGGCGAAGCGGTCCATCCGCTTGACTTGCCGCACATCGAGATGCTGCGCCGGGTCAAAGTCGTAGCATTCGCCGCCGATGTGTATGTCCTGGTCGGCGTGCTCGAAGCGGCGGATCGTGTGGACGCCGCTGCGGCCGGCGACGAGCCCGTCCCAATAGGACTCGACGGACGAGCCCAGGGGGGTAATCGCCCCCATGCCCGTGACCACCACGCGGCGCTGCTCCACAACCGCTCTCCCGCCGAGCGCTACTTCTTCTCGGCGCTGTCCATGTGATTAACGATGTAATCGATGGCCATCCCGACGGTCTGGATCTTCTCCGCCTCCTCGTCGGGGATGCTCATCTCGAAGGCGTCTTCGAACTCCATGACGAGCTCGACCGTGTCGAGAGAGTCGGCGTTGAGGTCGTTGACGAACGAGGTGTCGCGTGTGATCTCCGCTTCGGACACGCCCATCTGGTCGGCAACGATCTTCTTGACCTTGGCTTCAATCTCAGCGGCTGCAGGCACGAGCGTTTCTCCTTACAGTCCGGCCACTTCTCCAGCGGAAGGCCGTCTGTATGTACCCAGGGGCGGCAAGCCGTGCAAGTTCCGCCGACGCCCCAACACTGTAAACGGTCCCACCGGCCGGCGGCCCCACCGGGCCCGGCGGCGAGTCCTTCGCCCACTGGCGTCCACGTTTGAAACGTCGGGATGATACGGCCTCGGCCACCCGTTGCCAAGGCGCCGCCGGCACGATCCGCGGCCCCGAGCTGCACTGTCCAGAACCGGCCGGGAGTGCTACGATCGGCCGCATGGACGATCTGGCCGCACAGATGTGCGAGGTCGGCCGGCGGGCCTATCAGCGCGAGCTGGTCGACGGCACCGGCGGGAACTTCTCGTGCCGGCTCGACGACCAGCGTGTGCTGTGCACTCCGACGCTCTCCTGCAAGGGGCGGCTAACCCCCAGCGACCTGTGCGTGGTCGATCTGGAAGGCCGGCCACTCGCGGGGACACGCCGGCCGAGCAGCGAAGTCCGGATGCACCTCGAGGTCTACGCCGCCAGTCCCGCGGTGCGGGCCGTCATCCATTGCCATCCGCCGTTCGCGACGGCGTTCGCGGTGCTGGGCGAGACGATCCCGACGGGGGTGCTGCCGGAGGGCGACGTGCTCCTCGGGCCCGTGCCCCTGATTCCGTACCAGACGCCGGGGACGCGCGAGATGGGGCTGGCCCTGCGGCCGTATGTCGCCGATCACGTGGCCGCCATCCTGCAGAACCACGGCACGGTGACGTGGGGCCTGGACCTCGAGACCGCGTATGTCCTGACCGAGACGCTGGAGGCGGTGTGCCGCGTCGTGTATCAGGCCCAACAGCTCGGCGAACTGCGGCTCATCCCGCCCGACAAGCAGGCCGAGCTGCGCAGCATCCGTGAGCGCCTGCGCGGTTCGTAGCGGCCGGCCAACGGCGGTTGCGTACCAACAGGAACGACCCCGCGGGGTGCCCGCCTCGCACGCGGGCACTCCCGGGGGGTACATCAGCTATGGGCAGGCCGACACTGGCCGGCATGCTGGTCCCATGCGTGCCTGTCTGATCACGGGCCGCTTAGCAGGGCGACAAACGGGTTGATGTCACCGAAGGACGGGTAAACCCCGTCGCAGTTGATATCCCCGTTCCGCGGATCGCAGCCCACGAACGCCAATTGCCAACCCGCGAAGTCGGACAGGAACAAAACGAAGGGGTTGATGTCGCCGAAACCGACGGTCCCGTCGCAGTTCAGGTCGCCTCTCTGGTAGGTCGCGCTGACCTGACTGATTTGCTCTGGGGCCCAGGGCGAAGCCGCCAGCCCGGAGTCGATCGTCCGGACGCTCCAGTAGTACGTACCCGGAGGCACGTCGAGCCAGAGCACGGTGCCTGGCCCACAGTTGCCCATCAGCGGCGTGCCGTAGGTCCCGGACATCACCTCCTGGCCGCCGGGCGTCGTGCCAACCCGGACAGCGTAGTACAGGCCCGGGCTGCCCGTCTCTGGGTCGGTCATGCCGCTCCAACTCAGGTTCAGCCCATCGCACAGGTCGGAGCCCAGCGTGCTGGGCGGGGTGGGTGCCGTATTGGGGACACCGCCCGTTTTCTGGTAGACCCGGGCATACTTGTAGTTCCAGTCGGCACCGGTCAGGAAGAGGTCGAGCTTGCCGTCGCCGTCCACGTCAACCCAGTTGAGCGCGCCCTCGCGCACGCCGACGGGGGCAAACACGGCGGTAAAGCCACTGCCCGTGTTCCTGAAGACGTACGTGTACAGGTCGTAGCCGTCGTAGCCGCAGAAGGCCACGTCCAGATCGCCATCGTTGTCGAAGTCACCCCACGCACAGGAGCTGCGGTAGATGGTCATCAGGTCGCCGCCCACCTGGGTGAGGTTGCCGGCGCCGTCGTTCCTGTAGACGTGGGCGTGACGATTGGTGCCGTCCTCGCCAGTAATCGCCAGATCGAGGTCGCCGTCGCCATCCATATCACCCCACGCCGTGTCAGATAGGGCGACACCCGGCAGCCCATGGCTGCCGTCGTCTGTCAATGTGCCGACCGGGTGGTTCTTATAGAGGATCGTGCGGCAGTTGGTGCCATCGCCGCCGGTCGTGATGAGGTCCGGGTCGCCGTCGCCGTCGTAGTCGCCCCAGTCGGCCGACCCGCAGCGCAGGCCGGTGAATGACTGGCTCGTGTCCGGGGTCAGCGTGCCAAGGGGGTGGTTCCTGTACAAGATGGCCCGGTTCTGCGTGCCGTCGTAGCCCTGGATGAACAGGTCGAGGTCGCCGTCGAGGTCGTAATCGCCCCAGGCGACCGAGGCGTAGTGCACGCCGGTGAGAACCTGTGCGCTATCCCAGGTCAGGTTGCCCGCTCCGTCGTTCTCGTAGATACGGGCGATCGGGCCGCTATCGCTCGTGCCGGCGATGACCAGATCGAGATCGCCATCACCGTCGTAATCGCCCCATGCGAGGTTACCGCTGCTTTCGCTTTCCACACCGGCCAGGTCTTGCCGCAGGATCAGCGTCCCGCAGAGGTTCTCATAGGTCTTGGTCACGCGCGTACCTGCGGCGGTCACACCGGCGATCACCAGGTCAAGGTCGGCGTCGCCGTCGAAATCGCCCCAGGCGGAGTCGCTCTTCCAAACCCCAACGAGGTTGGGCTGCGACGCGATGACGAAATTGTCCGAGGCCGCTGTGGCCGGCACGTGGACCCGCAAGCCGTAGCCGTCGGGCTGCATGAGGTGGGTCCCGTTGAAGTCGCTGACCCAGACATGCGGATTGCTGCTCGCGCCAATGGTGACACGCCAATCGCCCCACGTCCGCGGACTGCTGTTGGTGAACTGGAAGCGGAATGGGCCGGTGATCGGGTTGACGCAGTTCGGGTCCCACCACGACGCCCACCACTCGCTTCCGACCTGATGCACCGCGAACTGCCAGGTGGTGGCCGGCTTGGTCGGATACGTGTAGTTGGCCGGATTGGGGTCGTAGACCCGCACGTGGAAATCGCAGCGCCCATACGCGTCGCCCGGCGTCACGTCGTACCAGTAGGTCGACGGGTGACTGGGGTTGGCGCCGCCACGCGGCTCACAGACGACCGTGTCCAGGCCCGGCGGAGCATTCGGACTCAACGCATGCAGTGCACTCGCGCAGTACTCGCCGTTCCAATAGATATGTGTTTGTCCGCCCTGGGGATTGTTGTAGATGATCTTCAGCACCAGCGACTCATCATTGAGCACCAGGTCGCAGATGGTCCCGAAATCGAAGATGTGGGGCCAGCCCGGGAAGTTGACGTTCATTGGCTCGGTGACATAGGCCGTCGCCGATGCGATGAGCGTGCCCTCGTCGCCCCAGCTCCCTCGGCGCAGCTCGACTGTAACGGGCTCGACATAGTTCGCGTAGTTGTTCGCCAGCCAGATCTCCGCGTAGAAACGGTACCCGGAGTAGTCGGCCGAGATCGGGTACGAAGCCGCGTAGTACGGGTTGCTGGGGTCCAGGTCCTGCATCGTACAATCCGGCAGCGGGCCGGCGTCCATCCACTCCCACTTGGGCGGGTTGTAAGTCTGGCCCCAACCCGCCACGCCGGCGTCGTCGAAGTACCAGACGGAAACCGGGCCACAGCCGACCGGCCAGGCGCCGATGAGACCACAAGCCGGGTTGTAGTCTGGGGCGCAGGGTGAGTTGGGGTGCAGCCTGAGGTCGCCATCGGCGCAGAACAACGGGTCCAGCGCGATATTGCCCCGGACGCCGTTCTGACCCGCGAGGCACCCAACCCAGTCGCCGCCGCCGTTGCCGTAGACATCGCAGCAGGTCAATGTGGCGCCAGCGCCGGGCACGCAGTACACGGCTTCCCCTGGGGTACCGAAAGCGATGATGGTTTGCTCCACCACGAGCGAAACTGTCTCGGCGCAATATACCCCAGCACCGAAGGGGGCCCAGTTCCCGGAGAACGTGCAGTTAGTCAGCGTGACGGGGTCCACAGTCCAGGTGCAGGCAACACCGCCACCGCCGCCGGAATCGGCGAGAACGAGGTTGTCCTCAAAAGTGCACCCGCTAACGGTCGCGACGAAGGAACACAACTCCATCCCGCCACCATACTGGTTGGACCAGTTGCCCGAGAACATGCAGTTGCTGACGGTTACAACGCCCCCGTCGTTGGCCGAAAGGCCGCCGCCACTCCCCGAGGCTCCGTTGTTCAAGAAGGTGCAGTTGACGAACTTGGCGTCCTCCGCCGTGATACACGCGACACCGCCACCAATGCCCGGGACTGACGAGTTGCTGTCAAACACGCAGTCAACGACGGTGGAGGCGGACTCATATGAGGCCAGACCGGCTCCGCCGACCGCCCGGTTCGATCGGAACACACAGTGGGTGATCGTGGGCGAGGCCCACTCGCAATACACGCCCGCCCCGACATCGCCCGGATACCCTTGCCCGAGGTGGCCGTTGGTGATCGTCACGCCCGTGAGCACCGAGTCCGGGCCCTCCCCTGAATGAAAGTGGAATCCGCGGTGCTGATCGGTCTGGCTGCCTTGGCAGTCGATGATGCACACCGCTGGATCGCCGCTTTGCGATCGTACGGTGATGGCTTTGCCAGCAAAGTCGAGGTCCCGGTTCCCATTCCCAGTAAACACTCCGTCGGCTAGCTCAATGATGTCTCCGCTGGCGGCTGCGTTGACCGCTGCCTGGATGGTCGGGTAATCGCCTGTGCCATCTGGGCGGACCAGATAGACGTTTGCCGTGGCGATCGAGCCGCCGAGGCTCGCCACGAGAATCAGCCCGACAAGTGACACTGGGTTGACCATTTTGAGAGTACACATGGCATGACCTCCTTGGCACGCAGCAAGTTGCTGCCTTGCCGTGCCCCGGGTCGCAGTTCGGCCCGTACGTTCCGCTACGGCGACCCGGCCGGCGCTCCGCTGCGCCGGCCGCACCGGCCGCCGAAGTTAGAAACGCCAGCGGCCCCAGCAGACGACGCTGATTCTGGTTTTTCTCGTGCTCAATTCCCCGCGGGCGCGGTCTCGGGCGCAGGAAGTGTTTCGAGCCGCCACTCGGCCAGCTCGTATTCGTTCATCGGAGTCGGTAGGAAGACCTGTGGGTCGAACTCGACGCCTGTTTGGACGCACCGGTGAAACCAGGCCCGGGCTTGGTCGCGCTCTCCCTTCAGGAGGCAGGCCTCACCTGCGTAATAGAAGGCCTCGCAGGCGCGTGCGAGCACAGTCGGAGACGGCGGCGCCATAGCCTCCGCGGCCCGGGCCAGCGCTTCGGGTGATATCCGGCCGCCTAAGCAGGCGAATATCTGCGCCAGCCAACGATCGTCTGCCGCGCGCTGGGCCTCTTCGAGAACCGCCGTCGCCTCTTCATGGCGGCCCAACTCGTGCAGGATCACCGCGCGCCGTGCATCCGCGTAGTGCGGTCGCCCGACCACGGCCCGCACCCGCTGGTAGTCCGTCACGGCCTCCGCGGCGCGGCCGACCATCCACAGCACCGCGGCCCGCTGGTAGCGGTGCCAGATGGGCACCGTGCCGGGCTGCACCTTCTCCGGGGCCAACAGCGCATCGTAGTCAGCCAGCGCTTCATCAAAGCGCTTGAGCCGGCGGTACGCCTGCGCTCGGAATAGTTGCGCGCCCACGCACTCGGGGTGTGCCCGCATGACCTCCGTGTACACCGTGACAGCCTGCTCGAAGTCGTGCCGCCGGACAAGAATCTCTCCTTCGAGCAGGAGCGAGTCGAGATCGTCGGGCTGAAGGCGAACGAGTTGCTGCACCACCTCCAGCGCCCCATCCAGTTGGCCAAGCTGGACGCGCAGCCGCGCGAGCCGCGACAAGGCCAGCAGGTGCATCGGATCGCGGCTGATGGCCCGGCGGGCGAACTCGGCGGCAGCAGCCAGGTTGAGCGTGGCCAGCGAGCGCAGATACCAGCCCTCCGCCGAGTCCGGCATGAGGCGTGTGGCCTCCGCGGCGAGCTGTTCGGCCCGCGCGGGATCGCCCCGACTGCGGCAAATCTCGGCCAGCAGCGCCCGGCTGGGCCAGTAGGCGGGCGCGCCCTCGTGCTGACGTTCCAGGTCCACGCTGGCCAGCTCCGTCTTGCGGTCGCGGAACAGCGCCTGCGCGCCAACGAGCACCGCATCCGGCAACGACGGGTAGGCGGAGCGGACGGCATGCGCGGCCGTTCGCCCCGCCTCAATGTCCCCAAGCTCCATTTGCTGTTGCGCGCGGAGCGCATTGCTGCGCGCCGCGGCGAGCTCGGCCGCTTCACGCTGGGCACGCCGCTGCTGACTCCACCACATGCCGCCCAACGCCGCCACAATCACAATGACCAGCACCACCGCACCCAACCCGATCCGCAGCCGGTGCTTGCGCAACTTCTTGCACATGAAATAGAAGTGGCTCGGTCGCCGCGCCAGAACCGGTTCGCCGGTCAGGTACCGCCGGAGGTCCTCACACAACTCGCGCGCACAGGCATACCGGTGTTGCTTCTGCTTGGCGAGCGCCTTAAGCACGATCGTCTCGAGCTCATCGTCGACGCGCGGCGAAAGACGTGAGGGCGGCGTCGGCAGGCACTCCAAAATGCGTTGCAGCACTTCCGACGGGCGACCCTTCGGATCAATCGGCAGTTGCCCCGTCAACGCCTCGAACAGCATCACGCCCAACGCGTACACGTCGGTCCGCGCATCGACTTGGGCCGGCGTTCCCGCAGCCTGCTCCGGCGACAGGTAGGCCAGCGTGCCCATCACCTGGCCGGGGCTCGACAGTGTCGTGTAATACGAAGCCGGGTGTCCACCCGACAGATCGACCGCTTTGGCCAGCCCGAAGTCAAGGATGTGCGGCTTGCCTTCCTGGTCCACCAGTACGTTGGCCGGCTTGAGGTCGCGGTGGACCACGCCGCACTGATGAGCCCCCTCGACCGTGTCGCAGATCTGCACGAACAGCTCGAGGATGCGCCGAACACTCCGGGCCGCCTCCGTCAGGTAGCGGGCCAAGCTGACGCCCGCGACGTAATCCATCGCGTAGTAGGGTTGCCCGGCGACGGTGCCACTCTCCAACACCCGAACCACCCCCGGATGGTCCAGGCGGGCCGCAAGTTCCACCTCCCGCGCGAACCTCCGCCGGCCGGCTTCCGATGCGAACGGTCCGGCCAGCATGACCTTGACGGCAACGACGCGCTTGGTGGCCACCTGCCGGGCCTTGTAGGCGACCCCCATGCCGCCGCGGCCGATCTCTTCCAGCAATTCATAGCCGCTGATTGCGGGCAGCGCCGCGTCGGCCGTGGGGGGGGCGGCCCGATACTCGCCGCTGACCGCCGACCGCGCCTGGTCGATCAGCGTCAGGCCCTCGAGGTACGGCCGCAGCTCGTCGGCAACCTCCGGGTGCTCCGCCGCAAAACGCTGTGGATCCAAGTCCTCGCCCGCCTGGCAACGGTCGAAGTACTCGTTGATCAGCGCGGCCACCATTCCGTTGACCGGTGCATCGTCCTCGGGAGGCCCGCTAGCCATGCGCCCTCTGCCTCGGCCGCAACCCCTGATTTCAAGTCCGGACCTGTACCGGCATCGTAGCCCGCACGCCGCCGGGCCGCAAACGTTTTCACGCGGCGGGGACCCGCACGCTACAATGCACGAGGTTCTCGGACGTGCGAACACGGCGACCCCCCGCGGGGCGCCGTAGGCGCGACCGGCGGACTGCACAGGGTCGGCCGATGGTCGAGGGCGGTCAGACGGAAGTGTGGGTGACGGCGGCCAGCACCGGAGACCGCCTGGCGCTGGCCAAGCTGTTGGCGACGTACCACCCGCGACTGGCGGAGCGTGTCGCGGCGCGGCTCGACCCGCGCGTGCGTGCCCGCACTAGTGTCGAAGACGTCCTGCAGGACCTGTACCTGGAGCTCTTCCGGCAAGTCGACCGCTTCGAGCCACGCGGCCCCGGTTCGTTCCTGAACTGGGTCCTGACCATCCTGGACCACAAGCTGGTGGACGTGCATCGGGCCGCGCATCGCGAACAGCGCGATGTGGCCCGCGAGTCGCCGCTGGCCGTCCCCGCCTGGTCGAACTCGTGCTGGAACCTGCTCGACCACGTGTTCCGCGACTCGACCACCCCCAGCCGCGTCGTTCGGCGGGATGAGGCCGTCACGGCCCTCATGGCGTGCGTGGTGGCGCTGGCCGAGGGGCACCGCACCGTCATCGAGCTGCGATTCCTGGAGGGATTGCCACTGGCGGAGGTCGCGCGCCGGCTGGGCAAGTCGGAAGACGCGGTCGTCGCGCTCACGCAGCGGGCGCTCAAGGCGCTGCGCGAGGCCATGGACCGCCGCGGTGAGCACACCGCGTTTTAGGATCCCGCCTCTTGCGGGAGGACGCGTCCCTCCGGCGGCTTCTCGCGGCGCGCACGCCACCGCTCACAACCGGAATCTCGCGCGGGCCGAACCCGGCAAAGAGCATTCCCTGTACGCCAACCTTGGGCGCGGTAGCCACAAGTGCATCCAGGTCCTGGAAGTCCCAGCGCTCGCGCGCCACCGGGCGACCGCGAGCATCCAATACCCGCACACCGTAATAGTCCACCAGGGCCCGCGCCGCGAAGCGGTCGCACCTGGCCTCCTTCCGCCGCGGGCTGCGGCCCGCCAGCTTGACCAGGTAGTGATACAGCTCGTGCAGGAACACGAACAGCGCAAGCTGGTACCCATCGGCGACGACCAGCCGATACGTCTCCCGCCACCAGTGCGTGCGGTTCGAGCGCGACTTGGCGATCTGGGCGCCGAGCACGTACGGGTAGGTGTTGTGCCGGCCAAGGTTCACAAAGATGCACGCGTGCGCATAGAAGCACGTCCCCGAGAAGTCGGCCCCGCGGCTGTAGCGCACGCGGACCTTCAGCCGGTCGTGGCGGTAAGGCGCGGCGTGGCGCCGAAAGAGGCGCTCGAGCCGGGCACTGTCCAGGTCCGTCGAGTTGGCGAATTCCATGTGCTCGAACCGGTAGAGCCACGCGGCGCGCCGTGGTGGCGGCGCGCGGCGATTCCACTTGTGCACTCAGCATGAAAACCGCTGTTGGCAAGGATTGCAACTGCGGGCGGCTGCACGCACCAGCCAGGTCACTGCGGTTTGGCACCGCGGACAGGAGTCCGGAGCGCAAACGACGGGCTGCGCAGGGTTGCCCTTCGCTGAGCAGCGAGATCCTGGCGCCCTTCCCACGGCCCCCAATGTCATTAGTATACCGCGCCGAATGGTGATCGTCCGCGCTGGCTACCCCGTGAGGAGCGCGATCATGTTGAGTTCTGCCAATCCACGCCAGCGCAGCGCGCGAAATGTCGCTGTGTCACTCTACGCGGCGGTCTTGATCTTCTCCGTCGGATGCGCTGGGTTGCCGGGGGGTAGAAAGCCATTGACGTCGGCAGTGCTCTGGGGGCCGCAGCGGGAGAACTTCAACGGCAGCCACGCGTCGGGGCTGGAATGGCTGCCCGACGGGCAGCACTATCTGGAGCGGCGCGGCGAGGTCCTGCAGCGCGTCGACGTGCGAACGGGCACGGCGACGCCGGCGTACGACTACCCGGCGCTCGAAGCGGCCCTCAAGGCCCACGCGGATTTCGACGAGCCCGCCGCCGAGCGCCTGGCGCGCTACCCGACGCTGCTCAGCGCCGACTACACCGCCGCGCTGCTGGAACACAAGGACCGGCTGTACTTCTACCGGTTCACGGACGGTACGCTGCAACGTCTCACAGCGGACGCGGCCACGCGGCGCGAGATTACCCTCAATCCCGATGCCACCTACGTCGCGTTCATTCAGGACTACAACCTCTATTCGATCAACACCGCGACGGGGCAGCCGACGCAACTGACGCCGGACGGCAGCGAGACGCTGCTCAACGGCGTGCTGGACTGGGTGTATCAGGAAGAGATTTACGGCCGCGGCACCTGGCGGTCCTACTGGTGGTCCAAGGACGGCGACTACATCGCCTATTTACAGCTCGACGAAAGCGAGGTGCCCACCTACCCACTGGTAGACTACCTCCCGATTCATCCCACCGTCCAGCCGCTGCGCTACCCCAAGGCCGGCGATCCGAACCCCACCGCACGACTCGGTATCGTTCACGCGGGCGGCGGAAACACCAACTGGGCGGACCTCTCATCGTACGAAGGCACCGACATCCTCATCACCCGGGTCTCGTGGTCCCCTGACGGCCGGGTGATTTACGCCGTCCAGGATCGCGAGTCACGCTGGCTCGACCTCAACGCTGCCAATCTTGTGGACGGCGCGGCGCGGACCCTGCTGCACGAATCGTCGCCGGCGTGGATCGAGCACGAAACGCCGCCCGAGTGGCTGCCCGACGGCTCGTTCCTCTGGCTCAGCGAGCGCGACGGCTGGGCACACCTGTACCATTACACCCGCGACGGGGAGCTGATCGCCCGCCTGACCGCCGGCGAATGGGAAGTCCGCCAGGTCCACGGCGTGGATCCGGACAACGGCTGGGTCTACTTCTCTGGGACGTGCGACAGCCCCGTCGAGACCCATGCGTACCGCGCACGGCTCAACGGCGGCCCCGTGCAGCGCCTGACCGAGCTCGGATTCAGCCACGACGTCGATTTCGACCCGCATCTGCACTACTTCATCGACACGTTCAGCAACATCACGACGCCGACGAAGGTGTACCTGCGCGGGAGCGCTGGGGAGCTGCTGCGCGTGATCAGTGCCAACGACGTGCCGGCCCTGGCCCGGTACGAGCTGAGTCCGCCACAGCTCCTACGCGTCCCCACCCCGGCCGGCTACGCCCTCAACGCGCTGATCATTCGCCCGCCCCAAGGCGTGCTGCCCAGAAAGCACGCGGTGTTCATGTTCGTGTATGGCGGGCCGCACATGCCGATGGTGCACAATCGCTGGGGCGGTGATGGATACATCTACCAGCAGTGGCTCGCGCAGCAAGGCTACATCATCTGGGCTTGCGATCCATACTCGGCCAGCGGCGAGGGCGCGGTCAGCGCCTGGGAGGCCTACCAGCGGCTCGGCGTCACCGAGTTGGCCGACCTGGAAGCCAGCCTGCGCTGGCTGGCGGCGCACGAGAACGCGGACCTGACGCGCGTGGGCATCGTCGGCCACAGCTACGGCGGGTACCTGACCGCGTTCGCCCTGACGCACAGCCAGATGTTCAAGATGGGCATTGCCGGTTCCACGCTGACCGATTGGCGGAACTATGACTCGGTGTACGCCGAGCGACTGATGCGCCTGCCGCAGAACAACCCGGAGGGCTACCAGCGGGCTTCGGCGGTAGAAGCGGCGGGCAGCCTGCACGGGCGGCTACTGCTCGTCCACGGCGTCGTGGATGACAACGTGCACTTGTCGAACATCATGCAGTTCATCCAAGCGGCGCAGGAGGCCAACCAGAGTTTTGAGCTGATGCTCTACCCCGCGGCCGGCCACGGCGTCGGCGGCGCGCATTGGGACACGCGGCAGAACGACTTCATCCGCCAGAACCTGTAGCACGAAAACGGGGAGACTCTAGTTTTCCACAGGAATTCAGAATGTCGCCTTTTTCGTGTCCCCTTCTTCGGTTGGCCGAATCTGCGCCTGCACGCGACAATCGACTTGACCTGCGGCGCCAACGACCCGCGGCGACCCCCTGCTGTTAGATGCAGAAGGGCCCGATATCGGACGCAGACGCCGCTGAGGCCGCGCCACTTCGCCCACCGGGGGCGCCCACGCTCGGCAAGTTCTCATAAAAACCGCGCTGGCGCTCTTGATTGCGTCCTGCCCGACGACGGTCCGCGCTTGGACCCACTTCCGGACTGGGTGGCGGGCGGCGCGGACCCGCCACGCGGCCACCGGCACAAGCCCGCCGCGCAGCGCTCCGAGATGTTCAGGGAGCCTGAACCTCGCGCCGGGCGCTGGTGGCGCATGCCACCGCGCCGAGCTCGCGCGCCAGGCCTCGCGCATGCTTACCGACGCAGCCCCGGACAATCCGACGCCCGCACAGCACGCACGGCGCATCCTGGACGCACCCTGCTGGCTCGTGTGGCTGCTCCTATCGCTCTCGGGCTGCGGCAGCCCGTGGTTGGATCCCGCGGCCAGCCTGTTGTCCGGCAAGGGTTTCGACCGCGCTGGCGCGCTCGCGGCGGCCGACGACATCTCGACCTTCGCCGTCGAACTGAACGACGGCGACGTATACGAGCTGATCGATCTCGGAGCGTCGGCAGCGGGCGACGAGTGGACGTTCTTTGCACAAAATGGGTTCTGGCACATTGACCCGGTCGTGTTCGTGCTGCTGGATGCAGAGCAGACGTTGTTGCACTGGAGTCGCATCACCGAGCGCAGCGACGTGCAACATACCGTGCGACAAGACACGGCCCACCTGTACGCTGGCCTGCTGGGCAAGCAGGTCGCCGACTTCGAGCTGGTCGCGACCCGCAGACACACAGGGGCTATTCCCGCACCGGAGGCCCAAGTCGTCTGGCTGAACTTCGACGGAGCTCGCGGTGTCCGGATCAACTTGCAGCCCGAGGTATCGTTTGGACCGTTCGACGCGGCCGACCTGGGCCTCGTCTACGCCGGGCAGACCGAGCTGATGAAGGCCGAGATCGCGCGTACCATGCGCGAGCTCTACGCCCGCTACAACCTGATCATCCTTAGCTCGCATGAGGCACCGGAGCCAGTCGAACCGCACTCGACGATTTACTTCGGCGGCTGTGACGCCACCTTCATTGGGATGGGCGACGGCGTCGACCGGTACAACACGAACCGTGAAGACCAGGCCATTGTCTATACCGGCGCCTTCGCGCCATTCGTCACAATGGGGCTCGCGCCGGAGGACATGGCGCGTATGATCGGCAACACGGCCGGCCACGAGTTGGGGCACGTGCTCGGCTTGTTCCACACGCGGGATCCCAAGAACGTGATGGACGACTCGCGGTCGGCGTGGGACCTCGCGGCCGAATCCGTCATCGAGCGCGCGCCACTCGCCGAGACCGTTTTCCCGCTGGGCGACGAGGACGCGCCCACCATTTTGGCGGAGACGGTCGGCGTGTCGGGCCGGGACGCGCGCTACACGGTAAGGACTTCGGATACGCAGTAACGGCTGGCAATCGTCAGCGGATAATCCCGCCCCACGGCGGCCCGGTGGGTGCGGAGCGCCAGGTCGGGATCGTTATTGTACTCGCTCAGGTGCGCCAGCGCCACCCACCGCGGCCGGTGCCGGCCACAGCGCTGGAGCAACACGGCCGCCTCGTCATTCGACAGATGGCCGCCGGCCCCGCGAATGCGGGCCTTCAGCTCCGGCGGGTACGTGCCCTCTGCCAGCATCATCGGATCGTAGTTGCTCTCAAGATAGGCGGCGTCGAGATCGGTCAGCACACGGGCGAGCTGCGCAAACGGGTGTCCGAGATCGGTGAGGATGCCCAGCCGCCGGCCCTCGCAGGTCACGACGAACGCGACACTCTGTTCGGCGTCGTGCGGCGTCGGCAGCGTGTGGACCGTGACGCGGCCAAAGTCGAGGACATCGCCTGGCAGGAACAGGCGGACCTCGCCCGTTTTCGCGGCGTACGGAGCCATCGCGCGGCAGGTCGCGGGTGTGGCGTAAACCGGCAGCTTGAACAGCCGCTGGTACACGCCCACGCAGCGGACGTGGTCGGCGTGCCCGTGCGAGAGAATGACCGCGTCGACCGCGCGAATGTCCCGGCGATGGGTGGCCATGCGCAGGCTGGCCTGCCGGCCGGAGATGCCGGCGTCGAATAGCAGCCGGACGCCGTTGGCCTCGACGTAGATCGCGTTGCCGTTCGAGCCGGATTGCAGGGAAAAGGTCTGCACGCCACCAGTATAGAGGCCCGGCGGCTTGAAGGCACGGCGGCAGGCAGGGACGCAGCCGCCCACGTCCGCGTGGGGCGCGGGTTCGCGCCGCCCGTCGCCAGAGGGGGCGGCCCGTGCTATACTCTTGGGCTTCAAGGCATTAGGTCGGAGCCTGCCCCACGTCCGCTGGTGTCTGTGCCCCTTGGGGACCGGCGCTCGTGACGGGGCGGCGACGTTGACAGGCGCATCAGGAGCGGTCCGCGATGATCAAGGCGAGCGAGTTGAAAAAAGGGAGGGTGGTACTGCACGAGGGGGCCCTCTACACCGTGAGCGACATCCAGCGGGTCTCCAAGGGCAACTGGCGCAGCTACCTGCAGGTCAAGTTGAAGTCGCTCAAGGACGGCCGCGTCACGGACGCCCGCATGTCGGTCGACGACCGCGTCGACACCCCCTTCGTGGACACCAAGCCCTACCAGTATCTCTACCGCGACGGCGACCACTTCGTCCTGATGGACCAACAGACGTACGACCAGTTCCACGCCCCGGCCGACGTCATGGGCGACGCCGACCACTACCTGCGCGGCAACGAAATCGTCACGGTCTCGTTCATCGAAGGGAAAATCGTCGCGATTGAGCTCCCGAATACCGTCGACCTCAAAGTGGTCGACACGCCGCCCCAGGTCCGAGGAGCGACGGCGACCAACCAGTCGAAGGACGCCACGCTGGAAACGGGCCTGAAGGTCCGCGTGCCACCCTTCATCGAGGTCGGCGAGGAAGTCCGCGTCGATACCCGCACGGGCGAGTACCTCGAACGCGCCAAAGGCTAGGAACGCGTGCTGACGTGATAAGGTGATAAAGTGAAAAGGTGATAACGGCGTGTGTGGCCGAGGAGCGACCTTATCACGTCATCACCTTGTCACCTTATCACGGCACCTCGTGAGGACGTGCCGGTGAACTGGCTCCTCAACGTCGGCGACACCGACATCCTGCGCGACGCCACCAGCGCGTCGGCCGTGTTCTGGTACCGGGCCCGGCGGAGTCTGGTGCGCGTAGCCGGTGCGGTCGTCCTGACGGCCCTGCTGTTGCTGGTGGTGGCCCTGCTCGTGCTCGGACCCGGGGGCACCGGGGTCGGCTGGCTACGCCGCGAGCTGCTCGCCTTTCCGCTCTGTGCGACCCTGCTCGTCTGGGGCGGCTACTGCGGCTGGCTGGCCTTTAAGTTCCTCCCCTCGCGAAACGACCGGGTCGTGCTCAAGCTGCGCACCGTCGTGCGCGGCCGCATCGAGCCGCTCCGCGCGCAGATGCACTTGCTCCGCGAGGAGGAATTGCGGGCCAAGAACGCCGAGTTCAGGCAGCGGCTGGCCCAGGGGGAATCACTGGACGACATCCGGCCGGAGGCCTACGCCCTGGTGCGGGAGGCGTCCCGCCGCGGCCTCTTCCCCTACGACTTCCTCGACGAGCCCCGGCGCGACGAAAAAACGCACGCGCGCGAAGTGCAGAACCGGGTCACCGCCCGCGTGCAGGGTATCTTCGCCCAACGGCCGGAGGGCTTCGACGTCGCGCACGAGCAGGCGCAGGCCCTGCAAGCCGAGCTGGCCGCCGTCAATCAGCCGCGGAGGCCGCTGCCGCACGAGCAGTTCGAGTGCCAGATGATCGGCGGTCAGGTGCTCGAGAACTGCAACGTGGCGGAGATGCGCACCGGCGAGGGCAAAACGATCGTCTGCTACGCGGCCCTTTACCTGAAGGTGCTCCAGGGCCTGCGGGTCCACATGGTGACCGTCAACGACTACCTGGTGAAGCGCGACGCCTGGTTCTGCCAGCAGGTGCTCGGGCGGCTGGGCGTCTCGGTCGGCTTCATCACGGCGGACATGGAGACCTACGGCCCGGGGGCCGAGGTGCGGCGGTTGTCGTATGCCTGCGACGTCACGTACGGCACGAACAGCGAGTTCGGCTTCGACTACCTGCGCGACAACATGAAGCACAGCGTCCGCGACCAGGTGCAGGGCCCGCAGGACTACGTCGTGGTCGACGAGGTCGACTCGATTCTGATCGACGAGGCCCGCACGCCGCTGATCATTTCGGGCCCGGCCCACGACGACGTCAGCGCGTACCGGCAGGCGGACGACATCGCCAGGGCCCTGATCACCAAACAAGGACACGCGAATCGCGAGACGCGCGGCCGGCTGGGCGAGATCGAGGCGCACCCGGAGCAGCTCGGCCTCGATCCGAGCAACTCCAAGTACCGGGAGGGTCTCAAGAAGTTTGCGGCGGACCCGTTCTGGCTGTCGTCGGACGAGGCGGAGGCCATCGGGCACAAGCAGTACTTCGTCGTGGAGGCCGACCGCAAGTCGGTGCACATGACCGAGCATGGGGCCAAAGCCGCCCAGGCGCACCTGGGCATCGGCACCTTCTACGACAGCAAGAACATGAACTGGCCCCACTACATCGACAACGCCCTGCGCGCCCACCAGGTCTATCTGTGCGACAAGGAGTACGTCGTCCAGAACGACCAGATCATCATCGTGGACGAGTTCACCGGGCGCCTCATGCTCGGCCGGCAGTGGTCCGACGGGCTCCACCAGGCGGTCGAAGCCAAGGAGCGCGTCACCGTCAAGCAGGAAACCCAGACGCTCGCCACGATCACCCTCCAGAACCTGTTCAAGCTGTACCAGCAGCTCGCCGGCATGACCGGCACCGCGATGACCGAAGCCGACGAGTTCATGAAGATCTACAAGCTCGAGGTCATCGCTATCCCGACTAACCAGCCGGTCCGGCGGGTCGACTACAACGACAAGATCTACCAGACCCAGGAGGGCAAGTTCGACGCGATTGTCGAGGAAATCCGGGCCTACTCGGCCGACGGGTATCCCTCGGACCCCTGGTCGCTGCTGGACATGCTGAAGCACGCCCGGCGGACGTTACGGGAGCTGCAGCAACACCAGTCCGCCGCGGCGGACGCGAGCGATCCCGGCGCGCCGGGAGACGACTCCGCCGAGATTGCCCGCCAGATCGGAGTCATCGATGAAGCGCTGGCGGCCTTCGGCCGCGGGGAAGACGAGGAGGCGAGCCAAGCGCTGGTCAGCGGTTATCGCCAGCTCATGGGCGCGCACGTCGGCGGGCGGCCCCTGCTCGTCGGCACGGTCAGCGTGGAGAACTCCGAGAAGCTCAGCGCGCTGCTGTCGCACCGCTATGGCGTCGAGCACGAGGTGCTGAACGCCAAGAACCATGCCCGCGAGGCCGAGATCGTGGCCAAGGCCGGCCAGCAGCACGAGGGCCAGCGCGGCAAGAAGAAGGCCATCGTCGGCAATGTCACGATCGCGACCAACATGGCCGGTCGCGGCACGGACATCGTGCTTGGCCCCGGCGTCGCCGCGCTGGGCGGCTTGCACGTCGTGGGCACCGAGCGGCACGAGAGCCGGCGGATCGACAACCAGCTCCGCGGGCGGTGCGGCCGGCAGGGCGACCCGGGCAGCTCGCGGTTCTTCCTCTCGTTCGACGACGACCTGCTCCGCCTGTTCATGGGCGAATGGGTCCTGAAGATGCTCAACATGCTCGGTTTCAAGGAGGGCATGGCGATCGAGGACCCGCGGGTCAACAAGGGCATCGAGCGGGCGCAGAAGAAGGTCGAGGAGCGGAACTTCCACATCCGCAAGAACCTGCTGGAATACGACGAAGTCATGGATTACCAGCGGAAGACCTTCTACACCATGCGCCAGCAGGTCGTCGAAGGGCGGGGCCTGAGCGAGATGATCTGGGAGATGATCGCCGAGGTCCTGACGGATGCGCTCGAGCGCTACTACGACCCGCAGTACCCCGCCCTCTGCGCCGCGGATTGGGCCCGCGACAACCTGACCGTCGGCCTCGATCCCGGCAAGCTCGATGCCGCGCACTTCGACGCCCTCAGCGCCCAGATGCGCGACCTGGCGGGCTATGAGGTGCGCCAGAGCATCCAGCGCATCTTCGGCGAGTACGTCGATCCCGAAGTCGACCCGGAGGAGTGGGACGTCCGCGGGCTGGCCGCCTGGGCCGCGCAGTACGGGCTGAGCCTCACCCAGAACCAGATCCGCAAGAGCGATCCGGCCCAGCTCCTCGAGGAGATCAGCGAAGCGGCCCAGAATAAGATCCAGACCCTGGACCTCTCACCCCTCCAGCAGTATGTCGATCCGCTGTTTGCCAAGTCCCGCCTCGTACGCTGGGCGCGCGACAAATTCGACGTCGACGTACCCCTCGACGACGTCGCCGCCGCGAACCGCGACGAGGCGCAGCGCGTCCTCGGCGAGAAAATGCGCGCCGCCTATCGCCTGCGCGAGGTCGAGTACCCCGTGATGGCGGTGATCGACTACGCCGCACAGCGCGGCGGATCGAACCTCAACGAAGTGTACAGCCGCATCGCGACATGGGCCCGCCGCAAGTACGGGGTGAGCTGGACGTACGAGCACTTTTCCGGCAAGAACCCGGAGCAGGTCTTCCGCGAGCTGCGGGCGCTGAACGAGGACTTCCTGAACAACGGCCGGCTGGACGCCGAGATCGACGCCGCGCTGACGGCCCACGCGGGAGCGGACCTGTTGGCCTGGGCCCGGGCGCGCTTCGGCCTGGTGGTCGACAGCAACCCGTTCGACCCGGAGGGGGATGCGCGGGAGCAGTTGCGCCATTGCGCCTACGAGATGCTGCGCTACGAGCTCACGCAGGTCGAACGCTATGTGCTCCTGACCACGTTCGACGCCGTGTGGAAAGACCACATGTACGCGATGGACCTGTTGCGGCACGCCATCGGCCTGCGGGGCTACGCCGAGCAGGACCCCAAGATCGCGTACAAGCGCGAGGGCACGCGGATGTTCAACGAGATGCTCGCCAACATCCGCGAGCGCGTCACCGACCTGATCTTCAAGGTGCGGCCGGCGGGGGCCGTGGCCGGCGGATATGGCGAAGCAGACGCCGGTGGGAAACCCGCCCCGGTCGGGCCTGGCCCGGGCGGCGGAACCGCCTACACCGGCATGACCACGGCCAAAGCGGATGCGACCGGGGCGGGCTTTGCCGCCGCCGCGGCGGACCAGCAGGCCGCCATGCACCAGCAGGGCGAAGGGGCCAAACCGCAGACCATCCGCCGCGAGACGCCGAAGGTTGGGCGTAACGACCCGTGTCCCTGCGGCTCGGGCAAGAAGTACAAGCACTGCCACGGGAAGGGGCAGTAGCGGCTTTCGCGTCGCTTGGCGCCGCGGGTCGAATCCGCGCGGGGGGCTGTGCCGGGGTGCTCCACGGTCCATGCGGTGGTATGCTCCTTGGTTTGCGTGTCAGCCACCGGTTGTCTGCGCCGTGGTGATTCAGCCCGACAATCCGAGCACCGTGCCGGTCACGTCCGGCTCAGCCCCGGACGCCGCGCGCGAAAAGCGCGTCGTCGCTTTATCGTCCGTCGGTGCGGCCGTACTGCTGACCGGCGGAAAGCTGGTCGTGGGGCTCATGACGGGCAGCCTGGGGTTGCTGGCCGAGGCCGCGCATTCGGGGCTGGACCTGGTAGCCGCCATCGTCACGTACTTCGCCGTCCGGTTCTCCGACAAGCCCGCCGATGCCGAGCATCTTTACGGGCACGGGAAGGTCGAGAACCTGTCGGCCCTGATCGAGACGTTGCTCCTGCTGGGCACGTGCGGCTGGATCATTTACGAAGGGATCGAGCGGCTGTTTTTCAAGGAGGTGCCGGTCGAGGCCACCGTCTGGGCCTTCGTGGTGATCGTGGTCTCCATCGTGATCGATGTCTCGCGCTCGCGGGCCCTGATGCGCGTGGCCCGCAAGCACAACAGCCAGGCGCTCGAGGCCGACGCCCTGCATTTCAGCACGGACGTCTGGAGCTCCGCCGTCGTCCTGCTCGGCCTCATCCTGGTCAAGCTGGGGGCCCTGGTCGGCGGCGCCCGCATCTTGCAGCGGGCCGACACGGTGGCCGCCCTGGCCGTGGCTCTGCTGGTCGTGTACGTGTGCCTGAGACTGGGCCGCCGCACGGTCGATGCGCTCCTCGACCGGGCGCCGGCGGGGCTGTACGCGAGCGTCGAGCGCGCCGTGCGCGAGGTTCCGGGCGTCCTGGAGTGCCGGCAGCTTCGCCTGCGGCAATCGGGCAACCGGACGTTCGTGGACCTCGTGATCGGCGTCGAGCGCGGCCGCTCGCTGGAAAGCGGCCACGCGGTCGGAACGACGGTGGAACAGCGCATCCGCGACGTTCTGCCTAACGCCGACGTCGTCGTGCACGTGGACCCCCTGTGCAGCGCGGACGAGACCCTGGCCGAGCGGATCCGCGCAATCGCGATCAACGAAGGACAGACGGTCCACAACATCCTGGTTTCGGAGGAGGGCGGCCGCGTCTATGTCGAGTTGCATATCGAGGCAGACGAGAACCTCGAGCTCCGCCTGGCCCACGACCGCGCCGACCGCCTTGAGGCCGCGCTCCGGGCCGAGTTGCCCAGCGTCGCCGAGATCATTACTCACATCGAGCCGCATCGCCGGCGGGACGAGCCCCTGCGGGACGTGACCGGCAGCTCCGCCGGATTGATCGAGCGCGTGCGCCACATCGTGGCGGAAACCCCCGGTGTCACGGAGTGTCACGATATCGCGTTGCGGCGTGCGGGCAGCGAGATGTTCCTGGCGATGCACTGCACGTTCGCGCACGGGCTGGCGATCGGCGCGGTGCATGAGATCTCGACACATCTGGAGGAGCGGTTGCGGGTGGCGATCCCGGGTCTAGTCCGTGTGACCACCCACCCGGAGCCGGTGCCCGAATCGCCGAAGGCCATGTTCCCGACCGGCGAATGATCCGCGCACGCGACCGATGGGTGCCCCCCCCGCCGTAGCAGTCTGTTGAAAAAGGGGACTGGCTCCGCCATAAAGGGCCTTCGTGCTAGCGCCGAGTGGCCTTCCAGCGGTGCCTGTACCCTTTTTCAACGGGCTCATAGGGGCGCAGCGGCTCAGGGTGGCGGGACGCCACCGCGCCACGACCCCGTCAGTCCCCCACCGCGATCTGCCTCCGGCAGCGCTGGGGCGCGGTGCGTTTTCCAGAAGTCGGTGGCGGCGTGCACGTCGGCGACCAGGCTCGATCGTGGCCCGCGCCACTTCTCCGCGGCGCGCGGAGTGTTGCTGACGCCCCTAGTATTCGTCCGCCGCCGCCTCGGTGTCTACGGCGTCTTGCTGGGCGGCGAGCTCCCGGGCTTTCTGCTGGCGGGCCTCGGCCAGCATCCGCGCGTATTCGTCCAGCATCCCCTCGCTTAGATGCTTGGCCTTGCTCACGCTGTGCCACAAGGCCACCGCTCCGGCGAAGGCCGTCGCCACCAGGATGATGAGCCACATCGAACGGACCCTTTGCGGGCCGAGCCCGCTGCCGCGCCGAGCGGACGTTCTGGCCCGGCCCCGTGCTCAGTGAAAGCCCGTCGCCCACGGTCCGGGCTGTGAAAGCGAGCGCACGCCCGTGCACGGCCATCGACAAGTATCGGCCGCAGGCGGAGGCATCCTCAAATCCGCCGCCGAAACGTTGCAGGTCCGACGCGGGCAAGCTACGATGCGACCGACGATCGGGACGCGCCTGGGAGGCCCGTGACGGGTGTGCGGCAGGGGGCGTTGCCGGTCGCCGCGGCCTGGCCACGTGTGGCGAACAGTATGGACGCGACGAGGAACGACTCCTGGCGTGCGGTTTCGGATGCAGCCGATCTCAAGCGGCTGATCCGCGATGTGCCCGACTTCCCCAAACCGGGGGTTCTGTTCCGAGACATCACCCCCCTGCTGGCGGACTCCTCCGGACTGGCGATGGCCGTGGAGCTGATGGCCCAGCCCTTCCGGGGCAAGCACATCGATCTGGTCGTGGGAGCCGAATCGCGCGGTTTCATCTTCGGGACGGCGGTCGCTAAAGCGCTTTCGGTCGGTTTCGTGCCCGTGCGAAAACCCGGAAAGCTCCCGCGTGAGACCCGGCGTTGCGAGTATCAGTTGGAGTACGGCATCGATGCGCTGGAGATCCACAAGGACGCCATTCGAGCGGGGCAGAAAGTGCTAGTTGTGGACGACCTGCTGGCGACCGGCGGGACGTTAGCGGCCTGTTGCGAGCTGGTGCAAAGGGCCGAGGCCGCGATTGAGGCAGTCGCAGTGCTCATTGAGCTGGCGACGCTCAGGGGGCGCTCCCGACTGGGCGACTGCCCGGTGTTCAGCGTGATCTCCTATTGAAGCGGGAGGCTGTTGGCACACAAGCTATTATCAGGCACTAAGTTGCAATTGACCCAGCGGTCATGCGACGATGGATGATACGGGACACTATGGGATTTGGCAGGGGTTACCAGAATTGCGGTGGCAGCCCGGCTCCCCCGGAGTGCGGCGAATTTCGGCTTGCCGCCGAGCAGCCTTCGCGGTACACCGCCAGTGGCCGGCGCGCTCGTTGCGCGGCCGACTGGGGGCTGCGGGCAGGCAACCGCGTAGCGGCTGGAGACGCGCGATGAGTGTAGCGCAGAAACGACGTTTGAGTTGGCTGATCGCCGGGTTTCTGGTCCTACCGCTCGGCGGATGTGCGCTGGTTACGGACGTTCTTGCGCCCGGCCTGCCGCTGGAACTGGGGTTGGACCCGGCGACCATCAAGCCCCAGCAGGGCGTGGTGATGGTGGCGTTCAACAACACCACGCGGTTTCCGGCGGAGTTCTTCGCGTACGCGGTGGGGAACACGCAGAACCTGACCGCAACGGCCCACAATTTCTCGGCCCAGGTCGAGGCCGGGCAGCAACAAAACGAGGTCCTCGACTGTCCGGTGGCCCTGATCTCGCCGGGCAGCCTCGACGCCAGCTTCCAGCCGGTCACGACGGCGGTGAATGTGGGTGGCGCGACCGGGACCCAGGGCGTGACGGCCACGGTGACGTACACCGGGCCGGCGGTGACGGAACCCGACGCTTACAGTTGCGGCGACGTGATCGAGATTCGGCTGTCAGCCACCGGGGCGGCGGACACGCCGACCTACTCGGTGTCCGTCCGTGTGATTCGTGGGCGTTGATCGCCGAAAGGAGCGGCTCTCGATGAGCGGGCGAGACGGACGGACTGCGGTCGGCGTGGCCGGCGTGCTGAGCGCTGTGCTGACCGGTTGTACGGTACTGCAGGACTTCACGAACGTGCTCAACCCAGACTTGCTCTCGGCGCTGGGGTTGGGCGTGCAGGTGGCGAATCTGCCGGGCGATGCACCGGGGCTGCTGGTCGGCGTGGACAACCGGACGAGCCGGTGGGCCGCGCTGACGGTGGCGTACCGCACGTCGGCCGAGCAGGCCAAGAGCTTCACCACCAACGTCGCCCCACAGAACAAGAGCGCCCAGATGCTCATTTGCCCCATCACGGAAATCACCGTGGGGGACGTATCGAACATTAAGCAGTCGGGCGCGCGGGTCTTCCTGATCGAAAACGCCACGGCCGTCACCGACCTCGAGAATGCGCCCTTTATCGAAGTGGACGCTTTCGGCGTGCTGCTCATGGAGGGGGTCAATTACGATTGTGGCGACGCGGTGACGTTTGCCATCCAGGAATCCTCGATCTCACGGTCGGGGTATCAGATTTACGCGTACGTTCGGCGATCGGGGCAATGACCGTGCCCCCTGAAAGCCGGTGCGCGCGTCCGGCTTTGGAGTACGTAATGAGGCACGCAGTACGAGGCATCTGGGCGGCATGGGCAGCGCTGCTCGTGGCCACTGGGCTCGGCGGTTGCCCGCTGGGCACCCAGCCGGTGGAGTTCATCGCGGGCGGCACCGGCGAAACGACATTGCTCCGCGCGCAGCCGGCGGTGGACGTCCTGACGCCGGTCAACAACCTGTCGATCACGGGCGGCACCCAGGTAGAGGTGAACTGGCGGGTTTTCGCGCGCACGCGCACGTCGGTGATCGACGTGATTATGGATGAGGACGAGGATCCGAACAACGGCAACGAGGTGGTCGCGTTCTCGAACCTGGCCTTGACGGAGACCACCGCGCTGGTGGACACGACGCGGCTGAAGAAGGGCACGTATCACGCGGGGGTCGTGCTGGAGGAGGTTGGACAGATCGTCCAGTGGGGGTACGCCCCAGGCCTCGTGACCATCGACCAGCGCCCGCAACTATTCTTCCTTCAGCCCGGCGATACGAGCGTATACAGCGCACGGGGCACCACGATCCTCGACCGCGCCGCGGGGATCAACCCCCGCTTTGCGGTCGCCTGGGAGCTGAACGACCCTGACTCGACCGACACGGTCGACCTCTACCTCGATCCCGACGATCAGCCTAACGGCAACGAGGTCCTGCTCTTTCATAGCACGAATCAGGCCGGGGACAGCTTCTCTTTCGACCTGCCGACACTGGCTTTCGAGCCCGGGACCTACCGGCTCTTGGCGCTGGTTTCCGATGGCAGTAACACGTTCCCGTTCTACGCGCCGGGGACGATCCGGCTGCGGTCGCGTCTGGCCGGCTTCGTGGATCTGCGCGACATCGATCTGGGGGACCGCCCCATCGCCGGGGCGGTGTTTGAGGGGTTCAACCCGCGCGACAATGCCGGCAGCTTTGTGTCGACTGCCGGAGACATCGACGACGACGGCTTCGGTGACTTGCTCGTCATGTCACAGTTCGCCAAGCCGAACTACATCGTGAACACGCGCCGGACGGGCGTGGGAGAAGCCTACTTGGTTTACGGGCGCCAGCAACGCTTCCGCGGCGCAGTGAACCTGAATTCGACGGGCGTGCTGATGCGTGGCGACATCTACCAAGGCGTGGCGGAACAGCCCGATCCGGTCCGGCCCAGTCGCGGAATCACCAGCTTCACGGTCCTGTCCGATTGGGACGGGGACGGCGTGCGGGAGTTCGCGTTTGGACTGCCCTTCACGGATTCGGTGGCCGTGGATTTTCTGGACAACGACGGTGCCTTCCGCAGCGGTGGGGTCGTCATTGCCGCCGGGTCCTCCCTGCGTCCGAGCCTGGGATTCCCCGGCGGGCATGTGTACCGCCTGGCGGAATTCGGCTACCGGCCGCATATGGCGATTCAAGCACCAGTCCCGTGCTCGGAATCGTTCTACGGAATCAACTCGCCCTCGGCGCTCTTTCAAGGGATTGTCGGCGGCGGGCCCACCCTGTATTTCCGCCACCTGTTCAACATCCCGTTACCCGTCGAGCAAGCCCAGCTCGGCTGCCGGATTCACACGAGCGACTTTGGCGACCAGTGCGGCGAGACGGTCTCGGCGTATCCCTTCAACGGCCTGTTGATCTCGGTGCCGAACCGTGATCCAGTGGCGAACACGGGCCTGGTCGAAAGCATTCCAGGCGCCGGGGTCCTGAGTCTGTACTTCGGACAGAACGTGTGGAACGATGCGGACACCTACCTGCCGCACGGCGGGCCCTACCGGTACATCCTCGACGACCGGCGCTTTGTGGACTCCAACGTCGGCCTGTTGCTGGCGAGCCCGGGCTACTGGGTGGACCTGGACGACGCGACGCCCTGCCTCATCACGACGCTGCACATTGAAGTCGTCGACGTCGTCGGCGGTTGGACGCCGACCTGGCGCTCCACCCTGCGGGTCTACGGCGGGTTCGAGGGCGCCTCCATCGGCCAGGGAGAAACCGTGGGCGACTTCAGCGCCGATGGCCTGAAGGACTTCCTGGTCGGCAGTCCGCTCAGCAATGAAGGGGCCGGGGCCTGCTTCATCGTGCTCGGTCGCCATCCGCAGCTCATGGTGAATGCCGAGTTGGCAATTGAGGAGCTCGGCCTGCCGATGAATGCGTCGAACCCACTCGGACAGCGGGTGCTGGACGGCATTCGCGTCGTCGCCAACCGCGGCGAGCGCCTGGGACAGTCCCAAGCCGACGCCGGCGACTTCAATAACGACGGCATCGCGGACGTCATCCTGGGCTCGCCGCTGGTCAACAACCGCCAGGGCGGTGCCGCGGTGTTCTACGGCAGTCGCACGGTGATCAACCTGACCGAGGAGGAGATCCCGTTTGATGAGATCGCGTCGCGCGGCCTGGGGGTGATCCTCGTGGGCGAGCTGGATGGCAATCTGGCCGGCGCGCGTGTGTGCGGGGCGGGCGACGTGGATGGCGACGGCAACGACGACGTGCTGATCGCGGCCCCCAACCGGTCGGTACGGCTGGACGTCGACGAAGACGGGTACGCGGAGATCGATCGGACCGAATGCGGCGTCGTGTACCTGGTGTACGGGTCGCCGGACCTGCCCAACCGGCGGAGCCGTTTGGACGATGGCACATTTACCGAACGCGGTCGCCTGCTGCTGCGCGACATTGGGACGGAGGCATTGCCGGGGGCGGTGTTTATCGGACGCGATAGCGGCGACCACCTCGGCGCCGGCTTGGGACAGCAGGGCGACCGCAGCCACGGGATCGCACGCGCCGGCGATGTGGATGGAGACGGGCGGGGCGACATTCTGATCAGCTCGGTGTCCGCTGCGCCCAGGGACCGGGCCGAGGCCGGCGAGGCTTACTTGATCTATGGTGTGGGCGATTAGTATTTGATGGCTGAACGGTTGAGGATGCAGGTCATGCGACTAGGGCACGCGAAATCCGTCCTGGGCGGCTTGGTCGGGCTGGTATTGGCGTCGTGCACGCCGGTCACGCAGCAACGGAATCCGTTCCTGGGGTACACGGAGGAGTATGGCGTGGCCGGCCAACAGCAGGTGTTTGAAGGCGGGGCCGCCGGCGGGGTCGGGACCGAGGAGACCTTCCGCCGCCCGTTGACGCTCACGTTCATCAACAGCAACGGGGACGCGATTGTGGACACGTCCTTTGTGGCGTGGGTCGAAGTCAGCAGCGTGCGGTCCGCGGGGCAGCAGGATGCCCTCTTGCAGGGCGGGTTCGTGCAGCTCACCGAGGAAATCCGGCTGGGGAGCGCGTACACGTTGCCCGTGGGCACGTTTGTGCTCGACGGTCCTGGAACGGCGGGGGCCACGCCGGTCACGCTGAGCCGGGCCGCAACGACGTCGACCACGCAAGGCGGGACCCAGGCGCTCACCCCGACCACGGCCGTGTTCAACATGATTACGCCGGACAAGGTGCTGGTCTTTTCGCAGCCGCCGGTGTCGTGCGACAGCGTGGCGTTCACGTTTTCGGACCCCGTTACGGGGGAGGTCTTGAGCGGCGCTTCGCCCGCGGGGGGTGGGTACAAGACGCTGGCCCAGGTGGACGTATACGAATGCTCCCCCCTCCGGCCGGGATTGTTCTTTACGGCCGTGGGCGGCACGCGCCGCCCAAACGAGTTCCGCGAAGGCGATTCGCTCACGTTCACGTTTCAGCCAACGCCGACGGCCGAAGGGGCTTTTGCGGTAGTGACGGTTACGACGCCGCAGACGACAACGACCCCACCCTGACCCGTTGGCACCGTGACGCCTGGCAACCGCGTAGAATAGAGAAGAACGTGGATGGAGCTTAATCCGATGAACCAGGTGCGAAACGCCGCGGTTGTGACCGCGCTGACCGCGTTGCTGTACGGAGGGGCGGAGTGGTTGTACGCGCAGGGCGGTCAAAATCCGCCGACATTCGTCAGCGTGCAACTATCGACGACGCCCTGTTCCGCTCCGACGCCCTGGGTGGCGTTCGTCGATCCGTGCCTGGTGGAGGCGCAACGGCTGTTCGTCTGCCTGCAGATTCAGGACCTGGATTTCAACTCCTCGCAGAACCAGACGAACGAGAACCAGGTCCTCTTGTTGACGATGGAATCCACGTGGCTCCCGTTCGTTTACAACGGGATCCTGTACGGACCGGAGCCACCGCCGGTGCCGACCGATCGCACTGGTCGCTTCAAGATCATCGGAGAGGGCACGCCCACGGACGACTACTACACGGGACTTCCGCCGGCCGAGGGGAACATCGCGGCGGTCGAGTTGCAGTTCTTCGTGCCCGAGTTCAACGGCCGGAGCCAGGCGCACCTCCGGGGGCTGATCGACTACGACGTGTTGTGGGAGGTCCGGCTCACCGTCCGTAATGAGCAAACGACCTCGCAGGATTTTGTGCCGGACACGCGCCGCTTTTTTGTCTGCGCCGTCGAGAACCCGAACCTCGTGTCCGGTAACCCGCCGCCCTTCGCGGACGCCGGCGGGGATCAACTGGTTCCGGTCGGCGACACAGTCAAGCTGGACGGGAGCCGGTCCTTCGACCAGTCCAACATCGGGTTCTCGCCCTTCGACCCCGAGACTTTCGACAAGGACAAGTTGCTGTACACCTGGGAATGGGTGGACGGTCCGGAACGGGTTGACCCTCAACCGGATCCCACCGCGCCGCCGGATCTGGCCCCCGGGCAGTGGCCCATCGCCCTGGTTACGCTGGAGGTGGCGAATACCGCCGAGAAGCCGTACTACGTGTACCGCCTGCTAGTGGACGACGGGGTGAACACGCCGCCGTCGACCGATGTGGTCCAGATTCGCATGGTCCCCGCGGTGCGCGAGAATCGCGCCCCCCATGCCGTGATCTCTGACGCCAACGGGGCGGTCGTCTCCGGACAGGTGGTTGCGGTGCGCGTCGGCGACCAGGTCCAGTTGAGCGCCCAACTGTCCACCGATCCGGACAACGATCCGCTCACCTACCGTTGGCGTCAAACCAACGAGGTCGGCGGAGTCCTGATGCCCGACGAAGTGCTGCGGGAGTTCCAGCCGCTCGATGGGATTGCCGCCCGCGACATCTCGTGGGTGGCCACCGAAGTGGGGACCTACTACTTCAGCCTGCTCGTGGCCGACCAGCCGCCGCAGGGCCTCAACCGCCTGAGTGCGAAGGCGGCCGTGACGGTCGATGTCGCCGAGGCTGCGACCGCGGGCCAGATCGCCGGCCGCACGAGCGGCCAGTCCCCGCCCCCCGCCGCCAGCGACGAGCTGCCCACCGTCACTGAGCAACCGACGGCATCGGCCGCTTGCGGCGGCGGAGCACTGCTGCCCATGATCCTGACGTCCGCCTGGCTGTGGTGCGGGCGCGGGCGACTAGCGCGCCGCAGACGTTAACGCGGCCGGATCCGGCCGCTCGTCCTTCGGGCGGTGCTTCCAGCGCCGGTGGACCCACAGGTACTGCTCGGGCCAGCGCCGAATGGCGGCTTCCAGCGCCCCCGTGAAGGTCTGTGTAATCCAGCGGAGGGGGTCATCGCGTTGGCTCCATTCCTCCGGCTGGATGATGCGCTCGACGGCGATGCGGTAGTGAAAGCCGGGGCGGACGCGGGCGGCGTAGCCGACGATGATCGGCACGCGCTTCTGCATGGCCAGCAGACCAATCGACTTGTAGGTCGACGCCTGGCGGCCGAAGAAATCCACGAACATCCCCTTGCGGCCGGCGTCCTGGTCGGCGATGAAGCACAGCGCCTGCCCGCGGTCGATGACCTCCCCGGCCACCGCGCTCACCCCCTTCTTGTACAGCAGCGCCAGCCCGCCCGCCGCACGCGACGCCACCAGATAGCGGTTGATGAGCGGGTTGTCGACCGGCCGCATGACCGCCGTCAGCGGAACGCCCAGGCGGCAAATCGCGTACCCCAGCAGCTCGTAATTGCCGAAGTGCCCCGTGAGCAGGATCGCGCCGCGCGCGGCCAGCAGCTCACGCACCGCCGGGCCCAGGTCATCCAGCTCCACGTGCCGGGCCCACGACCATTCGTTCACGACCCGCGGCGTCATCACGACTTCGACGAGGTAGACCTGGGCGAAGTGCTCAAAAGACCTCCGTGCCATGCGGCGCAGTTGCTGCTCGCTATAGCGGTTGCCGAGGGCGGGGCGCAGGTGGCTCAGGGCGCGCTCACGGTGCCGCTTCATGACGGTCCACCAGACGCGCCCCATCCAGCGCGCCGTGCGGAGATTCAGCTCGATCGGGAAACAGCCGATGATCAGGGCCCACAGGCGCAGCGCGAGGTACTCGCCGACGCGCCGCAGGGCCACGACCCGGGTGGGGGCCTCGGTCCAGTTCAGCAGACGTTGCGACCAGCGCGCCATCATGATCCGTCGGGGGCCAGGGCTGAAAACGGCGCGCTCGTGGGCGGTGCGCCTAGCGCGCGCACCACGCGCGCGTGCTCCAGGCGCTCGCTGGGCGGGTCCAGCTCCGGCTCGGGCCAGGGCGGTGGCCGATTGCCAAACACCACGAAGTGCCGTTGCTTCGGCCCGACGCGCGTTTGCAGCCAGAGGTGGACGGGGGGCATCGTGTGGCCCCGTGCCGCCAGCCGCGGCGGCGCCTCGATCAGAAACGTGAGATAATCCGACCGCGCCGCGACCAGCAGCGTCAGCTCGTTCCCCGCCAGGCGGTCCACCATTTCCGCGCCAATCAGCTCGATTTCCCGCCGCAACGAACGCTTGTGACCCTCCAGCCGCAGGAGCTCGAGCTGGTCCACGACGCGCGGGAATCGATAGTCGCTGTACCAGACGATGCGCGCGTCCTGGCTCCCGACCTGCCGCAGCCGGGGCTGAAGCTCAGGGCCGATGCGCTCCCGCAGTTGCGTGGCAAAGTCCAGGAAGGGGCGCTGCGAGACCACGACCGGCATCAGCGTGGGCCAGGCCCACAGCCAGGTCAACCACATCGTCGCGACGAGGACGGCGAAGGACGCATTCCCGCGACGGCGCACATAGAGACCCGCGGCGAGCCACGCTCCGACGGTGAAGAGGACCGCCGCCACGACGTACGGTTGCCAAAGCTCGGCCCACGTGAACCCTTCGGCCTGCCCAATCCGCTTGTACCAGGCTCGCCCGGCGAACAACCCCCCGATGAAGGCTGCCGGCAGGAGGGCACAGATGGCGCTGGCCGCCAGACGGTCGCGCTTCGACGCCCGCGGACGCTGCGGATCGAAGAAGTGCGCCAACTCGATCCCGAGGAGCACGAACAGGGGCGGCAACGCCGGCAGGAAATAACGCTGCTCCTTGCCGGCGGCCGCGGTGAAGAAGGCGAACAACCCCGCGAACCACAAGCCCAGGTAAATGAGCCCGCGGCGATCCACGCCGGGGCTTGTCCGGAAGACGCGGGCGCAGGCCTGTGGCAACGAAAGTGAGAAGGGCAGGCAATACACCAGCGGGGGGATGAGGTAGACGAAGTGGTAGTACCAAGCCCGCTGCCCTTCGACATTTGGCAGATCGCCGGTGAAACGATCCAGAAACTCAACCTTCCATTTTGCGAGGGCCGTCGGTTCGAGGACGATCACGGCAATCGCCCAGGGCAGCCACGGCAAGAGGAAGACCAATAATCCCCACAGGTGAATCCGATCGGCCAGCACCCGCCAGCGCCGTCGCACGAGCATGTACAGCAGTGGGGGCAACCCCACGATCGCCAGCGGCATGGGCAGCTTGTACAGCATGCCCAGGCCCGCCGCCAAGTACGCCAGCAGCCACAGGAGTGCCCGTTTCTGGCCGGGGGGCTCCTGCTCGGCCGCCACCCACGTGGCACTGAGGGCCACGGTCGTCAGCGCCGTCAGACCCAGGTCACTGGCGCCGCGGTGGGACCAATAGAGGACGAGCACGCTGGCCGTGCAGGAGAAGCCGGCGAAGACCGCCGCTCGGTCGCCGGCCATCCGGTGCGTCAGCCAGAACACCGTCACCACGATCACGAGGGCCGCAACCCCGTTGGGAATGCGCGTGGAGGTCTCGTCGATGCGGTCCTGGCCCCGCAGGCGCGCCGTGAGCATGACCGCCCAGTAAGGCCCGGGCGACTTCTGCATGCGCGCCTCGCCGGAGAATCGCGGAATGATGAATCGGCGCAGGCCCGGGCCTTCGTACATCTCGCGGGCGGTCTGGGCGACCCAGCAGTCGGTAGGCTCGAACCGGGCGCCGCCGTCCATGTCGTAGAAGGACAGCAGGCTTGTCCAGCCCAGCAGGGCGATCAGCCACGCGGCGGTCGCCGGTGCCAGCGGCCGGACGGTCGGCACCGGACCGGCTGCGGGTCCGGAGAACCCTGCCGGGGGATCACTCACGCTTTCGGCTCCGGCTGGGCCAAGTCGGCGAGTGGACCGTCAATCTCGCGATTGACCTGCGTCATCAACGCGACATAGTCCGCCTGCGTGCGCATCAACGCCTTGAGCGACTCCTGTCCGGCGATTTGACCTTCGAGGTTCTTCAGCTTCTGTTTGTCCGCGACCTCGATCGGTTTGAGCTGCGCTTCCAACTCGCGGAGGCGCTGGAGCTGCATCTGGTAATCCTGGAGGAGCTGCTGCGCCGCGGCGTCGGCCCGAACAGATCGCTGGGCGTCCCGATGTGCCTGGACGATGGGATGGGCGGCCAGCGCCGTCCCCAGCGCGCGGGCCTTGGTCAACAGATCCTGGAAGTCTTGCATGCTGCACCTGTCCTATTGGGGTCCTCGGTCGGACGGGGATTGTAGCGTACGGGTCGCCTTGGTGCATGGCTATACGTGCCGCGATTGGCGCACCATCGATTCCGCCACAGCCCGGTAGAGGAGCGCCGTCGATCGCCATCTTGCTCGTTGACGCGGTGCGCGGTGCGATATCCACGACAGTCGGAGATACGGAGGTAGGAGGTTATGTTAACATCCTGTGCACGTGGCAACCTGTGGGCGCGTGGGCCCGTCATGGTTGCGGCTCTGGTAGTGGTCGGACTCGCAGGCCATGCACGGGGCCGGCCGACGGCTGATCCCGCGCGGGCAGTCCGCTCACATGTATGCTCGTTACAGAATCCAAATCGCCAGGATCAGTAGCACGGCGATCAGGACGATGAGGACGAACCAGACCCTGCGGCGGGCCGGCGCGCCGGAGGACGGCACGATCCAGTCGCCGCAATAAGGGCAGCGGTCGGCGAAGTCTGGGACTTCGCGGCGGCAATGGGGACAGGGAACGGTGGGGGTCTCGTCTTCTTCTTCGTCGGTCAGGTCGCGCTCCTGCGGGGCGTCGGGATCCTCTTCCTCCCACCCTGCCTCGTGCGAATCGGCTGGATCGAAGCGTCCGGGCATCTCAACGTACGATCGGCAAAATGCGTTCGAAAAGGTCGGTGCCGGCCTCGTGGAGGAGCTGGAAGATGGCGGACTCGACCGTGGTGACCGTCGCGCCGGCCGCCCGCAACGCATCCAGCGCGACCGTGTAGTCGAGCACACGCCGCGAGCCGACCGCGTCCGCGAGCACGATCGGCCGCATCTGCATCGCCAGCAGGTCGAGCGCCGTCTGAAACACGCACACATGCGCCTCGATCCCGACCAGCAGCACCTGCGGGCGCAGGACCGTCGCGAGCCGCGCGCGGCAGGCCGGATCGCCGCAGAAGCTGAACGTCAGCTTCTCGAACCGGGTGGCCCCCTCGGCCGCGGCCAGGATCGGCGGGACGGTGGGGCCGAGGCCGCGCGGGTACTGCTCCGAGACGGTGATCGGGAGCTCCAGGACGACCGCGGCCTGGATCATCCGCTGCGCCTGCGCTACCACGTTGTCGTGGTCCGTGATCGAGGGCAGCAGCTTCTCCTGGAAATCGACCACAAGCAATTGGGCGTGCTCGCGGTCCAGCCGGTCGACATGCGTACCGCTCATGACTCTCCATCCCGCGCGCCACGGTCACGGGCGCCGCACAGCCCGTAGTCTGGCACGGGCCGGCCAGGACCGCAAATACGCCCGGCGCGCACCCGCGTAACAATCCGCGCCGGGGGACTGGACGGCACCCGGACCGCGGGCTAGCATACACTATGGTTTCGTAGCGAGGTCGTCTCGGTCACGGAAGGCGAGGGAACCGCGATGGATCGCGAAGAATGCGCAGTGCTGACGGGGGAAGCCACCAGTTTCTGCTCCGTTTCGGACCTGGAGCCCGCGGAGTCCGCTCTGAACGACGTGTGCGAAGCAACGCCTCTGGATGGCCCGGACTCGGCGGCCCGCGACGTCCCACCGACGCAGGTCATCGAGGCTTTGCTGTTCGCGTCGGACACGCCGCTGAGTGCCGGCCGCCTGGGCGAGCTGGCCGGTGTTCGGTCGACCACGGAGGTCCGGCTGCACGTCGCCGAGCTCAACGACAAGTATGTAGCGGCCGGCCTGTCCTTCCGCATCGAAGAGATCGCGCGGGGTTACCAGATGATGACGCGGCCGGAGTATCGCCCGTGGCTGGCCAAGCTGGCCCGGCAGCAGGCCCAGACGCGGCTCAGCGCGGCGGCGTTGGAGACCCTCTCGATCGTCGCCTACAAACAGCCGGTGATTCGCGCCGACATCGAGGCCATTCGCGGCGTGAGCTGCGGCGAAGTGCTGAATCGACTGCGGGAGATGGGCCTGGTCAAGATCATCGGACGGGCGGAAATCATCGGTCGCCCCATGCTCTACGGCACGACACGCAAGTTCCTGGATGTGTTCGGGCTCGCCGACATCGACGATCTGCCCCCCATGGAGATGCTGAGCGTGCGACGTTCCGCACCGCCGGCGGAGGCCGCGACTGTCCCGGCGACTCAGGCAATTGAGGCGTCGCCCCTGGCGGCGGCCGGGGCCTAGCCAGCCGTTGAAAAAGGGGACTGTCCGCCGCGGCGGACCGAGCTGCAGCCCGCTTTCGACCGCGTGGCGGGACCTCCAGCGAGGTGCGTGTCCCTTTTTCGACGGCGCAGAGCTCGGGGGGCACAACGGGGGATTCTGGCTTGAACGGGCCTGCGGTACGCCGTACACTGTAAGCTGTCGATGATGAGGGGATGACGGCGAGACTCTGTGTTGCGCGTTTGTCTTCGAGCGGAAAGAAGCTTCCCGTGTTTGTGATCCCGGTTGTTCGGGCGCGTCTCAGGGGGACAGATGGAGGACTGCAATGAGAGCGTGTGTGGTATGTGGTGCCCTGGTCGGCCTGTTGGGTGCCCTGGCGGGCAACCCGGTGCAGGCTGGGACAATCGAGCCCAACCTGAGTGACATTCTGGCGTCGCGCACCGCCGGCGAGACGGTTTCCGTGCTGGTCTATTTGAAGGACCGCGTGGACATCGCCTCTCTCAATGCCGAGCTGGACCGGGGCCGGCCGAGCTTCGCCGCCCGGCACGAGACGGTGGTCCGGCGGCTCCAGAAGAAGGCCTGGACGACGCAGGGCCCCTTGCAGGATTATCTCAAGGACCTGCTCCTGGCGGGCCGGATCGAGAAGTTCCAGCCGTTCTGGTTGGCCAATGCCATCCGCGTCGACGGCCCCGCGGCCGAGATCATCCGTCTCGCCGAGCACCCCGACGTGGACACCGTTTACTACAACTATGAGATTGAATCGATCCTGCCGGTCGAGACGAAGCCGCAGCCAGACGGAGATTCGGGACAAGGCGGTCAGCGCACTCCCGAAATCGGGCTGGTCGCGGTCCGCGCCCCGGAAGTCTGGGCCATGGGCTTCGATGGCACGGGCATGCTGGTCGCAACCCTCGACACCGGCGTGGAGGGTACCCACCCCGCCCTCGCCAGCCGCTGGCGCGGTCTCGATCCGCAGTACAGCGGCCATCCCCAGTGGGCCTGGTTTGATCCCGTGACCAACACCACCTTCCCGCAAGCCTTTGGCGCCCATGGCACCCATACCATGGGCACGGTGTGCGGCGGTGCCCCCGGCGACCAGATCGGCGTGGCGCCCGGCGCACAGTGGATTCACGCCGCCGTCATCGACCGCGTCAGCATCCCGCAGACTGTGGCCGACGCGTGCCTGGCCTTCCAGTGGATGGCCGACCCCGACGGCAACCCGGCCACCACCTTCGACGTGCCCCAGTCCTGCTCCAACTCGTGGGGCGTCACCACCGGGCACGGCTATCCCCCCTGCGATCAGACCTTCTGGAGCTTCCTCGACGGGTCCGAGGCCGCCGGCACCGTCCAGCTCTTCTCCGCCGGCAACGAAGGCCCCAGCCCCGAGTCCCTGCGCCGTCCCGCGGACCGCGCGACGACGGACCTGAACAGCATGGCGGTCGGGGCCGTCGACGCCACCAACTACCCCTATCCCTGGCCGATCGCGGACTTCTCCTCGCGCGGCCCCAGCCACTGCACGCCCGGCGGCAACTCAACCATCAAGCCCGAGCTGGTCGCGCCGGGCGTGGACGTCCGTTCGTCGGTCCCCGGCGGCGGATACGAGCAATGGGGCTGGTCCGGCACCTCGATGGCCTCCCCCCACGTGAACGGCGTCGTCGCCCTGGTGCGCGAGGCCTGCCCGGACCTGTCGGTGAACGAGGTCAAGCAGATCCTGCTCGACACGGCGCACGACCTGGGGCCGGCCGGCAACGACAACGACTACGGCATGGGCATGGTTGACGCAGTCGAAGCGGTGAATATCGCGCTGAGCATGTGCTCGGGCGCGCCGCGGGCCCGCGATTCCTATCTCGAAACTCCGGTCAATACGCCACTGACCGTGGCCCTGCTGGCCACGGACTACGACCATCTGCCTGATCCGCCCGCGGCGCTGGTCTACATTATCACCTCGCTGCCGGCGGCCGGGAACACGCTGACCGACCCGACTGACGGACACGTGCTTACGGAAGCCGACCTCCCCTACGCGTTGATCGGCTATGACCAGAATCTTGTCCTGTTTACGCCGCCCAACGGCTATTACGGCACGGACAGCTTCCAATTCAAGGCCAATGACAGCGGCGTGCCACCCGATGGCGGCGATTCCAACATCGCGACGGTCACTATCTTGGTGAAGTACGGCCCGCCGGTGATTACGACCGAGTCGTTGCCGCCTGGACTATTGGACTACACCTACGGCCCGATACAACTGGAGGCTGCGGAAGGCCAGCCGGAGCTGACCTGGGTCGTGCTGCCCGCGGGACAGTACTACGAGAACGACCTTGGCAGCAGCCAGTTTACCGAAGTCGGCGTGGCCCAGGGCTGGCATACGGACGACGCCAGTTGGGCCTATACGCTGCCGTTTGCGTTTCCGTTCTTCGGCGTGGAGTACACGAGCCTGTTCGTGTGCAGCAACGGGTTCGTGGACTTTGCGAGCAATGAAGCGGAGTGGCAGAACAGCGACTCCGGGCTGATCAGCGCCAAGCGCATCGCCGCCATGTGGGACGATCTGCGGACGGACGGCAGCGGGGAGGACATCTTCATCGACGCGTCCGTGCCCGGCGAAGTCACGTTCCGCTGGAAGGCGGAAACGTATTCCGGCGCGTACCCGTGCAATTTCTCGATCACCCTCTATCAGGACGGTCGAATCCGCTGCCACTACGGCAGCGGCAATACCGGCCTGACTCCGACGATTGGCATCTCCAGCGGCGACGGCGTGCATTACCTGCTGAGCACCTACAACAACGCGTCCTCGCTTACCAACGCGAACTCGCTGGAGTTCACGATGCCGTTGACGCTGCCGGACGGAATGTCCCTCAGTCCCAGCGGCGTGCTCAGCGGCATCCCGACGGAGTCCGGGGATTTCAGCCCGACATTCCGGGTGACGGACTCCCTGAACCGCAGCGACCAGAAGATGATCCCGTTGACCATCAATATCGGGCCGATCCCGCCGATTTCGCACGACCAGAACGTCTCGACCGCCGCGGGAACACCCCTGAATGTCACGCTGGGGGCAACCGACGACGGGCTGCCGAATCCGCCGGGCGCCTTGTCGTACATCATCACAAGCCTGCCGGCACACGCGGCTCTGCTTGACCCCGGCGCGGGAGCGATCAATAGCGTGCCATATACGCTGGTCGGCTTCGGCAAGGTCGTGCAATACCAGCCCAGCATCTACTACATGGGGCCGGACGACAGCTTCGCGTTTAAGGCCAATGACGGCGGCACGCCGCCCGAGGGCGGCGATTCCAACGTCGCCACCGTCTCCATCACGATTGCCGCGGCACCGCAGGTCATCTACAACTTCGCGCTCGACAGCAACCCCGGCTGGAGTACGCAAGGTCAATGGGCGTTCGGGCAGCCGACCGGTGGCGGCAGCCACAACCTTGATCCGAATAGCGGGCACACCGGCACCAACGTGTACGGGTACCGGCTCACGGGCGATTACGCGAACAACATCCCCGCGTACTACCTGACCACGACGGCCCTGAACTGCGCGGACGCCAGCGACGTCGAGTTGCGGTTCTGGCGCTGGCTCGCCGTCGAGTACGCCGATCACGCCGACCTCGACGTGTCTACCAACGGCACGACCTGGACGAACGTGTGGAGCAGTTACGGCATCACGTACAGCGAGGCCGCCTGGTCGCAGCAGATCTACGACCTCTCCGCCGTGGCCGACCACCACGCGGCCGTGTACATCCGCTGGGCGATGGGGCCGACGGATCACTCGGTGACGTATCCGGGCTGGAACATCGACGACGTCGAGCTGTGGGCCCTCGTGCCGCCGCGGATGGTCGGCGATCTCAACTGCGACGAGCAGGTGGACTTCGGGGACATCAACCCGTTCGTGCTGATCCTGACCGATCCGGGGGCCTGGCAGGCCAGTTACCCCGGCTGCCCAATGGGCAACGGCGACATCAACAGTGATGGCGCCGTGAACTTCGGCGACATCAATCCGTTCGTGGCGCTGCTGACAGGCTCGTAACTGGACGCGCGGCCACGGGCCTGCTGGATCTCTTGCGGGTGCCGGTTCGCGAAAGCGCGAGCCGGCACCCGCGGTCGTCTGCACGCGCCGCGTCGCTTCTAGCCGGAACGCGCGCAAGATCAGGCGCCATAGAACGCCGCCAGTGCAGCCACCACGCTGCGCTGCTGCTCGTCCGTGAGCTCCGGGTAGATCGGCAGCGCAAGGACCTCGGTGGCCGCCTTCTCGGCATGCGGGAAATCGCCCGGCTTGTAACCCAGATCGCCGAAGCACTTCTGCAAGTGCAGCGGCAGGGGGTAATAGACGCCGGCGCCGATCTTCCGCTGCTGGAGAAACGCCAGCAGCTCGTCACGCCGGTCGGCGCGGAGGACGTACTGGTGGTAGACGTGTCGGCCATGAATCTCCTGAGGCGGCCGCACAGACTCCGGCACCAGGCCGGCCGCGCTTAGCAGTTCCGTGTAACGGGCCGCGCGTGCGCGACGCTGCTCCGTCCAGGTCTCCAGATGCTTGAGCTTGATCGTCAGGAGCGCCGCCTGCACGGCATCGATGCGGAAATTGCCGCCGACGCGGTCGTGATAGTACGTGTGCCCGCTGCCGTGCACGCGCAGCTTGCGGGCGATCTCGAACAGCGCGTCGTCCGCCGTGAGCAGGGCGCCGGCATCGCCCAACGCCCCGAGATTCTTGGTCGGATAGAAGCTCAGCGCGCCCGTGACGCCGAGCGCGCCCGCCATCCGCCCGTCCGGCAGCCGGGCGCCGATCGCCTGCGCCGCGTCCTCGAGCACCGGCACGTTATGCCGGCGGGCAATCGCCAGCAGCGGCCCCATGTCGGCCAGCTGCCCGTACAGGTGCACCGGCATGATCGCTTTCGTCCGTGGCGTGATGCGCCGCTCGACCTGGCCGACGTCGATGTTGAACGTCTGCGGGGCAATGTCGCAGAACACCGGCCGCGCACCGACGCGGACCACCGTGCCGGCGGAGGCGAAGAATGTGAACGTCGGCACGATGACCTCGTCGCCGGGCCCAACCCCAAGGGCCATCAAAGCCGCCAGCAGCGCGTCCGTGCCCGACGACAGGCCGAGGGCATGCTTCACGCCGCAGTACCCGGCGAGCGCCTCCTCAAACGCCGCCACTTTGGGGCCGAGAACGTAGTGCCCCGACGCCGCCACCGCAGTCAGCTCCTCCAGCAGCTCCGTGCGCAGCTCCGCGAACTGGGCCGCGAGGCTGAGTGCGGGCACGGGCGTTACACCCGTGTCCGCGGCGTTCGTCTTCATGGGCGATGTCATTTGCACTCCTAGGCATGCCGGCCGGCACCGGCGAATGCTTTTACCCGGAAGCGGCGACGATTTGAAGTGCGCGGGGTGACCGGGGCGACGGCAGGTCTCGCTGGGCTTGACCTGCCCTACATGTACCCTGCCGGGTGCTGTTAACGCGCGAGATATCCCAACAGCCGGGTGATCGCCTCGGCCCCGCGGTCGAAATCGGCGAGCGCCAGGTTCTCATTGGGGCCGTGTGCATTGCAGTTCGGTCCCGCGAAACCCAGCATCAGACTGTCAGCACCGAGCACCTGTTTGAACAGCGGCAGGATCGGCAACGAACCCCCCTCGCGAATGAACGCCGGCTCACGCCCGAACGCTTCACTCAGTACCCGGCGCGCGGCTTGCATCGGCTGACTGCCGAGCGGCGCCACGTACGCATCCGCCGAACCGTGGTTGAGAATCTCCAGCCGCACGGTCGGCGGGCAGCGCGCGCGAATCGCCTCGTCGAACCGCGCGCTGAGCTTCGCGCCGCTCTGGTTGGGCACCAGCCGCAGGCTCACTTTCGCCCCCGCCCAGGCCGGAATGATCGTGTTTGCGCCCTCGGCCATGAAGCCGCCGTATACGCCGTTCACGTCGAGGGTGGGCCGAATCCAGCGGCGTTCGTTGGTCGTGAAGCCGGTCTCGCCGCACACGGCTGGGCTGCCGGTGTCCGCCAGGTACTGCGGCTCGTCGAAGGGCAGGGTCGCGAGCTGTGCACGCTCAGTTGGAGTCGGGAGGGCGACGTCTTCGTAGAAGCCGGGGATCGTGACGCGGCCGTCCGCGTCGTGCAGCGACGCGATGATGGACGCGAGCACGTTCGCCGGGTTCGCGATGGACCCGCCGAACGAGCCGCTGTGCAGGTCGTGCTTCGGGCCGCGCAGCCGGATTTCCTTGTAGAGCAGGCCGCGCGTGCCATAGGTGATCGTCGGCCAGCCATCGGCGTACATGCCGGTGTCCGAGATCAGGATGTGGCTGCAGCGAAGCCGGTCGCGGTGCTCGGCAATGAACGGCCCGAGGTGCGGCGAGCCGATCTCCTCTTCGCCCTCTAACAGGAACTTGAGATTGACCGGGAGCCGGCCCGAACTCGCCAGCCACGCGGCGGCGGCGCGGAGGTGAATGAGCACCTGCCCCTTGTTGTCCGCCGCGCCACGGCAGATCAGCAGCCCGTCCTTGATGATGGGCTCGAACGGGCCCGCCTCCCACAGACTGGGATCACCCTCGGGCTGCACGTCCAGGTGGCCGTACACCAGGAACGTCGGCGCGTCCGGCGCGTGGCACCACTCGGCGTAGACGAGCGGATGCCCGCCCGTCGCGCAGATCCGGGCCTGGAGGCCGATGCGCTCGCACAGGTCGCGGGTCCAGCGGGCGGCGGCCGCGCAGTCGTGCTTGTGCTCGGGCTTCGTGCTGACACTCGGGATGCGGCACAGCTCGATGGCCCAGTTCAGGTGCTCTACGCGGTGCTCACGGAGGTAGGCGACGACACGGTCCATAGCGAGAAGTCCAATTAAGAATTACGGATCAAGAATTAAGAAAGGCCGGCTGTCCGGGCTAAACCGTTGCGTACCGGACTCATTTCTTAACTCGTAATTCTCAACTCTTAATTCACGTTCCGCAATCCTGCTATACTTCGTCCGATGGGTCAGATTCGCATCCTGTCGCCCGCCCTCATCAGCCGCATCGCCGCCGGCGAGTGCATCGAGCGGCCCGCCAGCGTGGTCAAGGAGTTGGTGGAGAACGCCCTCGACGCCGGCGCCAGCCGCGTGGACATCAGCCTTCTCGACGGCGGTCGCGGGCTGATCCAGGTCAGCGACGACGGCAGCGGCATGGACGCCGAGGATCTGCTGCTCAGCGTCACCCAGCACGCGACCAGCAAGATCCGCGTGGACGACGACCTGTTCAACATCCACACGCTGGGTTTTCGCGGCGAGGCGCTCGCGAGTATTGCCGCTGTGTCGCGCCTGCGTATCGTCTCGCGTCGCCGCGACAGCGACGTGGGGCACGAAATCGTGGTCGAAGGCGGGCAGGTTCAGGGGCCGCGGCCGTGTGCGGCTCCTCCGGGCACGACCGTCGCCGTACGCGACCTGTTCTACCCCGTGCCGGCCCGCCGCAAGTTCCTGCGCACCAACCAGACCGAGATGGGGCATGTCACCGAGCAGCTTGCTCGAACTGCGCTGGCCCATGCGGGCATCGCCTTCACGCTCAAGCACCAGGAGCGCGTCACGCACCGGCTCGAGCCGACGCCCGACCGTCGCCAGCGCATCGCCGATTTCTACGGGCCGGAGTTGGCCGCGGTGCTGCTGCCGATCCGGCGGGCCGGCGGGGGCGTGGTCGTGGAGGGGCTGGTGGCGCCGCCCGCGGAGAGCCGGAGCTCGAGTAAGTGGGAGTATGTGCTCGTCAACGGGCGGTATGTGCGTGATCGCTTCGTCTCGCACGCGATCAAGGAGGCGTATCGGAGCCTGATCGATCCCGCGCGCTCGCCGGTCGCATTCGTGTTCATCACGATCGATCCCGGCCAGGTCGACGTGAACGTCCACCCGACCAAGATCGAGGTCCGCTGGCAGGACTCGAACTACATTCACGGCCAGGTGCTCGCGGCCCTGCGCGACAAGTTCCTCACCAGCAACCTCGATCACCCGCTGCGCACGCCGCAACAGGACGAGGAGTACCGCGAACGTGTGCGGCAGGCGATGGTCGATTTCTTCACACAGGGGCCACGAACCAGCGACGAACACGCTGTAGCGGCCGGCGCCTCGCCGGCCGTAGAAGGCAAACCAATCACCGGCGAGACGCCGGTGCCACACGGTGTGGCGGCCGGGCTCTCTCCCGGCCGGGGAAGCGTGGCGGACTCCGGCACTGCTCAAGAGCAGTTGCACAAGGAGAGTGTAGCGGCCGGCGCCCCGCCGGCCGTGGAGGGGCGGACGATCCCCATGGCGATTACGCCGCTCGCCGCCTCCGTGCCCCGCGCCCTCCAAATCCACAACAGCTATCTCGTCGTCCAGACCGACGACGGCCTGCTGATCGTCGATCAACACGCCCTGCACGAGCGCATCCTCTACGAGGAACTGCGGCGGCGAATCGCTGAAAAAAGCCTGGAATCACAACGGCTGCTCCTGCCACACGTGGTGCGCGTGCCCGCTAGCCGCCTCGAAGCGCTGGAGACGCACGCCGACACGCTGGCCCGCCTCGGGATCGAGCTCACGGCGGCGGGCCCGCAGAGCGTAGCCCTGCAGGCATTCCCCACTCTGCTCCTGGAGCGCGTCGAGTACGAGGCCTTCGTCCGTGACCTCCTCGACCTGCTCGCCGAGCACGGCGCCCGCCCCAGCGCCGACACGCTCGTGCACAACCTCCTGGACATGATGGCGTGCAAGGCGGCGGTGAAGGCCGGTGACCCGCTGACCGCCACGGAGATCGAGGCGCTCTTGCAGCGCCGCGCGCTGGCCGAGCGCAGCAGCCATTGCCCGCACGGCCGGCCGACGACGCTGCGGCTGACGCTGCGCGACCTGGAGCGCCAATTTCACCGGCGCTGATCTCGGCAGCTACTTCTCCGGGTTATCCCCCCGTCGCCCGATCAGCTTGACCACCACCGCGTCGCCGCTGGCGGACCACTTCCCGGTGGGCACCTGGCGGGTCTGCACGTTGATGAGCGCGTTCGCCCCTTTCTGGGCGGCCAGCGCCTTGGCCAGCTCCACCGCCGTTGCGGACGACGGCTTGCCGTCGCTGAAGACCGTTTCGACCTGCCGCAGGATCGCGTAGCCGGCGATGCGCGCTGTGGAGCTGGTGGCCACGATCTCCGCGGCGAGCCGGGCAATCTCCGCCTGTTCGAGACGGACGCTTTCGTACTGCCGGCGCAGCTCAGCGCGGCGCCGCGCCGCTGCCCGCGCTTCCCGCCAGCGCCCCACAATTCGCAGCACGATCACCAGCCCGATGAGGGCCGCGGCGGCCAGCACGATCCGCTGCACCAGCGGGTCTTTGAGATCGAAGCTTACCGGCAGGCTCGCAGGAATCAGCTCGGCTATGCCCAACGGGGCCAGCGGCATACCTTGCTCACTCAGAGGCTATTCGGTAGCCAGTATAGCCGATTCATGCCGGGCGCAAAGCTACGGGTGTTGCGCTTCCAGCTCCGCCGAAAAAAACTTGTATACTGCCCCGAGCCGATCGATACTGCTGGCGGCGAACCAGACGCCGGCCGGCTAGTCTGGCGCGCGAGCCCGTTTCGTCGCGAGAATCTCCGTATGAGCCTCCTGGTCATCGTCCTATTGGCGGCCATTGTCCTGTTCATCGCGTACAAGGTCTATGGCGGGGCGCTGATTCGGTTACTCAAGCTCGACCCCCAGGTTCCTACGCCCGCGATCGAGCTGCGCGACGACCTCGATTTCGTCCCCATCGATCAAAAGTTCCTGCTCGGGCAACACTTCTCGGCAATCGCCGCCGCCGGCCCGATCGCGGGCCCGATCCTCGCCGGGGTGCTGTTCGGCTGGGCCCCGGCCTTGCTGTGGATCGTCGTCGGCTCGATCTTCATCGGCGGCGTGCATGATCTGACGGCGCTGGCCGCGTCGATTCGGCACAAGGCCCGCTCGATCGCCGAGGTGGTGCGTGAGCACATGACACGCCGGTCGTACGTGCTGTTCCTGCTGTTCATCTGGTTCACGCTGGTCTATATCATCGTGGCGTTCGCCGACATTACAGCTTCCTCCTTTGTCGGCGAGGTGGTGCTGGAAAACGGCGAAAAGGTCACGGGCGGCGGGATCGCGACCTCGTCGCTACTCTACCTCGCGCTGCCGGTGGGGATGGGTCTGCTGCTCAAGTTCGCCCGGTTGCCCTTGTGGCTGGCCACCGTGATCTTTCTGCCACTCGTCGGAGTTGCGATCTGGGTCGGGCAGTACATCCCGTTCGACGTGGCGCGGCTGCTCAATATCACCGATGCCGCCGCGCAGCGCTACTGGGATGTGGGCCTGCTGGCGTATTGCTACGTCGCGTCGATCGTGCCGATGTGGCTATTGCTCCAGCCGCGCGGCCACCTCGGTGGTTATTTCCTGTACCTGGCCCTGATCGCGGCGGCGCTCGGACTGATTTTCGGCGGCCAGACGGCGCAGTATCCGGCGTTTATCGCCTGGGATTCGGCCAAAGGTCCACTGGTGCCGCTGTTGTTCATCACGATCGCCTGCGGTGCGTGTTCCGGTTTTCACGCCCTGGTCGCGTCCGGCACGACGTCGAAGCAACTGCGTCGCGAGACAGACGCCAAGCTCATCGGCTACGGAGCGATGTTGATGGAGGGCATGGTGGCGATCGTCTCGCTGTGCTGCGTGATGATGCTGGCCCGCGACAACCCGCTCGCCGGCAAAGCTCCGAATTTCATCTACGCGACCGGCATCGGCAAGTTCCTCGAGGTCGTGCACGTGAACCCGACCTTCGGCATTTCATTCGGGCTCATGGCGTTCACGACGTTTGTCTATGACACGCTCGACGTCTGCACCCGCCTGGGCCGCTACGTTGTGGAAGAGCTGACCGGCTGGCATGGCCGGTTCGGTCGCCTCTTCGCCACCGCAGTCACCGCCGCGGTCCCACTCTACCTCCTGCTGCGCCAACCCGTTGACGCCGCGACCGACAAGATCCTGCCCGCCTGGAAGGTGTACTGGGATCTGTTCGGGGCGAGCAATCAGCTTCTGGCGGCGCTCACGCTGCTCGGGATTACGGTCTGGCTGTGGCGGACACGGCGGGCCATGTGGGTGTGGTTCGTTACCGGCCTGCCGGCGATCTGGATGTACGTGGTAAGCATTTGGGCGTTGGTCCTGCTCGTCCGAGCGAACTTCGCGCGGGGCATGACGCTCGAGCCGCTGCCGTGGGTGGCCCTGCTGCTGATCGGCCTCGCAGTGCTCGTGCTCGTTGAGGCGCTCAAGGTCTTCTTCGCCGGCACCCGCCCGCCGCGCTCGGCCGAGCCCGTCCCCGTGCCGGCGTAGACGGCCTGGCGGCGGTCGCGGAACACGTCGCCCACCAGCGGGACGTCCTACGGGGCCGACCGCACCTCCGTCGAAACACTCGCCAACGCGACAGCGTTACAGGTGGCCCAGAACTTCGAAGAACTCCGGGAAGCTTTTTGATACGCAGCCCGCGCCCTGGATGACGATGCCGTCCACCGCCAGTCCCGCGATCGCGAAGCTCATCGCCATGCGGTGGTCGTCGTACGTGTGGATCGCCGCCGGCGTGATTCGCTCGGGCGGGTGGATCGTCAGGCCGTCGGCGCGCGTTTCGACGCGGGCACCGAGCCGCGTGAGCTCCGTCGCCAGGGCGGCGATACGGTCGGTCTCCTTGATGCGCAAATTGGCGACGTTGCGAATCTCCGTCGGGCCGTCGGCAAAGAGCGCGGCCACGGCGAGGGTCTGCACGGTGTCGGGCATCGCGTTCAGATCGACGCCGACTCCGCGGAGCCGGCTGTCGCCGGGGGCTTCCACCTCGAGTGACGAGGCATCTTCGCGGACGCGGCAACCCATTTGGGCCAGAACGTCGACAAACCCGACGTCGCCCTGCCGGCTGCGGCGCGTCAGGCCATCCACGCGCACGCGCCCGCCGGTGACCGCCGCCGCCGCCCAGAAGTACGTCGCCGCACTCGCATCGGGCTCGATCGCGTGTTCGCCGGCCTGGTAGCGTTGCCATGCCGGCACGACGTAGCGCCCCACGGTCGCCAGCGCCTCGACGCCGAGCGCCCGCATGACGTCCACCGTCATGTCCACGTACGGCTGGCTCGGAACCGCGCCCTCGACCCGGATCAGCACGTCCTGTGTCGCGTACGGGGCCGCGATCAGCAGCGCGCTGAGGAACTGGCTCGAGGGCGGCATATCAAACCCGACTTCCCCACCCCGCAGGCCGCGGGCAAGCACCGTGAGTGGCGGAAACCCCGCGTTGCCGCCGTAGCCGATCTGCGCGCCCAGCGCACGCAGCGCATCTACCAGTGCCCCGATCGGTCGTTCACGCATTCGCGGCGACCCGTCGAGGCGCCGCCGGCCGAAACCCAGACAGGCCAGTCCGGTGAGAAACCGCATCGCCGTGCCGGCATTGCCGACCTCGATCTCGACGTCGTCGGCTTCCAGATTGCCGCGGCTGCCGGTGACGACGATCTCGCGGCGCGCCGGCCGCAGGTCCGTATGAACGCCAAGCTGCGCCAGCCCGTCCCGCATGGCCTGCGTGTCATCGGACAGGGAAGCTCCCGAGAGGATACTGCGTCCGTCGGCCAGGGCCGTGCACGCGAGGTACCGGTTGGTCAGGCTCTTGGAGCCAGGAGGCTGGACAACGCCGCCTACCGCGCCCGCCGGATGGACCCGAACATCGTTTCCAGCTCTTTCAACCGGCAACCGCCGCCTCCGCGCCGCAACATTGGCACCGCTGAATCACGCCGCCCGCGCCAGACGATAGAGCACCTCCAGCGACCAAAGCACCTTCTCACGCGGGACCTCCTCGCACTCCCCATCCGCCACACGCCCCAGCCGTACCCGGCCGCCCTCGTCGCCCAGCCAGATGCGGCAGCGTACGCCGGTTTCCTCCGCCACGCGGCAAAGCGCCGGGCACCCCACCCTGGGTTCGACGCCCACCGCCACTAGCGCGACATCGCCCGCCGCAAACATCGGCATCATCGACTGATCCGACAGGCTCACCCCGAACGCGCTCGGAAAGCAGTTGGCGATTTCGGTGCTGTGCAAACAACGGCGGCGGCGGCCATCCGTCCCGCACAAGGTGAGCAGCTCCGCCGTCCGGAACGCAGCGGACTCGTAGTGCATCGCGGGCTCAGCCAACGCGAGGGTCGCGCGCTCCGCCGGTTCCGGGCTTTCGCCCAACGGAACGAGCTCAAAAGGGCCGGGGCGGCCGTCAGCGCCGGCGTCGAGCGCCGCCGGCAGTTCCTCGGGCTCGAAGATGGGAATGAGGCGCTCCACCCGCGGGGCCTGCAACGCCGTCGCCTCCTCAGAGCGCGGAGCCGGCGTACGGGCTAACAGATCGACGAACGCCTCGACCGGGGCCGCCATCTGCGGGCGCTCGTCGAGCAGTCGCGCCAAACGCGCCAGCAGGTCCTGGTGCCGCCCGCGCGTACCGGCGATCACCACGGTCCCACGCGCTGCCACGCCGGTGAGCAGCCATTGCAGATCCTCCCCCGTCACCTCGCAGATGCGCACGAGCACCTCGCCCGGCGGCACCACCCCGCGCTCGTAGCGCGCGTATTCCTCGAGCGACACGCGGAGCTGTCCGGCGAAGCGCTCCGCGCCCTGCGGGCCGAAGTGCCGGCGCCGCAGCTCCTTAATCCGTCGGGCCAACGCTTCTTCAGCCCCGCTCACAGTCAACCACTCCGAGGACCTTGCCAACCCGCTTAGATTAACAGGTCCGGCCGCGAGCTGACAGGGACTGGCCGCCCGTCGCGAGGCTCGTCCGCGACGCTACGGCGATCGCCGGCCGGTCCGCAGCGGCTCCAGGACAATGTCGGCCACCCGGTCCGCAATCTGGAGCTCCCGCAACCGACAACGGCGTTTCCCGTTCGGCCAGGTCCAATCGTTCTCGACGGCAATGGTCCCGTGGGGCTCATCCACGGCCACCCGGTCGCCGGCCGGAAGTCGCGCCAACAAATCGAACACCCAGCTCCGTGGCGCGGGGATGGCGCCCGCCCGCGGCGCGTCGCATCGAATCGTCACCCGGTCTTCGGTCACCGCGACCGAACAGGTCAAGGCTGCGACCACCGGCAGCCCGCCCGCGCGGACCGTCGCCGCGATCTGAATCTGGCCGCCGCGCAAGAGGACTTGCGGCTGCTCAAAGGGGCCCAAACCCCCGGTGAACTCCGGCCAGATTTCCGCCCGGGCGGCGAGCCACCGATTGAGCTCGTCCTCGCTTAACTGTAAGTGCACCTCGCGGCCGGCGTTCAGCGCGGCGCTGATCTCCTCCTCCAGGCTCACCAGCGCGGCTTTGTCTTCACGCAACCGCGCGGCGTCGACCGCCGCCGGGCGATACCAGGCGGGGCGATGCGTACCGGCGAGCAGGAGCCCGAGGGTCGCGAGGAGCACAACCACGACGCTCGCCGCCACAAGGACCCGCCAGCCCGGAGTCCGCAACCGGGATCGTAGTCCGTTGAAAAAGGGACTGGCTCCGAGCGGCAGCCCGTTTTCGACCGCGTGGCGGCGCCCGCAACGAGGTGCCTGTCCCTTTTTCAACGGGCTCATCGCGTCTTCGACCTGCGTTCGAGGGGGGGAGTCATACACGGCCGCGTTGAGAAACGGGCCGCTGCGCCGGATGGCAAACCACTGCCGGCCGACCAGGCCCCGCGTCAGGGCAGGTCGTCTTCGTCCTTGTCCTTGTTCTGCTCGTCCAGGGCCGAAAGACCATCCTCGAGATCGAAGTCCCCCTCGTTCAGGTCGAAGGTCTTCTCGTCATCGGACGGGGTCATCGAGGGCTCGGCCAACGACGGCGGGACGGCGTCCTCCGGCTTGATACGAGCGGGTTTGCCGTTCACTTGCACGACGAAGGTCACCGGTCCCACCCGCAAACGGTCGCCGGCCTTTAACTCGCTCTCGGCAATGCGCTTGCCATTGACGAACGTCCCATTGGAGCTGCCCAGATCCTTCGCGATCAGGGTCTGGTTCTCGACCAGGAGCGCACAGTGCTGCCGCGAAACGTCCTTGGTCGGGATGCGCAGTTGGCAGTCCTGACGCCGCCCCAGAATCGTCTTTTCCCCCGAAATGGGGAACTCTCGTCGCTCGTCATCCTTAAACATCACCAGCACGATGTCCATGCCCGGCGTCCCTTGCAGAGCTGAAGCCTGCTCACGGTCTGCGATGCGGCAGGTCATGCGCCCCCTGACGCTCGCGCCGCAGGCTATGATGCGCTTCAGACGCGCTTGCATTCATGCTACGCGAAAGCCCGTGCCATGACAACGCCCGCGGCCTGCCGCTCGCTTTACGTCCACGTACCGTTCTGCCGTCGCCTCTGCGGCTATTGCGACTTCTACTCCCAGGTGCTCGATCCGGGGTCGGTCACCCCCTACGTGAACGCCGTGCTGGGCGAGCTCACCGGCTATGCCTCGCAGCAGGAGCTCCGGTTGGACACAGTCTACGTCGGCGGCGGGACCCCGACGGTTCTTCCGCCCACCGAGCTGGCCCGGCTGCTGGCCGGCCTGCGTTGTTTCGCAGCGCCCGGAGCTGAGCTCGAATTCACAGTCGAAGTCAATCCGGCAACCGTCACGAACGAGGTCGGCGGCGTCCTGGCGGCGGCTGGTGTCAACCGCGTTTCGCTCGGCGCCCAGAGCTTCAACCCGACTGAATTGCAGACCCTGGAGCGCGAGCACCAGCCCGAGCAGGTCGGCCACACCGTCGAGTGTTGCCGTCGGTTCGGCATCCGGCAGCTCAACCTGGACCTCATTTTCGGAATTCCGGGTCAGACGCTGGCTTCGTGGCGGCGCACCCTGCACGCCGCGCTCGCCCTGGAGCCGGACCACTTGTCGTGTTACGCGCTGACCTACGAGCCGGACACGCCCCTGCGCACGCGGCTGGACACCGGGCTCGTGCGACCCGTCGACGAGGATCTCGAGGCCGACATGTACGAGCTGGCACTCGACTTTCTGCCCACGGCGGGCCTCCACCACTACGAGATCAGCAACTTCGCGCGTCCCGGCGCGGAGTGTCGCCACAACCTCCGCTATTGGCACAACGAACCCTGCCTGGGGCTCGGTCCGGCGGCGGCCGGCTTCGTGAAGGAAGTGCGGTACAAGAATGTCGCTGACACGGCGGCGTACGTGAACGCCATCCAGGCCGGGCAAACCGCCTGGTGCGAACAGGAGCGACTGCCATCCGACCGCCGGGCGTGTGAGACCGCGATGCTGGAGTTGCGGCTCACCGCCGGGATCGACCGGCAGCACTTCGCCGAGCGTTACGGGCCGGACCCGGTGCAGCTATTTGCAGAGGCGGTCGCGCGACACGCGGCGGACGGGCTGCTGGCTGTCGATCAGGCCAGTATTCGCCTGACGCGCGCTGGACTCCTGCTGGCCAACACGGTGATCGCGGACTTTTTATGAATGCACGGGGGAAGCCGGCATGGCACCGGGAGTGACCGCTCCCGGAAGCGCGGGGCAGGTCGGAACGGAAGCCGCGGACACGGTTCGCGCCTTCAGCACCGCGTGTCGCCGGAGCGAATTGGGCCGTGAACCCCAACCCATGAGCGTCAGTCCGATCGCGTAGAGCAGCAGGAAAACCCCGCCGATCCCGTCGTGGTGCAGGAAGACCGCCCACTGCACGAGACAGTACGCCCCGAGCAGCAACTCGAAGATCCACAGCCGGGAGCGCAAGGCCGTGTAGGCACCCTGCGCCTGCGACCCCACGCTGCCCGACTTGGGCGTGCGGACAAACTCGCCGCCTTGCTGCACCAGGCCGGTCAGGACGGCTACCCCGTTGTTTACGCACAGTCCCAGCCCGAGAACCATCAGCTTGACGAGGCGCACCGGCCCCGGAATGCCGCCGCCGAGCACGTAGCGGGCGTTCATGTACGCGATGCACGGAGCGACCGCCGCCAGCAGGAAGGCCAGGCACAGCCACTGAATCCAGGGCGGCCAGGCTTCGCCGGTGAGCATCAGCGGCAGCAGTCGCCCGACCAGGGCGACCAGGATCATCGGCACCGCGATCGCGTATTGCGTCAGGTGCACGGTGGCCTGGATCTTCTGCCACACCGTCAGGCGTGTGGAGTGCCACACGGCGGGCAGCAGCTTGCGGGCCACCTGCATGATGCCCACCGCCCAGCGGCGCTGCTGGGCCTTGAGCGCGTTAACGTCGGCCGGAATCTCCGCCGGGCAGACGACCTCGTCGCAGAAGACCATCTTCCAGCCGGCGAGTTGGGCGCGATACGACAGGTCCAAGTCTTCGGTGATCGTGTCGCCGCTCCAGCCGCCCACCCGCGGATCCTCGATCGCGCTCTTGCGCCAGATCCCGCCGGTGCCGTTGAAGTTCATCAGCAGCCCGTTCCAGTTCCGCGCCGCCTGCTCGATGGCGAAGTGCATGTCCAGGCCGAGCGAAAGCCCCTCGGTGATCCAGCTTTCCTCGGCGTTCAGATGGCCCCAGCGCCCCTGCACCACGCACACGTCCGGTCGGCCCGCAAAGAGTGGAATCAGCCGGCGCAGAAACCTGCGGTCCGGCACGAAGTCCGCGTCGAAGATCGCGATGAACTCGCCGGTCGCGGAATGCAGCCCGCCGGCCAGCGCGCCCGCCTTGTAGTGCTCGCGGCTGGGCCGCCGCACGACTTTCACGTCGTAACCCTGGGCGCCCAGCTCGGCGGCCACCTGCTCGACCACGGCGCGCGTGCCGTCGGTGCTGTCGTCGAGGACCTGCACTTCGTGCTGGCCGGCCGGGTAATCCATGCGCGCGGCCGCTTCGATCACTCGGCGGGCGACCGCGATCTCGTTGTACAGCGGAATCTGCGTCGTCACGCGCGGCCACGCGTGCTCCGGCGTCGCGCCCTGGTACGTCTCGATCGCCACGCGCTGGGCCGCACGCACCTGCTGCCGGCGGCGCTGGGCGAGGTACATCAACAAATACATGTGGAAGCCGTAGAGGCTTGGCAGGGCCACGAGCAGCAGAAACAAAATGAGGCACAGGACTTCGAGCAGACGCGCCAAGACTCTCCCTCGGATGCGTTCTCAGACCGCGCGTCGCGGCTTTCGGCCGCGGACGAAACCCAATAAAAACACTTGTAGATACGCGCCCGCGCGCTGTCAACGCCGCCGCCCCGCCCGGACACGATTTATTCCCCCCGGCGCCGGCCCGAACGCCGCCGGCCCCTGCGATTTACTCACTCCCCGCGGCCATCCGCACGATACACGCCACTGAGGCTGTGGGTCGCCGCTCATCCGAGCGGGCAGCCTGGCTTGGAGGGTCCGAGTTACGGCGAGCTCGGACTCTCTTTTTTGCGCGCCCGGCCCTCATTCCTTCTTGGGCTCGTTCGCACCCCTGGGCTTTTCGGCCTGGTCGGGCTGCTCGGGCTTCCCGCCCGGCGCGCGGGCTTCCATCTCGGCCTTCATGGCGGCCTTGCGCTCTTCGCTGACCGGCGCTTGCGCCCGGCTGGCCTCCTCGGTCTGGGCCGCCGTTGCCCGCTGCTTGCGCGTCGGCAACGTCTCCAGGCGCTCCTTGAGCCGCTGGAAATAGCGCTCGATCGGCTTGTTCAGGCGCTCGTACTCCGCCCGCACCTGCTCCTTCTCGTCGTCGCTCTTGGCGGCTTTCTGCCGGTCCTCCAGGGTCTTGACGTCGGTCAGCCGCTTCTGCAGGTACCGGTCGCGCAGCTCCTGTTGGTTGCGCAGGAACTTGTGGGCACTATTCTGCTGCGCCTCATCAAGCTGATACCGCTTGATGAAGTTCTCCACGTACGTCGCCCATTCGTCCTTGGTCCCCGACGCCGGTCGCGTCGGCGTCACCGGCTTGGCGCCCGGCGTGGCACCTTCCCCCGCCGCCGCGGCCCCGCCGGCGCCTGGTGCGGTGCCCGTGTCCGGTGGCAGCCCCATCGCCTGCAGCTTCGCGCGCTCGGCCTCGCGTTCGAACTGCTTGCGGCGTTCCTGCTCTTGCGCGCGGAACGCGTCGCTCCGCGGCCACTCCGTCTGCCAGGCGTAGCCGCCGTCTTTCCACGTCGCCAGCCGCTGGCGCATGTAGTTCATGCCGACCTGCATCGCGGCCCGCTGACCATCGAGAATGACCTGCTGCTCATCCGTCAAATACCCGCGCATCTCCTCCGTCGTCTCGTCGACCAGGGACGTGAACTCGTCCAGGAGCGGCTGCGCCCGCGCGGCCCAGTCCGCCACTTCCTCCGGTGTGGGCGGCTCGCCGGCCGTTACGGCCTCCATGTACTGGTTGATCAGCGTCTGGATCTGCGGCCGGTTCTGCTGGAGCCAAACCGGGAACCGCGCCTTCAGCGTGTCGCGCGTGTTCCAAAGCTGGTCCTCGTCGAAACCGTAAATCCCGGCCATCTCGTCCGTGATCCGGTCGATGAGGTGGTCGAGCAGCCGTTCGGTCGGCCAGAAGCCCGCGGGCGGAACATCGCCCCTGTGGGGCGGCCGCACTGGGGGAGGGTAATCCTGTGCGACGGCGCCCGTCGCGGCGAGCGCAACCAGGACCGTCCACAGCCGCAGCATGGTGGTGTTCATCTGTGCAGACCTCACATTCCGATGCACATTGTACGCGGCCGGCGCCAATGTCCAGAGTGCCGCCGCCCTTTCGACGACGCCACACACTTTTACACACTTCCACGGGTGAGCGTCATCTTAAGGGGTAAAGACAAAGGCCCTGACCTTGGGTTCAAT
>CAZWYT010000002.1:0-156108 GCA_964638325.1 uncultured Planctomycetales bacterium
CGTTTCAGGAGGAGTTCGTTGAGTTCTTGCGGCGCCACGAGATTCCATACGACGAACGGCACATTGGGGCGTGAGTCGTTACACGTCCCCGGCAGCGCGCGACGGAACAGCCACCAGCGCCCCGCCGGGGCTCGGGTCCTTCCGCCCCTGATTCCGGGGGCTGCGCCCCCGGCTACTGACCACCGCCCCTCCGGGGCTAGCAGTTGCTCGACACAGGTGTCAGCATGGTAGTCGGCGAACTGCTGGAAGAAACGGACTTGCTCGTCATGGGCGGCGGGCCGGGCGGCTACGTCGCTGCTTTCCGAGCCGCGGACCTCGGGCTGCAAACGACGCTGGTCGACGCGCACCCCGTCCTGGGCGGGGTGTGCCTGCGCGAAGGCTGCATCCCCTCCAAGGCCCTGCTGCACGTCGCGCACCTCATCGAAACCGCCAGTGAGGCGGGTACCTTCGGCGTCACCTTCGGCCCACCCAAGATCGACGTCGCCCAGCTCCGCACGTGGAAGCAATCCGTCGTGGACCGCCTTTGCGGCGGGATCAGCACGCTCGCGAAGAAGCGGCAGATTCGCGTGCTCCAGGGTTACGCGCGGTTTGAGGACTCGCGCACGGTCCGCGTCGAAGGCGATGGGCTCGTCCGGCTCAAGTTCAAGAACGCCATCATCGCCAGCGGTTCGCGGCCCAAGCTGCTGCCGGCGAGCCTGCTGCCGCCGGAATGCTGCATCGATTCGAGCGGGGCGCTCAGCCTGGAGAGGCTTCCGAAGAGCCTGCTGGTGATCGGCGGCGGGTACATCGGCCTGGAGCTGGGGCAGGTGTACGCCGCGCTGGGCACGCAGGTGACCGTCGTCGAAGTCCTCGACCGCATTCTGACCGGCTGCGACGACGACCTGGCGCGGCCGCTCGCCGCCCGGCTGAAGAAACAGTTCGCGGGCATTTACACCGGCGCGACGCTCGAGTCGGCCCGGCCCGTTGGCGATGAGGTCGAGGTCGCGTTCAGCCAGGCCGGCCAGCGGCAAACGCTCAAGTTCGAGCGCGTCCTGGTCTCCGTGGGGCGGCAACCTAATTCCGACCGGCTCGGTCTCGAAAACACGAAGGTCACGGTCGATGAGCGCGGCTTCATCCAGGTCGACGAAGCCCGCCGCACGAGGGACAAGCGGATCTACGCGATCGGCGACGTAGCGGGCAATCCGATGCTCGCCCACAAGGCTAGCCGCGAAGGCATCGTCGCCGCGGAAGCCATCGCCGGTCAGCCGAGCGTGTTCGACGCGCGGGCGATTCCGGCCGTCGTCTACACGACCCCAGAGGTCGCCTGGTGCGGCCTGACCGAAGGCGAAGCCCACGAGCGCGGCGTGGAAATCAAGGTCGGCAAGTTCATGTGGGGCGCTTCCGGCCGGGCCATCGCGATGGCCCGCCCTGAGGGGCTGACCAAGGTGATTGCGGACGCTCAGACCAACCGGATCCTCGGCGTGGGCATCGTCGGCGAGCGGGCGGGCGACCTGATCGCCGAAGCGGTCCTGGCCATCGAGATGGGCGCCTCCACCGAAGACCTCGCACTGACCATCCATCCGCACCCCTCGACATCCGAAACCCTCATGGAGGCCGCGGAAAGTGTGCTCGGCTCGGCCATTCACATGCTCCGCAAGTAGTGCGGCTCCTCCCTGGCAGACAGTCACGTGCGTGCTGATCGGCATGCTCTTGCTGGCCGTGACGGGTTGCGAGACCCCGCCGCCCGCAACCGGCGACAAGACCGCGTCGAAAGCGCAACTGCCGCCCGTGCTCCAGCGGATGCGCGACACCTATGAAGACCTGGCGTCCGGCCGCTTCATCAGCCTGGCCGACTTCGAGACCCCCGGTCAGGAGACACTCTTTCGCTGCGTCGGCCCTGACGGCACCGAAGGCCAGCGCACCCAGCCGACGCTCTCCATCCTGCGGAGTCGCAACGAGACCGGCGGAATGGGTCTCAAGGCCCGCTTGGCTGACCCAAACGACCAGCTCGTCTGCGATGGGAAACGCGCCCAGCAGCGCGCCCTCGTCCGCGACTGGCACGACTACGCCCTGCTGCTCGTGAGCATCTATGGCCCGCCGCAGGGCGTCCTGCTGGAATTCACCCTCCTCAGTGGCCAGCAAACCCCGCTGCGCTGGACGCGCACGATGCAGGTCGACCCCGGCTGGAACCTCATCCGGCTCGACCTCGCCACCGCCGGCGATTGGATCACTCTGGCTGACGTCCGCGCTCTGGCCTGGCGGGCGCCGCGCAGCACGGCTCCGGTCGAACTGTACGTCGACGACCTTATCATTACCGACAACACGCAATACGTGCTGGGCCAACCGGCCGGCCCGGGCGAGCTGTATGTCTTCACCCGCGGCCGGCGGATTTATGTCGGTGCCCGCGAGCGCTTCGAGCTCAGCTTTGCCGATGGGCAGATCGTCGCCTGGCGCAGCGGTAGCGACGACAACCTGGCGGACCCCGATGGTCTGGGCCCGTGGCCGGTGCCGCTGGCCGCCGACTGGTTCAACGCCCAAGCGCCGGTCGTCGCGTACGACGACCCCCAACTCTTCGCAAGCTGGGGGCCTTCCGTCGCGGCCACGCAAGGGATCGTCGAGGCGACGCCCTTTCGCGTCGTCATTGCGGTTCAGTGGCTTTTCCGGGACCGGAAGCTGGCTCCTACGACGGTGCCCGCCGAGAGCGACGCGCCAGGCCACGCGTGGCAGTACGTCATTTACCCCTCGGGCGCGCTCTATGTCTGCGTGCAGTCCAGCGCGCCGGCCACCGGCTGGACTAGACCGCGCGTCGGCTATGCCATCGCCCTGGACGGGCGACGCGGTTTCCGCCGGATCGACGCGCCGGCGGAGCAGGGCTTCCTGCTGATGGCCCGGGCCGGCGCCGAGCGCGCCGATCTGCTATGGACCTGGCCTTCGGAGACACAGCTCTCCCACCGACGTGAGCTGGCGAGCGCCGACGAACGCCGCCTGGCGATCATTGTCGGCGACGTCGAAGCGTCGGGCTTCGTCCAAACTGCGCACCTGCTCCGCATCTGGCCGACGGACATCGATGCGGTACCGGAAGCCGCCAGCTTCGCCGGCGACTACCGCAATCACGCCGCGTTCAACCTCACGGCCGGCCATCGGATCATGGAAGTCCCCGGCGACCTCGATTTCGACGGCTACAACGAGTCGGAGGGGGTCCACGAGCTGGCGCTGGACCGCGGGGTGCTGCGCTTCGACTTCGCGCCCGGAGCCCACGTGCGCTACGATCCGGTGTTCCGCGTGCACGAGACGGCCGGGCGGCGCTGTTGGGTGTACGCCCGCGGCCGGCTGGTGAAAGACGTCGGGCGCGACGTGGACGATAACCTGCTCTTCCGCCTCGCCCGGGTCGCCAGTGGGCCCGTCGCGCTGGAGGTGCACACAACGCCGTTGGATGGCGAGCCCTAGCGCACCGCTGGGGCACACTGCGCCGGCCGTCACGGTCGCCGCGCGCGGGGTTACCGCTTCGTTACTTGACGCGTGCCGGGCGCAATTCTACCATCGTTCTTGCGGACCGCGCGATCTGGAGTAGCCCATGGGGCTGTGCGAGCACTGCAAGAAGGCGAAGGCCACCTTTCATCTCACGACGATCGAGCGCTCGGGGGCGAAGGTGGAGCGTCATCTCTGCGACCGCTGCGCCGCGGAGGAGGGTCTGCTGCAGTCTCCCAAGACGACCATCGACCTCAATGAGCTCCTGGAGAACTTCATCGCCGGCAATAAGGGCGCCGCGGACCTGAGCGCCCTGGTCTGCGAGCAATGCGGGATCAGCTACGTCGAGTTCCGCAACCAGGGCCTGCTGGGCTGCGCCCACGACTACGAGACGTTCAAGGAACAAATCGGGCGCCTGCTGGAGCGCACGCACGATGGCGCGACCCATCACACCGGCAAGACGCCCAAGTCGCTGGGCACCGTGCGCAAGCCGCAGCACGACATCCGCCGGCTCAAGCGCCAACTGGACGAGGCCGTCGCCGCCGAAGACTACGAACGGGCGGCCGAGTTGCGCGACCGCATTCGCGAGCTGGAGAGCGCATGAGCGCACCGCTGGACGAGCTGGTTCGCCAGGCGGGCGAGTGGCTCCGCGGCATCGGGCCGCTGCACGAGATCGTCATCTCCACCCGCATTCGGCTGGCCCGCAACCTGCGCGGCTTTCCGTTCCTGCCGCGCGCCAGCGGCGACATGAAGCGCGAGATCGCCGAGGGGGTGACGGCCGCGACACGCCGGGCGGCCCTGCTCAACGATTGGATCCACATCGACGTGGATCGCCTCGACGATCTCGACCGCCTTTTGCTGGTCGAGCGGCACCTGATCAGCCGTCAGCATGCGGAGGGCGCCGGCGCCCGCTGCGTGGCCTTCCAGCCCAATGAGTCCGCCGCGATCATGGTGAACGAAGAGGACCACCTGCGCATTCAGGTCATGCGCAGCGGCCTGCAGGTCGGCGAATGCTGGGAGCAGATCAACGCCATCGACGACGCGCTCGAGGAGCAGCTCGACTTCGAGTTTCATCCGCAGTACGGCTACCTGACCGCCTGCCCGACCAACGTTGGCACAGGCATTCGCGTGTCGGTGATGCTGCATCTGCCGGCCCTGCGCCTGACCAGCGAGCTCGAGAAGGTGGCCCAGGCCGCCCGGGACATGAAGCTGGCCGTCCGCGGGCTGCACGGCGAAGGCACCGAGTTCCTGGGCGACTTCTTCCAGGTCTCCAACCAGATCACGCTCGGCCGCAGCGAGCCGGAAATCACCGACGATTTCAGCCGCGTGGTGATCCCGAAGATCGTCGACTACGAATGTGCGGCCCGCGACGCCCTGCTCAAGAACCGCCTCCAGGCGTTGGACGACAAGGTCTGGCGGGCGATGGGGCTGCTCAAGAGCGCCCGGCTGATCAGCTCGAGCGAGGCCATGCAATATCTCTCCCACGTGCGCATGGGGCTGCACACCCAGCGGCTGAGCTCCGTCGACCTCCAGACGCTCAACGAGCTCTTCCTCCAGATTCAGCCCGCGCACCTGCAGAAGCTGCATGGCGAGCGTCTCAGCGGCGAACAGCGCAGCGTCGAGCGGGCCGCTTTCATCCGGGCCCGCCTGAGCACCAACTGAGCTCCGCAGCATCGGGCGGGGACCCACGGGCGCTGCCAGCCGCGCAGGAGCCTGCCCGGTGATCCCGGCTGCCGCCCCGCGGTATAATTGAATAGACGATGAAGCGCGCGACCGACAACGAGGCTGAGGCGGACCAGTCCACGCCTCGGACCCTGCGCGATTGGCTCCCGCTGGTCTACGAGAAGGCCTGCGAACGTGCGCACCGTCTGCTGGGCAAGTGGTCCGGCGTCAACCGCCCCGGCACCGCCTCGCTGGTGCACCAGGCCTTCTTCAAGCTCTCGGAGTGCGGCATCGAGCAGTGCGAATCACGCGCCCATGCGCTCGCCCTGCTCGTGCAGAAGATGCGCCAGCAACTCTGCGACCTGGCCCGCCGGATCGACGCGCAGAAGCGCGGCGGCCGGGGCCACGACGGGGCCTCAAGACCGGTATTCCATCGGCAGCTCTTGTCTGACGAGCTGGCCGCGCAGCAGGGTTGGGAACCTGCGGATTTCCTGGCCCTGGACGAGGCGCTCGCCCGGCTGCAGGAGATCGCTCCGCGACACGCGCGGGTGGTCGAGCTGCTGTTTCTACTCGGACTGACGTTCCAGGAGGCCGCCGACGAGCTCGAGCTGTCGCGCGCCAGCGTCCACAACGACTGGCGCCTGGCCAAAGCGTGGCTGTACAACGAGCTGACCGGGGCCGCACCCCAGGACGATGCAGCGGCGGTGAAACCGTGAACGCCCACAACTTCCGAAAGGTCGAGCGCGTCTTCCACGCCGCCCTGAAGCTGCCGCCCGAGCAGCGCCGCGAGCATGTCCAGGCCGAGCTGCCCGATGAGCCGGCGCTGCGGGGCGAGGTGGAGGTCCTGTTGGCGGCCGCCGAGCAGGCCACCACCTTCCTGGAGACGTCGCTGCTCGCCGGCCCGTGCGACCCGCCGCCCACGGACTCGCTGGTGGGGCGTGAGATCGGAGCGTATCGTCTGCTGCGTGTGCTGGGCCACGGCGGGATGGGGACGGTGTACGAGGCGGAGCAGAAATGGCCACACCGCCGAGTGGCCCTTAAAGTCATCCACGGCGCGCCGGGCAGCGACGCGGCCCACTGGTCGGGCCACGAGCCCCGCATCCTCGGCCGCCTGAACCACCCGTTCGTCGCCAGCATCTACGACGCGGACCAAACCGAAGACGGCCTGTCCTATTTCGTCATGGAGCTCATCGACGGCGAGCGCCTGGACGAGTACGTGCGCAAGCACAGCCTCCCGCGGCGCGAGCGCCTGCGCCTGTTCTGCAAGATCTGTGAGGCGATCCAGCACGCCCACATGAAGTCCGTCGTGCACCTCGACCTCAAGCCATCGAACGTCCTGGTCCTGGCGTCCAAAGACCCCACGGCCCAGGAACTGCAGGTGAAGGTCGTGGATTTCGGCGTCGCCGCGATCACCGGCAGCGATACGACGCACACGACGCGGCTCGGCGCCACCGGCGGGATGCCGGGAACACCCGCGTACATGAGCCCGGAGCAGCGCCGTGGCGAGCGCGACGCCTGCGACGTGCGCAGCGACGTCTATTCGCTGGGTCTCATCCTCTTTAAGCTGATGACCGGGGAGCTGCCCTACCCCGTCGAGGGCGTTCCCGTCGCGGAGGCCTGGCGGATCTTCGCCGAGCAACAGCCACGCCGCCCGCGCAGCATCGATCCCAGCGTGCCCGTCGACGTGGAGACGATCATCCGCACCGCGACGGCCGAAGAGCCCACGCGCCGCTACCAGAGCGTCGCCGAGCTGGCCGGCGACGTACGGCTTTACCTGACCGACCGGCCGATCACCGCCCGGCCACCGAGCAAGCTCTACGAGTGGTCCAAGTTCGCCCAGCGGAACAAGAGCCTCGTCGGCGTAATCCTCGCCATTCTCCTCGGGCTGACCAGCACCACGATCGGCACGTACGCCGGGCTGGTCCGGGCCCGCGAGGCCGAGGGGCACGAGCGCGCCGCGGCCGAACACAACCGACGACTTGCGCAGTTGCTCGTCGGCGAGGGCTCCGGCAGCCCGGGCGACCGAGTGGTGCGTCGGAACGGCCTCGAGGCGCTGCGCAGCGGGGCCGAGCAAATGCTAGCCCAAGGACGCATCGAGGAGGCCGAGGCCGAGTACGCCCGCCTGGTCGGCGCTGCCAAGGTGCTTCTCCCCAAGCAGAATTGGTACGTCGCCAAGCTGCAGGGCGAACACGGTGAGTGTCTGATCAAGCTGGGCCGCTACGGCCAGGCCGAGCTCCCTTTGCTGGCCAGCTATGAAGGTCTCCAGGCCTCCCAGGGCAGCGATCACTACCTCACCATCGAGGCCGTCCGCCGCTTGATTCGCTTGTACGAAGCTTGGGGCAAACCTGGTGAGGCGGCCGAGTGGACTGCCCTCCTCCAAACAGCCACCGGCACCCCACCGCCCCTGTCCCCTGACAGCGGGTCGTCGCTGAGCGAATCGCCCGCACCATAGCCTGAACGGCGCTCGAGCCATGGCGAACTGCTGCGCGCCCCATTCGAAGGTGGCGCGTCGCGCGCTGTAACGGCCAGGCTCTCCCGGCGCGCCGGGACCGACCACGGGGCGCGCGGGCGCCTCGCCCAGAAGATCGTGGCTTTCCACGGCCGAAACCCGCTGTGGCGGAGTTGGCCGCCACGTTTCACGCCGCGTCGTGTCTACGTGGTGCGCGTATGAAACGCTTTGGGGCACAAGCCGTGGTTGACAGATGGATTAGCCTTGTGTATAGTTATAGGGTTTCGGCGACTGCGTGCCGATCCCGTTGAACCAAAAGGGCTTACAGTTCGCCGGCCGCCGGACTCTGCCCCAGTTGGGAACGGACCCTTGGCGAAGAAACCCGCGCAAAAAACCTCGCGAAACTCCCGACCGAAGAAGCGCGCCGCCGCTGCGAGCAGGCCGCGACGTGGCACCCCCGCCACCCACCCCCAGGCTCCCAGGGCCACGCGCGCCGGCGGCGGCACCACCTCCAAGGCGAAGGTGGTCGCCCGCGCCAGGTCCATTGACCGTCCCAGCGCCAAAACAGGCACCGGCCGAAAACCTCCCCGCATCAAGGCCACACCCCGTCGCCTGAGCGCGGAAACACGCCATGCGGCCAACCCGTCGGCCGTGGTCGCTGCCGAAACGGAGGCGCGGGCCGAGACTTTTCTGACGCCCGAAGAGGTCGAGCAGTTTCGGTACATGCTGCTGGAGAAGCGGGCCGAAATCCTCGGCGATGTGTCCACTTTGCACAACGAGGCCCTCAACAAGGACCGTCGCGACGCCGCCGGCGACCTCTCCAGTATGCCCATTCACATGGCCGACCTCGGCAGCGACAATTACGAGCTCGAATTCACGCTCGGGCTGATCGAAGGTGAACGGGCCATCCTCCGCGAAATCGACGAGGCCCTCGAGCGGATCCGGCAGGGCACGTACGGCGTGTGCCTGGCCACCGGCAAGCCGATCGGCAAGGCCCGGCTCAAAGCCAAACCGTGGGCCAGGTACTGCTATGAGTACACCCTGGCCCAGGAACAAGGCCAGACACGCAGGTTCTAGCGTCTTGTCTGCTCACCCACCCTTGCCACCAGCGGCGGCGGCACCGGACGTGACCGGAAGCAGGCAGAATCGTTGCGCCGATGCTGCATCGCCGGCAGCACCGACCACCGCCCTGTATGACCTGGCTTCGCACCTGCGCCTGTGGACCGTGGTGGTTCTGGGCCTCGCGGCCGATCTGTGGTCGAAGCAATGGGCGTTCCACCTGCTCCGCCAGGGAGGCCATCGCACGCTGATTCCCGACCTGCTGGAGCTGCACACGACGCTGAACCCGGGCGCGCTGTTTGGGATCGGAGCGGGGAAAACCGAGGTCTTCCTCATCGCGTCCGTGCTCGCGCTCGTGCTCGTCGTATGGATGTTCGCGCAGTGTCCGCCCCAGCGCTGGCTCACCCACCTCGCCCTGGGCGGGATTCTGGCCGGGGCCCTGGGCAACATGTACGACCGGGCGTTCGTGGACCTGGTCGCATATGCCTGCCAAACCCCCACCGGGCCGGTGGTCCGGTACTACGTGGAGGAGAACAGCGCGGACGGCGACTGGATCCTGCTTCGCGAATTCCCGCCTGCCGAGGATCAGCCCCCGCGCAAGCTGTCGCGCGCCGCGGCGGAGCAGCTTCCTCCGCCCATCGGGTACGTGCGTGATTTCATCAAGATTCCGACCCGCTGGTTCGGCGGGCGTGATATCTGGCCGTGGGTCTTCAATGTCGCGGACATGCTGCTCGTCGCAGGCGTGGCGATTCTGGCCGTGCGCCTGTTGTGGGAGCGCAAGTCGCGCGCGAGCCGGGAGAAGTCGGCGCTTGACGGCGAGCCCGCCAAGTCCTAACGTGAAGAAGAGCCCCGGGGCGTGGCGCAGTCTGGCTAGCGCGTCTGCATGGGGTGCAGAAGGTCGCAGGTTCGAGTCCTGTCGCCCCGAATCGTCGCAGCTCACGCCGTCGTGTTGACGTTGCATACCTGCTCCGTGTTGGGCCGCGCGGCGCCGTTTCTTCAAACCACTGCACTTGCGCGGCGCGCGCACTACAGCGGTTTTTGCGGCGACCCCCTGCGTCTGGCTGCTACACCGCGGTATACTGCCCAGCCATGGACCTGTTCGCCGAGCAGCGGGAGGTAGCTCTACGCCGGGTGCAGCCGCTCGCCGTCCGGATACGGCCGCGCACCCTCGAGGAGTTTGTTGGGCAGGAGCATTTCGCCGGGCCCGGGCGGCTGTTGCGCCGGCTGCTGGAGGCGGACCGGCCGGGCAGCGCCATCCTGTACGGCCCGCCGGGTAGCGGCAAGACGACGCTGGCCCGGCTGATCGCGGCCTATACCAAGGCCGCGTTCATCACGCTGCACGCCGCCGAAGTGGGCGTAAAAGACGTGCGGGAGGTGATCGAGGCGGCCCACGAGCGGCTGGCGCGGCGTGGTCAGCGGACGGTCCTGTTCCTAGACGAGATTCACCGTTTCAACCGCGCGCAGCAGGACGTGCTGCTCAAGGACGTGGAAGAGGGAACGCTGATCCTGGTCGGCGCTACGACCGAGAACCCGTTCTTCTCCATCACCGGCCCGCTGATCTCCCGCAGCCACATCTTCGAGTTCCGCGCGCTCCGCCCGGAGCACATCGAGGCGCTCCTGCGGCGCGCCCTGGCAGACGAGGAACGCGGCCTCGGCCAGACGCACGCGACGTGCGACGAGGCCGCCCTGCGTTTCATTGCCGAGCGCGCTGACGGCGACGCACGCCGGGCGCTGGCGGCATTGGAAGTCGCGGTCCTATCGCAGCTCAACGCCGGGCCCGTCGCTGCCGCTCCGGGAGCGGATCAAGGGCGCTGGCCGCACGTGACGCTCGATATCGCCGCCGAGTCGATGCAGCAAAAGGCCGTCGCCTACGACGCCACCGGCGACACGCATTACGACGTGGCCTCCGCGCTCATCAAGAGCATGCGCGGCAGCGACCCGGACGCCGCCCTTTACTGGCTCGCGCGCATGCTGGAGGGCGGCGAGGACCCGCGCTTCATCGCCCGCCGCATCGCCATTTGTGCCTCCGAAGACGTCGGCAACGCCGACCCGCAGGCGGCGATCCTGGCCGCGGCGGCGGTGCAGATTACAACCGCGGTGGGATTGCCGGAGTGCCAGTTCGCGCTGGCTCAGGCGGCGGTCTACGTGGCGTGCGCTCCGAAGTCCAACGCGGTAACGACGGCCATTGCCGCCGCGCGTCAGGACGTCCGCGAGGGGCTGACCTTGCCGGTCCCGCCGCACCTGCGCGACGCCAGCTATCCGGGAGCGGCCCGACTGGGCCGTGGTGCGCGCTACCAGTACCCCCACGACTACCCCGGAGGATACGTGGCGCAGGACTACCTCGGCGTGGCCCGCACGTATTACAATCCGACCGACCGTGGACAAGAGGGCCGCATGGCGCAGGCGTTGCGCGAGCTGCGCGCGGCCTATGGCGGGCAATCCGCCGACGACCGGAAGAGTTAGCCGTGGCGAAAAAAGAGCTGCGACACGAGCTGCGCCGTCGGTTGAGCGCGATCCCAGCGGAGGAACTGCGGCAACGCAGCGCGGCGGCCTGCGGGTTGTTGTGTGAGCAGGAGGAATACCAGCGGGCCCACGTGGTCATGATCTTCCTGTCCACCACGCACGAGGTTGACACCCGCCAGCTCGCCCTCCAGGCCTGGGCGGACGGGAAAACCGTCCTTGCCCCACGGGTGGCGTGGGACCAGCGGCGCATGTTGCCCGTCGAGATCCAGTCACTCGTCAGCGGCGTCGAGGAGGGTTACATGGGCATCCGCGAGCCCGTCGAGGGCATGCCCATCCCGGTCTCCGACATCGACCTGGCCGTCGTTCCGGGCCTGGCGTTCGACGAGCACGGCAACCGGCTTGGCCGCGGACGCGGATTCTACGACCGTTTTCTATCTCACCCGGACTTCCACGGCGTCGCCTGCGCGCTGGCGCTCGAGGACCAGGTGGTCGCGGGGATCCCGGTCGGCCCCTCGGACGTCACGATCGACATGCTCGTCACCGACGTACAGGTCCGCCGCTTCAGCCGCTAGGCCACCGCCATGAGCACTGCCATCGGTCGCCGCCGTTATCTCACGAACTTCGAGCATCATCGTCTGCCGCACCTGTTCACCGACACGCTCGTGGTGGGCTCGGGCGTCGCGGGGTTGCAGGCGGCGCTCGAGGCGGCCCGCGCCGGCGAAGTGCTCGTGGTCACCAAGGATCACGTCGCGCAGTCGGCGACGGCCTACGCGCAGGGTGGAATCGCCGCCGCGACACTGGCCGGCGACAGCCCGGCCGCCCATGCCGACGACACGCTTACGGTGGCTTGTGGCCTGGGGCACGCGGAGGTCGTCCGTCGCGTGGTTGCGGAAGCGCCCGGTGTCATCCAGACCCTGCAGGCGTGGGGAGCCCAATTTGACCGCGCGGGGGAGGCACTCGCGGCAGGCCGCGAAGGCGGTCACACGTGGCCGCGCATCGTGCACGCCCAGGACACTACCGGCCGGGAGATTCTCCGCGTGCTGCTCGCGCAGGTCCGCGCCCACCCACGCATCCGCATCTTCGAGCAGTGCTTCACGATCGACCTGCTGACGCACGACGGCCTGGTCGTCGGCGCCGTCACCTGCCACCCCAAGTACGGTCACCAGATGTTCTGGGCCACGACGACCCTGCTCGCCACCGGCGGCTGCGGCCGCGTCTACCGGGAGACCAGCAATCCGCCGGTCGCGACCGGCGACGGGTGGGCCATGGCCTTTCGCGCCGGCGCCGTGCTGCGCGACCTGGAGATGATCCAGTTCCACCCCACGACCCTCTACGTGGCCGGGGCCGCGCGCGAGCTGATCAGCGAGGCCGTGCGCGGCGAAGGGGCCTACCTGGTAAATCGCGGGGGACGCCGGTTCATGAGCGCCTACGACGAGCGCGGGGAACTGGCCTCGCGCGACGTGGTCAGCCGGGCGATCGCGGCCGAGATGAAGCGCGAGCAGAGCGCATACGTCTACCTGGACGTCCGCCATTTCCCGCCCGGCCGTTTCGGCGAACGCTTCCCAAGCCTGGCCCGGCTGTGCGGCGATTTCGACATCAATCCCGAACGCGATCTAATCCCCGTGCGGCCGAGTGCGCATTACGCCGTCGGCGGCGTGGTCGTGGATGAGCAGGGGCAGACGACGCTGCCGGGCTTGCTGGCTGGCGGGGAGGTGGCGTCGACCGGGCTGCACGGGGCCAACCGGCTGGCCAGCAATTCGCTGCTGGAGGGCCTGGTCCACGGACGACAGGCCGGAGCACTCGCGGCGCAGCGCACCTCGGCCAACCACCGCATCAACAGCCCCCTGCCAGTCAGCCACTTGCTGCCGCGCTCCTCGCGCACCGAGCTCGACCTGGCCGACGTCCTGAACAGCCTGACCAGCTTGATGTCGCGCAACGTCGCGGTCGAACGCAGCGGCGATCGGCTGCGGGAAACGATTGAGATCATCGAGTTCTGGGCGCGCTACGTAATGGACAAAGTCTTCGACACTCCCCAGGCGTGGGAAACGCAGAATATGCTCACGGTGGCCCTGGGGATCGTCACCGGGGCCGCGACGCGCTGCGAGTCCCGCGGCGTCCATTACCGTACGGATTTTCCGGCCCCGGACCCACAATGGCAGTGCCACATTGACCTGATCCGCGCCGACGAGAGCATCCAGGTGTCGACCAGCCCGGTGCCGGTGCCCTGATGCCGCGCGGGCCGACGAGTAGGGCGACCAACCCGGCACCTGCCGCCAGCACCCGGCGCCGGATGCGCCTGCCGACGCTGGGCCAACTCACGATCGTGTTGTTGCTCCTCGGGCTCGCGTGGCGAGTCCTGCTCTACGCGCTGGGGTTTCCCTTTTGGGGAGACGAAGCATTCGTCGCCGTCGACTTTGCGGTGCGCGGCTACCGCGAGATGATCCAGCCCTCGCTCTACGGGCAGATCGTGCCTATCGCGTTCATGTGGGCTGAGCTGGCGATCAGTCGCGCGCTCGGCTTGTCAGAATGGGCCCTGCGTCTGCTGCCCTCCTTGGCCGGCGTCGCCGCCTTAATGCTGTTCTGGCGGTTTGCGCGACGCGTGCTGCCGCGTCAAGCGGCGTTCCTCGCGCTCGGCATCTTCGCGTCTTCGTACTACGTCGTGCGCCACGGGGCCGAGGTCAAGCCCTACATCATCGATCTGCTGGTCTCGCTGGCGGTGACGATGCTGGCGTGGGGCGTCTACCAACGGCCGCAGGCGTTACAGCGCTGGCTCGCGCTCGTGCTCTTCGCCGGCGTCGCCGTGTGGTGCTCGTACCCGGTCGCCTTTGTCGGCGGCGGCGCCGGCCTGCTGCTCACCTGGCTGGTTTGGCGCGAGCGCTTTCGCACCGGAGTCGCCGCCGGATGGCTGGCCTTCGGCGTCGTCCTGTGCAGCAGCTTCCTACTCATGTACCTGAGCATCGGCCGGCCGCACGCGGAGTTTGCCGCACGGCTGACGCAGACCTGGACGAAGACGTTTCCGCCGCTGACGAAGTTGTGGGCGATCCCCGTCTGGCTGTATCTGATGCACACCGGACTGATGTTCGCTTACCCCCACGGGGGCACCGCGCCGGGCAGCATCGTGACCTTCCTGTGCGTCCTGATCGGGGCAGTCCGCCTCGCGCGCACGCGGCCGGCCCTGCTGCTCCTGCTGCTTGGGCCGCTGCCGCTGGCACTGATCGCGGCCGCAGGGCACGCTTACCCGTACGGTGGCACGGCGCGCACGATGCTGTACATGGCGCCGGCGTTCTGCCTGCTGGCCGGGCTCGGGCTGCTTACCGCCCTTGAGTACCTTGCGCCGCGAGTGGTCGCGCTCGTGGCGCGGCTCCACGCCCGACGGCGGCAGCGGACCGAGGTGCGCGAGGTTCCGCGGCGCCAGTGCATCCGGGGCGCGCTCTTCGTCACGATGCTCGTCCTCGCGGCGATCCCGGTTTGCGCGATGATCGGCGACGTCCTGTGGCCCTACCAGTCGCTGGCCACGCTCCGGAGCCGTGAAGCGGTGCGCGCCTTAGCCGAAAAGGCCGCCCCCGGTGACCGCTGGGTCGTCTTCAACGCCCGCGAGGAGGTCCCATACGCCCCATTTCTGGGCGACTGGCGCGGCGTCGGCGGACAGTTCGTCTTCGACGTGCTGCGCTTCGCACCGGTCCCCCTCACGTGGTCGCCGCCGCCGGAGACGATCCAGCGTGCTCCGGGTCAGCGCGTTTGGCTGCTGGTGTACCGCGCCGCGGGGAAGAAGGTGGAGTTCCCCGCGGACCAACTCGCGGCCTATGTCGCGACGATGGCCGAGCGCTTGGGTCAGCCGCGGCACGAGTCCCACTCCGTCAAGAACGAGCGCGGTAAGAACGAGGCGATCGAGGCGTTCTGCTTCACACGCTAGCGGTCGGTGGTCAAGACGGGCGTAGGCTTCCTGGCACGACACCCGGTTACGAGATTCCAACGGACGGGGCTTCTCCGGCGGTCTCACGTGCCACGGCTTTCAACGGCACGAGCAGCAGGCCCCCGACGAACGCTACCGCCGCAGCGAGCGCGTACGGTGCTGTCGGTCCCAGGGCCGCGAAAGTGACCCCGGCGACCGGAGCACCGGTGCCGCGGCCCAGCGCCATGACGCCCTGGTGCAGGCCCAGCAGCGTGCCGTAGCGGTCCGGCCCCACGCACCCGGACAACAGGGCGGCGACGGTCGGCGTGCACAGGGCCACACCGGCCCCCAGCAGCCCCATGCAGAGCCACAGGGCCCACACCGGCGGACCCGCCACGACCACCCCGGCGCTGACGGCGACGCCGAGCAGACCGGCGATCGCCAGCTTGCGGTCACCGAAACGCGGGTGCAGCACGCGGATGACGCCGCCCTGCACGAGCGTGCCGACCAGGCCGAACACCGCGAACGCGTGCCCCGCGTCCGCCTCGGTGAAGCGGTACTGCCTCTCCGCCAGCATGGAGAACGTGGTCGTGACCTGGGCAACGGCCAGTGCACTGCAAAACGTGACGAGCAAGAGCGGGGTCACGTGCGGGACGACGAGGACGGCGCGCATCGGCAGACGGCGCGCCCCCGGTTGCGGGGAGCTCGCGCGGGCCGCGCGCGTCTCCGGCAGAAGAAGAACGACCGTCAGCACCGAAACCCCTTGCAGCGCGGCGCCGACCCAGCCCACCATCGCGTGCGAGGCGAAGTGGGTCACCCAGCCCCCGAGCAGTGGACCCAGAATCATGGACAGTCCGAATGCGGCTCCGAGGAGCCCCATGCCCGCCGCGCGCCGCTCGAGCGTCGTGACGTCCGCCACCACCGCAGACGATAGCGCCGCCTGCGCACCGAAAACGCCGGCGATGGCCCGCGACACCGCCAGCCAGCCGACGTTCGGCGAAACCGCCCAGGTGATCGAGCCCGCCATCGTGCCGAGACTCGCGACGACCATAAGCGGGCGGCGGCCGAACCGCTCGGACAGGCGACCGAAGATGGGGTTGAATACGACCCGCGGCGCCGACAGCAGCGCGAACATCAGGCCGACCGCGGCCGGTCCTCCGCCCAGCTCCGCGCAGTAGTAATTCATGATGGGGAAGACGGCCCAGAGCACCAGGCCTTCGCAGAGCACGACGACGGCGGCGGCAATGACCGGGGACATCGGCGGGGTATCGTACTCGGCCGGCGTTGGACGGTCTGCCAGTCCGTTGAAAAAGGGGTACAGGCACCTCGCCAGCGCACGTTTTCGGCAGCAGCAAACGAGTCGGGCTCGGAGCCAGTCCCCCTTTTTCAACGGACCCTTACCGCTCTGTCCGGGGCTGAACCGTCACGAACCGCCGGTCCCCGCTGGGCTCCAAGATTTCCAGCCGCACGTTCGCTTCTTTCGGCACTTGGCGGAGCTGCTCGTTCAGATCATGCACGGAACGGACCGGCTCGCCGTTGCAGCCGACCACGAGCTCACCCACCTGGATATCGGGCGCTTCGTCACCGCGCATGTTGACTCGCCGCGCCGCCACGCCGCGCGTCGAGGGCACCCTCGCCCCGGATCCCAATGACCCGCCCACCCGCGTTACGGCGATCGCCAATCTCTGCAAGGTCTACCTGGCGACCGTGAAGGACGTCTACATCGAGGACCTGACCGGCGGCACATTCCAGACGGGAATCCTGCACGCCAACCCAGACGTTACCGGGCTTGAGACCGTGCGAGCGCCGGGCGCGTTCCGTTCTGCACAAGGCCATTGAGTCGTGGCCTGCGGCCTGCGCATGTGAGTGCGTGCGTGCGCCGCTCGGCATGGCCGCCGGAAGCCCGCTTGTCGCCGAGATTCTCCGACAGATACCGGTGAATGCCTGCGTTCGCCCAAGGCCAGGCGCGGTATAATTGACCTTGCGGGTGGAGCATTTCCGTACGCTCGCAGGTGCAGGAGGAGGACGACAATGAGTCACATGATGGGCTTCGTGCTGGGGCTCGCAGGACTGGCGCCATTCAGAGTCGGAGCGCCGAGAGTGCACAATTCAGAACCCCGCACGCGAGTGCGGGGCCGGTCGGGCCGCGTGGCGGGGAGAAGGAGAGTGAGATGAGCAGGCTATGTACCACGCTGGCCGTGCTCGCGCTCGGCGTTTCGTCCGCGGGGGCCGAGCAATTCTGGTTTACCTACGAGGCGAATGACTACCCCGAGGCCGAAGGCCCGTGGATTCGCTACACGCGCGGCGGCGGGGCCGAGCGATCGCTCCAGGATGGCGCCTTGGTCCTCGACGGCCTGGCGGATTGGCACATTGTGGATGAATATTACATTACTACTCCACCTTTTGTTCTGGACGCCGGGGAGTGGCTGGAGGTCGACTGGCGCGTCCGGATCGACGAGACGCCAACTAATCTCGATGCCGGCGTCGCAATCCGCGCGGGCGCGGAGGGCATTGTTCTCCTCAGCTACGCGGAGGATGGCATATGGATCGACACGGAGGGGGTCTGGATCGACTTCACTCCCGCCGTCTTTCACGACTACTCGCTGGTCTCCTCCACGCTCGACGACTACTCGTTGTACGTGGACGGGATCCTTGCTCACGTTGGCGACTTTGGCGCCCCATACATGTCATCGGGACTCACGTGGGGCGACATGACCGAGGGGGCGACGAGCATGACAACTTGGTCGTTTGTTAGGTTCGGCGTTGTGCCGGAACCGCCTGTCGGCTTCGTGATGGCGCTAGCGGGGCTGGTGCTGAGACGTTCTTAAGAGGAGAAGGAAGTGAGGAGACTGCTCTTGGCGCTCATTATCCTCGCGCTCGGCGTCTCGAGGGCGGCCGCTGATCAGTTTTGGTACACGTACGAGGGAAACGACTACCCCGAGGTCGAAGGGCCGTGGATTCGGTACACGCGTGGCGGCGGGGCCCAGCGCTCGCTGCAGGACGGGGCCTTGGTCCTCGACAGCTTGGCGAGCATGTACATTGTGGACGAATACTACATCAATACTCCCTTTGTTCTCGATCCCGGCGAGGCGCTACACGTAGAATGGCGCGTCCGGATCGACCAGACGCCAACCAATCCTGATGCCGCCATGTTCATCGCCGCGGGCGTGCATGGCCTCATATTCCTTCATTACGCCGAGAACGGAATTTGGAGTGAGGCAGAGGGGGTCTGGATCGACTTCGTCCCCGGCGTTTTTCACGAGTACTCGCTTTGGTCGTGGGACTTGGCGAACTACTCCCTCTTTATTGACGGCCAGTTGGCGCACGAGGGGGTTTTCGAGGGTCCTTACCCCTACTCAGACGTTTTCTGGGGCGACGTCACGGAGGCCACCAGCCTCACAACCTGGGACTTTGTTCGGTTCGGGATCGTTCCCGAACCGCCTGTCGGCCCCGTCATGGCGCTTGCGGGGCTGGCAGTGTTGAGATTTAGGAAGCGTCCAACATGGAGGAAGGGCAATGAGATGTAAGTTGTTGTTCGCCACGGGGTTGGGCGCGCTGGTCGGCGCGGTGCTGTTCGCCCCGCCGGCTTGGGGACAGGTCACGCTAGTGGAGCATGCAGGGTACACGCCTAACGTGGACTACGGCGTGTCGTGGAACCCGGAGGACGAGCCCTGGATCACGATTCTCCAGCCGTCGGACCCGGAGCACGGTCCGTATGACTTCGAATGTTATCGGAAAATTGGGGAAGACGTCATGCCAGCGAACATTGCCGGCATCAGTGCCGGAATGGCCCTGCACGGTGATGTCGAGCTCATGGTTCGCTCGTCTTGGCTACCGGCCGGGGCGGCCAACGTGTGGCGCCTGGACGTGGAGCGCGAGGACGTGGACTTAACGCTCAAGGAGTTCGTGATTTGCAGCGAGCTGGGCGACGAGCTCGATCCGTGCGACCCCGACATCTACGTGACCCACATTGATGGGACATTTGATGCAATGGGGTTGGGCAGCCCCCTGCACGTTCAGTACCTCACCGGGGACTTCACCCTCGTATATAATGACGCCGACATCGAGGTCACGCAGCCCGTAACGCACAACGCGAATGTCGAAATACAGAACTTCATTGTTTACGATCGGCCTCACAACCTAACGATTGCCGGCAGCCTGGCCGGCGACCTGACGCTGGGCGATCCCGGCTATTATGGCTGACCGGATCCCGTCAACGGCACCGTGAGTGTCGCAGAAGACGTAAACAATGTGTACGTGCTCACTAAGGGCGGGATTTCCGGCCAGATAATCGTCGGCCGCGACCTGTTGGGCTCATTCCAGATAATGCATGCGTGCGAGGAGCCGCCGGAAGGACCGGCGGTCGTGATCGGACGCCACTTAGCCGGCGGTCTGACCTTCGGGCACCTGGCGACCCCAGAAGACCTCAACAACACCCTGTGGCTGCAAGTCGGCGACATCGCCGCCGAGGGCAGCGTGGAGGTCACGGGCAGCATTGGCGAGACGGGGCTGCTCAAGATAACGGGCGGCCCGGACGTGCCCACCACCGTGAACGGGTCCGTGATCGTCGATGAGAACCTTGTCGGCGATTTGGAGATTGTCGGCGACATCGCGGAGGCCGGCCTCCTCGAGATCGGCGGGGACGTCGAAGCCGGCGGGCGAGTCTCGGTCAGCGCCGACCTCCTGGGAACCCTCCATGTGCCTGGGGATGTCGACGGCCTGGTCCACGTGGGCGGCATGCTGGGTCCTGATGGCGTCTTGGAGATCGACGGCAATGTTCGAGAAAGCGGGACCGTCCTTGTTGGCGGCTCGCTGCGCGGTGCGCTTTACCTGGACTGGCTGGATGGCGCGGTCCGCGTCGGCGGGGATATGGCCGGGTTGATCGACATTCTCTACTGCATCGGCGATCCCGATCCGAACGATGTCTACGCGGGCCACATCCACGTGATCGGCGGGTTCGAGCCATACGAAGGTGGGCCCGACCCCCTGATCACGGCCTTCGACATGGGGGCCAAGGCTAACATCGTGTTCGGTTATGATGGCAACAACCCGGACCATCAGTGGGCGCCGGGAGCCGAGGTCATTATCTCCACGGCACCGTACCCGTACACGGAGAATACTCCCAGTGCCCACGTTTGGATGACCACGGGCTGCTTCGCAGACGTTAACTGTGACTGGCGAATCGATGAGGACGATCGGGCACCGTTTTACCAGGCGCTGCACGACCCGTGGGACTATGCCGGCACCTACCCGGGGTTGGGCGAGCCGAACCCGGAGTGGGATCAGGAACATCCGGATGACGTGCCCAGGTTCCTCAGCGGCATGGTGCTCTTCGCGGGCGACTGTAATTGCGATGGCGCCTTCGACTCACGTGACACGGATCCGTTCGAAGTGCTTGTGCTTGACGGCCTCTGTGTACACGCCTGTGGCGGGATCGGACGGGCCATGGACGTCGCGGCGCCAGAAGAGACGGCAGCCGCGATAGTGGCTAGCGTACCGAGCGAGGCGATTCCAGTCGCGCAGGCAGTCATCGAAGATTCGATTCCGTTGTATACCGACCCCGATGTCCAAGACTATTGGGCGACGGTGCGCGATAATCTCGGCGAGTGAGCAAGCGAACGGCCGCGAACACGGGGAAGCGGCATACGCCGCCTTGACGCAATAAGCTCCAAAAAGGTGGCAGCGGCCTCGCACTCTACCCCGGCGCGAAGCCGCCGGCCTTTTGCGCTTGGCTGAACGAGGCGGACGCTGGGCTTCGGGGACTCAGCCCAGCCTACAATCTCCCGGCGAAGTGGGTGAGAGACGAGCCACGCGCCGCGCGACCGCGCGCTGACACCGCGCGGCTCCGACTGGGGGCGCGGGACGGCACAGCGGTAGCTCACTCGCTTGCCGGTACCACGGTCACGAACCGCCGGTCCCCGCTGGGCTCCAAGATTTCCAACCGCACCTTGGCTTCTTTCGGCACGTGTCGGAGCTGCTCGTTCAGATCATGCACGGAGCGGACCGGCTCGCCGTTGCAGCCGACCACGAGCTCACCCACCTGGATGTCGGGCGCTTCGTCACCGCGCGGGTCGAGCCGACGCACTTCCACGCCGCGCGCGGTTGCGTCGTACAGCGGCAGGCGCGCGTTTCCCAGGCGCCACGTACGCCCCCGCAGACCCAAGCGCCGCACTTCGCGGTCGGCTTCGGGCAGCTCGGCCGGCGAGGCCCGCAGATCGTCCGGCTGGAGTCCGAGGCGGACGGTCAACTGCGTCGTCTCCCGGTCGCGGATCACACGCAATCGGGCCGGCTCGTTTGGCCGCACCTCTGCCACAGCAGCCCGAAACTGCGCGTAACTCGTGACAGGCGCATCGTCGATCGCGACGATCACATCTTCGACCTGCAACCCGCCGCGGTCGGCCGGCGAATCGCGCACCACTCGATCCACCAACACCCCGTGTATATCCCGCAGTCCGAAGATCTCCACGTCCGCCTCGGTCAACGGCAGCGGGACGATGCCCAGGAAGCCGCGCGTCACCGTCCCGCTCGTGCGGAGCTGCTGCGCGACCTTGACCGCCATGTTCGACGGGATCGTGAAGGCGATTCCGGCGTTGATCCCGTCGCCGTGGGTCGCGATCGCGGTGTTCACGCCCACGACCTCGCCGCGCAGGTTCAGCAACGGGCCGCCGGAATTGCCCGGATTGATCGCCGCATCGGTCTGGATGAAGTCCTGGTAGGTGATGTCCACGCCGGCGACCCGGCTCCGTCCCTTGGCGCTCACGATGCCGTGAGTGACCGTCTGCGCCAGGCCGAACGGGGCTCCGACGGCGATCACCCAATCGCCCACCTCGAGGGCGTCCGAGTCGCCGAGCGTGAGCGGCTGAAGGTCCGGGGCCTCGATCTTGATGACGGCCAGGTCGGTCTTCCGGTCGCGCCCCACGACCTGGGCCGGATACTCGCGGTCATCCCAGAGCACGACCTCGATCTCGTCGCGGCCCTCCACCACGTGATTGTTCGTCAGGATGTACCCGTCGCGGTCAAAAACGAACCCGCTGGCCGAGCCGGGCGGCTCACGCCGCAACCACCGTTCGAGCTGCTCCGGGGGCACCATGTCTTTGAGCTGTTCGCGAATCCGGTTGTCCTCGTCCTTATCGGACGCCGGGCGCTCCCCGCCGCGGACGTGGATGTACACGACGCCCGGTCGCGCGACCTTGGCCACGAGCTTGAAAGCGCGGGAGATCGATTGGACCTCCGGCAACTGGGCCTGCAGCTCGGCCAGCTCGGCGTTGCTGGCCTGCACGCGCCCGCGCTCGACCGCGTAGGCCAGGTGCGTCACCACCCGGTCGCCGACGCCGATCCACAGCACGCCTAGTACCAGCACGGCCCACAGAACCGGGTTAAGGCGAAGTCTCGAGTTCCACATGATTCCACCACTCCGCACAGCAATCCCTGCCCGACCTCCGCGGCGGCCCGCGCCGCCAGGTCAGCGACGGCCACAGTATTGTATCCGCGCCCCGAGCCGCGGTTCCATCGCGGCCGCGCAACCATGCGTTCTTGACCCCCCCTGCCGCGTTTGGTACAAGCAGTGGTTTCGACGCACGCGGTGCGTGCCACTGCTGACGACGGAAGCGTGTGTGATGATCGGCCTGCGACGCGAAGATAAGAGCCGGTGGGAAGCCCGGGTCCCGCTGGTGCCGGACGACGTCCAGCGGCTGGCCAGCGAGCACGGTCTGCGGTTCCAGGTGCAGACGTCGCCGATCCGGGTCTTCGGCGACGAGGAATACCGCGCGGCCGGCGCCGCGGTCGTGGACGACCTCACGGCCTGTTCCGTCATCATGGGCGTCAAGGAGATTCCGCCAGCCTGTTTCGAGCCGCACAAAACCTACGTCTTCTTCTCGCACACGGTCAAGGGCCAGCCCGCCAACATGCCCATGCTGCGCCGCCTGATCGAGCTGGGTTGCACGCTGATCGACTACGAGCGGATCGCCGATGAGCGCGGCCGGCGGTTGGTCTTCTTCGGCCGCTTTGCCGGCCTGGCCGGCATGCTCGAGACGCTCTGGGCCCTGGGACAGCGCCTGCAGCTCGACGGCGTGGGTAGCCCGTTCGCCCGCGTGCGCCGCGCCTACGAGTACAAGAATGTCGCGCACGCCAAGCAGGAGATTGCCAGGATCGGCGAGGAGATCCGCCGCAGCGGCCTGCCCGCCGCGCTTCAGCCCTTCGTGTGCGGCTTCGCCGGCTACGGCAACGTGTCACAGGGCGCCCAGGAAATCTACGACTTGCTGCCCGTACGCGCAATCTCGCCGGAGCAATTGCCGTCGGTGACGGCGACGGCGCGCGACTGCTACAAGGTGGTGTTCCGCGAAGAGCACATGGTCGAGTTGCGGCCGGGGCAGCCCGCGCCGGCGACGGGGCGGTTCGAGCTACAGGACTACTACGATCATCCGGAGAAGTACCAATCGTGGTTCTTCGCCCACGTCCCGCACCTGACGGTCCTGCTGAACTGCATCTACTGGGAGGCCCGCTACCCCCGGCTGGTCACCCGCACCCAACTGCGCGAGCTGTTCGGCGGCCCGCAGCGCCCGCGGCTGCGCATCCTCGGCGATCTGTCGTGCGACATCGAGGGCGCGCTCGAGTGCACCCTGAAGACCACCGATCCCGGTGATCCCGTGTACGTCTACGACCCCCAGACGCAGCAGATTCGCAGCGGTCTGGCCGGCGCTGGGCCAATCGTGCTCGCCGTCGATTTCCTGCCGTGCGAGCTGCCGGTCGATTCCTCAACCTACTTTGGCCATTCGCTCCGCCCGCTGATCCCTGCCCTCGCAGGGGCCGATTTCAGTCGTCCGCTCGCGGAGTCCGGCCTGCCGCCGGAGCTCCAACGGGCGACCATTGTCTACCAGGGGAAGCTGACGGAGCCGTATCGATACTTGGAAGCAAAGGTCCGCTGATGCGGGGCTGCCAGCCGAGCGCTGCTCGCGGACAGCTTCGCGGCTTGAATCTCGCGTAGGAGTATGTGCGATGAAGAAGGTCCTTGTTCTCGGTGCCGGCCTAGTTTCCCGCCCCCTCGTCCGCTATCTGCTGGATCAGCCGGACTTTCACGTCACCGTGGCCTCCCGCACGGTGACGAAGGCGGAGGCGCTCATCACAGGGCACAAGAACGGCAGCGCCCTGCAACTGCTGGCCAACGAGACCGCCAAGCTGGAGAAGCTGGTCAGCGAGCACGATCTGGCAATCAGCCTCCTGCCGGCCCCATTGCACCCGGTCGTCGCCGAAATGTGCGTCTCGCACCGCAAGCACATGGTGACCACTTCCTACGTCAGCCCCAAGATGCGGACGCTCGACGACCCGGCCCGCGCCGCGGGCATCCTGCTGCTCAACGAGCTCGGCGTCGATCCGGGCATCGATCACATGTCGGCCATGCGCGTCATTCACGATGTCCGCCGCCGCGGCGGCCAAGTCGTGAGCTTCAAGTCGTACTGCGGCGGCCTGCCGGCCCCGGAAGCCAACGACAACCCGTGGGGGTACAAGTTCTCGTGGAGCCCGCGGGCCGTCTGCACGGCGGGCAAGAACGCGGCCCGCTATCGCGAGCACGGGCAGCTCGTCGAAGTCCCCGGCCCCGAGCTGTTCACTTGCCATCACCCCGTGCCGGTCGCCGGCATCGGCGAGCTGGAAGGCTACCCGAACCGCGACTCGCTCATCTACGTGGAGCTGTACGGGCTGGAAGACGTGGAGACGATGTTCCGCGGCACGCTGCGCTATCCCGGCTGGTGCGCCTGTATGAAGAAGGTCGTCGATCTCGGCCTGCTCGACGAGACGCCCGTGACGTACACGCCGGGCTTGACCTTTGCCCGCTGGACGGCCGGCTTCATCAAGGCGAAGTCCCCGGACAACCTGCGGCAACAAGTGGCCCAGCACCTCGGGCTCGAGGCTTCGTCCAACGTCCTCGACCGCCTGGAATGGCTGGGCCTGTTCTCCAACGATCCGCTGCCGGTCACGGGGCAGCAGACGACGCCGCTCGACGTGCTCGCGACGCGCATGGACGCAAAGATGCCCTACAAAAAGGGCGAGCGCGACATGCTCATTCTGGTGCACCGCTTCGTCGCGCGTTTCCCCGGCCAGCCCGACGAGCGCATCTCCTCGACGCTCATCGACTTCGGCCAGCCCGACGGCGACAGCTCGATGGCCCGCACCGTGAGCCTGCCCGCGGCGGTCGCGACCAGGCTCGTCCTCACCGGCAAGATCCGCGACACGGGCGTGCACATTCCCGTGAAGCCGGAAATCTACAACCCGGTGCTCGACGAGCTGGCGACGATGGGCATTCACTGCGAGGAGAAGACCGAGCAGTGAGGTCGGACCGGCCAGTGCGTGCGTACGAGCCCGGAGCGCCAGCGACCGGTTTCGGAGGTGGCACCGGCGGCTCATCCGCCAGTGCTGCGTGGTTGTCACTGATGGAACTCGGAAATTCGGAAATTCGGGGACACCATACTGATTTTTTTGACCGCGAACGGCCGTGCGGGTAGAGTTTGGTCATGGCGCGGATGGCGCGAGTGGTGGTTCCCGGCTGGCCGCATCACGTGACCCAGCGCGGCAACCGCCGGCAGCGGACGTTCTTCACCCAGGACGACTACCGGACGTATCTGGAGTTGATGGCGGAGTGGTGCGGCCGCTGCGGCGTGGCGATCTGGGCGTATTGCCTGCTGCCGAACCACGTACATCTCATCGGGGTGCCGGACGCCGAGGACGGATTGCGGCGTGCCCTCGGCGAAGCGCACCGGCGCTACACGCGGCGCGTGAACTTCCGGCAGGGTTGGCGTGGGCACCTGTGGCAGGGCCGCTTCGCGTCGTTCGTGATGGACGAACCGTACCTGCTGGCCTGCGCCCGGTACGTGGAGCGGAACCCGGTCCGTGCGGGACTGTGCCGGCGTCCGCAGGACTACCCCTGGTCGAGCGCGGCGGCACACGTGGCCGGGCGGGACGACGTGCTGGTGCAGGCGGCGCCGCTGTTGAAGCTGGAACCGCGCTGGGCGCGGCGTTTGGCGGCGGACCCGGACGCGGAGACGGTGCGCCAGTTGCGGCGTCACGAGGCGACGGGGCGCCCGCTGGGCGGGGAGCGTTTTCTGAAACGGCTGGAGAAGCTGCTTGACCGCGCCCTGCGCCCACGGAAACCGGGGCGGAAGAAGAAGGGCCAGGAGAAATAGGTATGGTGTCCCCGGATTCCGGTATGGTGTCCCCGGATTCAAGGTATGGTGTCCCCGGATTCCAGGTATGGTGTCCCCGGATTCCGGATTCCGGTCCGTGCGGGACTGTGCCGGCGTCCGCAGGACTACCCCTGGTCGAGCGCGGCGGCACACGTGGCCGGGCGGGACGACGTGCTGGTGCAGGCGGCGCCGCTGTTGAAGCTGGAACCGCGCTGGGCGCGGCGTTTGGCGGCGGACCCGGACGCGGAGACGGTGCGCCAGTTGCGGCGTCACGAGGCGACGGGGCGCCCGCTGGGCGGGGAGCGTTTTCTGAAACGGCTGGAGAAGCTGCTTGACCGCGCCCTGCGCCCACGGAAACCGGGGCGGAAGAAGAAGGGCCAGGAGAAATAGGTATGGTGTCCCCGGATTCCAGGAGAAATAGGTATGGTGTCCCCGGATTCAAAATAGGTATGGTGTCCCCGGATTCATACTTAATTCGTGACGCTGCCCTGAATCCGGGGACACCATACTTAATTCGTGACGCTGCCCGGAGTGCAGCAGCAATCTGCCGGCATGGCCCGGATCGCTCGCGCCGTGGTCCCCGGGTACCCGCAACACGTCACACCGCGGGGAAATCGGCGGCAGCCGGCCTTCTTCTGCAATGACGATTACCGCGCGTCCATCGACTGGATGGCGGAGTGGTGCGGCCGGTGCGGCGTCGGCGTCTGGGCCCACGGCCTCCTGCCCAACCCCGTTCATTGGATCGTGGTGCCGGAGTCGGGCGGCGGCTTGCGGCGGGAAGCGGGGACTGGCTCGCCGCAAGAGGCGGCGTGCCTGAACCCATTTCCGGCGGTACCGCCGGTCGTCGCTGAGGGCCTCATTCAGCCTCGGTCTCTGCCGGAGCCGTCGCACGACCGGGCATGTACGCCGACACATCCAGCCCGTTGGCCGCTTCCGAATAGCGGCGGGCAAAGTCCGGCAGGTTCGCAGGAGTGACCAGCTCGCACGGGATGGTGACTCTGGACGCCAGCTTCTCCGTGCTGATCAGAAGCTGGGTGGCCGTTTGCATCGCGGCATAGCCAATGTCGCCGTCCAGCGGGCCGACCAGCGCCGCCGCTTCGCCGGGCGCGTCGGGCGTCCCCAGCAACGGCCACAGCGCGGGCGCTGCGGACAGCGTCGCAAACCGGAACTCGGCGTTCAGCTTGCGCAGTTGCCGGTGCCAGCCTGCCCGGGGCGTCAGCCACACGTCCGGTGCCAACGTCACGACCAGACCCGCGTGCGGGAACAGCCCCAGCATCTCCTCCACAAGCTGGGCGGGCGTACGCTCACCTGTCGCAGCACTGGCCTCTTGCAGCAAGGTCACGCCGTACTGGCGCTGGGCCGCCGCGGCGAAACGGCGGTAGCAATTCGTCGCCGTTTCGCTTCGGCCGTCTTCGTGCAGCAGCAAGTAGCTCTGACGGCCGGCCGCGACCTGCGTCAGGCTTGAGCCGAGCAGCTCGGCCGCCGCCGCCAGATCAACGCCGACGTGGGCTGCGACGCGCGGATCGCCCGCGGCTTCGCCCATCGTTACGAGCAAGGCCTGATGGGCCGCGATGGCGTAGATGCTCGCCCGCGCCGCCGCCGCGTCGGCGACATGCAGGCAGATGACGTTCGGGTGCCGCTCCAGCGTACGCTCGACGGTGTCGCGGAGACCCGCGGCGGTCGCTTCGCGCGGTGCGACGCAGTCGCCGCGCAGCGTTGACACGTTGGCAAAGAATCTTTCTGCGCCGCCACGAATACCCGGCCACTGCGGGTGATCTTCGCTGGGGCCGATGACGACGATGAGGGCATCGTGCAGTGCGCGCGGCTTTTGGGGGGCGGTGGGCGTCGAACGCTCGCATGCTGTAAGTGTAGTAGCCACAATAAGATACGCGCACAATGCCCCCGTGCGCCACCGGGCTCTGTCGCGCCTGAGCTCACGTACCCGCATCGCGCCTACGCCCTCGTCCAGTCCGGATAATTGGATTGCATCGGCCGTTTGCCGATGAGCGTATAATAGTGCATAATGCGCGCGGGCGAGAGGCGCGTTATGCGCGGTGAGAGGTAACGCCATGTTTCGAGCTTTGGTTGCGGTTTCAGTCGTGGCCGGCCTGGCCGTGTCGGGGGCAGCAGCGCAGACTCAAACGCAGGCCGCCACTGACCTTTCGGCGGCCACCCCGCAGGAAAATGCGGCCGGCGGCAGCGTAAGCCAACGCGCGCCGAGTACCTGGGTCCGGGCCGCGATCACGCGGCACTCAGACTTGCAGGCCTTGCGTCTCACCGGCCCGCGCTTTGGACAACCGAACACCGAAGAGGCATCGCTCCGTTTCAGCGGCAACTCGACCGCCACCTCCACGACCACCGGCGGCCTGGGCGGCCTGCTTGACCTGCTCAATCAGCTCGGCGGGACAGGTAGCCTCGGCAACCTGGTCGGCGGGCTCACCGGAGGCACAACGGGCAGTACCACCGGCGGCGTGACCATCCCGGCACCATCGAATGGAAGCAGCTATACCCTGGCCGATCTCATCGCCCTCGGCCAGTCCGTCGGCGGTACGCAAAAGACCAATAACGCCCCGCTGGCGACGCTTCCGGTTGATCAAACAGCGTCGAAAACGGGCTCGGTCACACAAACCCGCAACGGCATCACCTATGGGGGCGCCATCGCCCGGCTGCCCAAGCCCGAGGAGCGCTTTCAGTCGCAAGTAGCGACCTCGCAACCCACGGCGAGCTTCGGGACGCGCTGGATGACCGCCATGGCCGACACGTTTTTCGCCGCCATCGCACTGGGAATGCAGTCGGATGCGTTTGTCACAGCGCTGGAGGATGCCCTGCGTCCGCTGGTTCTGCCGACGGCGAGCAACACGAGTGCCTCGGACTCGGGGACTGGCTCCGGCTCCGGGAGTGGCTCGGGATCGAACGGCGGCGGGATCGAAAACCTCTCTCCGCCGACTGGCAACAGCGGAAGTAGTGGCTCGACCATTTGACATGTCCCCGGCCGGCGCCGCCGGCCTGCACGACGCTGCGATCGAGCCCCTGGCACGGAAGTATGGTCGGCGTGAGCCACGCGGACGCGACGCGCGGCACGTGCACCGGGTGAACTATGCTCGGCCTTCCCGCGAGACATGAGAACGTGCGTCGGTTGGCCACCGCGGCCTTGATCGTGGCGCTCGTCGGCTCACTGGCCAGTTGCGCCTACGGGATCATCCTGGCCGCGGGCGGCAGCGCCCCGCTGGGGCTCGGCTTTCTCGGGGCGGGACTGGCGGGTTTGCTGCTGAGCGTGCTCCTGTATTGCCAGGTCGTGCTCGTCCACAAGTTCGTGAACTACGCCTATCGCGCTTACGACGTGTTGCTCGAGGCTTCCGAGCTCCTGCGCCGTCAGGAGGAGCACAGCCGCACGATCGCCGAGAACAGCAACCTCTCCGACTGGTCCAAGCGCGTGGTCCACCGCGAGAAGGACTACGAGTTCCTGCGCGACACCATCCAGGGCGCGACCATCCGGCAGGACTGGGAGTCGGCCGAACACCTCATCCGGGACATGGAGAAGGAATTCGGCTATCACGACGAGGCAGCGCACCTGCGCGAGAAGCTCGCCCAGGCCCGGCGGGCGACGACCGAGGAACGCATCGCGGCCGCGCGGGCGCGCGTCGAGTCGCTCTGCCAGCAGCGCAAGTGGTCCCAGGCCCGCACCGAATGCACGCGGCTCGAATCGCTCTTCCCGGGTCAGTCGGCCATCGCCGCCCTGCCGCGGGAGATCGAGCGCCGCCGTCAGGAGCTCAAGCAACAACTGCTCAAAGACTATGACCAGGCCGTCCACTGCGAGGATGTGGACCATGCGCACAGCCTGCTGTTCGAACTCGACCAGTACCTCGACCCGAAGGAGGCCGAGGCCCTGAAAGAGTCGGCCCGCGGCGTCTTCCGCGCGCGCCTCGAGCAGCTCAAGGCCCGGTTCACGATCGCCGTCTCGTACAAGCAGTTTCCCAGCGCCATCGACGCGGGCGAGCGGCTGATGCGGGAATTCCCCAACAGCGGCTACGCGCAGGAGATTTCCAAGCTACTTCCGGTTCTGCGGCAGCGCGCCGGAGAGCAGGCCGCCCATGTCACTGCCAGCACCCCGTCCGGGCGTTCGTGAGCTATTCGAAGATCGCTTCGGTCGCCCGTGCGCCGTTGTGGCGCGCGCTCCCGGGCGCGTGAACCTCATTGGCGAGCACACCGACTACAACGACGGCTTCGTGCTGCCGATGGCCCTCGAGCAGAGCACCTGGGTCGCGGCCGGTTTGCGTACCGACGGCCGCCTTCGGGCAATCTCGCTGGATCTCGGCGGCGACCAGACGTGGCCCCTCGACGGCTGGGACGCCGCGCAGTTGCCCAAATGGACCAGCTATGTCGCGGGCGTGGCGGCACTGCTGCGCCGCCGCGCTGCGCCGCTGGCCGGCGCCGATCTCCTGATTTGCAGCGAAGTGCCCGCCGGCGGAGGTCTTTCCAGCTCCGCGGCCCTGGAGGTGAGCGCGGCCCTCGCGTTAGCGGTGATCGCCGGGGCAGCCCTGACCCCGGTCGAGGTGGCCGAACTATGTCGTGCCGCAGAGCACGAGTTTGCCGGGGTGCCGTGTGGCATTATGGATCAATACGTCAGCGTGCTGGCGCGCGCTGACTGCGCCTTCCTCCTGGATTGCCGCCACCGTACGTGGGAGCACATCCCACTCCCTCTCGCTGACCACGTGGTGCTGATCGTCAATTCGGGCGTGCGCCACGAGCTCGCAGCCGGCGAGTACGCGTTGCGCCAACAGCAGTGCCGTCAGGCGGTCGAGTTCTTCCGGCGCTTCGACCCGGCGATTCAGGCCTTGTGCGACGTCGACCCGGAACTGCTCCGGCAACACGCAGCCCAGATGGACCCCCATGTGGCCGCCCGCGCCAGGCACGTGACGACCGAGAACGCACGTACCCGGGCCGCGGCCGAGGCCCTGCGCCGCGGCGACCTGCCGGAGCTCGGCCGCTTGATGAGCGCCTCGCACGTGTCGCTACGCGACGATTACCAGGTCTCGTGCCGCGAGCTCGACCGGCTCGTCGACATCGTCAGCGGCGTGCCCGGCGTGCTGGGGGCGCGCATGACCGGCGGGGGCTTTGGCGGCTGCATCGTGGCGGTTGCTCGCCAAAGCAGCGTGTCTGCGGTCGAGTCCGCCGTGCGCCAGCAATACGACGCCGCCGGCGACGGGCCGGCGAGCGTTCTGCTGACGCGTCCAGGCCACGGCGCGTCGCTTGAGCCGATCTGACGGGCGCGGCCGGGCAAGACTCACGGGCCTGGTGCGTCCCGGTTCGTATCATCGCGCGCTTTCCAGCACCGCTCGCAGGGCCTCCTCGAGTTGTGGATGACGGAATGGATACCCCGTGCGCAGCAGCACCGTCGGCTCAGCCCGCGCGCTGGCCAGGAGCGCTTCGTCGGCCATGCGCCCGAACAGCAGGCGCAGAACGAGTGCGGGTGCCGGCAGCACGGCGGGGCGTCCGAGCACACGCCCGAGCGTGCGGGCGAACTCGCGGCTGGTGACGGGCTGCGGCGCCACGACGTTTACGGGCCCCGCCACGTCTGCGTTGCTCAGTGCATGCCGTACCGCGCCTACCACGTCGACCAGCGACACCCAGCTCACGTATTGCCGGCCGCTCCCCACCCGCCCGCCGAGGCCAAGCCGAAACGGGGTGAGAATGCGCTTGAGCATTCCACCTTCCGGCGTCAGGACTACGCCGAAGCGCAGACTGACCCAGCGCATCCCGCAGCTCGCCGCCGCCGCGGCTTCGTGCTCCCACGCCTGGCACACCTCGGCCAGAAACCCCTGGCCCGGCGAGCTGTCTTCGCGCAGCACCTCAGTGCCGCGATCACCATAGATCCCGATCGCGGAAGCGCAGAGAAAGGAACGCGGCGGCGTGCCCAGGCGGGACAGTGCGGCCACCAGCGCGCGCGTGCCGGCGACGCGGCTGTGTCGAATCGCGTCCATTCTGCGGCGGGACCAGCGCCTAGCGGCAATGTTCTCGCCCGCGAGGTGGATGACCGCATCGACGCCCCCGAGACGCTCGGCACTGACGATACCGACCGTGGGATTCCATTCGACCTCGTCGCCGGTTGCCGCCGGCCTGCGAACGAGGCGGAGCACGCAGTGGCCGTCAGCCGCCAGCGCCGCGACGAGTGCCCCTCCGATCAACCCTCCGGCTCCGCTGATCGCGACAGTCTGGCGCTCTCCAACCATGTTCAGTTACGCCGGGTCACTTCGCGCCGATGCGTGACTTGTCAGGGATCGGCGGCGGCTTGGGCCGCTCGACCGGCTTCTCCTTGAGCAACTTATCGAGCTCCGCGAGGCCGCGGTCAAGCTGCGGATCACGGCCGGCGACCCAATCCTCCGGCAGGACGTCGACCCAGATGTCCGGCTCGACGCCGTGATTCTCGAGGCCCCAACCCCGCTTGAGGTCCCACCAGGCGAACTCCGGCTGCGTGCTGAGCCCGCCGTCGATGAACAGCTTGTCGCCGCGGATGCCGATCACGCCGCCCCAGGTCCGGGTCCCGATGACCGGGCCCAGACCGAGCATCTGAAAGGCGGCGGGGAAGATGTCGCCGTCGGAGCCGGCCTCCTGGTTGATGAGGACGACCTTGTGGCCGACGTGCACGCGGGACGGGTAGGTCTCGGTCTTCCCGCGGCGCGGCTGATCGAAGGCGATGACCTTGCGTGCGAGGCGCTCGATGATCATCTGCGAGACGAAGCCGCCGCCGTTGTAGCGCACGTCGATGACCAGCCCGTCGGTCTCGATTTGTGGGTAGAAGCCTTTGATGAACGCGGCCAGACCGTCGCCGCCCATGTCGGGCAGGTGCAGGTAGCCCACGCGGCCGCCGGTCTTCTGGGCCACGTACTCGCGGTTGCGCCGACACCAGTCGCGGTAGCGCAGCTTCTCCTCACTGGACAGCGTCTCGATCTGAATGTCGCGGGCGTCGCTGCGGTCCGCCTGCACGCCCACAGTGAGGAGCACCTGCTGGCCCGCGAGGTTTGTCAGCCGCTCCTCGACACTATCGTTGGGCCCGAGCGGCTCGTTGTTGATCGCGAACAGGTAGTCGCCGTCCTGGACGCGGGCGTGGCTCATCGTCAGCGGCGACGGTGTGTCGCTCTCCCAGCTCTCGGGACGCAGAATGCGGACAAACTTCACCGCACCCGCCTGAGCATCCCAGGCGAGGTCGGCCCCCAACAGACCGACGCCGACGTCATTGGGTTCACGGACGTCGCCGCCCCAGACGTACGTGTGCGACGTGCCCAGCTCGCCGATGAGCTGGCCGATGAGGTCGTTCAGCTCCTGCCGCGTACCCAGGCGCGGCAGCAGGCGGCCGTACTTCTCGCGCATCGCCGGCCAGTCGACGTTGGCCATGTTCGCCGCCCAGTAGAAGTCGCGCTGCAAGCGCCAGGCCTCGGCGAAGATCTGCGCCCACTCCTCCACGGGGTTGACCAGCAACGGCAGCTCGGCGGGTTTGATCTTCTCCTTGGGCTCCTCTTCCCCTTCCTTGCCGGCCTCCGCCCCCTTCAGGGCGTCGAGGTCCTTGACGATGATCTCGTCCTTCACCCGATAGGCGATGCGCTGGCCATTGCCGCTGAGCGTGTAGTCGCGCAACGCGTCGAGCAGCACGTTGTCCTTGCGCTCCTTGAAGTCGTACGCGTGCAGCTTGTTCTTGGGCTCCTCGTCCTTGTCCGCCCCCTCGTCATCGAGGAGCCCCTCAATCGGCAGACTCATGTACAGCAGCTTGCCCTCCACGGCGCGCAGCCCGCCGTAGTTGTCCGGGTCCACCGGCAGCTCGACCACACGCTGCTGAATACCGTCCAGGTCCACCGCCACCACCGGCGGCTTCTCTTCCGCGGCTTCTTCGTCGGCCTCTTCCGCCGCCTCCTTCTCACCCTTCTTCGCCTCCTTGGCTTTCTTGCCCTCCTTGGGCTCCTCGAGCAGCTCCTCCGGCAGCAGCGGCGACTTACCGTCCCTGGCCAGGATAACGATGCAGGGCCGGGTCGAGCGCAGCGTGATGTGCTGGAGGTCCACCGAGTCCATCACCGGGTTGATGACGCGGTTGGAAAGGAAGTACAGGCACTTGCCCTTCGGGTCCCACGTCGGTTCCGAATCGTCCGTGAATCCCGCCGTCACCGCCTGCCGGGCGCCCGTGGCCACGTTGTAGAGGTGGAGCGCCTGGTAGCGATTGGGCTCCTGTCGCGTGTAGGCGAGCCACTGGCTGTCCGGCGAAAAAGCGTATTCCGTGATCTCCCACACGTCGCTGGCATCCACCTGCGTGGTCGCGCCGCTCTCCACGTCCACGACGAACAGTGCCTGGGTCAAGTCGGCGTAGGCGAGCTTCGTGCCGTCGGGCGACCACACCGGCCCGAAGATCCAGCCCTGGCCCCGCTGCGTCAGCACACGATGCGCCTCTTTACCGGCTGCGTCAAAGAGCGCGAGCTCCTGCTCGCCGGTCTCATCGGTGATGCAGGCGACCTGCTTGCCGTCGCGCGAAAAGACGCCGCTGCGCTCGCGGATTCCGGAGCTGCGCGTCAGTTGAATCGTCCGGCCGGGCTTGGTGGGCCGCACCCATAGCTCCCCCCGCGCCGAAATGCACAGGCGCTTGCCCTCCTTGTCGAGCTCGTACGTTTCGAGCGTCTTGCTCGCGTCCTGAATCCGTGGACGCCGCATCACCCGGTCGCTCGGCAGCGAGATGTCGAGCTGGCGCGTCTGGCCGCTCGACGTGTCCAGCAGCCACAGGTCGCCGCCGTGCATGTAGACGATGCGCACGGCATCCATGTCGGGCCAGCGCACGTCGTACTCCGCATGGTGCGTGAGCTGCTGGACGTCGCTCCCGTCCGGATTGGCCGAATAGAGGTTCATCCGGCCGGTCCGGTCCGCAGCGAAGTAGACGCGGCCGGCATGCCACATCGGGAATGTGTCGGTCCCGGCCCAGTCGGTGATCTTGCGGAACGTCCCCTGCTGCAGGTCCCCCACCCACACGTCCGGCGCGGTACCGCCCAGGTACCGCTTCCACGTGCGGAACTCGCTCGAAAACTGGTTGAACGCGATGTACCTGCCATCCGGCGAAAACGACGCCAGCGATGCGATCCCCACCGGGACCGGCTGCGGGTGGCCGCCCTCGCGGGAGACCTCAAACAGGTTGTAGTCCCCGTTCGGCGACAGGCGCCGCGAGCGGAAAACGATCATGCGGCTGTCGGGTCGCCAGGCCACGACCTGGTCGGCGGCCGGATGGAAGGTGAGGCGCTGTGGCTCGCCGCCCTCGGCTGGCATCACGTACACATCGACGTTCCCCTGGTACTCGCCGCTAAAGGCCAGCCACTGGCCGTCCGGGCTGAACTTGGGGAACGCTTCGGTACCTTCGTGCGTGGTCAGCCGCGCGGCCGATCCGCCGGCGGAGGAGACTTCCCACAAGTCTCCCTCGGCGGCGAACACGACCCGCTCGCCATGAATCGCCGGGTAGCGGTAGTAGCCTACGACGCCGCCAGCGGCAGCCAGAGCGGCATTCACGGCGCAGCCCAATAGCGCGACCAAGCGCAGAAGACTCACGGGTTACCTCCTTCACAGCGGCCGGGTTAGTCGCCGGCGCCGCGGGCCGCTACTTCGCGCTGGCTTGCACAGCCACGCCCGCCAACGCCGGGACCGACAGAGTCAGCTCGTTCCCCGAGACGGCGACGCTCTTGACCTCGCCAAACGCCGGCGTCCACGCCGTCGGCGCGCCGGCCGGAAGCGGCACACGCAGCTCGCGCGGCGTGTTGGAAGCGTTCAGCGCCACCAGGACGTGTTCCTGCTGGTCACTGCGGAGGAACACCCACACATCCGCCGCGTCGTCCGTCAGCAGCGTCTCGAACGTCCCGCTCCGCAGCGCGGGGTGGCTGTTGCGCAGCGCGATCGCCTGCTTGTAAAAGGCGAGCTGGTCCGGCATCACGAGGTTCTCGTCCGGCTTCTCGTACGGCTCGAGGTCCTTCCACAGCATCGGCTTGCGGTTGCTCGGGTCGTCTGCGCCCCACATCCCCGCCTCGTCGCCGTAGAAGATCATCGGGGCGCCCACATAGGTCATCTGCAGCAGCGCCACGAGCCGCGCGCGGGCGTACGCTTCCGAGGCGGGTTTGGAATTGTCGTACTCGGGGTTGTTGTCCTGCACGCGGTTCTGCCGGTCATAATGGCGGTCCGGGTTCTGCGCCATCGACGCCAGCCGGTCCGTGTCGTGCCCGTCGACGAGGTTCTGCAACCCGTAGGTCGCGAGCGCGGGATAGGCCAGGCGCAGCTCCGCGAGCCGGCTAGCCGCCTCACTGGCAGTGAGCTTCTGCTGGCGGTTGAAGATCCACGCGACGGCGACCTTGGCGAACTCGTAGTTCATGACCGCGTCGAAGTGCTCGCCGTCGAGCCACTGGTCCGCCCGGTGCCAGATTTCCCCGGTGATGATCGCCTCGGGGTTGATCTGCTTGACGAACTTGCGCCACTCTTCCCAGTGCGGGCGCGGGATGTCGTTGGGCACGTCCAGCCGCCAGCCGTCGATGCCGTCGCCCGGATTCCCGTCGCCGTTCGGGTCCATCCAGCGCCGTGTCACGTTGAAGATGTGGCGCTTCAAGGTCTCGCTGGCGAACCCGTTCTGGCTCTTGCGGAACACCGGCATGTGGGCGAAGTCGGCCCAGCCCTTGTAGTCGAACGGGGCCCACGAGGTCACCTCGAACCAGTCGGCAAACCGCGACTGTTTCCCGTTCTTCCGCACGTCCACGAACGCCGGATGCCGGTCCCCGACGTGGTTGAAGACCCCGTCCAGGACAACCTTGAAGCCGCTTTCATGAGCTTTCTTAACGAAGGCCAGGAAGCGCTGGTCCGACGGGGTCCATCGCCAGGTGGCCGGGTCGAGCAGGTCTTCCTTCGCCGCCACCGCGTCGTAGTCGCCCTTCGTCCCGAACTGGTCGTCAATGTGCAGGTAGTTCTGCACGTCGTACTTGTGGTTGGACGGCGCCTTGAACACCGGCGTCAGGTACAGCGTGTTGACGCCCAGCTCCTTCAGGTACCCGAGCTCCGACTCCAGCCCGTCCAGGTCGCCCCCGTAGAACCGCTGAAAGACGTAGTTCTTGTAGAACGTCTGCCCATCCTGCCCCTCCCACGGCGACGGCGTGAACCATTCGCTCGTCCACGGCCGCACCGGCGTAGGGTCGTTCGCCGGGTTCCCGTTCCGCAAGCGGTCCAGCATGACCTGATACCAGATGGCGTGCTGCGCCCAGGCCGGCGTCGCAAACAGCGTCGCGGCCGTGAAGCTGTAGTGATAGGTCACGTGCGGGTCGACCACCGGCCCGGCCCCATCATCCAGCACGAACGTGTACTCGACGTTGTGCACCTTCGGCGACCGCGAGTTCTCCTGGGCCGACACGGGGACTTGTGCCTCCCAGTAGGTGAACAGCGGCCCCTCGCACACCGGACGCATCTCGTGCAGTCCACCCCCCTTCAGCGCCAGCCGCACGTTCTTCACGTCGTGGGCCAACGTACGGTAGCGGATCGACACGCTGTCCGGGCCCTGCGGCTGCACGTACAGTGGTGCGGGCGGCTGATGGGCCAGACCCACTCCGTCGATCTGTCCGTCGCCGACCTTCGCCGTCGAGGTCTTTAGCCGCGCCAGGCGGCCCAGGCGCAGGACGGAATTGAACCCGCCGAACCCGTCCGGGACCCGATCGACGTTGGCGGGGTCGGAGAACCACTGCTCGTCGTCCACCAGGAACTTGTACTCATACACCCCGGTCGCCATCTCCACCGGCCCGATCCAGTCGCCGTTCGCGTCGGGACCCGCGAGCGTCTGGGCCTGGCGGTCCCAGCCGTTGAACGAGCCGGCGACGGTGACGCGCTTCGCCCCGGCCGTCGGCCGGAACCGGAACGTACAGTGCCACTGGTTGGCCTGCGTCAGCGGCTCCGCCGTGATCGACGGCGGCAGCGCGCTCGCATCTTCCGCCGCGGTCGTCAGCTCAAGTGGCGGAGCCGGCGGCCATTTCTCCTGGGCCGCCGATCGTCCACCGCAGAGCGTCAGGCCGAACAGAGCACCCAGGGTGACGAGTCCCCGCGCGGCAAGGCGCGCCGACGCCGATTCAAATGACTTCGTTTTCATACGCCGTAATGTACTCAGCTAAACCCCGACCGCAACTATGCGAAGTCGCTTGATCGGACTCGGGCACCGGCCCAATGGGAACCGAGTTGCGGCGGCGGACCGCGCAAGTCAGGCCACCTCTTTTTTTCGCGCCGGAGCGCGCGGCCCAGTTCGCGGCCAGTCGTCAGGTGCGTGACGCCGCTGGTCGTCGGCAGAACCGCGGCGCTGGAGGCCCAACCGCCGGGGCAGCGCGAAATGCACACTTGACAGAAGAGGTGTTATGGTGTACTATAACAGTATGAGACTCCGTTTAGTGGCCTCGTCCGGCGTGCCGATCTACCGGCAGATTGTCGAGCAGATCAGCGACCACATCGCCTGTGGGCGGCTGGAGGCCGGCGACCGCCTTCCGAGTGTACGCGAGCTCGCCCGCACCTTGCCGGTCAACCAGAACACGGTCATCAAAGCCTATGAGCTGTTGGAGCGCGACGGGTTAGTTACCCGCCGACACGGCAACGGCACGTTCGTCGCCGAGGGGGGCTCATCCCTCGATGCCGCCGGTCGGCGCCGCGTCGTCGGCGACATCCTGGGGCAGGCCGCGCTTAAGGCACGGCTTTTCGACGTTTCGCCCGCGGAACTCCACCGGCTCCTGGACGAGCAGATTGTCTCGTTGCCACAAGACAAGGACAGGACACATGCCTGACCCGATGATCGAGATCGCCGGATTGTCGAAGGCCTTTGGGACCAACCAGGTTCTCCAGGGCGTGGACCTCGTCGTGCCGCGTCGCGCCGTATGCGGATTCCTGGGGCTGAACGGGGCGGGCAAGTCGACGACCATTCATGTCCTGCTCGGGTTGCTGCGTCCCGATGCGGGCCGCTGCCGCGTGGCGGGGCTGGACCCCGTGCAAGAACCGGCCGAGACGCGGCGGCGTGTCGGGTACATGGCGGAGAACCAAACCATGTATGGCTGGATGCGGGTCCGCGAACTCATCGCTTGGTGCGGCCGATTCTACCCGACGTGGGACGCGGGCCTGGCCGAGACGTTGCGCGAGCAGATGGCCCTGACGGCGGATGCGAAAGTCGGCACGCTTTCGAAGGGCCAGACGAGCAAGCTGGCGCTTTTGCTGGCGCTGGCGCATCGGCCGGAACTGGTGATCCTCGACGACCCCGTGCTCGGTCTCGATCCGTTGGCGCGGCGCGACTTCCTGCGCGACGTGATCGGGCAGCTCCAGGCGCGCGACGTGACCGCTTTTTTCTCGTCCCACTTGCTGTACGAGATCGAGCCCATCTGCGACCACGTCGCCATCCTGCACGGTGGCCGGATCGTCGTCAGCGAGCCCGTCGACGCGCTGCGTGACCGCGTGAAACGCGTCGAATTCCACCCGCGCACGCCTGTCAGCCTGGCCGAGATTCCCGGCCTGCTCGACGCGCAGCGCGACGGTGACCACTGGTCGCTGGTGACGGCCGACATCGGGGCGGCGCGCGAACCGCTGCAGAAAATCAGCACCAACGGCGTGGCGACCATCGACCTCAATCTGGACGAAATCTTCGAGGCCTACGTCGCCGGGCGGAAGGAGATACCGGCGTGATCGGCGCGCTGCTCTGGAAGGAATGGCGCGAGCAGCGTTGGCGCTGCGTACTGGGCACGCTCGTCCTCACAACCCTCTCCGCCAGCCTGGTGCGCGCGCAACTCGCCACCATGCCCGAATCCGTCGCCCTCGTTTTCGGCCCGATCGGCCTGCTCCTGGCGATCTTCCTGGCCATGGGTTCAGTCGCGACCGAGCGCGCCGACGGTACGTGGCCCTTTCTCCGCGCTCAACCCGTTCGCGCCGCCAGTATCTTGCGCATCAAGTGGCTCGTCGGCGCCGCCAATCTCGCGGCGGCGTTCCTGATCGCCGGGGCCGCGGCATACGCAGCCGCGTGGAGTCGCGGCCTGTTCGACCTCCCGCCCCCGCCCGCCGACCTCGGCACCCCATTCACCGTGGTCCTGCCCTGGGGCAATTCCGCGGCGTGGCTGTGGACGCTGGTACTGCTGTCGCTCGTTTCAATGCTCGCGTGGTACACGGTCCTGTTCTTGATCTTGACGCGCGCTCGTGACGAGCTGCACGCCGGCCTGGGTGGCCTGCTGCTCACCATCGCCTGCCTGGCCTGGCTGCTGCAATACCCGGAGAGCAAGCAACCAGGCGGCTGGGACCCCGCAGTCCAGCAGGTGCTATGGATCTCGTCGCTTCTGAATCCGCTCAGCCCGCTGGTCTTTGTATTCGACCCACTGCGTTACCGTCTGCTGGCGGCCGGCGTCGCGCTGCTGTTGTGGATTGCCGGGCCGCTCTGGCTGGTCGGCCGACTCGAACGCGCGGGGAGATTGTCGTGACTGCAAAGGAGAGCCAACAACTAGAGCGGAGCGTGCGCCGGGCGCTCTTCCAAAAGGAGCTCCGCGAGAACCGCCCCGCCCTGATCGCCGGCCTGGCGATCTTCCTCGGTATGCCCGCGCTATGGGTTGTTCTGTACGCGCAGCTCGATTCGCAGCACGAAGTGTTCCCCGGTCTGGCCACCATGCTGCTACTGCTCGCCGGCTGGCTCTTTGGCGCCGTCGTGGCTGCCCAAACGATCTGCCGCGACTTCGGCCGGCCGCAGGGCGCGTTTCTCCTGGCCCGTCCCGTCTCCCCCGCCGACGTCCTGCGGGCCAAGGTGCGGGCCGGCCTGACCGTCGTCGGCGGCGTGGCCCTCACGGTCGGACTCTGGGAACTGCTCCTCTGGGGCTTGGCGAAGAGCCCAATCGACCGCTCTTTGCCTTGGACACTGTGGCTGACGGCGGTCGCCACGACCGTCCTGGCGTTCTGGGTCGCACTGGTCGCTGCGACAATTACCCGCCAGATGCTCAGCGGCGTCATGATCGCCGGCCTTGTGCTGGTCCTGCTCGTGACCGTGCCGCTCATGACGACGCTGCCCGCCCAGTCCGCAATCTCGATCGACCGGCTGCAAGCCCTCCTATCTTCCCCCACCTTCTACCTGCACCCGATGAGTGCAGCCTTGGCCTGCATCGCCGTGGCCATCGCGCTGTTTGCTGTGCTACACGTGTGCCTGCCCGTGCGTCGTCGGCCCTCCGCCATCTCTCTCGGCGTCGTGCTCGCGCTGCTTCTGCTCGCGGGCTTCACGACCGAGGAGGGGCAACTGTGGCCGCTGATTCTGGTTCTGGTTGTCGCTGCGATCGCGATCCTTCTCCGCCCCGTGGCGTTCCGCGCTTGTCGCGCCGAGCGTGGACTGCACCTCGGCACCCAAGCCGTTGCCTGGGCCATCGGCCTGACCATGATCCTCCTCGGCGCGCTCGGGTTCACCCAGGTTGGCGCGAACACCCGCGTGACCGCGACCTACTGGGACTCCCAGAGGCTGACCGCAGACGCACACAAAATCGCCGTCGGTCGCACGCACATCGCTGTCTGCTCGTGGAACTCCGTCATCGCCCTGTACGACATCACTCCGGACCGACAGATCCGCCGCATCGGGCTCCGGATTACGAAGCCCACCCGCCCGGTTCCTGTGTTCGACGAGCACGACCGGCTCTTCGTCGTGACTTCGGATCAACCAGTGCACGACGAAGGCGACGGGCCGGTAAGCTATGGCGAGGCCGAGACGTGGCTTGAGGAGTTCGACGCCGATGCCAACCGCGTGGGGACGGGCGTCAAACTCCCACTGCCCACTCACACGGCCGACGAAAGTCTGACAGCCTACGACGCAGCCATGGATGCGGGCCGGCTGTTCGTCCTATACGGGACACTGGGGCCGCCGGGTAGGCGACAAGTGGTCAATCGCGTCACGCTCGCCGTCTACGACGGCGTCGAGGACAACGCGCCAATTCTGCAAACCAGCCTGGACGTGTGGGGCAGTTGGATCGGCGGGCCGCGTAACGCGACCTCTCGATTTCGACGCGGGACCGATAGTCACCTGTACGTGGTTGGCTCCTGGCTAGCGCCCATCGACCTGACGCAGCCCAACCTGGATCCTATGGCTGGCAAGGCTCTTATGGAGCAGGTCCCGCCTTACGGCGGCTTCACTCTGCCCCTCGGACCGCGCCTCGAGGCCAGCAGCGCCCGCTCCGGGTTCGCAGTCCTGGAACTCCGCGAGGAAGTCAGACAACTCAGGCGCCAACAATACCGCAACGTCTCGGCCCATGTCATCGGCGAGGTGCAGGCCAGCCCCTGGGCCTGGCTCTTCCGCTTCTATTGGCCAGTGGTAGTCGCCGGCGGGCCCGCCCGCGTCTGGGAGATCCACGACACGAGTGCGATCTGCTATGACGTGTCCGACCCGGCCCACCCGCGGCGAATCGCCCACGTCACCACCTATCCCATTCAGGACGCCATTGCCGGGCCGGACTTCCTCCTGCTCGACCACGGCCCCGGCTTCTCGTTGGTCAGACATCCGCGATGAAGACCGGTTGGCGCTGTTCCGGCTAGCCCGCTTTCTCCACGACCAGGATGTCCGCGGGGCGCTGGATCGGCTTCAGCTCCAACCCCAACTGTTCCCGCACGGCGGCGATCAGCCCGTCGGCCTGCTCTTCGTCCCAGCTCAGGTTCATGTCGTACCTGCCCTCCAGCCGGGTCTCGTCAAAGACGGGCCGTCCCAGGCGATTCGCGAGATGCGACGCCAGAGTATCGATGGTCGCGTTGGTCAGGTCCATCATGCCATAGCCGCCCCGCGACGAGCTTCCGGCACCCTCGGCCATCGCCGTCGCCGTGAGCTTCGGCCCCCCTTCGACCGTTACGAGCTCGTACGCCGCCACCGTGCGCGTCTCCTGCCGCGTCTTGAGCCCGAACGTCACCTCCAGGGACTGGCGAAACAGGGGCTCGAGTTGGTTCTCGTAGCCCGGCGGCATGAGCACCGTGAAATCGTACTTCGTGTCCGGCAACTCGCAGGCTACGTCAACGCGGTACGACGGCACGTCGTAGGCGTACGGGATGGCACTGGACACGCCCACACCCTTGAGCGTCAGCCGCCCTTGGGTGGTGACGGCGCTGCCGCCGCCCTCCCCCGCAAACGGGCGAATCACCACCTGGAACAGCGGCGCGGCGCTTTTTTCGTCGACGCCGGACTCGATCCCCGCCTCGATCGACTTTCGGCTGGCACGGCCCTCCATGCCCGCCAGCGGCCGGCCGGCGAGCAGATCGTCCAGGACCGCGGGGGTCAGCTCCGTCGGGTACGTGAACCCGGCCAATTTCCCTTGTGCGTCGACCAGAACCGTCACCGGAATCCCTTGCACGCCGTAATCCCGGTGTATCGAGTGGTCCGTATCGAGCCCGACCCACGCGCGGATCGGTTTCCGCTTGAGGAACTTGGTGACCACGTCCTCCTTCTCCGCCGTGATCGCGAGGAACTGCACCGGCTTGCCGGCGTACTTCTCCGCGAGCTCGTTCAGGTGCGGGATCGCCGCCACGCATGGGCCGCACCACGTCGCCCAGAACTCCAGCACCACCGCCTTGCCCCGTAACGCCTCCCAGCTCACCTTCGTTCCCGCCGGGGCCTGGAGGACCTGTTCCAACTCCAGCGACGGGGCTGGCACACCGGCCTTCAGAGCACCCGACGTAACGGAGACCCCCGTGGTCGGCGCGGGCGGTGGAGGCTCATTCTCTTCCTCTTTGCGGCAGGCACAGACCATCACCAGCAGCACGATCGACGCCAGACGGCGGCGCCGGCACATGCGGCAGATTGACATGCTCATCGCGGTTTCTCCGCAGCGGCCTCCGTACTTCGGTTTGACCCACGGCGCCAGCGGTGGCGGACCCACCGGACTATCGACCCACGAGCCGCCGCAGCACGCCTTCCTGCCGCTCGAGCGACTCCAGGAGCCTGAGCTGCGTGCGTGTCCGATCCAGGTTGTGGTTCGGACGGCGGGTCTTGTAGTACGTATCGCCCCTCAGAAAATCCGTCAAGAACCGCACACCTTGTTCGAGGGTGATCAGCTTGCCGGCCGTGACGAGGTGCGCACGCTCGGCCCGCGTGAGTAACGACCCGGTGGCAGAAAGATAGCCGCGCGCGAGGGCCTCGAACAACCGCGGCTGCACCTCGACCTGGGCGAGGTCCGCCGTGTCTTCCGCGGTCGGGCTCGTCATCGTCCGCACCATGTCGCCGAAGTCATACAGCGACAGTCCAGGCATGACGGTGTCGAGATCGACTACGCACAGGGCCTCGCCGGTGGCCGCATCGAGCAGCACGTTCGTGATCTTCGCGTCGTTGTGGACGACCCGCTCGGGAATCTGGCTCGCCGCATGCAGCTCGAGCAGCACGCCAGCCAGGCCGCGCCGCGCCAACGCAAAGTCGATCTCCGGCCGGGCGGCAGCCACGCGGCCACACACGTCGGCCGCCAGCGCATCGTCCAGCGCCGCAAACCGTGCGGGCGTGTTGTGAAAGTCCGGGATTGTCGCGCGTAGCCGCGGCGGCGGCAGGTCCGCGAGCAGACTCTGAAACTCGCCAAACGCACGTCCGGCCTGCTCGGCCAGCTCGGGCGACGTGACGAGCTCGTGCACCGTCGTGTTCTCAATGAGCGGGAACAGTCGCCAGTACGCTCCCGCAGCATCCACGTACGAGGAACCGCCATGGCGCGTTGGCAGCAGCCTCAACGTGCGGCGCGCGAGGTCCGGCGTGCCGCGGGCCCGCAGCCGCTGCGCGATGTGCGCTGTCACGCGGGCAGTGTTCTCCATCACCGCGGCCGGGTCGCGGAACACGGCGCTGTTCAGCCGCTGCAGCAGGTAGCGCGCGGTTGCCTGGCCTTGCCGGTAGGTCAGCCGGTACGAGTCATTGATGTGCCCGCCGAGGAAGGGCTCGACGCTGAGGAGTTGTCCGTCGACGGCGAACTGGGCCGCAACATCGCGGATCGCGGCCGGCATCGTCACTCCCACAGCTTCGCCGGATACCGGCCCTGCGCCACCAACTCGTGGATGAAGCGCAACACGGCCTCCTTGTCCCGCGGGTTGGTGATTCCGCACCAGCGGTCAGTACTTGGCAGGACTCTCACCCGGGCGCGCCCGGCGCGAATGCTGTCCTGGACGACCGTCGGCAGGTAGAGTTCCGCCTCGGTCGAAGCGCCGCGCTGCCGGAGGAAGCGCTCAAAGGCGCCGCGCAGCTCGTCCAGGAAGACCGGCTGGAATCCCCACAGATTCATTGAGACCGTCTCGTCACCGCCGAACTTGTGGACGTGGCCTTCTGCGTCGATTCGCCGCGCCCCGCGGCCCTCACGCTCGATCCCGATCGTCTCGACAATGTCCTCCAGCCAGCCGTCCACCGTATGCCGGCAGACCGCCCGCGACACCGCCCCGCTCTCGGACAGCGTATTGCGCAGCGCATAGCCGACCATCGCGTACACGGGCGTGCCAGCCTGCGGCTGTTGCAGGAAGGTGCCCATGGCGGCAAACGAGCCGGCGCCATAGAAGTCATCCGCGTTGGCGACCGCAAAGGGCTCGCGCACGGCGTCGGCCGCTGACAGCACCGCCTGCCCCGTGCCCCAGGGCTTGGTTCGCCCCGGCGGGACCGAGAAGCCTGCGGGTAGAGCGTCCAGCCGCTGGTAGCCGTAGGTCACAGGAATTCGTTGCTCGTACCGCCGGCCGATCGCCGCGTGGAAAGTATCCGTCATATCCGGGCGAATGACGAAGACGAGCTTGCCAAACCCGGCCCGCACGGCGTCGTAGATCGAGTAGTCCATGATGGTCTCGCCGGCGGGGCCGACGGACTCCAGTTGCTTCAGGCCGCCATAGCGTCGGCCGATGCCGGCGGCGAGGATGAGCAGGGCGGGTTTCATAACGGGTTGTGCTTGCACCAAAGAACTCGGCGGCCCACACTGGGCCGCGCATGGTGCGGCATTCTAGCGGATTGCCCGCGGCCCGGCGCCACCCGGAGAAGCGACCGTGATCGAACACGACGAAGCAGCGGACATCGCGACCGGTCGGACCCGTCGCGATTTCATCAGGCTGGGCGCCCTGACCGGCCTGGGGGCATTGGCCGCCGGCCCGAACCTGCTGGGCTGCGCCGCGCCCGGGCGGCGGCTGGAACCGGCGCCGGAGCACCCCTTCGCGGCAGCGCCTCTGGAGCGGGTCCGCATCGGCTTCGTCGGCGTGGGCGGGATGGGCACGAACCATGTGCAACAGCTTCTGAAAGTGCCGGGCGCCGAGATCAAGGCCGTCTGCGACATCGTGCCCGAGAAAGTCGTCCGGGCGCAGGACATAGTGGCCCAGGCCGGCCAACCCCGGCCGGCCGGCTACGACCGCGGCCCGTGGGACTTCAAGCGGCTCTGCGCGCAGGAAGACCTCGACCTCGTCTTCACCGCCACGCCGTGGGAGTGGCATGTGCCGGTCTGTGTGGCCGCCATGCGGGCCGGCAAGCACGCCGCCACCGAAGTCCCCGCCGCCGTGACGATCGACGAATGCTGGCAGCTTGTCGAGACCGCCGAGAAGCACCGCAGGCACTGCGTGATGATGGAGAACTGTTGCTACGACCGGGCCGAGATGATGGTACTGAACATGGTCCGCAAGGGCGTGTTCGGCGAGGTGCTGCACGGCGAGTGCGGCTATCTGCACGACCTGCGCGACGTGAAGTTCGCGAAGGAGGGCGAAGGCCTCTGGCGCCGGGCGCATGCGACGAAGCGGAACGGGAACCTGTACCCGACCCACGGGCTGGGCCCGGTCGCACAGTGCATGAACATCAACCGCGGCGACCGCTTCGACTACCTGATCTCGATGAGCGGCCCGTCGCGCGGCCTCCAGCTCTACCAGCAGGAGCATCTGCCGCTCGATGATCCGCGCCGCAACGAGCAGTACGTGCTCGGCGACATCAACCTCACGCTCATCAAGACGGCGTTGGGCCGCACGATCTACCTGGTGCACGACACGAACCTGCCGCGGCCGTACAGCCGGATTTTCACGGTGCAGGGCACGCGCGGCCTGTACATGGGCTATCCCGACCGTTTCCACATCGAGGGCCGGACGAAGGACCACGGCTGGGACGAGGGCCTCGACCCGTACGCCGAGGAGTTCGAGCACCCGCTGTGGCGGTCCGAGAAGGTCAAGACCGCCAGCGGCGGCCACGGCGGCATGGACTACCTGGAGGACTACCGCCTGATCCGTTGTCTGATCGAGGGCCAGCCGCCCGACCTGAACGTATACGATGCTGCGGCGTGGAGCTGCATAGCGGCGCTGACCGAGAAGTCTGTCGCCCGGCGGAGCCGCGCGCTGGATGTGCCCGATTTCACCGGCGGCCGCTGGCGGACCAACCCCCCGCTGAGCATCGTTGAAGGCTAGGCGATTGTGAAGTACGGGAGTAACCGATGACTTCATTCGCGGCTGCGCAGGCCCACATGCGTGCTCAGAAGATCGATGGCTGGCTGGTTTACGACTTTCGCGGCAGCAACCCCGTGCTCGGCCAACTGCTGCCGGGTAAACGCTGGACCACACGCCGCGCTGTGCTGTTTGTCCCGGCGGAGGGCGAGCCGGTCTTGCTCGTGCATGGCATCGATCAGGCACAATTCCACGCTGTGCCGGTGCGGCAGGACGTGTACCTGACGTGGCGGGATCTGATCGGCTGGCTGGCCAACACGACGGCGGGGCGGGCGCGGGTTGCGATGGAGTATTCGCCGGGCGGGATTTTGCCGGTCGTGTCCATGGTCGATGCGGGCACGGTCGAGCTCATCCGGGCTCTTGGGGTGGAAGTCGTCTCATCCGCAAACCTGATCCAGGTCTGTGTGGCGACGTGGTTGCCGGCGGCGCGCGCTGGCCATGACGCCGCCTCTGCGGCAGTCGGCCGCATCAAGGATGACGCTTTCGCTCTGATTCGCGAGCGCGTTGCCGCCGGCCGTTCCGTCAACGAACACGAAGTCCAGCAACACATCCTGCAGTCCTTCGCGAACGCGGGGCTTGAGACGTCCGAGCCGCCGATTGTTGCCGTCAATGCCCACAGCGGCGATCCGCATTTCGAGGTGTCCGCGGAGTCGCCCGCGCCGATTCGCCGCGGGGATTGGGTGCTCATCGACCTGTGGGCCCGGCGACCGGGCGATGAGAACATTTACTCGGACATCACCTGGGTCGCGTTCGTCGGCCGCCAGGTTCCACCCAAGCACCAGGAAGTCTTCAGTGTCGTCCGGGCGGCGCGCGACCGGGCGTTTGAGCGGGCAGTGCAGGCCTGGAAGGCCGGCGAGCGGCTACAGGGGTGGCAACTCGATGACGCCGCCCGGCAGGTGATCATCGACGCCGGATACGAGCGCCACGTCCGCCACCGCACCGGGCATAGCCTGAGTCCCGGGCCACTGGTCCACGGGCTCGGCGTGAATCTCGACAATCTGGAGACCCACGACACGCGCGACGTTTTGCCGGGGCTGGGCTTCACGATCGAGCCGGGCATCTACGTGCCCGAGTTCGGCGTGCGCCTGGAGATCGACGTCTTCATGGACCCGCAGCGCGGCCCAACGGTAACGTCCGTCGTGCAGGACGACGTTGTGGTGCTGGGGTAGCCGCAGAAAAGGGGACATTCTACTTTTTGCAAAAATCAGAATGTCCCCTTTTCTTTGTGGTTGAGCGCCTCGGGCGGGACAGCCTGCTTCGTCGGTCCCGGCCCTTCGTAGCTCACGTCGAGCCGCCGGGCACCGCCGGCCTGGAAGTACTCCACGGTGATCGCGTGCCGGCCGGCCTTGAGGAGCACCTGTCCGCGCTGTTCCACCACGGGATGCAGACCGTCGTTGTCGACGACCACCTCCGTGCCGATGAGCAGCCGACTACCATCGTCGGAGTTCACGTAGAACGTGTAGATGCCATCTGTGGAAACGCCGACAAAACCCGTGAAGCGCACGGCGAAGTTCTCGTCCCGCTTGCGGACGTCCAAGTCAAAGCCCGCGGCCGTACCCCGGGCTGCCGGCGTCAGTTTCGCGAAATCCGGCAAACGTTCCCACGATCCTTCGTAATACTCGTAAGTGAGGCCGGGCGCAGTGTCCGCAGCGGCGACGGGCTCATGCGGCGTCAGCTTGCGGAAGCGGAACTCCGCGACATCGCTGGTGTTACCGCTGGGCAGAAAGGTCCGCGCCCTGATTACGGTGGTGTCGGTCAAACGCACCGCGCCGACATAGCGCGGCGACGTCAGGGCCGGCTCCGCGCCGTCCAGCGTGTAGTGAATCGCGCCCTCCGCAAATGGCTCCGTAAACGCCGCTTCGATGGCGTCGGTGAAGGTCAGCTCCGGTCGGGCGAGCTGCGGCGGTGGGACGGCGTAGTGCACCCCGAGCGCATCCAGCCGCTGATAGTGCACCTTCATCCGGGCCGCAAAGTCGTCCCAATCGCGCAGCTCCGGCGGCGACCACGTTACCTCAGCCAGCGCGCACAAGCGCGGGAACACCATGTGATCGACGCGCGTCTGCGGAGCTCGCTCGGTCCACATGTTGCCTTCGGCGCCCAGGATATGCCGGGCCTGCTCCGGCGTAAGCTCAGCCGGCGTCGGCTCGAACGAGTACGTCTTCTCGAGAGTCGTAATGGCCATCCAGCCTGGCATCGTCGGGCTCGGGAATTGCGGGTAGTCCAAGTAGCAGTGGCTCGTCGGCGACGAGATCACGTCGTGTCCGGCCGTCGCCGCGGCGATGGCGCCGTCCATGCCCCGCCAGGACTGTACCGTCGCGTTCGGTGCCAGCCCGCCCTCAAGAATCTCGTCCCACCCCACCAACCGCCGGCCTTTGCTGTTCAGGAACTTCTCGATGCGCCGAATGAAGTAGCTTTGTAGCTCATTCTCGTCCTTGAGCCCCCCCACCCTGATCCGCGCCTGGCATTGGGGGCACGCCTTCCAGCGTGTCTTGGGCACCTCGTCGCCGCCGATGTGGATGAGCTCGGAGGGGAACAGATCGAGCACTTCGGCGAGCACGTCCTGGAGGAACTCGAACGTCTGGTCGCTGCCTGCGCAGTAGACATCGTCGAACACGCCCCATTCCGTACTGACCTTCAGCGGCCCGCCGGTGCAGGACAGCTCGGGGTAGCTGGCCAAGGCGGCGAGGCAATGACCAGGCATCTCGATCTCGGGCACGATCGTGACGTAGCGGCTCTTGGCGTAGGCGACGATCTCGCGGATATCGTCCTGGGTGTAGAAACCGCCATAGCGGCCGGCGGCGTCGCGCGGCTGTTCCGAATCGCGCGTCGCTTGCCGCCACGCGCCGACCTTGGTGAGTTCTGGGTACTTCTTGATCTCGATCCGCCAACCCTGGTCTTCGGTTAGGTGCCAGTGCAACACGTTCATCTTGTGGTACGCGAGCAGGTCGATGTAGCGCTTGACGAAGTCCTTGCTCATGAAATGCCGGCCGCAGTCGAGCAACATGCCGCGCCACGGATAGCGGGCGAAGTCCCGAGCTTCAACACCCGGCACGCAGTACTCGCCGGTCTGGCCGGCGGTCAGGAGCTGCCGCAGTGTCTGGGTCCCGCGGAACAGACCGCAGGCAGACGGGGCGATGATCGTGGTGAACGCCCGGTTGACGGTCAGACGGTAACCCTCGGCTCCCAGCGCCTTGTCGCTGTCCGACAGCAGCAGCACGATGCAGCCGCGCTGGGCCTCCGCGGCCGACGGGAGCCCGGCCACGGGTAGCTTCCGGCCGAGCTGCGCGGCCAGCGCCTCGGCCAGCAAATCGCCCACATTCTGGACTTCGGCCTTGCCGGGGGTCACGAGGATTCTGACGTCGGGGCCGATCATGAAGTCCTCGCCGCGAAGCCGCATCTCCGCCGGCCGCGGGACAATCGCCGGCATCGTCGTCGGCGTCGAGGACTGAGCTGCAAGTCGGTCGGGCAAGCAGAACGCGCACATCGTCATCACCAGGGTTCGCACACGCATGATGCATCCTCACCGTGAACGCATGAGTATTGCGGCCCGGTGCCCGCACTCAACCCGCCGACGATTCGGCCGGGCGCGCCCGCCACATCGCAGCCAGCAGCCGGGCGAGCAGAATCCCGCTGAGCGCGAACAACGCGACGTAGACGATTCCGGTCGCCGTGCGCCCGTACAGAAAGCTGCCGGCACCGAAGAGCGCGGAATACACGAATACACAGCCCAGAATCCAGCCCAGCAGCGCCTGCGGGAGGCTGTCCGGCGAAGAGCCGACGCCGGCGGCTTCCCGAACAGAGCTCCAGCCCGGTCCGGCCGGCCGCACCAGGCGGTAGAACCGGATGAGCACGTCGCGGTCGACCGGCCGCGTCACAAACGTAGCGATAAGCCACACCAGCGTGGTGAAGACCACGCTGCCCAACAGCGAGGCATACGTCGGAATTTGCACGCCGCACTTCGTCGCCACGAACAGTCCGACCGCCGCCACGAACGAAGCCACCATTGCCGCAATCTCGCTCCAGGCGTTGATCCGCCACCAGAACCAGCGCAGCAAGTAGATGAGGCCCGTACCCGCGCCGATCGAAAGCAGGAGATGGAACGCGGCGCCGGCGGTCGTGAGCAGGAACATGAACGCCGCCGCGAGGACCATCAGCGCCACCGTGACGAGCCGCGAGACCCAGACGTAGTGGCGTTCGGTGGCGGCGCGGCGGATGAAGCGGCGGTAGAAGTCGTGCACCAGGTACGACCCGCCCCAGTTGAGGTGCGTGGACATGGTGGAGACGTAGGCGGCCAGCAGGGCGGCGACGAGCAGGCCGAGGAACCCGTGCGGCAGTAGCGTGAGCATGGCTGGGTACGCCAGGTCGTTGCCGATCAGGTCGTCGCTCACGTGCGGAAGCGCCTTTTTGATGTCGGCCAGCGTGGGGAACACCAGTACCGAGCAAAGCGCGACCAGGATCCACGGCCAGGGGCGCAGGGCGTAATGGGCCAGGTTGAACCAGAGCGTACCGGCCAGGGCGTCCTTCTCCGTGCGGGCGGCGAGCATGCGCTGGGCGATGTAGCTGCCGCCGCCCGGCTCCGCCCCCGGATACCAGACCGACCACCACTGGATGGTCACCGGAATGATGAGCACACTCAGCAGGAGCTCCCCGTTGCCGAAATCCGGCAGGAGATTGAGCGTGTGGGGATCGACCTTCGTCAGCAGCCCACTTAGCCCGCCCACCTGCGGCTGCTGCAGGGCGTAGTACGCGGCCGCGATCACGCCGACCATGGCGATGACGAACTGGATGAGGTCCGTGGTCAGCACACCCCACAGGCCGGAGAGCACCGCGAAAACGATGCAGATCAGCGCGCAGACGACGACGGTCTGCCCGCGCTCCCAGCCTAACATCACGTTGGCGATCTTCGCCGCCGCCAACGTCACCGTCGCCATGATCGCACAGTTGAAGAACAGCCCCAAATAGATCGCGCGAAAGCCGCGGACGAACGCGGCGGACCGGCCCGCGTAACGCAGCTCGTAGAACTCGAGGTCGGTCAATACGCCGGAACGCCGCCACAGCCGGGCGTAGAAGAAAACCGTCATCATGCCGGTCAGCAGGAACGACCACCAGACCCAGTTGTAAGCGACGCCGCTCGTGCGGACGAAGTCGGTGACGAGGTTCGGCGTATCGGTACTGAAGGTCGTGGCGACCATCGAGGTGCCGATCAGCCACCACGGCGCGGCGCGCCCGGACGCGAAGAACTCCGTCGTCGCCTTACTCGCTCGGCGGGCGAAGAAGATCGCGGGCGCGAAACCGACGACCAGACTGGCGATGACGATGAGCCAGTCGAGTGAGTTAAGCTGCATGAAGCTGCCTCAGCGGGGTTGACGGAGAGACCGCCGCCGCGTCGCGGCGTAGCGTGGGCGATGTCGCGCACAGCGTCAAGGCATGCCGCGGCTCACTTCGCGCGCATGCCGACCGCCTCGGCGATCGGTTGGGCGGCCGGCGGGACGGCGCCGCAATAATCCTCCCCGAGCACCGCCGCCAGCGTCGCCGCCACTTGCGCCAGGGTCAACGGCGCGGTGTCTGTGCGCGCGCCGAGCGCGGGGGTATCGGGGCCCAGCATCGCGAACCAGACGTTCTCGGCCCCGTCGATCTTGGCGCCGTGCTTCTTCCACTCCTCCGAGCCGTTGCCGCGCCCGTGATCGTTGACGATCAGCAGGCTCGTCTTGTCCTGGTACTCCGGCAGCGACTGCACTGTCTCCCACAGGGTCCGCAGGAAACCATCGGTGCGGCGTGCGGCGTCGAGGTACTCGGCGTAGCGCCCCTCGTGACCCCATTCGTCGGTTTCGCCGAACGTGATGTAGAACACCTTCGGCTTGTGCTCTTTGAGATACTCGAGCGCGGAGTAGAACGTCAGCGCGTCGAAGGGGCCGCCTTCCCAGCGCGGCGGAATGTCGCGCTTGAGCTGGTTGAGCAGGGCCGTCGACGGGCTCAGCGGGCCTTCGGTCACCGGCTCCAGGCCCGCGCTGATGTAGAAACCGCAGCGCTCGCGGTTCAGGATGAACGCCACCGTGTCCCAGGTGGCGAACGCCGCCACCCGCCCGTGAAAGCGCGGCCGCCCGTTGAGCCATTCCAGGACCGTCACGTTGGGGTTCGGCTTCTTGTCATTGCTGTCGATGCGCGGATCCGCGAAGCCGACGAGCATCTCGCTGTAGCCGGGGTAGGAAAACTTGTGCCCGTTGGTAACGCGCATGCAGCATCCGCAGTCCTGGTTGCCGAACACCTGCCCCTGCCGGGCCACCACGTTCCACAAGAACGGCAGGAGCACTTCCCGCCGTGCCTCGGGCGTGTCGCGCCAGTACTGTGCCCTGAGCGCCTCCGCATGGGCGACATTGCCGGCTTCCTTGGTCATCAAGTCTTCTTCCGCACCGCGGAACACCTCCTGCCAGCGCAGGCCGTCCACGAGCACGACGACGGCGTTCTCGGTCTTGCCCCCGGCGCCCGGCTGACCGGCCAGGAGCGTGACGACACCGACCGCGAGCACGGGGGATACGACGAACCACCGCGTCTTCCTCATCTTCATTCTCCTGCCCCATGGCGTTCAAGCAGGCAGGATACTCGTCGCAGAGCGTCGCGCTTTCAAGGGGCGTGGATGTCGGTCAGACCAGGGCGGCCGCAAGCTCAGAACACGGCGTGTCCATGTAGCCCTCTTCGGCCAGGAGGTCCGCGGCATGCTCACGCAGCAGACCGGCCTCCGCGTCGGTCAGCGGTGCGGGCGGAATGTACTCGGTCGGCGAGCAGCCGCACTCTGTGGGGCCGCAGAACGTGTTGAAGCGCCGGTGCATCACGCTGCGGTCGATGTTGTAGATTCCGGTGAATTCCTCGATCCGGGCCAGCCACGGTTCCGGGTCGGCGACCAGCGCCTCGTACTTGATGACCAGCAGGTTCGCGCGTTGCGCCCGACGAACCGCGGCCACACTTTCACGCCAGTTGGACGCGAGCCGCACAAAGTCCGCGGGCGTCGTCGCAAACTGCCGGGCTTTGGCTGAGCGCGCCACGTCGAACGGGTTGCGGTACACGTAGATGAATTGCCCAGCCGGCAGCAGAGAGAAGAAGCGATCAAAGTCAACCAGGCTGCTGAACGGATGCTTGATACCCCAGCGCGAGAAACCATAGCGCTGCGAGCACACTTCATATACGTCCACCAACCGGGCGAAGCCCTCGATCGTCCGCTGTAGATACAGCCCGGTGTCCGGCCACAACGAGCTGGACCAGAACTCCGTTGTCTCGGTCAGGAAGCGTTTCCGCGCCAACCCGAGCTCTGCAGCGCCGGAAGTGTGGATCCCCGCCGCACTATAGACCAGACACGTTGCGTGCTCGCACAGGTGCTTGTTCTCGCCATAGACGATGATCTGCCGGCTCGAGTTTAGTAAGCGCTGGAGGAGTGTGATGCCGTTGCGGGCCGTGGGGGCGGTCACAACAACCGGGTGAATCTGCTTCAGGTCGGCAGCCACGGCGGGCGTTCCAGGAAAGTTACCGGAGTCCTGTGGTACATATCGAGCAGGTTGGGCCCCCGCTCACAGCCCGCGCGGCTGGCCATGCGACATGTGCCGGTTTGACTGCGGCCAGCGGTCACCGAACACCAGCCGCCATCCTGGGATGCAACACGCGACCCCGCGCAGCGCTGACGGGTTGTTATCGGTCGTAACCCAACGCCAGCCACCGGCCGCGCAACGAAGAAGTCCCCACACGCCGGAGAATGCCGGTGGGTCGCGGTGATGGGCGATACTGGACTCGAACCAGTGACCTCGTGCATGTCGAGCACGCGCTCTAACCAACTGAGCTAATCGCCCGCGCACAAATCGGTCTGTGGCCCGCCGTCAGGCCAATAATGCATAGTGGCTCTCAAGGCCCCGGCTGTCAAGTGCGGCACACGCGACACATAGCCGCTTTGCCAACACCCGCGGGCTTGCCCAGCTTCCAAGCAAATTGCATTATCCTGGTTAGATGGGTGACTGACAGCGGCGGCATTGCCCGCCAGGACCGGATATGAGTCGTAGCCCCGAAGACCTCGCCGTCCCAACCAGCCTGCCCGAGATCCACAGCGGCCCCCGCGTGCAACTGAGGAATCCCGGGGCCCCGGACAGTGCTGCCTGCGAGACCACGCGGCTTGTCACGCTGATCGGCAGTCGGCGCGACTGTGATCTGCCGCTCAACGACCCCGAGGTCTCCAAAATCCACTGCGCCATTGTCCACACCGGACGCGGCCTCCTCGTTTGCGATCTGTGCAGCCGCACCGGCACGTTTGTCAACGACCAGCCCATCCGTGTTGTACCGCTGGTCGCCGGGGACACGCTGCGCGTCGGCCCGGTCGAAATCGCCGTCGAATTCCTCACGCCGACGATGGAGAACCCCGCGGAGCTGGCGGGCCCGCCGGCCCCCGTGGAGCTCCGGCTCGGCGAGCAGTGCTTCAACTTGGCCGAGACGGCGGTCATCATCGGCCGACGGCCCACCTGTGGCCTGGTCCTGGACACCCCCGACGTGTCGCTGGCCCACGCACTCGTCTTCGCACACCAGGACCAGCCCGTCGTCTTCGACCTGGGTAGCCGCAGCGGCACGCTTCTTAACGCACGCCGCATCCGGCTCGCACCGCTCCAGCACGGCGATCGCGTGGGCATCGGCGGCGAGACGCTCGTCGCGCAAGTGCCGGGCAATCGCAGTCCGGACGCCGCCGTCCTGCTGCCCACGGTCACGGTGGACGATGACGCGCCCAAGTCGCCGGCCGCGGCGCACAGCTCCACGCGTCGGGGTGCCCGCCAGGGCCAAGAGTGGCTATGTGCGATGCGCAGCGACGAGTCGGCGGGACGACGCCAACTCGAGCAACGAGCTCTGGATCTGGACCGCCGCGCGGCAGAGTTGGACACGCTCGCAGCACTCGTGGCCCTGGAGCGCGAACACCTCGACCACCTCAAGGCCGACCTGGCCCGTCGCGAGGATCAGGTCGCGCAAACCGAGAAGGAAGCGCGTGAGCGACTGGCCCTGGCGGTCGCTCACGAGCAGGCAGTCACCGCGGCGTGGGAGGAGCTGGATCGATGGCACTCCAGCCGCGCCGCTACCGTCCGGCCTCACGCTCGAACCGGGAAGAACGCTGCACCGCAGGACGGACAAAGCCCTCGTGGACCGGCAAAAGCCGGCGTGCCCGCTGCCTTCGCGCCGCCGGCGGTCGTGTACCCAGCCACCCGGGCGAATGCGGGTAACGTCTAATAGCGCCTAACAGAAACCCGTTCCCTCGTAGGGAGCGGGCGGGGGGAAGGTCGAACTATGCGGGATTCGCCCTTCACCTTGCTTTCTCCCTAGCGGGGGAGAGGGGCTCGAGCGGAGCACTGAGCAGCCGCGCACGACCGTGAATCCGAGCCGCGAGCGGCAGGGAGCGATCCTGCGGCTCCCCCGCGCCCATTGGCGTATCACGGTGGCGCGTGTATACTCCCTTATGGCGGGCCGCTCGGAGGATCGATCGGTTCGCCCGGTCTTTGACAAGTGCATGGGGGCGAAAGGTTTCGACCGGGCAGGTTGAGATCTGGGTGGCGTGTCGAGGTGGTCAGGAGGCCTCGAAAAACACCTGACAAACCCTTTATATGCCAGCAATGGCTACAGACTCGCGGCCTAACTAGACCGCGCGTCGGCCGGCAACGCCTGCTAGCCGTTCCGACGCAGACAGCAGGCTGGCCTGTGTGGCACCGGCTTCCCGCCGGTGAATGCCTGGCGACGCATGGGCAAGACTAAGCCGGGCCCGGCCCGCGGATGACCCGTCGGTGGGTCTGCCAAGGGCTCAGAGCTGTTAAGTCCGCCGACTACACACGTAGAGGCCCAGGTTGAAATGCTTCGGGACGCGGGTTCGATTCCCGCCGCCTCCAGTTTGTTTTTCTCGATCAATCCGAGAATTGACAAGTAATCCGACATTTAGCATGCTCCATAGTAGATATCAAGGTCTGCTATGGAGCGTTTACTATGTCGGTCAACCCTCAGGGTCCCCCACGTATCAAGGTCCCACAGCCCCAGGGACATTGAAAACGCAATTAACGATGCGCGGGTCAAAGACCGACCAGTCAGGACCGTAGGTCTCACCCGTCGTCTAATTCGATACCGACCGTCTCCGCGACCTCACAAACCGCGCGGTAGAGGTCCGGTCCTGTAGCGCTTACCCCCTGCTCGGTCGCCGTCATGAGGTTAGATCGAAATCGGAAATCGGGGGACACCTTACTTAATTCGCGCCGCGCAACTGACCTGGCGGCGGGCACCCGCTGCCGCCCGCACAGGATATTGTACGGACAACCCCGTCCCATTCTAAACAGCGCCCTGCAGACGTCGCCCTCGCTGCCTGGGGGGCAGGGCGCGGGCCAAAACGCCGTGCATCCGACCTCTCCTAGTTTCCCCTGGGAGGGGAAGAAATATTGATAGCAGCTCCTATTCAGATGTGATCGATAGCTTCACCATGTCAAGCAGGATCTTCCCACGCGCATAGAAGTTGCCGCGCTCCTGGGCGGTCTCGCCGCCCAGCACGACGTGCTCAGTCCGCCGGGGGTCGTAGATTGCCACGTGCCCGCGGCGCGTGGTGTCGAGCAGACCGGCCTTTTCGACCCACTTGTCGTTCTTCAAATCGTAAAGCCAGATACTCGTGCTGCCCGGCTCGCCGGCATCCGCCAGTGAGAGCCCGCCCACTACGACGAGCAGTTCCTTGCTGGGGTCGTACGTTACTGTCGCGCCCTCCATTGGCGCAGGCTGACGCCCTTTACCTGTGTGCTTGGTCCACTTTAGCGTCGCCATGTCGAGCTCGAATACGAAATTGTCCCGGACTGGCTCGCCATTCAGGTAGCCGGCGCCACCGAAGACGAACATTCTGCCGCCCGCGTTGTCCACCACACCAGCGAGATTCCAGCGTGGCGCGGGAACGTCGGCGGTGGACGTAAGCTTTGTCCATGTGCCGCCCGGCAGGTCGAATGCCCAGAGGTCGTTCAGCGGCGTGAATCCATACTTGGGGTGGGGGCCGCTGTCGCCGGCGAACAGCAGCAGGCGATCCCGCTTTGCGTCCAGCACCATGACGCAGCCATTCCGCGCGGGCGGCCCGTCGGCCAGTCGTTTCCAGGTTCGCGGGCCCTTTTCGCCCAGCGAAAGAGTCCAGAGCTCACCGGAGGGCTTGTCGGCACCGGCGGCCCATCCCCCGAACAGGAATATGGCGTCCCGCTTGGGATCGTAAACCAGAGCCGGCAAGGTGGCCGCGCGGGGCGTCGCGCCGTTCGTTTCGACGACTGACCAATCGAGTGTGCCGAGGTCCATTCTACGTAGCACCGGCGGCGCGTTTTTCCGCTCCGGGTCAGCGCCGCCGAAAATCAACAGTGCATCGCGCTGGTCGTCACGTGCCGCCGCCGCGCACATCACCGCGGTCGGCGTGGGCCGCTCGCCACGACGGACGGTCACCTGGTACGTTGCTTCGCCGGTCTGGGCGGCGGCAAGGCCGCACAGCAACCATGCCATCAATACAGAAAGTGCTTGCCCTGGAGGCGTCGTGCGAGTCATCGATTGGCTCCTGATCCGAGATTCTCTGTTTTCCGCAACCGCCGTGGCAATTCTACCTCAAGCACTGTGATGCGTCGTGGGTGAAGATGACGAAGGAATCCGTGGTTGAGGGATAGCGCGGATGGATCACCACGGCCTGACGAAGCGTTCGTCGCACGAGCCCGTAGTCAGACCATAGCACCCCCAAAACGCGCATGGTGGTTGCCTAATACTCCGGGGGCAGCTCATTAAGCTGGGCCAGCGTAAATACCGGGCCGTCCTTGCAGACGTACACCTTGCCCACGTTGCAGCGGCCACACTTGCCCACGCCGCACTTCATCCGGTTCTCGAGCGTCGTGTAAATCTGCTCCGGCGTGAAGCCCAGCTTCGCCAGCACCGGCATGGTGAGCTTGATCATGATCGGCGGGCCGCAGACGATCGCGATCGTGTCCTTGGCCGACGGCGCGACCTGTTCCAGGATTGTGGGCACGAAGCCCACGTGGCCCTTCCACTCCGGCGTCTGCCCGCCGGGGTCCACGGTCGTGAACAGCTTCACATCGCCGCGCGTGCCCCATTCGGCCAGTTCATGCTTGTAGACCAGGTCGGCGACCGTCCGCGCGCCGTAGATGATCGTCACGTCGCCGTAGCGGTCGCGCAGGTCGAGGCAGTTCCAGATCACGCAGCGCATCGGCGGCAGCGCGATGCCGCCCGCGATGAACAGCAGCTTCTGGCCGTGCCACTGCTCGATCGGAAAGGTGTTTCCATACGGGCCGCGGAAGCCGATGATGTCGCCCTCGTCGCGGTCGGCCAGTGCCGACGTCACGCGGCCGGCCTGCCGGAACGTGCATTCGATGTACCCGGTCCGCGTCGGCGGCGAGGCGATGCAGAAGGTCGATTCGCCCTCGCCGTACACGGAATACTCGCCGAACTGCCCGGCTTTGAACGAGAACTGCTGGCCTTCTGCCTCATCGACGAATTCGAGCCGGAAGGTGCGAACGGCGGGGGCCTCTTCGGTGACCTTGGCGATGCGCATCCGGTACGGGACGTAGAGGTTCCGCTGCGTGCCCACGGCGGGACTGGTTGTTGTGGTCATACGCTCATCTCCGCGAGCGATTTCACGTGCTCCCCGAGGTCCATGTCGGCCGGGCAGGCGCGCGAGCAGCGTCCGCAGCCAACACAGCCGAGCACACCCAGCCGCTCGGGCTGATACGAAAACTTGTGCATCACGCGTTGCCGCCAGCGCTCGCTCTGCTTGGCGCGCGGGTTATGGCCGGACGCGTGCAGCGTGAACAGGCCGAAGCCGCAGGAGTCCCAGCAGCGCAGCCGCACGCCCGCGAAGCGCGAGCGCTCGTCCTGGATGTCGAAGCACGAGCAGGTCGGGCAGACGAACGCGCACGCACCGCAGCCGATGCAGCGGAGCGACTGCTCGAGCCAGATTTCGTTCTTGGGGAACAGCGCGGGCAGCTTGGCGGACAGCTTGTCCGCCGCGAAGCGCGGGGCGATCTTCGCGAGCACAGCGGCCTTCTGGCCCGTCGCTTGCGCTCGGGGCTCGGATGGGCCGTTGGCCGGCGTGAAAAGCTCCGGCGCCAGCGCAACAACGGCCTTGCCCTTGTCGGTCAGAATCTCGGCCAGGTACTTCGTCGCATCCAGCGGCGTCAGCAGGATGTCGCTGCCACGCGTGTCGCCGGGGCCGCCGCCGACCGAGGTGCAGAAACAATAGTCGTCGCCCTTCGTGCAGCTCAGGCCGATCACGGTCGTGCTGGCCAGCTTCGGCTCGAAGTACGCGTCGCCCGAATCCCACGTAAAGACGGCCTTCAGCGTCGCGAAGCTGGCGGCGTCGCAGGGGTGCACGCCGAACAGCACCGTCGGCCGGGCCTCCGGCTTCAGCTCCTCGACCTGCACGTCCTTGCCGCCGATCTTAAACCGCAGCATCTCCTCGTAGCGCGGGAACACCGCACCCTTTGCCGGACGGGTCGTCTGGATGTAGTCCGTGGCGACGTTCTGCGGCGTGGTCACTTCCTCGAACTCGACCCGCTCCGCGTGGCACTGCTCTAGAGCAGTGGCACCCTGGCGCACCGGCGCGAGAATCCGGTGGCCGGCCACAGTGAGCTTGGCGAAGAGCTCGGGGAGCGACTTCTCTTCCAGGAACCGTCGTTCGCTCATGGTCTCACGTGTCCCGTGCCACCGCTCTAGAGCAGTGGCACCCGTCGGCCCGCGGGCCGACGCTACCGGATGAACTCTTCCTTGTCGTCGGGCTTGTAGGCTGCGAGGGCATAGTCCTTGCGCGTGCTATAGCCGGGCTCGGCCCCGAAGTGCGCCAGCGTCTCCTGGGCCAGCACGCGGTTGAGCAGGTCGATGCGAATGTTCTCCGGGCACGCGTCGGCACACGAACCGCAATCGACGCAGCGCCCCGCCAGGTGCATCGCCCGCACGACGTTCCACTCCAGATTGCCCAGCGCATCCGACGCCACGGGGATCCACTGCGGCTGGTTCACCTCGACCACGCAGCGATCGCAGTAGCACAGCGGGCACGCCGCCCGACAGGCGTAGCACTTGACACAGCGTCCCAGCTCCGCGGCCCAGAACGCCCAGCGCTCCTCCAGCGGCAACGCCTCCATCTTCGCCAACTCCTGCTGCTGCTCGGGCGTCAGCCCGCGCGTTTGCTTGGCCAGATACTCCTCGATGGCGGCGAAACTGCCCAGCTCGACGACCTGGCCATCGTTCACCGCGAGCGCGAGCACGGCCTCGTCCACAAGCTGGTTCTCGACCGCGTATTGCAGCAGCGTCCGCAGCGTCGCCGTCCGGGCGACCAGGGCCGGCTTGCCCAACGCCCGGACTTCCGGCTTGCTCAGGTAGGTGGCGAGGTTGTGGCGGCAACGGTCGTCCCAGATGAGCTGCTGCGCCTGCTCCGGGTTTCGCACGAAGAGGGCCCGGGCCCGCTGCGCGTCGCTGCCCGCGGTATAGCCGATCACGACCTTGACCGTCCCGCTCTCCAGCAGCGTCCGTGCTTTCGTTTGCAGTGCTTCCATTACGCGACCTCAAGGGCCTTCAGAGTTCCGTTCAGCCGCTTCGGGAAAGCCTGGTACGGACCGAGCTTGCGGACCTCGTCGACCACGCTGTTGACCAACTCGGCCCACTTGGCCCCCTCGGCCGCCGACACCCACGAGAAGTGCACGCGCCGCAGGTCTACGCCCATGAAATCCACCAGTCGGCGGAACAGAATCCACCGGCGGCGGGCGTGGAAGTTGCCGGCCGTGTAGTGGCAATCGCCGGGGTGGCACCCCGACACGATCACCCCGTCGGCGCCCTGCCCGAACGCCTGCAACAGCAGCATGAAATCGATGCGCCCGGTGCACGGCAGCCGGACCATGCGCACGTTCGAGGCGTACTTGATCCGGCTGGTGCCGGTCAAATCCGCACCGGCGTACGTGCACCAATTACACACGAACGCGATCACCTTTGGCTCAAACTCCGCCACGACCGCCTCCTGAATCAAACATCACCACCAAGGCACCAAGACACAAAGAAGATGGAAGAGAGAGCGGCGGATGATTCGCGTGCTGATCTCATCGTCTTCGTGTCTTTGTGTCTTGGTGGTTGCATCACAGCGCCACGAGCTCCGCAAACACCTGCTCGTTCGTGAACCCTTGCAGGTCGATGGACTTTGTGCGGCACAGCGCGACGCACGTGCCGCAGCCCTGGCAGACGCCCTGGTTCACCTTCGCCACCGTCTTGATCAGCTTGCCGTCGCGGGTCTTGATCTCCTCGCGCTCGATCGCCTGGTACGGGCAGGCCGACTCGCACAGGAAGCACCCAACACAGGTCGACCACAGCGGCGGTCCCAGGCGGTTGACCACCGCGACGACCGGCTCGCGCGACAGCTCGTCCTTCGAGAACAGGCCGGCCACCTTGCTCGCCGCTCCGGACGCCTGGGCCACCGTCTCCGGGATGTCCTTCGGCGCCTGGCACGCACCGGCGACGAAAATACCCGCCGTATTCATCTCGACCGGCCGCAGCTTCGGGTGTGCCTCGGCGAGGAAGTGGTCCGCGTCGTAGCTGACTTTCAGCTTCTGGGCCAGCTCTTCCGCGTCGTGGTGCGCGACCATCGCGGTCGCGAGCACGACCATGTCGGCCTGGACCTCGACCGGCCGGGCGTTCAGCAGCGTGTCCACGCCCTTGACGATCAGCTTGCCGTCACGCTCGTAGATGCGCGAGACGCGCCCGCGGACGTAATTGACCTCGTCTTCCTCAATCGCCCGGCGGACGAACTCCTCGTACATCTTCCCGCCGGCGCGGATGTCCATGTAGAACACGTACGCCTTGCCGCTGTGCACCTTGTGCTTGTAGAGCATGGCGTGCTTGGCGGTGTACATGCAGCAAATCTTCGAGCAATAGTTCAGCCCTTTGGCCGGATCGCGCGAGCCGGCGCAGGCGATGAACACAACCGTCTCCGGCGTCTTGCCGTCCGACGGCCGCTTGATCGCGCCGAGCGTCGGGCCGGACGCCGACGCAAGCCGCTCGAATTGCAGGCCCGTAATCACGTCCTGGTACCTGCCGTAGCCGTACTCGGGAAAGAAGCTGGTCGGCTTCACGTCGTAGCCGGTCGCGATAACGACCGCACCAACCTCGACTTCGATGAGCTCGTCCTCCTGGTCGTAGCGCAGGGCCTTGGGCGGGCAAAAACGCTCGCACAGCTTGCACTTGCCGGTGCGATAGTAGGTGCAGTGGGCGCGGTCGATCACCGGCTTGTTCGGCACGGCCTGCGGGAACGGGATGTAGATCGCGGTCCGCATGCCCAGGCCGTCGTTGAACTCGCTGGGGATTTTTTTCGTCGGGCACTTCTGCGTGCAGACGCCGCAGCCGGTGCACAGCTTCTCGTCAATGCCGCGGGCCTTCTTGCGGATCGTCGCTTTGAAGTTGCCGATGAAGCCGTCGAGCTTCTCCAGCTCGGAATAGGTGTACAGCGTGATGTTCGGGTGCTGGGCGACCTCGACCATGCGCGGCGTCAGGATGCACTGCGAGCAGTCGAGGGTCGGAAAGGTCTCCGAAAGCTGGGCCATGTGTCCGCCGATCGACGGATCGCGCTCGACGAGGATGACCTGGTGCCCCGCGTTGGCGATGTCGAGGCTGGCCTGGATGCCGGCGATGCCGCCGCCGAGCACCAGGGCCGTCTTCGTGACCGGCACGTTGATCGGAAAGAGCGGCCGGTTCCGTTTGACCTTCTCGACGAGGATCCGTACCAAGTCAATCGCCTTCTCCGTTGTCGCCGGCTCCTTCGGATGCACCCAGGAGCAGTGCTCGCGGAGGTTGGACATCTCGCACAGGAAGGGGTTCAGCCCCGCCTCGGCACATGCCCGCCGGAACGTCGGCTCGTGCATGCGCGGCGAGCAGGCGGCGACCACCACGCCGGTCAGGCGCTGCTCTCGAATGGCCTCTTTGATGAGGTTCTGGCCGGGGTCCGAGCACATGTACTTGTAGTCGATGCTGTGCACGACGCCGGGCAGCGCGGCGCTCGCCTGCACGACGGCGGTCGTGTCCACCGTGCCGGCGATGTTCTCCCCGCAGTGACAGATAAACACACCGATCCGCGGCATGGTTAGTCATCCTTCTGGCCGCTGGCCTGCAACACTGCTTCCGGTGCCGCCGGTTGGCTGGCAGGACGCTCAGCAAAACGCACGGGGACCGCATGGCGATGGAGGCCCAATTCCCGCTTGCCGAGGCCCAGCGCCAGCCCGAGGACCTGGCTCACATACAGCACGGGGATCGAATACCGCTCGTGGCGATGGCGCTCGATCGCCCCGCGGCGCAGGTCCAGATTGGTGTGGCACATGGGGCAGGCGACGACGATCGCCTCGGCGCCGCGATGGGCGGCATCCTCCACGATTCGCCCCGACAGCTCGGCCACCGTCTCGAGGCGCGAGATCGAGAAGCCCGCCCCGCAGCAATCCACCTTGAACGCCCAGTCAATCGGCTCCGCGCCGGCCAGCTTCACAATCTCGTCCATCTCTTGGGGGTCTTCCGCCCGGGCGCACGTCCCGATCTCTTTCGGCCGCGTCAGGTAACAGCCGTAGTAGCACGCCACCTTGTGGGCGAATGGCCGGCGGACCTTCTGCGCCAGCCCGTCCTTCACACAGCACGCGAGGACTTCGAGCACGTTGAGCACCTTGGTGCGGCCCGTGAACGGCAGCTCGATGACGCGCGCAATCTCGTGCCGCAATGTCTCGTTGCGAATCAACTCCTCGCGCGTGGCGGCCAGCCGGCTGAAGCACGCCGAGCAGGGAACCAGCAGCTCCATCATGCCGGCCTGCTCGGCGAGGGCCAGGATGCGGGCCGGCAGGGCGAGCGCCAGCTTGTGGTTCAGGCTGTGGGCCGCACTGGCACCGCAGCAGTTCCAATCCGGCACCTCGACCAGTTCCAGCCCGATCAGTGGCGCGATCGCCTGCAACGACTCGTTGTACTCCCGCGACGAGCCTTCCAGCGAGCACCCGGGGAAGAACCCGATTCTCATGTCTATTCCGCCTTGCCTTCCCTGGTACGGTCGAAGATGCGGCTGATGTCGTCCCGTCCCTCGATCTTGTGCGGCAGCAGCTTGAGCTTGCCCCGCAGCAGGAGCTGCGGCGCCACCGCGACATCCTGAAGCAAGTGCATGGTCTTCAGCTTGTACAGGGAGATCAGCCCCACCTCGTGCAGCCGGCCGTTGCGGCGAATCGAAGCGAGGAAGGCCTCGTGAAACGCGAGAATGTCCTTGGCCTTCGGATGCACGAGGCCGCGGCGGAGCGACTCCTGCCGCAGGTACTCCATGACCCGCGGCAAATCGACCTCCTTCGGGCAGCGCGCCCCACAGGTCTCGCACGTCAGGCACAGCCAGAGCGAGAAGGCCCTGAGGGCTTCCTCCTCGAGTTCCGGGAAGCCGAGCTGCAGCAGGCGCATGATCTGGTTCGGGGCGTAGTCCATTTCTTGTGCGAGCGGACAGCCGGCCGTGCATTTGCCGCACTGGTAGCAGTTGAAGACCGATTCGCCGGTCGCGGCGCGCATCTTCGCCGGCAACGTGTCCGCGTGCGCGGAGCCATGTGACGAGCCCGACATTCTGTCTCTCCCAAGGTGCGTGCCGGCCGCCGACCTTCGGCGAGACGTGCGCCGCACCTGGCGCTACGCCGGATACCCGGAGATAAAACCGCTAATGTATGGATTGGTTTGGGGCACGCAACGTGCCACGTCGGCGCCGCGGCGGTTCGTAATCGCAACCATCGGCGCGGCATGGAGTTAGCTGCACATACGGCTTCGTGGGACGCGTCGTTGCAGCGGGTCTCTTGCGAAACTTCGCACCGTATGGGCGATCTTGCGCACGCGTGACGGCGGCGTGCGGCAACGCGGGCGTGCTGTGGCCCGAGGCGGCCGACCACAACCGCGCCTTCGGCTCGGCCATCCCACCCACGTTTCCCGTCCTCAACAGCGAACCGGTTTGCCGAGCGAATCTCTGCAGCAAGAAACCGTGCAGCGTGAGGCGCAAAAACTGACCCGTGGGGCGGTGTTGCGTTGCCCGCAACCCTAGCCGACGGGCCAGCGAAAGTCCGATATTCAACCTGGCTTCCGGCGCGCGCCTGCCGCGCGGTCAGGAAGCGCTCACGCGGTCAGGTGAAAACTTCCGGCGAGTACTCGTGAATCGCCTTCACCGTTGTCGGAGACTGCGCCTCCTCTGGTGTGAGTGACTGGATGAACGCCTGGATGAAGGTGCTGACCAGCCCCGTGGCCGCCGTTCCGACGCCCTGAAGCACCGTATCGCGCACCGTTGGGTCGCAAGCGCTGAGCGCCAGCAAGCCGGCGCCGCTTGCCAGACTTAGCACCCACAGACGGCTGCGCTTCAGCAAGGTTCGCATGCATGTCTCCTTCTTGCGCTGCCGGTCGCAGCCTGTCGCCGCGCCGCGCACATTCTAACCCAGGCCCAACCTCTCACCACAGTATCGGCTGTGGAGCGGCCGGGAGTTCACACGCGGGGGGCTGCCGGTGCGACTCAGGGCCCGGTGTCCTGCTGTGGAGGCGGGGGTTCCTGGTCGGGGGGCGGGGGCTGCTCCTGCGGCGGCGGGGGTTGAGGGGGTTGAGGCGGTTGCGGGGGCGGGGGCCGGGGGCCGGGCCGCCCGGGTTTTCCAGGAGTGGGCGGCGTGACCGGGGCGCGCTTGCCCGCCTCTTCCGCCGCCTGACGCTGCGCCCGCGTAGGCAGCTTTTCGAGCCGGGGCTTGAGCTGCTTCTCGAAGATCTCGTTGATTGGTTCCAGGAGCTTGGTCCGCCGCGCGCTGATTTCGCTGAGCTCCTTGAGCTTGTCCGCATCCTTGGATTCGGCGAGGCCCAGCAGCTTCTTATCCAACTGCTCGATCTCGCCCTTGTTCTTTTGAACGACGCGCTGCGCCGCATCCTGGCAGTCCTTCAGAATCGACTGCGCCCGCTCGGTCTGCCCCTCATCAAGCTGGTACCGCTGAATGAACTCGCGGACATAAGCTTCCCACTGGCTTTCGAAGTCGGCGCCCGATCGCGCCGGCTGCGACTGCGTCGCGCCGGCGCGGCCTCGTCCTCGCTGACCGCCGGGCGACCCGACGGCAGTGCCGCCCGTGGGCGCCTGCGATGAGCGCGCGTTGGCCCCTGCGCCAGAGTCGTACGCCGTCGACCGTTGCCCTGGCGCGGACGGGGGAGTGGGTCGCGGGTCGCGCTCGGGTGTGACGCCGGCCTGGGCCTGCGGGGATGCGGCCGGTCTGAGCTCCTGCGCGGGGCGTGGGACTTGTCGTGCGGGTCCCTTGCGGAATTCGTCCAGCGTCATCTGGCCGGAAACGATGCGCTGGAGTTGGTCCTCGGTCGTGACGAACCCGGCGTACATCTCCTGGAGATCTTCGTCGTGCGTCTTGCGCTGCTCCTCGCTGAGGATTCCGCGCCAGTCGTTGTTCCCCTGAACAATGAGGGTCTTGGCCTCTTCGTAAAGCGGCAGGGCCTGCTTGCCCCACGCGATCAGTTCCTGCTGCTCCATGTCCCCGCCGGCCCGCACCTCGACCAGTCGGTCAATTAGGTCGAACAGCTCCTCGCGATGCTTATCCAGGAAGGCGTTGGCCTTCTCGCGCAGGAAGGCCTGCGTGTACCGCTCCTGTTCTTCGCTCAGGTTGTACCGCCGCGCCAGTGTGCGGGCATGTGCCTCCAGCAGCGCGTCGATGTTGAGCAAGCGGCTGTAGCTTGGGCGCGTGGGGTCGCTCTGGCCGGGGGCCACCGCAGTCCCACCGATGAGCAAAAGAGCGGCCATTATGGGGGAAGCAACGATACGGGATAGCATGCGCACAACTCCATTGCTCCGATCGCCCGGCACGGGCGACGGATGATCTTCCGTTCATCGGTATTATAAGGTAGTTTAACGGAACGGTTGCAGCTTGGAGGCCCGTGGGCAGAAATGTCGGAACCGCTCCCGACGCCGCGCGCATGCATCTTTGATCTCGATGGAACCCTGGTCGACTCGCTCCGCGATGTGGGCGAGTCGCTTAACGAGTGCCTCGAGCTCCTGGGGCTGCCCACGCACCCGGTCCCAAGCTACCGCTACCTGGTTGGCGAGGGTATCCCCCGGCTCTGCGAGCGGGCAGTCGGCGCCGCGCAACCCCACCTGGTCCAGCGCCTGGCCGAGCTCGCCCGCGCTGTCTACCGCGCCCGGGCGATGCGCTATACCCGGCCCTATCCCGGCGTGCCACAACTCGTTGACCGCATCCGCACGCGAGGAATTAAGCTGGCCGTCCTCTCGAACAAGCCCCATGAGCTGACGCTGCGGGTCGTCGAGACTTTCTGGCCGGATGCCTGCTTCACAGCCATTTACGGCTACATCGAGGAAGAGCTGCGCAAGCCCTCACCGCACTACGTGCGCCGGATTTGCGCGGAGCTGGCCATACCGCCGGCGGAGACGTGGGTCGTGGGCGACACACCGACGGACGTGGAGACCGCACGGGCGGCGGGTGCGGTCGCGATTGGGGTGGCCTGGGGTTTCCGGTCGCGGGCCGACCTGGAGGCGGCCGGGGCCCAACGGGTGGTCGACCGTCCCGACGAGCTGCTCTGATCCAGTTTCCCTGACCGGGACGGATACCTTTTCCGGTGGCCTGCCACGTGGTACGCTCTTTGATCCGTGGCGTATCCGAGCCGGCCAGTGCGCCGGTAACCCGACCGAGGATGAGGACCACTATGACGCGCAACGGAACTGAGTTCGTGTTTGCGGCCGGCGGCAAGGGCCCGCTCACCGGCGATGTGCTGCTCGTGCCGCTGCTCGCCAAACCGCAGCCGCCCCTGGAACTCGTGACCCACGTCGACAAGCTCTGCGACGACGCCGTCTCCGAGCTGCTCTCCGTCCGCGCCTTGCGGGACGAGGTGGGGCACGTGATGCACACGACGCGCGGCGGCGCGTGCCGGCGCATCCTCGTCGTGGGTCTCGGTGACGCCAAGAAAGCGAACGCCCGCGAGATCCGGCGTGCGGCCGGGCTCGCGGCGCGGTGGATCATCAGCGAACGCCTCACCAGCGCGTCGTTGTGGATTGACGGTCTGACGAGCAGCGGCGTGGAGCACGCGGCGGTCGAGTGGGCGACCGGGATGGCGCTAGCGGGTTTCCGGTTCGCCGGATACAAGGAGCCCGACGAGAAGGTCCCGCCGAAGGTGCGGGTGCAGGTGCGGTCGCGCGAGCCCGGGCACGTGGATCAGGTCATGCCGGAGGTGCGCGCGGCGCTCATGGTGGCGGAGGCGGTGAACTACGCGCGTCGGTTGGCCCACGAACCGGCCAACGTCATCAATCCGGAGACGTTGACCCACGAGGCCCGCTCCCTGGCGCGCCGCGCGAAGCTGGGTTGCACCGTCTTCGACGCGCGGCAGCTCAAGAAGATGGGCCTGAACGGGTTGCTCGCGGTGGGGCAAGGCGCCGCACACCCCGCGTGCCTGATCCAGCTCGATTATCGCGGCGGCCGTCACTCACGGGCCCGGACCGTCCTGGTCGGCAAGGCCATTACCTTCGACACCGGCGGCTACTCGATCAAACCGGCCGCCGGTTTGGAGGGCCTGAAGTTCGACAAGTGCGGCGGGGCGGTCGTGCTCGCGGTGCTGAAGGCCGCGGCCGAGCTCAAGCTGAAGTGCAACCTCACGGGTCTGGTCGCCGCCGCGGAGAACGCGATTTCCGACCGCGCGTACCGCCCCGGCGACATCATTCGGATGCTGAGCGGCAAAACGGTCGAGGTGGTCAGTACCGATGCGGAAGGCCGGCTGGTGTTGGCGGACGCGCTGACCTACGCGCAGAAGCAGCTCAAACCGACGGCCCTCATCGACGTTGCTACGCTGACCGGCGGGATCGGGGTCGCGCTGGGCAACGCGGCGGCCGGTCTGATGAGCAATGACGACGAGCTCGCGGGCGATTTGGGCGAGGCGGGCCGGCTCACGCACGAGCGCCTGTGGCGGCTGCCGCTCTGGGACGACTACAAGGAGCTCATCAAGAGCCAGGAGGCGGACCTCAAGAACTCCGCCGGCAAGCGCGACGCGCAAGCGATCGTGGGCGGCATGTTCCTGAAGGAGTTCGTCAAGGAAGAACTGCCGTGGGCGCACCTGGACATCGCCGCCGTGGCGACCGACGAGAACGGCAAAGGCCCGAGCGGCAAGGGCGCGACCGGCTTTGGCGTCCGGCTCCTGATCGAGTTCCTCCGCCTCCGCGGCGCGTGACGCCGGATACGGGTTCCTGCCATGCGGCGATCGAAACGGAAAGTCAAATCCGAAGTTGATGTGGACCGGATTGAGCGGGCGGTGCGCGAGATTTTGCTCGCCATCGGGGAAGATCCCGAGCGCGAGGGGTTGCGGCAGACGCCGGCCCGCGTGGCCCGCATGTACTGCGAGCTGTTCTCCGGTTTACACCAGGACCCGGAAGAGCACTTGCAGGCGATGTTCGACGAGGGGCATCACGAGATGGTCGTGCTGCGGGACATCCCGTTCCACAGCATGTGCGAGCATCACCTGATGCCGTTCGAGGGAAAGGCCCACATCGCGTACATCCCCGGTGGGAAGGTGCTGGGGCTGTCCAAGCTGGCGCGGCTGGTGGACGCGTTCGCGCTGCGTCCCCAGGTGCAGGAACGGCTCACGTCGCAGGTCGCGGACGTGCTCGCCCAGAAGCTCAACGTCCGCGGCTGCGCGGTCGTGATTGAAGCGGTCCACACGTGCATGACCTGCCGGGGCGTGAAGAAGTCCGGCAGCGTGATGGTCACGTCCGCCCTACGCGGGATCATGCACACCAACCAGGGCACGCGGGCCGAGGTGCTGGCGCTGCTGCACAAGCATTAGACTGGCCAAAGGGCGCTTGACGGAAGTCCGTCACTCAGCTAACATAGTGCCTCAAGGTATGTTTGGGACCCCGGGGGTGAGGAGGACGGAAGCTGTGAAAGCTACGAAACTACTTCGTTACGTGGGACTCATGGTGGTGGGTTGCGCCGTCGGACTCGCTTACGCGGACGTGATCCCGGCGGTGGTGGTCGTCCAGGTCGGCGACACGGTCGGCCCCTCCACCGTGTCGACGCTGAATTCGCCCTTCACCGACGGCAACGGGCGGGTCGGGTTCGTCGGCTCGCTGGCGGATAACCAGCGGTTCATCTGGTGGGACGCCGGCTCGGTATTCTTCTCGAACGATGCGCTGCCCGATGTGCTGACCGGCGGCGAGAGCAGCATGGGCGTGAGCAACACCGGCGGCTTCATCTACAGCCCGGCGGTCAACGGCAACGACGCGGTATACACGAACTTCGGGACGCTGCTGCAAAAGGGCGATCCGATTCCGCCGCTGCCCGGGCTGTACAGCTCGTTCAACAGCCGACCGGCGATGCTCCCCAACGGGACGGCGTATTGGGTCGGCGGGTCGACCCCGACGCAGGGCAGCTCGACCTCCACGAACCGACACCTGTTCAAGTCGACCAACCCGTCGAACCCGGCGACGATCACGCGGGTGCTCGGCGGCGGGGACGTGATCGAAGGCAAGACCGTCAAGACCTCCGCCAGCAACTTCGACTTCTGGATCTCCGATAACGACGCGCACCACATTCACGTGCTCGACATGGACGTGACGCTGAACGAGCACGTGTACCTAGACGGCGGCTTCGTCGCGCAGGAGGGCAGCCCGACCGGCCAGGGCGACAACTGGTCGACTTTCGACATTGTCGGCGTCAACAACGCGGGCAACTACATCTTCACGGGCGACACGGACGGTAGCGCGGCCACCGACGAATTCGTGGCGTACAACAATGTGATCGAAGTGCGCGAGGGCGACACGCTCGACGGCCACACGCTGCTGACCGGCTATGCCCTGCGGGCGGCGAGCATCAATAACCTTGACCAAGTCGTCCACATGTGGGGCACGTCGACTGACGAGCACCTGTTCTTCGGAGACGGACCCACCCTGGGCAGCTCAGTCCAGCTCCTGCAGACCGGCGACCAGATCGACGTCAACGGCGACGGCACGGCCGATTTCCAGGTGACTGACTTCCAGGCCAGTACCACGATCGGACCGGGCCTCTGCCTGGCGGAAGACGGCCGGGTCTACATCGAGACGAAAATGATCCCGGTCGGCGGAGGAACCGAAGTCGAGGCGATCGTCGGGGTATTCATCCCCGAGCCGGGCACGTGGAGCATGTTGGCGCTAGTCGGTCTGGCCGTCGTCAGGCGGCGGCGCTAGGTCGCGGGCCAGAACGAATCGCCGGGCCGGGGACGACGCGGCCTTCGTGTCAGCACACGAGATTCGGCCGCGGCAGGTCGTGCATGTCGCGCGCCAGCAGCAAGGGCCCAAGCTCGGCCTCAATCGCGTCCAGTATCGTGCTCGACTCGATCAGTTGCCGGATCTCCTCGATGTCCGGGTACAGGACGCGGTCGTCCTTGAGGAACGGCACCTTGGTGCGGATCAGGTCGTACGCGATCGCCGTGCCTTTGCCCGGGCGCTTGCCCTTGTGGAAATCGAACGCCTGCGCGGCACACATCATCTCGATGGCGAGCACGGCCCGCACGTTCCGCAGAATCTCGCCGCACTTGCGGACTGCGATCGGCCCCATGCTGACGTGGTCCTCCTGGTCGGCCGACACGCTGATCGAGTCGACGCTCGCGGGGTGGGACAGCACCTTGTTCTCGGACACGAGGGCGGCCGCCGTGTACTGGGCGACCATCAGGCCGGAGTTCAGCCCCTTGCCTTCGACCAGGAAGTCGGGCAGGCCCGAAAGCACCGGGTTGAGCAGGCGGTTCGTGTGGCGCTCGGACAAGTCGGCCGCTTCGGACAGCGCGATGCACAAAAAATCCATCACCATGCCGACCGGCTGACCGTGAAAGTTCCCCGCCGCGAAGTACTGCTGCTCGTCCGGGAAGAACAACGGGTTGTCGGCCGCCGAGTTGACCTCGATGTTGACGATCCGCCGGACGTGCTCGAGCGTGTCGAACGACGGCCCGAGCGCCTGCGGCGTGCAGCGCAGGCTGTAGCCGTCCTGCACTCTGCCGGTCCTGTCGGCCATGATCTGGCTGCCGGCAAACAGCCGCCGGAGGTTGGCGGCGATGGCGTTCTGGCCGGGGTATGGCCGGGCGCGGTGCACGATCGGGTCAAAGGCGCGCTCGACGGCGCGGAGCGCATCCAGGGTCATAGCCGCGGCGATGACGGCGTTCTTCAGGATCCGCTCGGCGTCGAAGACGAGCAGCGCCGCTCCAGCCGTCATCATCTGCGACCCGTTGATGAGCCCCAGCCCCTCCTTGAACGTCAAGTCAGTGGGCTTGACGCCGGCTTTCCGCATCGCATCCGCACCGGACATCCGCTCGCCCTTGTAGAACGCGCGGCCTTCGCCGATGGCGACTTCGGCGAACTGTGACAGCGGCGACAGATCGCCGCTGACGCCGAGCGAGCCCTTTTCATTGATGTACGGGATGACCCCCTTGTTGATCATGTCGATGACCGTGTCCAGCAAGCTGACCCGCACGCCGGAGGCCGCTCGGGCCAGTACGTTGGCGCGCAGCAGCATCGCAGCCCGCACGGCGTCCGGCGGGAAAGGATCGCCGGTGCCGGCGGAATGGCTGTAGACGATGCGCCGGCTCAGTTCGGCGCTTTGCTCGGGCGAAATGCGGACGCGCGCGAGCTCGCCGATGCCCGTGGTCACGCCATAAATCGCGCTGCCGTCAGCGACGCACTTTTCAAGAAAGTCGCGCGAGCGCTGAACCTTGGCACGGGCCTCCTTGGATACGGCGACCCTGGCCCCGTCGCGGGCGACGGCGACGATCTGCTCAATCGAGAGCGAGTTCCCATCCAGCATCACTTCCATGGCTCAACCTCACAAACTGGCTGAAACGGGCAGTATACGCGATGCGCCGGGCCGAGTGCGATCAGCGCGGGCGTGCTTGACGGTCACATGAGGTGGGTCGGTCTTAGGCCGAGGGGCCAGACAACAAGTCCGAGTGGGGGGCCGACAGGCCGGGGGGAAACCTGTGCGTACCGCGCACCACTCGGACGTTAATCAGTATAGACGCGCTTCGGCGGTTTGTCAGGAAAACTTGCGTCGAATACACGAAACAGCCGTTGTTCTTGGTAAACACCACGGTGGTCTGCGGAACCCGTTTGGCGACAATCACTTTCACCGCCACTGGTCGCGCGCACGCGACACGATGCAACGGTGAGACGCCCGCCGCCCACCGAATTGTTTTCTTTGCCCCCGCCATGTAGAGTACGCCACCGTGCGATGGGTCGAGAGCGATCGGTCCCGATGGTTGGATCTGGCGGCGCTCACCCTCGGAGCATGCGTGGCCGGCCGTCCTGCCGAGCTGCTGGTGCTGCCCAGCTTCCTCCTGGCGTGGATCGCGGTTCGCAAACGAGTGCGGCTAAGCATCGCCAGGCTGGGTGTCGCACTGCTGGTCTTCCTGGCGCCGCTGCTGTTCTCGGCGAGCTTTGTGGCCGTGCGCGAGTCCCCGGAGTGCTTGTACGCGCGGGACGACGCGTTGCGTGACCAAATTCTCGGCGTGACGCCACCGGTGGATGAGCAGCCCGGCTGACGGCATTGCTGGCAGGCGCTGTGCTACAGCCTGGGCGTCGTGTGGACGAAGCACACGGGATTCACGTGGGAGCACACCCAATCCACGGCGATACGGTAGGCCCGCCTGCTCAGCGGCGTGGCGGGTTTGTACGATGCTCCGCCCAAGAGCATCATGGATCAGTCGGCCGGGGTGGGCCCGAGCCTCGGATTGCCGGGCGTCTTGCTCGCGCTCGCGGGCATCGTGTTCGCGCGCCGGCACTGGGGATGGGTGCTCCTCGGAGCCGGGCTGTTCATGGGCAACTTGATCTTCTGTCTTTGGCATCACCCGTTTGACAACCTGACGTTCACAATTCCGGGCTTGGCCGGGCTCGCGCTCCTGGCCGGGCTCGGGGTGGCCGGCCCGTATGCGGCGGCATGGCGGACGCCCGGCCGATGGCTTTGTCGCGGCCCTGGCTTGGCGACCGTGTTGTTTCTCCTCCTCACGAATTACCCCCTGGTGGACCGGGCCACACCCGCCACCGCGGCCGACCTCGCGTTGGCCCGGCGGCTCGCCGCCGCTCCGTTCCCGCAAAACAGCGGCGTGCCGACGTTTCTGCTGCTGAACGCGCCGCCCGACCTGCGCGCTTTGCTGCTGCCGGTCACGCCGCCCGTCTTTGCGGAGCGGGGGTTGCTCTGGATGAACCCACCGCCGACGAGCCGCACTGTGCGCCCACCGTGACCGAGAGTGCATCCGCGCCGGCTACTCGGCCGGCACCAGCCGCAGGTAGTCGAGGCCGAACATGTATTGCTGGATCGCCTGCGCGTTGGCCCCGACGATGTCCACGCTGAGCTGGTCGTCGCCGGCGGGCAGTTCGAACACCCCGAGCAGGATCTCCTTTGCGACCGCGACGCCCACGTTGTAGAAATCGAGCGGGTCACCCGCCTTCTGACCGTTCACCGCAAGCTGCACGATTCCATAGTCTCCAGCCTTCACGAACCGGCCGTAGACGCGGTACTTGCCGGTCGTGGGAACCGCGAAGTTCAGCACCAGCTTGTCGCCCGGGTGACCGCCACGCCACCACAGATGCTGGTCGTTGCTGCACCCATCAATGTCCTGCGGCGCGACCTCGCCCGTCCGCTGGACGACGACCATCTCCTCGCCTTCGATGGCGCCGGCGACACGCGGAGCGACGTACGGCGGCAGCGTGGCCAGGCGCAGGTCGGCCGGCACCGGCGTAGTGCGGTTGGTCGTGGCGCCGGGGCGCGCGTACCAGTACGTCACGACGGACATCTCCGGCAGGCGGCCCTCCCACCAGTGCCACAGCTCCATGTCGAAGCGAAAATCGTGCCGGAACGGTATGCGGTCCATAATGTGCCAGCGGTTGACCGCGGTCCAGCCGTAGTTTCCGGGGCCGTCACAGCGCGGCTGGTTGTGGTAGGCGTGGGTGTAAGTCTCGGGGCTGCCCCACGCGTAGCAGTAGTAGTCTTCGGTGCCGGTGCCGAAGTGGCTGGGGAACTTCTCGCCATCAACGTAAATCTTCTCATCGCCTTCGCCCCACCATTTCCTGGTTGGGTTAGCAATGGAAAAGGCGGCTCCGGCGAATACGCCTTTGCCGTGCACCGCAGCGTAGTTCCAGTCCTGGAACGGCCGGGTGGGGACGTCTTTGCCGATGCGCCAGCCCGCGTGGAAGTGCATGGAGCGGCTCGTCCAACGGTACTGCCCCGGCGTGACGCGCAGCGCAACCCGCGCCGGCTCGGAACCGAGATTGTGAATGTCGATCCGGGCGGACTGGCGGAACGGCATGACCCAGTGGCTCCACATCTCGCCGTCGGCGGCGATGCCCAGCGGCAGGGAGACGTAGGGGTGCAGTCCGGGGCCGGCGCCGAAGAAATCGCCCAGCGGGCACACGACGGTCTGATGCCCGTCGAACTCCATCGTGAGCAGCAACTGCCGCAGCGCCTGCTCGACGTCCCGCGCGGTCACCTTGGCGCGCAGGTCGACGATGGCCAGCGGTCCGCCGCCGCTGATCTCAAACGGCATCGACCGCCCTGGGAGCAGATCGAAGCCTTCGGGCGGCGGCGGCTTGAGCTGCGCAGCGGCGCGGGGCTCCGCGAGCTGGACGGCACAGTCCTGGGGGGCCGCAAGGGCGGCGGCAACGCGGGTGACTTCGGCACCAAGCTGGGTGAGCTCGGCGGCGGAGAACGTGGTCACCGAAGTTTCCGTGGGGTACGTGCGGTAGTTGACGTGGTAGTAGAAGCCGCCCTCGTCGCTGGTCACCTTGCAGTGCCTGGCATACGGCATAGGTAGATAGGAGTTCCAACCGGCGCTGCGCAGGCAAGCAATGGGTTCGGGCAGGCCGGCGACCTTGCCGCATAGAAAGTCCGCCATCGGGAATTCCAGCGCGGGGGTTTCGAGCCCGTCGAGGTAGATCCGCAACGTGCCCTTGGGGTTGGCCGACCAGATCCGCACGATCGCACCCGGCCCGGCCGCATCCATCATGACGTACTCTTTGCGGCCAGCGCACTCCTCGACGCGCAGATACTGGTTGGCATCGGCGTTGGCGAACCAGGTCTGTTGGTCGGCGGGTGACGTTGAGGCGCGGTCGTAGCTGGAGAACTGGCGGCACGTATACGGCGGGTTGGGGAACTCAGCCACGGCGGCCAGGTCCGTCATCTCCGCCAGCAGCGAGCGAGTGGTGACAGGCTGTGGGGCGGTGCAACCGGCGAGCAAGACGGCGACGACGATCAGGGGTAGCAATGTAGCCCAGCGACGCATGGTGATTCTCCTGTAGCTGCCCTCGCGCACGTGCGAGCTTGCGGCTGGCCCGGAGCGTCTCCGCTGCGCGGAGCCCGGCGACTTGCGCGACAGAGCATCGTATATCGCGGCGCCGGGTCGCGGTAAACAGCGTGTCCAAATGAAAAAAGCCCACCGCTGGCCAACGGTGGGCTTTGTGTCGGTACAGGACGTGCGCCTAGCGTCGACGAAAGACCCTGACCAGCCCCAGCGCGAGGAGCAGCAAGCTGCTCGGTTCCGGGACCGCGGACGACGTAAACGACGCGGTATACGTGTACCCGTCCCCCGTGTAGACCGGGTTCGCAAAGCTGAACGCGAAGGTCTCTTCGGTCAGCCCGCTCGGGATGCCTGGACCGGAGAAGGTAACCGTTTGCCCCACGAAGATATCGGACGCACCGAAACCAAACGGGGCGAGAAACGCGGCGCTGAAGTCGATCTGCAAGGCCAGCCCACCGCCATCCGCCACGCTCTTGTGAAACTCAATCGTCCCGCTGCTGAGCTGGCCCGCTCCGACCACCGTCAACGGCGTCATGGTGAATGTAGCGTCCTGCCAGATGTTCCCGGTGACCGGCATTTGGAGGTCGAGGTTCGCATCGGACCAGCCACCAGTGAACGCCGTGCCCGCCAGCTCAAACAACGGGGTGCTGCCATCGGGAGCGGGATCGGCGAAGGTGGCAATGGTGCCCGCCGTTGCGGAGGCGGAGGCCATGAGAAGGGTGGTCAAAACGGCCATTAACGCTGGGCGTTGAATGAGTGACACGCGCATGCTCCCTCCGCCCGTGCCGACGGTCTCGATTTATTGACCCAATTGAGGAGCGACCCAACACGGGTACGGTAAGCGCACTGCGCCCACTGCCTCATTGGGTTGCAGGACGTGTTGTCGAGGGAAATCAAGCGTCGCCCAACAGCCGCGTGACGATTGCCGTAAGTCACTACTAGGTAGGACGTTACCACCTGCGCCAAAGGCGCGCCCGATGCCCGCATTGAAGGGTTTGTCGCCCTGCGATCCCCCGCGACCGTCGGTACACTATCGCCATTCAGGGAGACATGCCGCCATGCCCGTCGACAGCATGACGCCACGGGAACGCTGGCAGGCAGTCCTGCAGCGGGCAAAGCCAGACCGCCTGCCCATGGATTACACCGCCACGCCGGAAGCCACGCAGCGACTGCTGGCGTATCTGGGCTGTGCGGATGTGTGGGAGATGTACGCCCGGCTACACGTGGACGCCCGCGTGTGGGTCGCACCGCGCTATACGGGGCCTTCACGCGGCGCCGCCTGCAACGAGTTCGGCTGTCGATTCGCGGAGGTCGCGCACGAGGGCGGCGTGTATCGGGAGTGTGTGGGTCACCCGCTGGTCGGGTACTCGTCGCTCGAAGAGATCGAGCGTAACTATCGCTGGCCGACGGCCGACGATTACGATTACACGGTAGTGCGCGAGCAGGTACAGGGGCATGACGCTTATCCGGTCCAGGGCGGCGGCTCGGAGCCGTTTCTGACCTACACGGAGCTGCGCGGCCTGCAACAGGCGTACCGCGATCTGCTCTTGCGGCCGGACCTGGTGGCCCACTGCCTGGACAAGCTGTTCGACCTGGCCTACGAGCAGACCCGCCGCATCTACGGGCAACTGCCCGGCCGGGTGGATCTGAGCTACATTGCCGAGGACTTCGGCTCCCAACAGGACCTGCTGTTCTCGCCGCGGCTGATTCGCAGCGTCTTTCTGCCGCGGATGAAGCGGATGGTGGAGCTCGCGCACCAGGCGGGGGTGGCCGCGTTTTGCCACAGCGACGGCGCGATCCGCAAGATCATCCCAGACCTGGTTGAGATGGGGATGGATGTCCTCAACCCGGTTCAGTGGCGTTGTGCCGGCATGGACCGCGCCGCCCTCAAGCGGGATTTTGGCGCGCGCGTCGTCTTCCACGGCGGCATGGACAACCAGCGGACGCTCGCCTTGGGGACGGTCGACGACGTACGCCGCGAAGTGCTCGAGAATCTCGCTCTGCTCGGTGTGGGCGGGGGCTACATTCTCGCGCCGTGCCACAACGTCCAGATCGTAAGCCCGCCGGAGAACGTCGTGGCGCTGTACGCGGCCGGGTACACGCACGGCTGGTATTAGGACCAGGACTTATCGGGCGCCAATGGATCACTGGTCCCGACGGCGCGCCGCCGACACACCGGGGTCTGTTGTCCGGCGTGCCACGTCCCGTGCACTCATTCTGGTATCCCGAACCCACGGTTCACCCCCCCCGCCAAACCCTATTCAATCGTGCAACGTGGCCGTTCGATAACCCCACTGACAGTGCGTCGGGCCGGCGTGCGGCCCTGGTCTTTCTGAGCCGGATGCGGGCCGCGTCTCCTGCCGGCCGTGCCGGGTGTCACGAGTTCGCTTAGGACGGACTTATGTCGGATCAAGCAACCATGAAAACGTCGGCACGGGCGGCGGTGGACGGGCTGCTCGCCGCGATCTCGACGCCACCGGAACGCAATGACCTGGGCCGCCTGGCCCGCATGCACTCGTGGGGTCAGACCCTGGCCGAAGCCGCTTCGGCAACCGGGGGGCAGGTCGTCAGCACCGCGCTCGGAAGCGCGGCGCAGAGCTTGGTCGTGTTGCTCGAGCGGCTCATTCTTGATGAGGCCGCGCGCCCCGAGCGGGGAATCGAGCTGGTTTCGGAGGCCGTCCAGGTAATCGCGCGCGCCTATCGCGGCGAGCCCGCCGACGTCGACGCGCTGATCGGACAGATCGGCGAGGCCATTGACGGACAGCCCGCGGACCGCGCACCGCGCGCGCCTGCAGCGCGCCCGCCAACCGGGCCCCCGCCGCCGCCGATCTCTCCCGAGCCGCGGGCCGCAGCCGCACCCATCCGCGAGCCGGTGTCGCCGACCGGCCGCGCAACCGCCGGCGAGTCGTACGCCAGCGAGCCGCTGATGCTGGACCTCAGCGAGCGCGAGCACCTCGAGGGCTTCCTCGAAGAAGCTACCGAGCACATGGATGCCATTGAGGCCGGGCTGCTGGAGGTGGAGGCCGAGCCGGGGAACACCGCCAAGATCAACGAGCTGTTCCGGCCGTTCCACACCATCAAAGGCATCGCCGGGTTCCTCAATCTGCGCGACATCAACCGGCTCACGCACGAGATCGAGACGATCCTCGACCTGGGCCGCAAGAACGAGGTCCGCATCACGGCCGGGACCGTGGACCTGATTCTCGCCGGCGTGGACGTGCTGAAAATGCAGCTCAGCGCCATCCGGCAGTATCTGGCCGAGCCGACCGGAGGCCCATGCCCGCAGCCGGCGGTGGGGACGATCATCGGGCGACTCCGTCAGGCCGCCCAGGGGGACGGGCCCGCGCCCAACGCGGAGGAGCGACCCAGGCTGGGGGAGATTCTCGTGGCCGAGGGCGTAGCCGCCCGTTCGGACGTGGAGACGGCGCTCGACATCCAGGCCAGAGAGCCGCCGCCCCCGCGCCGGCTGGGCGAAATCCTCGTGGACGAGGGCGTCACGACGCCGAAGGCCGTGGAGGGCGCGCTGCTGCGGCAGAGCGCGGGGACTCCCGTGACGGACCCGTCGATCCGGGTCGACACGCGCAAGCTGGACATTCTGGTGGATGCCGTCGGCGAGCTGGTCATCGCGCAGTCGATGGTGAGTCTGGCCGAGGCCGTGCTGGGCGACGAGAAGCTGCATCGCAATGTGTCCCAGGTGACCAAGATCGTCCGCGACGTCCAGGAGACGGCGATGGCGATGCGGATGGTGCCGATCGGGCACACGTTCCAGAAGATGCGGCGCGTGGTGCGGGACGTGGGACGCAAGGCCGGCAAGCTGGTGGAGCTGACCATCAACGGGGAGGAGACCGAGCTGGATAAGAATGTGATCCAGCAGATGTCGGACCCGCTCGTGCACCTGGTCCGCAACGCGGTCGATCACGGCATCGAGGCGCCCTCCGAGCGGCGGGCCGCGGGCAAGCCGGAGACGGGACAGGTCGCACTCAACGCGTTCCATCAGGGCGACAGTATCGTGATCGAGATCCGGGACGATGGGCGCGGGCTCGACCGGGACAAGCTGCGGGCCAAGGGGACCGAGCGCGGGCTCGTCAGCCCGGACGACCAGCTCACCGATGCGCAGGTCTTCGGCCTGATTATGCAGTCGGGGTTCTCCACCGCCGAGAAGGTGACCGACATCTCGGGGCGCGGGGTCGGCATGGACGTGGTGCGGCGGAACGTGGAGCAGTTGCGCGGCAAGATCGACATCCAGTCGGAGAAAGGCCGCGGCAGCATCTTTCAAATCCGCCTGCCGCTCACGCTGGCGATCATCGACGGGATGCTGGTGCGCGTGGGTGAAGAGCGGATGATCATCCCGACGATCCTGATCGAGCAGTCGCTGCGCCCGGAGCAGCGGCAGATCACGACCGTGCAGCGGCGCGGGGCGATGCTTCAGGTGCGCGGCGAGCTGTGTCCGCTGATTCAGTTGCGGGCCTTGTTCGGGTACGGAACGTCCATCGACCCGTGCAACAACCTCGCGGTCATCGTGCAGTGCGAAGGGCAGAAGATCGCGCTGGTGGTCGACGAGCTGATCGGCCAGCAGCAAGTCGTGATCAAGACGCTGGGCGATCGGTTCAAGCAGGTGCACGGCGTCTCGGGGGCCGCGATTCTCGGCGACGGCCGGGTCGGCTTGATCCTCGAACCGACCGGCCTCCTGGCGCTGTACAAGCGGCAGCGCAGCACGACGTATTGCCAGGCCGGCCCGCCGGCCGACCGCGGGCCGGCGGAACCGGTCCGGGGCGCGGAGCCGAACGACGGCTCCTCCTTGTCATCGATTTCAGCACGGGAAACCTCTAGGGAAGACGGTGCTGCGTGTCCGGCCGAGCTGGTCGCCGCGCCTGCATAGGAGTGTCAATCATGCAAGCCGTTCAGACTGAAAAAAGCCGCGGGTTGCGGACGACCAACGAGGGCGGGAAGTACCTGACGTTCAGCCTGGACTCCGAGGAGTACGGCCTGGAGATCCTGAAGGTGCGGGAGATCATCGGGATCATGGACATCACTTCGATCCCGCAGATGCCCGCGTTCGTGAAGGGCGTCATCAATCTGCGCGGCAAGGTGATTCCCGTCATCGACCTGCGCCTGAAGTTCGGGCTGGAGTCGACGGAGTACACGGAGCAGACGTGCATCGTCGTCGTCGACGTGGGTTCGCTGGTCGGCATCATCGTGGACACGGTGCAGGAAGTCCTGGACATCGACGCCAGCCAGATCGACCCGCCGCCGCCCCTCGGAGCTTCGGTCGACACCACGTTCATCATGGGCATGGGCAAGGTCAAGGACGACGTCAAGATCCTGCTCGACATTGATAAGGTCCTTCATTCGGCAGAGCTAATCGCGGCGCTGGAAGAGGTGACGGCCGCCGCGGAGACGGTGTGAGCCAGGACCGGGGCGCGGACGCACAGGCGGGGTGCAGACGCCCCGGGACCGGGCAGTCACGCCCCCATCGCTCGGCGCCGCCGGCGGCGGGACCCGCACCGCGTGGGCCCGCCGCGGGGAACGAATGGTCCCGGTGATATCCGTTGTACACGGACGAGGACGCTGATGCCCACCGTGGTCGTCGACATCGCCGATCTGGCCGTGGCGGCGGATCCGGACGTTACGCTGATCACCTACTCGCTCGGCAGTTGCATCGGCGTAACGATCTGGGACCCAGTGGTGCGTGTGGGCGGGATGCTGCACTATATGCTGCCGACGTCCGAGCTCTCGCCGGAACGGGCGCGCACCAGTCCCGCGATGTTCTGCGATACGGGCGTGCCCCGGCTGTTCCGGGCGACCTACGAGCTGGGGGCGGTCAAGAGCCGCCTGGTCATCAAGATTGCCGGCGGCTCGCAACTGCTTGACGACAACGGCACATTCAATATCGGGAAGCGGAACTACCTGGCGCTGCGCAAGATCTTCTGGAAGAACGGCGTGATGATCAACGCTGAGAATGTGGGAGGGGCGATCAGCCGGACGCTGAAGTTAGACGTCGCGACGGGCGCAGTCACTATCCGGTCGCGGAACCAGGAGGTGCCTCTGTGACGGCCTTGATGCTGGACGAGATCATCCAACGCATACCCACCCTGCCGCACGTGCGGGACACGGTCCTGTACCTGGTCCGCGTGGTCAGCGATCCCCACAGCACGTTGCCGCAGATTGTCGAGGCGATCCGCTACGACCAGGCCTTGACCGCCGAGCTCCTGCGGCTGTGCAACTCCGCCTACTACGGCGTGGCGCGCGCGGTCGAGTCGCTGGACGACGCCGTGCGCATGCTCGGGACCACCAAAGTCTTTCAATTGGCCATCGCGGCCCACGCGCGCACGATACTGGGCGGGTCGCAGGAGGGCTACGGCCTGCCGGCCGGTGCGCTGTGGATGCATTCCGTCACGGTGGCGCTCGCGGCGCGCGTCTTCGCGCGGCGGATGCAACTGCCGCAGACGGGGCTGCTTTTCACGGCCGGGCTACTGCACGACTGCGGCAAAGTGGCCTTGAACGAATTCGTGCGGTGCGAGTACGCGGAGATCGTGCGGCGTGTCACAGAAGAGCGGGCATCGTTCTGCGAGGTGGAGCGGCAGGTGCTGGGCCATACGCACGCGGAGGTCGGGGCGCGGCTGGCGGAAACGTGGAAGCTGCCCCAGTCCCTGGTGGACTGCATCCGCTACCATCACGAGCCGGAGGAGATGGCGGTGCCCAATCCGGTCGTCGACGCGGTGCATCTGGCGGATTCGGTCGCCCTGCTGCTCGGCGTGGGTGGGGGCGACGACGGCCTCTCGTACCGCGCCAGTGTCGCGGCGCTCGCGCGGCACGGTCTGACGGAGTCGGACCTCGAGAGCGTCGGAGCGGAAGCGGTCGGGGAGTTGAGATCGGTGCGAACGTTATTCGCCAAGCCGTAGGGGACATCCGTATGCCTGCCAACATACTGGTTGTAGACGACTCCGAGACCATGCGTGGCATGATCAAGCGCACCTTGGCCATCAGCGGGCTGAACATTGGCGAGGTCTTTGAAGCCTCCAATGGAATCGAGGCCCTGGCGCGGATGGCGGAACACCCCGTCAGCGTGATCCTGTTGGATATCAACATGCCGCTGATGAACGGTATCCGCTTGCTGACGCGCATGCACGACGACAAGCGGCTCTGTGGAATTCCCGTCATCATTGCGTCCACCGAAGGGAGCGAGCCGCGGATCCGTGAGCTGCTCGCCGCCGGGGCGCGGGGCTACGTGCGCAAACCGTTCCGTCCCGAGCAACTGCGCGATGTCCTGGCACCGATCATCGGGTCGGGCGGCCAGGCCGCTTTGCCGGTATCTGACGATCCGGACCTGTCCTTCTAAGGTGGCGCCCCAGACCGCCCCCCTCTCCGGAAGGGGTCGGGCGAGCACCGAGCTACGCGGAATTCGCCCCGCGCCCTACCTTCTCCCCGCGCGGAGAGGGGTTCTGATTGCAGCTCTGAACACCCCGCCCCGCAAGTCTCAGTGTAGAAATCAAGTCCACCCCTTGACAGCACCCGCGTTAGCGTCTAAACCAAGCACTAGTGTTGCCGGTTGGGTACTGCGGTCGCCGGTGACTCACGTTCCAATAACACAGATGGAGACATGCAATGCCCAGGAGAAAACGCCGCAAGGCGGTTGCGAGGAAGAGGCTCGGCAAGCGGCGGATGATGCGCCGCGGTTGGGCGACCGGCATCAGCGGAGCCATCCGCAGCTTGCGGGGCTATCATGGGGAGCTGCGGGCCCAGCGCGGCGCGCTCGATGCGCAGATCCACGCGGTCGAGAACGCCCTGGCGGTCATGGGTTCGCCGGGGGCGCTCCCCCGGGCCGGCCGTGGCCCCGGGCGGCCTCCCGGACGTAAGGCGGGCGGTGGTCGCGGTCGCGGTCGCGGGCCGCGGCCCGGCTCCTTGAAGTCCTATGTCCTGGACGTCTTGACGGGCAGCGGTGTGATGGCCGTCAAGGACATCACCGCGGGCGTGCTCGCCGCTGGCTACAAGACGAAGAACCGGACGCTGGCCAAGAGTGTCGGCATTGCCCTGACGGAGTTGAAGAACGTCGCCAAGGTCGGGCGCGGCCGGTTCCGCCTGAAATGAGCATGTAGCACGCGACCGTGCTCGCTGTACGCACCGCGGGTGCCACCGGGACGATCGGCCTCGGCCGGGGTAGGGGCCGTTTCTTCCCGGTGGCGCCTTAGTCTTGTGCCGCAGAGCTGCGGCACCTAGCCGATATGAACACCGACTTCTTTGCGGAGCTTGAGCGTCGCGGGCTGATCCACCAGCTATCTTCACCGGCGCTGGCCGACGCGTTGCGGCAGGGAAGGCGGGTCGGGTACATCGGCTTTGACCCGACGGCCGACAGCCTGCACGTCGGGAGCCTCTCGCAATTGACCACGCTCCAGCGCTTTCAGCAGGCGGGACACCGGCCCATCGCCGTGGTCGGCGGCGGCACCGGATTGATCGGCGACCCCAGCGGGCGCGAGGCCGAGCGCACGCTGCTGACCCCGGAGCAGCTCGAGCTCAATCTCGCCGGCATTCGCCGCCAGGTCGAGCGCTTCCTGGATTTCAGCGGCGCGGGGGCCGTTCTCGTCAACAACGCCGACTGGCTGTGCCGGCTCAACCTGGTGGACTTCCTGCGTGATATCGGCAAGCACTTCTCGGTCAACCAGATGATCGTGCGGGACTCGGTCCGCATGCGTCTGGAAGAGCGCGAGCACGGCATCTCGTACACCGAGTTCACGTACATGCTGCTGCAGGCGTACGACTTCCTGGAACTCTACGACCGCTACGGCTGCACCCTGCAGATGGGCGGCAGCGACCAATGGGGCAACATCCTGTCGGGGGCCGACTTGATCCGTCGCCTGCGCGGCGTCGAGGCTTTCGGCCTGACGACGCCGCTGGTCACGCGCGCCGATGGCAAGAAGTTCGGCAAGTCCGAAGAGGGCAATGTGTGGCTCGACGCCCGCCGGACGAGTCCGTATCAATTCTACCAGTTCTGGCTTAACACGGATGACAAGGACGTCGTCCAGTACTTGTACACGTTCACAATGCTCCGGGTGGAGGAGATCCGGGAGGTTGCAGAGACGGTCGTCTCCGCGCCGCAGCAGCGTGCGGCCCAGAAGCGGCTGGCCGAGGACGTGACGCGCATCGTGCACGGCCCCGCAGCGCTCGCCCGGGCACAGCGGGCCACGGCGGTGCTCTTCAGCAAGGACGCAGACTACCACCAACTCTCGGAGCAGGAGCTGCAGGAAGCGTTCCACGGAGCGCCGCGCACGCGTCTGGCACCGGCCGTCCTCGGGACGCCGGCCGCCGGCCTGGTGGGAATACTGGCCGAGGTCGGCCTGTATCCTTCGCGCGGGCGGGCGCGCCAGGATGTCGTCGCCGGCGGCGTGTCGGTCAACAACGTGACCGTCCGCGACGCGAACTACACCCTCTCACCGGCCGACTTGCTGCCCGGCAGCTTCGTCATCCTGCGCAAAGGCAAAAAGCACTACCAGGTCGTCGACGTGGCCACCCAATGAAACGCCGGCATTCACCGCGGCCTGCCAGCGCGCCGGCGCACAGCGCCACCTCGCCACAGGACTGGCTCCACGTCGCCGATGCCGCGCTGGCGCGGCGCGCGACCTTGCTGGCCGCCCCGGACACGACCGTGGCCCGACTCGTGCATGCCCCAGCCGACGGAATCGCGGGCCTGGTGATCGAAAAGCTGGGCCCCGTGCTCATCGCCCAGCTATTCGAGGGCCAGTTGAACTTGAGCGAAGACCTCGTCCGCGCCGTGTGTGCGCACATCGCCGAGCGTGTGGGGGCAACCGCCGTCTATCGCAAGGTCTATCCCAGGGACCGTAGCGGGGCCACCCACGCGCTCGAGCAGCAACACCGCGACGCCACACCGTGGATCGGCGCGCCGGTGCCCCCCGAGCTGGCGGTGCGCGAGCACGGCGTGACCTTCCTGGTGCGGCCCTTCGACGGCTACCTGACCGGGCTGTTTCTGGATCATCGCCTCAACCGTCTGCGCGTGCGCCAGCTCACCGCCGGCCGGCGCGTCCTGAACGCCTTCGCCTACACGTGCGGCTTCACGGCTGCGGCAGCGCTGGGCGGAGCACGTGAAACCGTCAGCGTCGACGTCTCCAGGAGGTTCCTGGAATGGGGCAAGCGCAACCTGACCGCGAACGGCGTGGCGCTCGCTCAGCAGCGCTTCTTCTGCTCTGATGTCTTCGACTACTACCGTCGCGCCATCCGCCAGGCCCACCGATTTGACTTCGTCATTCTGGACCCACCGACATTTGCGCGTGTGCCGGGCTCGCAGCGGACCTTCGTCCTGGCGCACGACCTGGAGCGCCTGGTGGCGGGTGCGCTGCCGCTGCTCGAGTCCGGCGGAGTGCTCCAGCTCTCCGTCAACCATCGGGGCACTTCCCGCCGACGGCTGGCGGATGCGGTTGCTGCGGCGGCGCATGCCCGAGGGCGCCGCTGCGAATCGTTGGATGCTACGCCGCTCCCGGAGGACTTTTGCGGCGACGCGGACTACGCCCGGTCACTTCTCGTCCGGCTGACTTGACACGGCGGACGAACGGGCGGGGGGGCGCACGATGTAGATCGGCCGTTGCTTGACTTCCTCGTACATGCGTCCGACGTATTCGCCCAGAATCCAGAGCACGACCAGGTCCACGCCCCCGAGGATCAGCACCGCGGCCAGGATCGAGCTCCAGCCGGGCTGTGTGTAATTCGTGAACAGGCGCGCCCAGAGGACGAATAGCAGGTACCCCGCAGCGCCCAGTGAGACCAATCCCCCGGCCAGTCCGGCCAGCCGCAGTGGCCACGTCGAGAACGAGAAGATCGCGTCTCCGGCCAGCCGCAGCATCGCGCGGTACGAGTACTTCGAGCGTCCCGCATGCCGTGGCTCGGCCTCGTACGAGACCTCCATGTAGGTAAAACCGATCCACTGCACCAGCGCGCGATTGCACCGCCGACGTTCGCCGCAGGATAGGAAAGCGTTCACCGCGTCCCGACTCATCAACCGGAAATCCGCGGCTCCCGGCGTGACGCTCAGGCGGGTCAGCGCCGAAAGCAGCCAGTAAAACGAGCGTGACCCGGCCCGCTTCAGCGGGCTGTGGTCGGCGGGCTCACGCCGGATGGCCTGCACGATTTCGTAGCCGGCGCGCCAGTGCCGCACGAGTCGGCCAATGAGCTCGGGCGGATGCTGCAAGTCGCCGTCCAGCGTGATGACCGCAGCGCCGCGGGCATGCTCCAATCCGGCGAACAGCGCGGCCTGGTGGCCAAAATTCCGCGAGAGGCGTAGTAGTCGCATGTGCTCGTCCGCACTGGCGTGCTGCTGCAGGCATGTCGCCGTCTCGTCCGTGCTGCCGTCGTCCACGAACACGACCTCATGTCTTTCGCCGCAGGCAGCCAGCGCGGCGCGCAGCCGCTCCAGCAGCGGCGTGAGGTTGTCGCGCTCATTGAAGACCGGAATGACCACGGACAACGTCGGAGCGCTGCCGGAGTTTGACGCGGCCATGCGCGCGATCATACCCGGCGTTCATGGCAATGGGTATTTGACAAACCGTTATCTGTTTCCCATCGCCTGGGCTATTGACGGGCCTGCGGAAACGCGCCAGAATACCGCCCCAGAATTCGTTGCGGCCGTTTCTCCGCCGGCGCGGCGGGGGCCGCAAGCGAGTGTATCCCTGTCGACGGAGTAACATCATGTGGAATTGGTTTGGTGGCAGTTGGTGGACGTGGCTCATTTGGGGCGGCATTGCTGTGGTCATCATCCTCGCGCTGAGCGGCACCCAGCAGTAGCAGCCCGGGTGAGCGTGGCCGTCGTCTCGATGGCCAGAGTCTGAAGCGCGCCGGACAACTGCCGGACGGCAGATGGGCGGCGCGTTTTTGTGCGCGCCGCGCGGGCCGCCCCAGCACTTGTGTTGCATGGCCGCAGTGGGGCGCGTAGTATCCGAGCCTCCCGTGGGTCTTGGGAGCGAGGACGCATGCCGAGTCGATACTTGGTTACCGCGGCGTTGCCGTATTCGAACAACCGCCTGCACGTCGGCCACATCGCGGGGGCCTATCTGCCGGCCGACACCTACGTACGCTACCTGCGCGCTGTCGGGCACGATGTCCGCTTCATCTGTGGCAGCGATGACAACGGGGTGGCTATCGAGATCTCGGCTTTGCAGGAGAACAGCACGCCGGAAAAGATCGCGGCCCACTACCACGATCGCCAGGCCCAGGACTTCGCCGGCCTGGCCATCGACTTCGATGTCTATGGGGGCACGCACCATCCCGAGTACGTGGAGCTGCACGAGCGCTTCAGTCAGGACTTCTTCCGGCGGATTCACGAGCGCGGGTTTTTCACGAAGCGGCGCACGAAGCAGCTCTACGACGCCGAGGCCGGACGCTTCCTGCCCGACCGCTTCGTGCGGGGCACTTGTCACCACTGCGGCTTTCAGCGGGCGACGGGCGACCAGTGCGAAGCCTGCGGCCAGATGATCGAGCCGCTCCTGCTGAAAAGCCCGGTCAGCGTGATCACGGGGCAGCCGGCCGAGGTGCGCGAAACAACGCATTGGTACCTGCGCCTAGCGGACTTTGAAAAGCCGCTCCAGCAGTGGCTGGAGACGAAACAGGGCCAGTGGCGCCCCAACGTGCTGAACTTCGCGCTGGGGCAGATCAAGCAGGGCCTGCCGGAACGCTCGATGACGCGCGACATCTCCTGGGGCGTCCCCGTGCCGCTGGACGACCCGGATGCACGCGGTAAGGTGCTCTACGTCTGGTTCGACGCCCCCATCGGCTACATGTCGTTTACCGCCGGGTGGTGCGCGCGACACGCCGGCGACTGGCGGGCGTACGAGCAGTGGTGGTGCGATCCCGACACGGCGATCGTGCACTTCATCGGCGAGGACAACACGGTTTTCCACGCGCTGACCTGGCCGGCGATGCTGATGGCCGATGGTCGCCCGCAATTACCGGCCGCGGTCGTGGCGAACAACTTCATGAATCACAAGGTCGCCGGGCAACTCGAGAAAATCAGCAAGAGCACCACGGCACCCGACGCGCCGGTGTGGATCGAGGAGTATCTCAAGCGGGGTCTCGACCCCAGCGCGCTGCGGTACTACCTGACCGCCCAGGCCCCGGAAGCCGCCCGCACCGCGTTCGACCCGGAGGAGTTCGTGACCCGCAACAACTCGGAGCTCGTCGCGGCCCTAGGCAACTTCGTAAACCGGGCGCTGACCTTCGCGGCCCGCTACTTCGACGGCCGGGTGCCCGACGCGACCGCCCAGACCGAAGTCGACCGGACGCACGTCGCCCGCGCCGCCGAGGCGCTCCAGAAGGTCGGCACCTGCCTCGGCGAACAGCGCTTCCGCACCGGGCTGGAGGAGATGATGGCCTACGCCCGGCTGTGCAACGAGTACTTCAGCGTGCGGGCTCCCTGGGCCTCGCGCAAGGACGACGTTTCCGATTGCGCGGCGACGATCGCCACCTGCATTCATGCGATCCACTTTCTGGCAATCATGACCTGGCCGTTCATGCCCGGAGCGGCGCACCGGCTGCTCCGGATGCTCAACCAGCCGGTCGATGAGGTTCGCTGGGCGGCGGCGCCGCCGCCGACCACCGGCGCTGCCCTGGGCGAGCCAGCGATCCTGTTTGCCAAGCTCGAACCCGGTGCACTGGGGTAATCCGATGGCCGCTACGGTGAGAGCCTGCTGGCTGCCGCTGGTCGTGTGCGGGTCGTTGACCGTCGGCTGCCGGCCTGCATCTTCGGCGTCGTCTGCGACACAGCCGGCGGCTGTCGCAATCGCGTTGCGGTCGCCGCAGGAGGCGACCCGCAGTCTGCTCGAGCTGCTCCGCGCCCACCTGCAGGCGATCGCGCGGCACGACCGCAAGGCCGCAGAGTACTATCGCGACCAAGTCGCTGCCGAACTAGTCGCCCGCGCTGACGTGCTGGCACGCTTCGACACGTTGCCTGGCCGCGTGACGCACGACGCGAACGAGATGCTGAAACGGCTCGTCGAAAGCTGGGCGGCCGTTGTTTCCTTCTACGCGGACGGGCTCGAGCCCGAGCGCATGCGCCTGGGGGCCGTCGACGGCGAGGGCAGCAAAGTCGTCGTCGACGTGCCTGCCCGTGGCCCCGCCGGTGAGGCGATTCTGCGCGTCTTGTGCCAGCGCGGCCCGGACGAGCAGTGGCGCGTGACCAGCATCGAGTTCGCACCGCCCGCGCCCCACGGACCCACCACAGCCCCGACGCACACCGCCCCCGCGACCGGACCATCCGCTCCGCCGGCCACACAATCCGCCCCGTCTTGAATCAGCGCGTAGCAGATGCCGAGTGCCTGCGACACAATCGTCGCCGTTTCGACCGGCTGGCAACCCAGCCCGTTGGCCATTATGCGCCTTAGCGGCCCGGACAGCTTCGCACTGGCCGAGCGCGTGGGCGTCGCGCGGCCGGTCCCCACCGCCGACGATGGACCGGTTTGGACCGCGGGTCGGCTGGAAACGGTGGACCAGCTCACGCTGCCAGTCACCGCCTTCTGGTTCCGTGGGCCGCGCAGCTACACCGGGCAGGACGTGGTCGAGCTGCATACCGTCGGGTGTCTGCCGCTGCTCCGCGAGCTGGCGGCCCGGCTCATCGAGCTCGGAGCGCGACGTGCCCTGCCGGGCGAGCTCACCGCGCGCGCGTTTCTGAACGGTCGGCTCACGACCCAGCAGGTCGAGGGTGTGCTGGCTCTGATGCGGTCAGAAGACGAGGCGGCCCTGCGACAGGCGGCTCGGCTCGCGCGCGGCTCCGAGCGGCGGGCGGTCGCGGATATCGCGCAGCGGATCGTCGGGCTGCTGGCGCGCATCGAGGCCGGGATTGATTTCCCAGATGAGGAGGGCGTGCGTTTCGTAACCCCTCACGACGTCATTGAAACGCTCGATGCGCTCCTGAATGACCTTGGATCCGCGGGGCGCCCCGGCATCGCGGACCCGCGCCTCGGCCGGCCGCACATCGCTCTGGCTGGCCTGCCCAACGCCGGGAAGAGCACGCTGTTCAACCGTCTGATCGGGTGCGAGCGGGCCCTGGTCTCGCCGGTGCTCGGAACAACGCGGGACGTACTCTCTGCGGACGTCGCTTTCGGCGGTCTGGCGGTCATCCTTCAGGACTGCGCGGGCGCGGGCGGCAGCACGGACGAGCTGGAGCGTGCGTGCCACCTCGCCGGCGAGCGCGCTGCGCAGGACGCTGATCTGGTGCTATGGGTGCATGCCGTTGACATGACGTGGGACGAGCGCGAGACCGTTGCGTGTGCCGGCATTGCGCCCGAGCGTCGGTGGCTCGTGTGGAGCAAAGCCGACTTGATCGGCCGCCGATCGACGCGGGCCGCTCCGGTCGCGTTCGCGGGGGCGACAGAGGTGAGCGCGGCGAACGGGAGCGGCATCCCCCAGCTTCGCGCCGTTCTGGGCGATCGGCTTAGCAAGTTGGCCGCCCTGCGCATCGAAGCACTGTGTGGAGGCGAAGTTCGGGCTGCCGCCGCGGCGCTGAGCCGGGCCCGGGCCGTCGCGGCGGGCTCGGACGTGGTCCTGTCGTTCCCGGAGCTGATCTCGCTCGAACTACGAGCGGCGGAAGGGTTGCTTGAGGACAAGACACCTGGGGCGATCGACGAACGGCTGCTGGAGCGCATCTTCGCGGAGTTCTGTGTGGGTAAATAAGCCGTGCCGGCCGTCAGCGAGGGCGGGCTTGGGCGGGGCGCGAACGCCAAAGCAGGCAGCCGATCTGGCGGCGCAGCAGACAAAACGTAAGTGTTTTTATAGTAATATGTTATGTTCTCTATGGTGCCGGGCCCGGCACGCATCGGTTTCCACAAACAGCTTATTATTCTGCGGCAACTCGCCGATGTAGCTATTAGCGAGCCGCAGTACGTCCATCGGCAGCCTGGACGGCATGGCCGCGTGCATCGCGGAGCGCTATACTTAAACGGAGGACGTAATACCGGACCTTGCCAGGCAAGGTCAGAAGTTCCTGGCTTCTTTCCCCTCCGGAGAGCACCGGGACGCCTTCGGGCCCCTGGTGCCCTCTTTTTTTTTGCGCCCCATCCGACGCCCGTATCGCATGAGCAGGAGCACGGCAGACGCGCAGTCCGCCGCCGGGCGGGTATAATCAGGTTGTGGAGCATCGCAAGCGGCTGGGCGGAGGGAGTGCCGCATGCCGGATCAGCGCGTGACTTGCGGCCCAGCGGGGCAGATGATAAGAGTAATTCGTTCGCACTTCGAGCGCAGGCGCGGCGGCCGGCGCGCGGTCGGCCTGCACGTGCAAACCGGTGGCCGAGCGGAAGCGCACCCACGGTCAAAGGAGTTACAGTGATGAAAGCCAGCAACGGCGCGACCCGAATGGACACGCAGTTCTCCGTGTTCCTCGCCAACAAGCCCAACATCCTCGCCCAGGTTTGTCAGCAGCTCGCCGACGACCGGGTGAACATCCTGGCTCTCAGCATGATGGACACGAGCGAGCACGGCGTGCTGCGGCTCGTGGTAGAGGACGCCGAGCGCGCCCGCCGAAGCCTCGACGCGCTGAACGTCCCCATGACGGAGACCGCGGTTCTGCTGGCCTCTTTGCCGAACCGGCCCGGCGCGATGGCCGACGTGGTGGAGCGCCTCGCCAGCAACCACATCGGCGTGAGTTACGCGTACTGCACGGCCGGAGCCGCCGGCGGGCAGACGCTGGGCGTGTTTCGCGTTTCCGATTTCAAGAAGGCGGTGCAGGTACTCGAGGAGCGCCGGCCGCGGCGGAAGCAGGCGACGACTGCCCGACCCGTGCCGCGCCCACGGCGGATGTAGCCGTTGAGCCACCGCCCGCAGGATGACCGTGTCGCCGTGCCGGGGCCGGGGGAAGGGCGCGCACTGGCGGAGCGTACGCACTCGCGGTTGTGGGCGACGATCGTGCTGGTCGCATGCGGTGCGGTGCTGGGGCTCTCCGCGTATCTGAAGCCGGACCCGCGCGGCTTCGGCACGCACGCGCAGCTCGGCACGGGTCAGTGTGGCATGCTCATCGTGACGGGCTATCCCTGCCCGACCTGCGGGATGACGACTGCGTTCGCGCACACCGTCCGCGGACAATGGGGGCGTGCGTTCCTCGTGCAGCCGGCGGGATTCGTCATGGCACTAGCCACAATCGTGCTGACGGTTGGGTCGGCCTGGACGCTCGTGCGCGGGCGGGTGCCCCGCGTACACGTGTCCTTCGTTACGCCCTACCGCGTGTTCTTCACACTGCTGGTGCTGCTCCTGGGAAGCTGGGCCTTCAAGATCGTCGTGGGGCTGATCCAGGGGACATTGCCGTACCGCTAATGTCCGGACTCAGCAGCTCCAAGTGGAGCGCGTATCACAGCACGACCGGCTCGATTCCCAAAAAGCCGCAGGCCGCCGCCAGCGCGGCCGCATGGTCGCCAATGACGGCGTGAATGTGGTTGCTGCTGTAGTGCTCGCGGAGTGTGGCCAGGGGCAGGTCGAACCGCGCGAACGCGTGCGGCCATTCGTACGTCGTCTGCCGGGCCAGCCGCTCCTCTTTGCCCCGTGGCAGCGGCACGAACGCCCCGGTGAAGATGTGCATGACGAACCGGCCGGTGCGACGGACGATGCGGGCGAAGGTCACCTTGTTGGCCGGCGCCGCGTAGAACTGCACGCTGCCCCCGCCGCCGCGGAAGTAGAACTCCGACGCCGGACGGATGTGACACTCGCGCCAATTCCTGCGGTAGTCCGCCGACCGTTTGGCGAACCAAGGGGCGTGCTGTCCGCTGTTCACCAGGTCGTATAGACCTTCCTTCTCATGGTAGTGCCGCAAGTCGGCGAAGAGCACCGGCGTCCCGGTCAGATGGTGCATGAGCTGCATGGTCAGGGCGCCGTTGCTGTCGCACTCCGTCGCACAGATGAGCGGTTTCTTCGCGCTCTGCTCCCAGTCGGCGGTGTCGTTGAGCAGCGCCTCCTGCACGTCGGCGATGCACAGGTCGGGCCATTCCGTCATATCGAGCTGGCCGGTCAGCCCGCAGAAGTCGATGCCCTCCAACTTGCAGAAATCCTTCAGCGCCAGGTACATCCGCACCTGCCGGGCCAGCGTGCCGTCGACCCCCGGCGTCAGCTTCTTGCGGTCCCAGTGAATCTGGGCACAGCGTTTTTCGAGCCACCGCAGACCGGCCTCGACGCGGTCGGTCGCGATGCGCTGCGCCATCTGCCACAAGTGCAACTGCCCGCGGTGATAGACGTGGACGCCCAACTGCTGCATCCACTGCGACGGGTCCACGTGCCCGGTGTACATCCCCATCGAGGGCCCGTCGAACTGGCCGTAGCGCTGCCCGTGTAGCAGGGCGGCAGCGCGCTCGCCGCGGACCCGCTGATCCGGGTCGTGCAGGTGCAGGAATCGCTCGATCTGCCGTTGCACGTCGGGCTTGCGAATATCGCCCAGCACGCGCCCGAACGGGCGGTCGATCTCGTCCAGAGTGCCGGCCGAGGCAAAGAATGCGACCCAGCCCGGGTGCGCGGGCAGAATGTTGCCAACCAGCAGAATGGGCACTTCGGGGATCAAATTCGCGACCTGGGCGGTCAGATCGGGGAAGGACCACACGCAGAAGTTGAAGACCACCACGTCAGGGTACGCCAGCGCAATCCGCCGCGCTTCGTTGCGCGCGGTCTCGTAGTTCCACACGATCTTCTTGGCCGCCACCACGTCGTGCTTGCGGCGGAAGTAAGCGACGAGCCGCTCCTGGAACAGGCGGCAGTCCTTTTCGGTCGCTTTCGCGACGCGGGCCCGTCCGTCGGTAAAGGTGACCATCCCGATCTTCATGGCAGCCTCCGGTGTGGGGCGATAGTTTTGTCCTTGTGTGTGCGACCGCGCCGACGCGAGGTGCGTATTTACGCCGCCCCGGCGGCATTTCGCAAGCGCCCCTTTCCGGGCCCTCTGGGCACCTATACGCCGGTTCGCCATTGTGGAAAGACGGGGGTGGCGTCGCGCCAGACAGTTGTACGGCACGCGCAGGATTCTACAATCGTGGGCACTGTGGCGCGGTCCGTCGGCAGTGCGGCCGCGCGAAACGGAGATATGCCGTGCCCCCTCGCAAGAACCGGCCTTTACTGTTTGAGCTCGTCGCGCGCACCCAACGGGCACGCGGGCGCAGTGCGGTACCGCCATCGGCGGCCCCATCCGCGGCGCCGTGGAGCCCCGCTCCGACACCCGCTCCCACCGTGGCCCCTTTTCCACGCCCTCTGTCAGACGTGTCCCGCCGCCTGGGCGGGTTGCACGTCGCCAACGGGCGCATCCACTTTGCATTGACCTGGCCGCAAGCCGCCGTGGTAGGAATCAGCCTGCTGGTCCTGCTCGTGGTTGTGTTTCAGGTCGGACGCCGCAGCAAGGAGCCGCTCAATCCCAGGCGGGCCACACTGGAGGACATCTTGTCCGGCACCACGGTCACCGAGACGCCGCCGACCGCCGCCCCCCCACCGACCCCGGGTCACGGGCGCAGCGTCAACCCGGTGGCTACTCCATTGCCCCAACCCAGCGAGGACGCCGCCGCCGCCAAGCCGCCGGTACGCGAACCTCCGCCGCGCCGCGTGCCGCCGCCTGAGCGGCCGGCCCAAGCTGAGCCCCCGGAAGCGTTCACCCCGGTGGCGGACTCCTATTACATCGTCGTGCAGCATTTCCGGCTGCGCGATCAGCAGCGGGCCGAAGCCGCCCAGGAGTTTCTGCGTTCCCGCGGCGTCCCGTGTGCCATCCGCACCGGCGCCGACCTCCAGCTCGTCGCCACCGAGCCGTTCTCCTCCGAGCAGCAGGCCGAAACCCTGCGCAGGCGCATCGTCGAGGTCGGCAAGGAGTATCGCGAGAGCGGCGGCTACGACTTCGCCAGCGCCCGGGCACGCAAGTTCTAGCCGATGTCACGCCTCGAACAGCTTCGCCAACTCGTCGCGGCCCAGCCGCACGACCCCTTCACCCACTACGGGGTCGGACTCGAATGTGCCCAGCTCGAGCGCTGGGAAGAAGCCCTGACGGCCTTCGATGAGACGCTGCGCCTCGACCGCCAGTATTCGGCCGCATACTTCCAGAAGGCCCGCGTCGAGCTGAAGCTGGGCCGGCGTGAGGCGGCCGCGGAGACGCTGACCGCCGGCATCGCGGTCGCGACAGCCAACGGGGAGACGCACACGGTCAGCAAGATGCAGGAAATGCTGGAGTCCATGTCGTGAGTACGCTACGCATCGCCATCGCGGGTTGCACGGGGCGGATGGGCACGGCACTGCTGCGACTGGCCGGCGGCGACCCCGCGTTCAGGATCGTCGCCGCCGTCACGGTTGCCGGCGACCCGCGTCTAGGGGAAGACGCCGGGCGTGTGGCGGCTACCGAGCCGCTGCATGTGCCGATCACGACCGAGATTCAGGAGCCGTGTGACGGGCTCATCGAGTTCACGACGCCCGCAGGCTGCGAGACCTGGGCGCGCTGGTGCGAGCAGCACGGCGTGCCGCTCGTCAGCGGTACGACCGGCTTGGCCCCGTTGCAGCAGGCCGCGTTGCGCGCAGCCGCCCAACGGGTTCCGATCGTGTGGGCGCCCAACATGAGCATCGGCGTCAATCTGCTGCTGCGCCTGGTCGGCGATCTGGCCGCCAGGCTGGACGAGTCTTGGGACGTCGAGCTCAGCGAGACGCATCATCGCCGCAAGGTGGACGCCCCCAGCGGCACCGCACGCGCCTTGCTGGAAGAAATCTGCCGGGCGCGCGGACAGCCGCCCGCCGACGTGGCCGTGCACGGTCGCGCGGGCCAATGCGGCCCGCGGCGCGCCGGCGAAATCGGCGTGCACGCGGTGCGGATGGGGGCCATCGTCGGCGAGCATGAGGTGCACTTCACCTCCGAGGCCGAATCGCTCACGCTGCGCCACCGCGCGTTCTCGCGCGACACTTTCGCGGCCGGGGCGCTGCGCGCGGTACGTTGGCTGCAAGGCCGCGCACCAGGTCTCTACAACATGCGGGATGTGCTCGCGCTCCGGACAAGCTCCTGACCGGTCCTTCACCGCTTATTGGCACCGTGCAGTCCCCCGCCCGTGCGTTACGTCCAGTAAACCGCGCGACTTCCACAAATAGGCGCCCTCCCCGTAGCGACCACGGTGTCGTTTTCGGATTGCCTGATAAGCAGAGCTTGCGCGGTCCGGGCCCGCCCGCAAGTGATTAGCTCGCCCCCGCACGCCGAAAGTGTCAGCAGTGAGGGATTCCTGCCTGGGTCTCTCGTCGCCACAAACTTGCAAGGCCGGCCACCGCACACCACGTGGGGCGGGCGCGTGGTCGGCCTTACGGGCAACGCCGGGGAAGGAGAGGCGTGGCATGATGACGCGGTACCTGGATCGGCGGCGCTACATTCGCGTGCCCGCCCGCGGGCCCGCCCGCTGGAGGTCCGGCGCGCAGAACGGGTACTGCGAGCTGCTGGACATTTCCGCGGGCGGCGCCGGTCTGCGCATGTCCGCGCGCAAAGCCACGCGCCTGGGATCCTACATCACGGTCGAGGTCGAGCTCGGGCCCGGTGAGAAGTGGTACGTTGCCAAGAACGCCCGCGTGGTGCGGCAGACTCTGGACGACGACGGCACCTGCGTGATCGGCATCGAGTTCGCCGCGCCCCGCGCCCAAAGCTGATTTCCACCTCCGTTAATCCTCAGGCGGCGCAGGAAATAATCCGGCTCGTCGTGTCAAATCGCACTGTTTTAGTCTCTATTTGATGGCGGTGCAGCTCATCGCACCGTATGTTTCCGGCGTCCCCGCACCACGTTTCGGGCCCGTGGTTGCGGGGACCCGTTTGAACCCCACAGCCCCCTGCGCAGCGGTAGATGCCGCTGGAGGACCGTCGCGCAGGCGTTCCACGAATGTGATTGTCCGGACTGCGCCCAGCCGGCACCCGCTGCCGATCCCGTGCCCGTGCTCCGGGTCACTCGAAGAGCAGCCGCTCGTCTTTCGCGTGTCCCGCTGCGGACAAGCCCAGGTGCTCGTACGCAACGGGCCGCGCCACGCGGCCGCGCGGGGTGCGGATCACGAAGCCGATCTGCAGCAGGTAGGGCTCAACCACATCCTCCAGCGTGTCGCGCTCGTGCCCCATGCTGGCGGCGATCGCATCAATGCCCGCCGGCCCGCCGTCATAGTGCTTGATCAATGCGGTCAGATAACCGCGATCAAGGTTGTCCAGTCCGAGCGAATCGATTTGCAGGATGTCCAGGGCGGCATCCACCACGTCCGGCGTCAGGGATCCGTCGCCGCGCACTTCCGCGTAGTCACGCACGCGCCGGAGCAGGCGGTTGACGATCCGCGGCGTGCCGCGGGAGCGCGAAGCCAGGCGCCGCAAGGCGGCGTGGTCGGCCTTGATTCTCAGGAGCTGCGCATTGCGCTCCACGATTCGGACGAGCTCCGCCTCGGTGTAGTACTGCAAGTGGAAGAACAGCCCGAAGCGGTCGCGCAGCGCCGCCGACAGCATCCCGGCCCGGGTGGTCGCACCGACCAGCGTGAACCGCTTGAGGGCGAAGTTCACGATGCGGCCGCCGATGCCGCTTTCGGTCGTGTAGTCGACGCGGAAGTCCTCGAGCGCGGGGTACAGGAACTCCTCGACGATCTTTGCGAGCCGGTGAATCTCGTCGATGAACAGCACGTCGCCCGTTTCCATCTGCGTGAGCATCATCATCAGGTCGCCCTGCCGGGCGATCGCCGGACCACTCGTCACGCGGATGGTGGCCTGCATCTCGTGGGCGATGACGTGGGCGAACGTCGTCTTGCCGAGGCCCGGCGGCCCGTCGAGCAGCACGTGGTCCAGCGGCTCGCCGCGCTTGCAGGCCGCATCGAGCGCGATGCGCAGTTGCTCGCGGGCGACCTCCTGGCCGACGCACTCCGCCAGCCGCTGGGGCCGCAGCGTCGTCAGATACCGCTCTTCATCCGGGACGCTCTGCGAGAAGACGCGTTCAATCGCCATCACTCATCACTCTTAACTCGTAACGCGTGACTCTTTAGCGCGGTATGCCGCCCGCACGATGGCGTCGGGGACCTTGAGCGCCGGGTCGGCCTCCACCGCCGCCGTGACCCAGCGCTGCGCATCGGCCCGCCGATCCCCCCACCGCACCAGGATGTCCACGGCGACCCGCTGCGCCTCCGTCAGGTCGGCCATCGGCCGCGGCGCGACCGAGGGTTGCAGGAATCCCAGCAGCTTGCCCTGCAAGTCCGCGATGATCTGCGCGGCCGTTTTCTTGCCGATCTCTGGCAAGCTGGTCAGCAACCGCGCGTCGCCGTGCTCGATCGCGCCGGCGAGCTGATGGGCGGGCAGGCTCATCGCCCGCAACGCCCGCCGATAGCTGATGCCACGCACCTTGGTGAAGACGTTGAAGAAATCGCGCTCGGTCTCGGTCAGGAAGCCGACCAGGCGCGGGATCAGGTGCGCCCCCGCGGGATTGCCCTCGAAGTATTGGACGGTGAACAGCGTGAGCTCGTTGCCCACCAGGCGGTGCAGCTCGGCAGCGGCCGACGCCGGCACCATCACGTCGTACCCGAGGCCGTCCCGCTCGATGACGACGGTATCTTCGCCGACGCTGACGACCCGACCCGTCATGCGACAGATCATTCCCGTGCCCTCCGGCCGGCCGCCCGCGCAGCCCCTTGCGCCTGACGCCACCGCAGCCCGCACAGGGCGATCGCGATCGCGTCGGCGACGTCGGCCGGTTCCGGCAGGACCGGCAGACGCAGCGTGGCCATGACCGCGCGCTGCACCTGGCGCTTGCCGGCCTGCCCGCTGCCGGTGAGGAGCTTCTTGACGTTCGTGGCCGCCACCGGAATGACCTCCAATCCGCGGCGGGCCGCGAGAGCCAGGATTACGCCGCGCGCATGAGCCATCAGGATCGCCGTCCGCGGGTGGCGGTAGTGCGCGTACAGCTCTTCGCACGCCAACGTGCCGGGCTGGTGGAGGTCGATGACCGTCTCCAGGCTCTGTTCGAGCTCCACGAGCCGGTCCGCCAGCGGCCGGCCGCGCGGCAGACGAATGACGCCGGCCTCGACCAGGCGTGCTTCGGCGGGCGGACAGCCATCCGATAAGACCGCGTACCCGGTCCGCTGCAACCCCGGGTCAATCCCCAGCACGAGGCGGCGCGTGGACGGGGCTGCGTCACCCGTCGCCGAGATGCCACGCCGTCCGCTCGCCATAACCGCATCATGCGCGCTTTTCGCGGAGTGGCAACCGCTTTTCTCGGCCGCGTAAGACGGAGGTCGGCGGACAGCAGCGCCGCATTTTGTGAGAAGTTGTCGCGCATTGGCCGATGAAACCTCGCGAGGTAGGCGGTCTCTCCGCACGGTCATATAATGTAGCGGAGCGACCTTGATCCGCTGGATTCTGTGCGCCCGCTGCCCATCGGCCCCGGGGCGCCCCGAGAGGACGTGAACCCATGACGCTACGTCTAGCGCGCTGTGCTTTCTTCGTCTTTTTGTTGCTGGCCCCCGCCTGGGCCGCCGCCGCGGATGACACGCTCGCCGCTGCGTATGCGGCAATTCTGCGCGGCGACTACAACGCCGGCCGCACCGCCGTCGAGCGCGTGCTGGAGACCGGCAGCGATCCGAGCGCGGCGCGCGTGCGCGATTGGCTGGATTCGTTCCACCGCGTCGTTGCCTCGCGCACCGAGCTGAAGACCGAGACGTTCGACTGGAACATCGCGCAGGCCCAGCAGGCGTTGGCGGATGGACATACCTTCCTGGCGCTGAGCTTCGTCGCCCAGGCGGTGCCCTACGCCGCCGACCGCGACGTGCTGAGCAGCCTGCCGTGGGTCACCGAGCTGACAGACCGGACCAAGGCCACCGTGCAGCAGCTCGAGGAGAAGGACCGCTGGACCAACGCGCTCAACTACTACCTGCTGCTGAGCCGCATCTATCCCGACGACCAGGCGCTCAAGGAGCGCAGCGAAAACGCCGTCCGCCATGCCCGCATCGAGCTAACCTACAAGGACGACAAGGCGTTGCAGGAGCGCATCCGCGACGTGGACCGGGGGCTGCTGCGGTCCGCGGTCAAGCTGATCGACCATCTGTACTACCGCGAGCCCGATTACCGGGAGATGGCCAAGGGCGCGCTGGATGACCTGAAGACGCTGTGCAGCGTCACGAAGCTGCACAGCTTCCTCGACGGGCTCGCCAACCCCGCCCTTCGCGAGCACTTCGTCCACCGGCTGAACGAGCTCCGCAACGAGGTCGAAGGCGAGCGCGGCGCGGGCCTCGGCTACAAGGACCTGCTCCGCCTGTTCAACCAGGTCTGCGACCTCAACCGCGAAAGCGTCGAGATCCCTGAAGGGCTGGTGGTCGTGGAGTTCCTCGACGGCGTCGTATCCAAGCTCGACGAGCACACCGACATGATCTGGCCGGCCGATGCGGTCGATTTCGAGAAGATGATGATGGGCGGATTCGAGGGCGTCGGCATCCAGCTCGGCGTCGACGAGCGCAGCAACCGCCTGAAGGTCGTCACTCCGCTCGAGGCCTCCCCCGCCCTCGAAGCCGGCCTGCAGCCGGATGACGTCATCGTCGCGGTCAACGGCGATAGCACCGCCAACTGGACCACCGACGACGCCGTCCGCAAGATCCAGGGCCCCACCGGCACCGAGGTCGTCCTGACCATCCAGCGCCCGCGCACCGGCGAGACCATTCCCTTCAAGCTGATTCGCCGGCGCATCGTCCTGACGACGGTCCGGGGGGTGGACCGCATCCCCGGTGGCGGCAAGGCCTGGAACTACCTGCTCGACAAGGACACGGGCGTGGCGTACATCCGCCTGACCGGCTTCCATCCCGACTCAGCCGACGAGCTGCGTGAAGCGCTGAAGCAGGCCCACGCACAGGGCATGAAGGGCCTGGTCCTCGATGTGCGGTACAACCCCGGCGGTCTGCTCGACGTGGCAGTGGACATCGTCAGCACGTTCCTCGACGAAGGCGACGTTGTCTCGACGCGCGGCCGGCTGGAGTCCGAGCGGCGGGAGCGGGCGGCTGGCAAGGCCGTGTACAAGGACATCCCGCTGGTCATCCTCGTCAACGAGGCCAGCGCCAGTGCGTCCGAGATTCTCGCCGGCGCGCTGCAGGACCATCACCGGGCCGTGATTCTCGGCGACCGCACCTTCGGCAAGGGCAGCGTGCAGCACGTGCGGCCGCTCAGCGACGAAGCCAAGCTGAAGTTGACGACCGCGCTGTACTACCTGCCGAGCGGGCGCAGCCCGCACAAGGCCCCGAAGGCCAAGAAATGGGGCATCGATCCCGACGTGGAGCTCAAGCTGACGCCCAAGGAGTTTCGCCGCGTGATCGAGCACGAGCGCGAGACGTACGTCATCCACAACGAGCAGCCCACAGGCGAGAACAAGGCCCTCAGCGACGAGGAGCAGAAGCAGACGCTGGAAGCATTGAAGGCCGACGATGCGGACAAGGACGAAGAGCCGCCGCTGCTCTCGGAGGCCGACATCAAGCTGCTCGAGTCCGACCCGTACGAGGCCCCGAAGACGGACCCGCAACTGGAGACCGCGCTGCTGCTCATCCGCGTCAAGCTCGCCGCCGACCTGCCCTGGCCGGAGGAGCTGGCCGCGGCGAAGCAGGGCGCACCGTAGCACCGTAGGGTACGTCCGGGACGCGCCCCGCCTGGGGCCTCGACATCCAAAGGGGGCCACGATCCTCACGCGCTGGGGTTACGTCCGGTTTGGGGCCGTACCCGCGCCTTGACCGGGCGTTTGTCGCGCTGCTGACCCGGGGCCCGTAGGCCTTTGCCTGGGGGCGCCGGCCGGTTTCTGCCGACAAAGGGAGAAACAAGAGCCTTGACGGCTGGATTCGGCGCGGTATGCTAAGTGCCTGCGGGCGGGTCACGTCTGTACGCCCGCCGGCGAGTAGGAGGAGCAGGCGATGAGCCGGGTCGTGGGCTGGGTTCTCGGCTTGGCGTTGATAGGTGGGTTCGTGAGCTTCGTGCGCGCGGACCAGTTCTGCATCGCTACTGAGCCGAACGTGTACCCCGAGGACAGCGGGTGGGAGCGCTGGACGAATGATGGCGGGGACGAGCGGTGCTTTGAGGACGGCGCGCTCGTGCTGGACGGACTGGCGAGCATTTACATCGCCGACATGTATAAACAGTACTTGCCGTCCTTGCCTGTCATCGGTGAGGAGACCCTTACGGTCGCCTGGGGGCTGCGAGTCGACCAGGTGAGTGGCATCGCCGATCCGGGTCTCAACATCAGCTTCGCGGGTCACGGCGACATTTTCCTAGTGTATTCTGTCAACAGGATTTACAGCCTGTTGGAGTGTGCCTGGATCGCGAGCTTTGAACCCAGCGTCCTCCACAACTACAGGTTGACGTCGACCGATCTGGACACCTATGTGCTGTCGATAGACGGCGTGCCCGTGCATAGCGGAGCAGTTAACCCGGCGGCCCCCGATTCTTATGTTGCCTGGGGCGACGCCGGGCAAGGGGCCGCGAGCAAATCGACTTGGGCATATGTTCGGGCGATGATTGTGAAGCCAGGCGATACCAACGGGGACGGCGCCGTCGATTTCGCCGACATAAACCCATTTGTCGAGGTGCTGATCGAGAGCATCGATGGCGAGGGCTCCGACGGCTGTGGGTCCATCGCGGCGGACGTGAACCAAGATGGCGTGGTGAACTTCGGCGATATTAACCCATTCGTTCAGCTCCTATCGAGGTAAGCGCGAGAGCACAGAGCGTTTTGTTTGTCCATGTCGCCGGGAAGGAGAACGAGATGACCGGAATGCGCGTCGTGCTGGCGATGCTCGCGCTGGGCGTCACACCCGCTTGGGCTGAACAGTGGTGGGTAAGCTATGAGGCCACTGGTACGCTTCCCGAAGACGAGGGCTTCGAGCGCTACACAAACGCGGGGGGCGCGGAGCGGTACTTCGAGGACGACGCGCTGGTGCTTGACGGCCTAGCGAGCATCGACATCGGGGATATTTACCGTCGGGACATACCCTCCTATCCGTCGTCGAACCAGATATTCCGTATGGAATGGCGGCTGCGAGTGTCCGCCCTGGACGGCTTCTTTGACCCTGCGGTCGATATCTCATTCGGCCCACATGGCGACGTCGTTCTGACCTATCAAATGGACAGGGTCTACAGTGTATCGGAGGCCATGTGGATCGCCGACATTACACCGGGCGTGTTTCACGACTACGTGTTTACATCGAGTGACCTCGCCAATTACACCTTGTACATCGACGGGGCTGTCGCTCATGTGGGGTCGATCCTCAGTTGGGACCCAGAAGCCTGGGTTGCCTGGGGCGATTACTGGGTGGGGGCGGCCAGCGTTTCCGCTTGGGATTTCGTTAGGTGTGGCGTGCTCGTGACTCCGCTGTCCGCCGACATAAACTGCGACGGGTTCGTGAACTTTGGGGATATCAACCCATTCGTCCAGAGGCTAAGCGACCCAGAAGAATATGAGAATTCGTATCCGGGATGTTGGCCCAGCAACGCCGACATTAACGGTGATGGGAGCGTAGACTTCGGAGACATCAATCCGTTCATCGACGTACTGATGTCGTAGCGCGGGGCGCTGGCCGCTACGGGTCGAATCGGGTTCTGGAGCGACGTATCACGCCCTGTCGGGCGTTTGGCCGGCGGCGCAACTGCGCCCCGCTTCAAATGCCCGGAGATTCAACTCCTGGTACTTCCCGGGCACGCAGGCCACGACCGCCTGCCGCCACGCCTCCGCCGGCAACGCCAACCCCGCCGATACGGCGCCTAGGACCACGACGTTGGCCGCGCGTACACTCCTGCGGGCATCGCTACCCCGCCGGGCGTGGTCAGCCGGACACGGCCCCGGCGGCCGCCTCTTCGCCGCGCGCCACGCGCGGAACATGCTCGCGGACGGTCCTCATCAGACGATCGACTACATAAACCGCCACGATGAGGTAGGCCGCCGCCACGAACACGAAAGCGGCCTTGTGGTCCGCGCCCAGCTTCCACAGCACCGCCAGACAGGCCGCGGTGGCGGCCGTCACGCTGCCGACCGGCCAGGCCAGCCGTAGCGGCGCGTCCACCGCAGTGACCCCCAGCCACACGAGCCCCGCCAGGACCAACTCAGACAGAACAGCCCCATAACACGCGCCCCACAGCTTAAACTTCCAGGTCAGCAGGGCCAGAATGGCGATCTTGAGCACCAGGTAGACGAGGTTGTACGCGACGAAGCGGCCCTCCCGGGACAGCGCGATGTAGGTGTAGCGCAATTGCAGCGCGAACAGCAGCGGCACGACACTCCAGACCGTGATCTGGATCACCCCGACCGTGTCGTCGAATCCCCCCTTGAGGAGCAGCGGGACCACATACGGCGCTACCGCCCAAGCCGCCAGCGCCAGCGCCATCCCCGCCGTCCACTGGATCACGCACAGTTGCGTCGACCAACGGCCGAACTCGGCGCGGTTCTCACCCGCCAGACGGCACAGCCCGGGGAACGTCGGCACACTCACCGCACCGTTCAGGATCTGCCCGGCCGGCGAGATGATCCGCTTCCCCGCCGCATAAACGCCGACCACCGCATCGGGCGCGAAGAACGCCAGCACGAAGGTGTCGATCTCCATTGCCAGACGCGTGACGGCGGCGGTCAGCGCAACCGTGACTGAGCCACCCACCATGGCGCGGACCTCGCGCCCGTTCCACCGTAACTGCCCCCGCCAGCCATCGCCCCAGAGGGCCGCGGCGGCGTAGAACATCATCACGAAGTTGGCCAACGCACCGGTGGCCAACGCCATGGTCAGACCGCCGTGCAACGGCCGGAGCATGCCCACCACGACGAGCAGCCCGACGACCTTGTGCCCGAGGAACCAGATCATCCATTTCTCGATCTTCTGCATGCCATTGAGCGCGGCCGAAAAGACCGACGCGGGCCCGAAGAACAGGATGCAACCCGCGGCAACAATCGCCGGCCAGGCTCCCGCCTCGAACCCGTAAGCGATGATCGCAATGACGATGAGCACGATGCCACTGAAGACGGAGAAGGCACACACTAGGGGCAACGCCAGCGAGACGTAGTAGCGGGTAGGCTGCTTCGCCTCTGCAACAAGCTTGGTGAGGTTGGTGCCGAGCCCCATGTTGACGACGAAGATGGCGATGTTCACGATCCCCGTGAGGATCGCGAACACGCCGAACCGACCGGGCCCAAGGTGGGAGGCGATGAGCAGCATCGTCACAAGCTGCAAGCCGAGCCCGGCTGGGACGACCAGGAAACCAAGTTGCATTTGGCGGTGAACTTTTCCCATCGGCGAGCCCTTTCGGGGCACGGGACCTTAGCGGACAGTAGTCCAGAAATCAAGCAACGGCGCCGCGGTTTGCGTAGGCCCGTCCCGGCACCTCCACAAGTCCAGTACAGATCGATTGTTGCGCACTAGCGAACGGCCGGGACGCCTGAACGCCGAGTCAGGCCGCCCGTGGCTTTCTTGTCCGAGCCCTGGTGGACCACCCCCAAGCCTGCGGGGCATCCCCAAACGGCAGCCACAGGCCGGAGGCCAGCAGACACCTGGGTGACCAACTAACATACGCTCGACTGCGATCGTCCCATAAAACTGCCATTCGGATATCATTAGCCAATTACGTCGCCTTGCTGCGCATATTCACCAGTTTGCCCAGACTTCCTTCCGATTTGTACTATTTCACCGGGGACAAACGCCGCGGAGAAAAACAGACATCCGGGCGGGGATGGAGAAGAGAACAGTGTACCCCCCTCTCAGCCGGGCCCCGCAGGCCGCCACCGCGACTATGTGTGCACTCATCCTAACTGCAGTTTTGTCAGGGGGTTGCGGAGCACAACTCCTTGATGCTGCGCGTGCCGACCGCTGGCAGGGAGAGCTAGGGCTCAACGATTCGATGCCCGTCGTTGCCGGCGAGGTCGCATCCGCCTCAGCGGCGGGCAGCGATACAGGCGGCGCTGCGATGGCCGGAGCCGAGATGACCGCGAATCAAGCTACCGGGACGCCGAGCCCAGGCGACAACCCCGCGAGCTATGCTGAAGCCCAACCACCACCGGGAACCGCGAACTCGATCACGGGCGTGCCGTCCGCAGGCGGCGAAGCGATGACGGACGGTGGTGACTCGATGAGCGGCGAGGGCTCGACCGGCGACGGCATGACCGATGGCCCCGAGGACGCCCCTACCGCCCCGCCCAACGTCGGCGTGCCGCCCATAAACGGGGTGTACACGCTGAATCTCGAGGGCTGTTCGGAGAACGTCCTCGCTCCCTATCTCGACAACCCGAACCTGGACGGCTTTTCACTGCGGGCCGCCTGGAGCGACATCGAGCCGGCCCACGGCAGTTACGACTGGTCGCTCTTCGACGCGGTCGTCGATCACGCCGCCAGTCACGGCAAGAAGGTCATGTTGCGGATCCTGGCCGGCACTCGTACCCCGGAGTGGGTCTACACGGCCGGCGCTGCCCGTTTCGACTTCGTGGACGACAATCCGTACCACTCCACGTACGGCGAGATCATCTCGATGCCGGTGCCATGGGATCCGATCTTCCTGACCCATTGGTTCGAGGTCGTCACGGCCATGGGCGCTCGCTACGCCGACCACCCGGCGGTCGTGTTGGTGGCCATCACGGGCCCGGCGACGGCGGGCGAGATGCACCTCGGCGACAAGGACAACTCCGAGGCCTGGCATGCCGTCGGATATTCGAATGAAGTGCTGATTGAGACCTGGAAGCTGACGATCGACGCGTTCGTCACGGCGTTCCCGGAGCAGTACCGCCTGGTGGCCGTGGCCAACCCCGTCAGCTTCGACAATCCCGCGCAGGTACGGGAAGCCGTCGCAGCGTACTGCGCCCAAAAGGGCTGCGGCATTCAGGGCAACTGGTTGGCGGCCAACACGGCGCCCGATGGCACCCTTTACCAGCAGGTCGCCGACTTCGCGGCGGTCAACCCGGTCGGCTTTCAGATGCTGTGCTCGGCTACGCAGGAACGCTTCGGCGGCGAGCTGTCCACGGCGATCGATCTGGCTCTGGACGCCGGCGCCAGCTTTCTAGAGCTCTACAAGCTCGACATTACGACGTTCGCAGACGATGTCGCCTACGCGCACGAGGAGCTCTGCAGCGGATCCGGCGTCCAGTGAGCGCGCGTTTCAACGCCCATTGAGGAACCGCTGGCAGACCGGCCTGCAAAGTACCGCCCACTTGAAAACGATGCAGTGGGACAGCGCGATGGCCCGTCTGCATGCTCGCCATCGGAGAGCGCCCAGCCTGTCACTTCGCAGACACGCCTGCTAGAATCCAAGTCATGGGGACGGTGTCAGGCCATGCCGGTTGGCGGTCCCGCAGCGTAACGGCTCTGCTGGCGCTGGGGGGCGGCCTGTTCGGGCTGATGTACCCGGTTTTCGGCGGCTGTCCGAGCGCCGAGGCCACTGTTCAACAAACGACTCCGCTGCCAGTTCAGCCTCAACGGGCCAATGAGAGGCCAACGTCTCCGGCAGCGCCGGTGAGCTCACAGTCTGCCGATGCTGGCTCGACAGGGCCCGAGCGCCCCGCGCTGGACCCGACGCCCAAGACGGTCGAGCAGATCAGCGGTCTGTACGTCCTCGGCCTCGAAGGCCGCCCGCCGGCTTTCCTGAAGCCCTTTCTGGAAAACCGCGCCGTCGACGGATTCTCCCTGCGAGCCGGCTGGAGCGAGGTTGAGCCGCGGGAGGGCACCTTCGACTGGTCAACGCTCGACTCCGTCATGGCTGAGGCCGCCGCCCATGGCAAGAAGGTGATGTTGCGTGTCCTGCCCGGCGTGAGAACGCCCGAGTGGGTCTATGCAGCCGGGGCCGCCCGCTTCGAGTTCGTGGATGAGAACCCCCATCACGCGACGCGTGGCCAGACGCTGTGCATGCCTGTGCCATGGGACCCGGTGTACCTTGCGAAGTGGCTGCACTTCGTCTCCGTTTTCGGCGCCCGGTACGCCGACAACCCGGCCGTGGCCATCGTCGCCGTCACCGGACCGTCCTCGGGCGGCGAAATGCACCTCGTCGACAAGGCCAGCGCCACCCGCTGGCGCTCGGCCGGGTACTCCAGCGCGGCGCTCGCGGATGCGTGGAAGAGGGCCATTGACGCGTTTGTGGCGGCTTTTCCACGCCAACACCGGACCGTCGCGATCGCGCACCCCACCACCTTCGGCGATGGGGAAGAAGTGGTGGAGCAGGTTGTCCGCCACTGCGCCGAGACCGGGTGCGGGATCCAGGGCAACTGGCTCGCCGCCAAGACCCGGCCGCAGAATCCGCTGTACCGCCATGTGGCCGCCCACTCGGCCGTCGCCCCGGTCGGCTTTCAGATGTTGTCCGCCGCGGGGATTCCGCGGTTCGGCGGCGACCTGCGCCCCGCCGTCGACTTGGCCCTCAAGGCCAACGCGTGCTTCCTGGAGGTTTATCTGGCCGACGTCTCGAGGTATCCCAACGACGTCGCGTATGCCCACGAGCAATTAACCCGCGTGAAGAAGGCGGCCCCGCCCCCGGGGGGAATCGCGCCACTAAGAGCCCGTTGAAAGAGGGTACAGGCACCGCTGGAAGGCCAGTTGACGCTACCGCGAAGGCCCTTTATGGCGGTCCGCCGCGGCGGACAGTCCCCTTTTTCAACGGACTGCTAAGGCAGCAGGACCGTCGGCGCCTCGTTGAGCGCCGTCTCGCTTTTCTGCTGAAGATCCGTCGGCAAGTGCTCCTCGCCGAACAGAAACACTAGCGTCCGGAAGTCCTGGTAGACGACCGCCATTTGCTCCCGCATGAGCTCCGACGAGCCCACGCTGCTGGTCGAAGTGACCGGAGCGGCGGGCGATGTGATGTACCAGACCCGGCGGTGGCGGCCCATGGCATGGTGAAGCTGCTTCAGGTCAGACAGCGTTTTCTCGCCCGACAGACGATGCAGCGGAATCGTGTGCAGGTCATCCAGGGTAAGCTGCAACGACATTTGGGTCTGGAGCCAATAATCGACCCGCGAGCCGAGGTACACGCGGGCCTGGTTGGGGAGGGCCACCATGACCGCGTCCCCAGGCTCCAGGTGATCGCGAACGTAGCGCGTGGCGGCGACCTGTTCGGGGGTGGTCAGCACTTCCAGGTCGTCGTTCACGCCGGTCTGCCAGGCCGTCATCTCGGTGGGCTGTACGACCAGGCCGCCGCCCACAAACAGAATCGCCAGCACCAGGAAGACCGCGACGGTCTGGCCGTAAGCGAGCAGCGCGGGCCGGTTGAGCCGCGTGATCCCGCGCACCAGCGCCTCGGCCGCCGCCACGATCCCCGCGGCCGACAGGAGCAGAAGCAACGGCAGCACGTGATACGCGTAGCGCGTCGTCGTCACCGGCAGTAGTAGCGCCTGCGTGAACGCCAGCCCCAGGCCGATGATGAACAGCACCCGCGCGGAGTGGCGGAAGCGGTGGTTGACCATCAGAAAGGCCGCCACCACAAGGGCCAGGACCGGAATCAGCGTGTCGCCGGCCCAGCTCGCGGTCTGCACGTAGTACCATAGGTCGAAGGCGGGATAGGTCCACATGGGCGTCAGGGTGACGTCGGTGGCGCCGCTGCCGTAGAGCAGGCGCAGCGTCTGTTGCAGCGTGCGGTGCGCCGCCTGGATCAGCACTACCGCCCCCACCAGCCCCATGCCGCCCCATACGGACCCATTGAGGAGCAGCGTCCCCACTTGTCGCCGGCGCGCGACCAGCGCCGCGAGCATCATCGGCGGCGCCAACAGACCCACGGCCTCCCAGCTCAAGTAGGTGCAACAGAACAGGATAGCGGTCACCCACAGCCCACGGGATGGCAACGGCCCCGGCGCCGACACCGTACGCCAGAACACATACACGCTGAGCAGCGTGAAACCCTGCAGTTGCGAGAAATACCGCCCGATCTGGCTGGTGTCGATGCAGTACGGCGATAGCGCATAGAGCGCGGCGGCCGTGACGCCGACCCAGCGGTCGAACATGTTCTTGCCGGCCTGGTAGAGGAGCACGATGGTCAGAATGCCCCAGCACATAGCCGGCACTCGCATCACGAGGCGCTCGTCGTCGAAGATCAGGGCCGACAGTCCGGTCCCCACGTATACCAGCTCGCTCGTGGCCACGATGCCCAGCGGCGTATCCGGGGCAATCACGGCGCTGGGGAACCCGCGCTCCAGGAAACCCATCGTCGCGCGATAACCGGTGCATTCGTCCGGCGTCATCGGCTGTGCGGTCAGGCGGTGAATCCGCAGGGCCGCTCCACAAAGCGTCACAGCGACTGCGAGCAGCGTCACCCCATCCCAGCGCGGGCGCCAAGCCCAGCGTGGCAGCACCGGCAGCGGCGCAGCGATAAGCCGCCGCGACCTGGCCACCAGGAACAGCCACTGTGCAACGACGACCAGGAGAATCAAGATGAGCCACAAGGGCCGGTAGACCGCACCGTCCGGCACGCGGGGGTCGTACGCGGCGACGGTGGCGCCGAGCAGTGCGACGGCACTCGGCACGAGTGCCAAGACCGCTGGCGAGAAGGCCCAACGCTGCGCGACTACGCCTGGAACGAGGAGGAGGCGGTCCACCAGCCGCGTCACCCACCACGCGGCCAGTCCCACCAGCAGCATCAGGACAATCTCATAGGCAATCCAACGGGCACGGAGCGTCCACGGCCACACCAGCTCGACCACGCGCCGCGGCGCATGCCACGGCATGCGGCTCACGTCGCTTTCCTCGACCTGGCAGCTCCGCCACGCCTTCGCGTCCTTCAGGGGCCGCAGCCAGTCCTCCCCTGGCGCCGAGCGCCAGCGCCAACTGCCATCGGTCGCCAGCGTATACACCGCACCTGACCGCCCCTGCACCGCCATGTCCAGCAGCAGGTGCGGCGGCGGACGCTCGGTGCTTTGGGCCACCGCCACGTCGTTGGCCCCGGAATGCACGAGCGCCGACACGTCGTATATCCACTGCGCGGCGGGCGGCGGTTGCGTCAGACCAAGCTGCCCTTCCTGGGCATCGATGACCACGCCGTTTACGGCGAGCCGATAGGGCGCCGTGCTCCACACGCGCAGCCAGGCCTGCCGTGGGCGCTCGGGCACCGGCAACTGCCCGCGTACGGCCACGTCCGCCCCGGTCGGTTCGTCGGGAGTAATCCACCAGCCGCATGAGGGCGTTGTGATCGCCGGGGGCGGGAAAGTAACGCTGGCTTGGATCGTTGCCGCGGCCCGCACAGCCTCTGACCAGCGCGCGTCGTCGAAGTCGTTAGAGAACCAGTAGCTCCCCCGCCGCTCGAAGACAGTCTGCGAGCGCCACAGCCCTTCGACCCCGAAGTAGTGCTCCTCCGCGCCCTGTTCGAACTGGTACGCGCCGGCGACTGCCACCTCGGGCGAGTACACGGCGCTGTACTGCTGGGCCGAGATGGCGATGACGTTGTCGCCGACCTCCAGATGCGGCGCCAAATCCGCCAGCAGCGCAACCGTGTTGCCGGGATTCTCGCGCAGACCGAGGCTCTTGCCGTTGACGAGCACCTCGATGCGGTCACGTCCGAGCACCTCGATCCAGGCCGACCACGCCCGCCGGGGCAGGTGCAGGGTCCGCCGGAGAAACAGCGTCTTGGTGCGCACGTCCGGCGACCGCAGCGTGGTCACGTCGCCGCCGACCACATAGTCGGTCGTGCAGGACGGCCCGCTGACACGCCACAGCCAATGCCCCAGACCGGCGCTGAACGCCGCGAGGATGACAAAGTGGGTCAAGCGGGCGCGCATCTACATCCCCTGTAGGCCGCGCTGCGCGCGGAAGTTCACATGCTTCGGGAGGTTGTACGCAGCGATCGATTTCTCGTAGCGGGCCCGGGCCTCCGCGAACTGGCCCGCCTTGAAGAAGCTGTCCCCAACCATCGCGAGCAGGGCCGCACGCATCATCCGATCGCCGCGGAGCTGTGTCAGGAAGGGGTCCACGAGGTCGGCAATGGCGCCTGGGTCGTGCCGCTGGGAACGGGCCCGCAGCGTCGCCACCAGCAGCGGTCGGAAGCTCGGCGTCGCATCCACCTCACACGCCTGCTGCCAACCGTCTTCCGCCGCCTGGGGACGGTCCCCGTGAAAGTCCCCGATCGCGAGCTGTGACTTCATGTTAGCGAGCCACCGGCTGACCAGCGGCGCCGGCTCGCCGAGCTTGGCCAGGTCCTCGACTTCCTCAATCGTCCGCAGCCACTCCTTGTTCTGGGCCCACTGGCAGGCATGGAAGTAGCTTGCGGCGGGCGTGGTGCGGCCGCGACGATAGTCGAGCCTGCCGCGCAGAACCCAGGTGCGTTCGAGGCGCGCGAACTCCGGGAAGCGCACGAGGGCCGCATCGGCGTGCCGCTCGGCCGCCTCCAGGTCGCCGCGCCACTCGGCGCGCGAGGCCAATCCCCAACGCCCTTCGGCCGACAAACGAGGAAACGTGACCATGAGGGCAAAGGCCACGCCGGCCAGGCTCCACCCCGCGAGGTGTCCTACGCGTCGGCCCAACGTGCCGCGGGTCGCCAGCAGGCAGGCCAACGCGGGAAGCATGAGCAGCAGGAACCGGTGGGTGTGCAGATACACGACCCCGCGCAGCAACGTGTCGCGCTCATAGAGCGGGTCCGCCGAATCCTCCACGCGCGGATCGTCCGTGATCCGCAGCGGCGGCTCGGTCGTCCCGGCGAGCACGGCCACCAGTTGCTTCCGCTGCCCAAGCTGATCGTCGAGCAGGCTCACCAGCTCGGGATGGTTCACGAGCACTGCGGCGACGCAGCCCAGCAACCCGCACAGGAGCAGGCCCGCCGCCACATTGAAGCGCTCTGGTCTCCGCACCGCGACGACGGCACCGACCACGAGCAGGGCCAACACGACCACACCCGGGCTGAGCGCGACGAACGCGCGCGGTCCGTACAGTTGCGCCGCGGGGGTCGGATCGTAGGGGCGGTTCGCCAAAAGCGGGAGCCGAAACGCGCTGATGTCGTTACTGAGTGGCGGTCGCAGCCAGCCGCTCAGCGTGAGCCACGCCATGAGCACCAGGAAGCAGAAGCACAGCCCGCGGTAAGAGAAGACCTGTGCGAGTACCCACCCGATGACGCGGAGCAGACCCAGCCCCAGGTGAGCCAGCCGACGTGGCCAGACGGGTAGTCCAGACGGTGGGGACATGTCACTTTCGCCGGGCCCAACGCTCCCAGTCGGCATCGACGGGCTCGTTGTCCCGGAGGTCCTGCTGGCCATAGATGACGACGACATCGCCGTCCTTGAGGCCCTCGGCGATCTCGACGACACCAAGATCGAGAATCGGGCCGGTCCGGACGCTGCGTATGTGGGCCCGCCCGTCCTCGACCACAAAGGCCATGGCGCTGGTGTCGAGGTCGATGACGGAGAGCGCCGGTGCGCTGGTCGCCTGACGCGTCATCTGCACGCGTGCATAACCGCTCACCCCGACCTTGATCCGGTGGTTGGAGTTGGAGATTTCCACCATGACCGGCACCACACGCTTCGGGGTATCCACGTGCACCGGGATCCGCGCGACGTGGCCCAGGAACGTCTCCTTAGGAAAGGTGTCGAGGACGACCTCGACCGACTGGCCCAGGCTCAACTCGTCGCTGCGCTCCTGCGGAAAGTCGAGCTGCACGAGGATCGGATCGACCCGCATCAGGATGCCCATGACCGTGTCGTCATCGATGGGCTGCCCGGGGGCGACGCGCATCTCGGTCGCGTACCCGTCAAACGGGCTGCGCAACTGGCAACCCCGCAGATCAGCTTCCGCCAGTCCGAGCTCGACCCGCGCCGACTCCACGGCACTGGCCGACTTCTTGACGCCCGCCTGGTCCTTTAGCGGGCCGACCACGATGTCGACGCGCGCCCGTTCCTCGCGAACGCGCGTCTTCGTCAGCTCGGCCTCCGACTCGCTGAGAGCCGTGGCCGCCTTGAGGCGCTCGCTTACCGCCGCGTTCTCCTGGGTGTACAGGCGGTCCAGCCGCTCGGACTCCTCCTTGTTGTACTCCACGGCCGCCGTCCGGAACCTCACCTCTTCGATTGCGTTCGCGAGCTCGACGTCGCGGTACGCGGCATTCTGCTCGAGGGCGGTTTCAGCTTCGGCCAGCGCGGCCTGGGCCGACTCGAGGGCCTTCTGCTTCTCGACGACCTGCAGCTCGAACTGCGTCGGATCCAGCTCGACGACCACCTGACCTGGGGTCACGTGGGTGCCGTCGTGGGCGAGGACCGCCTTGATTACCGGGTTACGCTCGCGGAACCGCAGCGCCGGGCCGATGCGAATCTTGAACTGATCGTACGGGGCCGTCAGCGCCGTGGCACCCACGACCGTGGTCACCGGCCCCGACGAGACCTGCGCTGTGCGCACCGGAATGGGATGGCCGGCTTCGCGGGCCAGCGCCGCATCACTCATCTGCTTGGCATGGTCGGCTACAGAATGCAGCCGCCATACCACCACCAACACCACGACGATCACCACCGGGATCCACACCCACTTGCTGCGCCAAGCACGAGGTTGTGCCATCGGATCCTCCTGCGCGCCCACAGCGGTCAGCAAGCAACGGCGGCCGTCATTCAAGATAGCCCAGGTCTTGCAGCCGTTTGGCCATGACGGCGTCTTCGTCGGGCGTGTAATTGGCCACGCCCGCGCCGACCGTCTCTGCCTCCGCCGCGCCGCGGATCACGGGACGCGTCGCCACAAACTCCGACGTAATGGCGTCCTTGAGGACAACACCATCCATATCGGACGGAATGGGCTGGTCCAATAAATACAGGATTGTCGGCGCGATGTCCATGAGGCGCGCCCCCTGAATAACCCGGCCGGCGGGGATCATCGGCCCCTGGGCCAGGAAGATGCCGTAGTCGCGGTGGCTGCCGCTCTTGGCGGCGAAGAACTTGAGCGAGCCCGGTGCATCCAGCCGCAGGCGGATGATCGAACCCTCTCCGTCGGCCTGACGGGACGCCTTGCCCTGGTAGGCGTACCCCCCCGGCGTACGGGTGACGACCAGAAGGTCTGGGGCGCGGTCTACGTAGGGGCCCACGTAGACCTCCTCCCGGTGGTGAACCTCCGCGACGACCTTTTCCCCAGACAGCGGGTCAACCCAGGCCAGCAGCCGCTCACGGAGCCGGGCAACCACCTCGTCGTATTGCCGGCCCGGCTCAACGATCCCATGCGGCTCCTGTCCCTTCGTATTGATCCAGATGTTTTGGAGGTAGGGCAGCTCTTCGCTGAACGCCTGCGTGCGCGACCAGTCGATCCCGCTAAAACGCAGGTACGACTCCATGCGCCCCGCAATCTCCGGCCGCCGCCGGAAGATGTGCGTCTTGATCGCCGGCGGCAGGAACCGCAGCCCCCAGTTCTTGGCGCGGTTGACCACGCGGTAGCCGAGTCCCGGGCGGTTGTTGCCGTCCGCCGCGAACGTCAGGAAGCCCTCCTCGGCCAGCCAGCGGTTCATGTGGATCACGCGATCGCCGGACCCGCCGAACCCATGATCCGACACCATCAGGCGGATGCAGTCGGGCGGGCAGGCCTCGAGGAGCATCCCGAGCATCTCATCCAGCTTGGCGTAGACCTGATAGATCGCACCCGCCACGCGGGCGGAGGTCGATGGGCTGTAGAGCGGACTCTTGGGGTCGGTGAAACGCCAGAAATGGTGACCGACCAGATCGCACTCGCCAAACAGGACCATGAAGACGTCCCACCGCTCCCGCTCCAGCAGGTAGCGCGCCGTCCGGGCTTTCGTCAGCAGCGTGTCCAGGATGAGGTCGAGCGCCGCCTCATGCTGATCGCTGCTCATCAACGGCATAATGTTCGCCGCGGTGACGTACGAGCCCACGTGGCGGCGGATCTCCCCCAGCAGATCGGGCGGGTGAACGCTGCTCGCATCCGTCCGGGTCCCGGAGCCAGGCGCGTCGAAACCACAGATCAGCACGCCGTTGATCGCCTCCGGCGGATACGACACGGGGACGCCCATGCAGGCCACCCGCAAGCCAGCGTCGCTCAGCAAGCGCCAGATCGTCTTGGTCCGCACGGAGCGCGCGTTCACGAACTGGATCTGATGCGTGCCAGGGACGCGCTCGGTGAAGTCGAAGACGCCGTGGCGCCCCGGGTTCTTGCCGGTCAGGAACGACGTCCAAGCGGGATATGTGAAGGGCGGGATCGTGGAGCGGAGCGGCCCGTGGGCGCTGCCCTGCAGGAAGGCGGCGAAGTTGGGGAGCTTGCCCTGTGCGACCCACGGCTTGAGCAAGTCAAACGTCGCGCCGTCCCAGCCGATCACTACGATGCGATGGTTATGCCGTCGGCCTGTCATATTTCTGTACTCTGCGTAATGAGGTTGTTCCCTACATGTAGCCGAGATCGGTCAACCGCTGCGCGATCCGCTCTTCATCGCGCTCGCTGTAAACCTGCACCTCGTTCGTCCGCTCGTCGATCTCGGCCGATCCGCCGCGGCGGACCGGTGGGCCCTGCCGCTCCGCGCGGACCCCGGCGCGGGTCACGTCCACCAGTACACGACCGTCCATCTCCGCCGGTACGTCCAGGCCCAACAGGGCTAGGGCCGTGGGTGCAATGTCGATCAAGTCGGCGGGCGGCGCCTCCGCTGCGCCCCGCGCGGCCAACTGCGGGCCCGCCGCCACCAGGATCCCGTCCCGCCGATGGATGCCCGTGATGTCCTGGCCCGGGCGCGGCGGGCTGGCGGGATAGAACGCCACCGGCTGGCCGGTGAACTTCGGGTGCGACTTGGCGATCGTAAACGTCGTGCCGTCCCACCAGTCAAGAATCAGATCGGGCGCGCCGGAAGTATAGTTCCCGTGGTATACGTCGGCGGACCGATACACGCGCGGAATGACCGCGGCGCCCGTCCGCGGATCCTTCAAGCCCAACAGCGCGGTAATGACGCGCTCGCAGGCACGGTCGTATTCCGCACCGGGCGCCACCACCCCCTCGGGGAACCGGTCCCGCTGGTTGATCCACACACACGGTGACAGCGTGAACCCCTCGTACGCGAACGCCACGGTCCGCTTCCAGTCCACCGCCGGGAGGCCCAGGGCCTCGATGCGTGTCCGCCCCGCGGGCAACCAGCGGGCCAGCTTCGCTTTCTGCTTCGCGCTCAGCGCCCGACGCAGGAAACGATCGAAGCTGGCCACCGCGTCGGTTAGCCACGTGCTCTTCGTTGGGGCCCAGGTGAGCAGCCCGGCGTCCGCCAGCGCATTGTTCAACCGCACTTGCGGCCCGCGGACCGGCCCGGCCCCGTGGTCGGAAATCAGCATCACGTTCGCGTCCGGGAAGAGCTCAAGCAGGCGGCCGAGTTCCGCGTCGCAGTGCGCGTACACGTCCTCGATCGCTTGCTGAAACAGCGCCGCCTCGCGCGCGTCCGTCCCCGGAAACACGCAGGTCGCCGGCTCCATCAGATGCCAGAAATGATGCTGCACCTGATCGGTCGCATTGTAGACCAGAATCAGGACGTCGACCGCGGCCTGCTGCATCATCGCCAGCGTAACGTCCGTCCGGCGCGTCTCGATGCGCTTGAACTCCTCCAGCACGCGCCGCCGGTCGTCATCGCTCTTCATCGACCCCAGGTGCCGGTTGTCGATGCGGTACGCACCCGCCGCGGCTTGTGCCTGTGCGAAGAGCTCCGCCGGGTGGGCAATGCCGCTGCTCTCATCAGGCGCATCCAGCCCGCTAATCAGGAACCCGTCGATGGCGCACGGCGGATACGTCATCGGCACGTTGACGCAGCCCACGCGTAAGCCGGCCCGATTCAGCAGCGCCAGCAGATCGCTTCCCCGGTCCCGGCGATACCCGCCATGCGTGTAGTCGAACTTGTAGCTGCGCGGGTGCGGCGTGACGAAATCGAACAGCCCGTGCTTGCCCGGATTCTTCCCGGTCAGGAAGCTGGACCAGGCACAGGCGGTGACGGGCGGGATCGTGGAGCGCAGCGGCCGAAAGCTGCCGGCCTCGATCAACCGCTCGACGGTGGGCAGCTTGCCGGCCCGGACGAAGCGCTCGAGCAATTCGGGGGTCGCACCGTCCCAGCCGATGAGCAGCAAGACGGGACGACGGCCGGAGCCTTCGCCCGCGTGAAGCGCTGCCAACTCGTGGGCCTGTCGGTCCATGTCGTGACGAATCGATTTCACTGGCCCGTGCACCAATCCAGGCGTCCCCAGACGACGCTTTATGCACGGATTATAGCAGCGACGCGCCGCAACCTAAGAAAAACTGGTCTGTCCGCCGGTTATATCGGTTCAGGCTGCGCCTCAAGCTCAGGGGTATAGTAGCCGTGTTTCTCCTCAGGCCGCTCCCGGACTTGGAGCCGCAGCACCCCGTCCGCATCGTGGCCGATTTCGAGCCGCCGCCACGGCCACCAGGCCCAAGGATAACGCCGCGTGTACTCGTCCAGCAGCGCGGCATAGGTCCGCACCAGGTCCGCCACAGCCGCCCGCGAGCGTGCTCGGCAGTAGAGCGGTGGATAGAGCAACACCCGGTGCCGCGCCAAGCCCTCAAGCACACACAATACGAGCAGGATCGGCGCGCCGCTGCGCAGCGACAACCAGGCCGGCCCCGTCGGCCAAGCCATGCGCCCACCGAGATACGGCACATCCACGAAATGCGACCCCGTCATCCCGTCCGCCGCGATGCCGAGAACCCCGTTCTGTTGCAGGATCGCCGTCATGCGCGTGAACGCCGTTCCCCGCTGGTGATAGACCACGCCCAGATCACTCGCGGTCTCGACGGCCACTTTCTTCTGCAGCACGGCCTGCGCGACCAGGTCGTGGGCCTGGCCGACGTAATCGGCACCCCGCAACACCAGCGTGGACGTCTGGTATCCGGCCTCCTGCAGGGCCGGCATGGCCATCCGAAACATGCCGAAGTGGTGGGATAGAATGATCGCTCCCCGGCCGCACCGCAGGGCGGCATCCAGGTGTTCGCGCCCGCCTATCGGTTGATACGTGCGCGCCACAAACCGGCGCCCCCGCGCCGTGGGGTACACGTTCCACTCGACGAAAAACTGGTGTTTCGTCTCCAGGTGGCGGCGCAGCAGCGTGGCACTGGAGAACTTCTGCACGAACTGCGGCGCAAGCCGTGCCATCGTCTGGCCGATGGGCCCGCCGCCACGGATGAGCAGGAACAACCAGTGAATCCAGCAGATCCCTCGCCCCACCACGGTTGCCGCCCAGGGCCCCATCAGCCGCAGCAAGGCCACGTGGGGGAAAAACGCGTACCAGACGAGCACGGTCTTAACAAAACCGCGGAGCATCGTCTCATTCTCCGCCGGTCAACGCGACCCGATCCGCTGCACCGTCAACTCCGGTCATCACGGCGCCGGTCTTCTCCTCGTGAGCCGCAGGCCGGCGGCGCGTCTTGCGGCCGACCGATTCCCAAGACACGGCGCCGGTCGTAGTCGCCCGATTCGTCCGCCACCTCAAAACGGACTTTCCCGTCGGGCTCCTCGCGTACCCGCAGCCGACGCCACGCCCACCAGGACCACGGGTAACGACGCACGTACTCTTCAAGCAGGCCCGCGTACACCCGCACCGCCGCCTCGATTGACGCGGGCGAATTCTCCTGGCAGTAGATCGGCGGGTAAAGGATCACCCGATGAGAGAACACACCCTCCAGCAGACAGACCGCGGGCACCAGCGGGGCCCCGGTGCGGGCGGCCAGACGGGCCGGCCCCGTGGGGAAGGCCAGGGTCCCATTCAGGAACGGCACCTCGACAAAACGCGCCCCTGTCATCCCGTCGCCAGCGATTCCCACGATGGCCCCCTGCTGCAGGAGCTTCGCGATGATCTCGAAAGTGGCCCCCGGCTGATGGTAGATAATCTTTACGCCGCCGGCCGCGTCATCGCGCGTCTTCTTGTTCACCAGCGCCCGCGCGATGAACCCATACGCCTGCCCCGAGTGGATCGTCTCGCGGATCATGTGATGGTAGTTCTCGTAGCCCAGCTCCTTAAGTGCCAGGTACATCATGCGGCACACATCGAAATGGTAAGAGACAATGAGCACACCGCGGCCGGCGGCGCGCGCCGTCTCCAGGTGCTCACGTCCCTCAACGTTCCGGTACGTACGCGCCACGAAGCGCCGGCCGCGGGCCGTCGCAAAGAGCTGCCGTTCGACGAAAAACTGCTGCTTCAACACATAGTGCCGTCGCAGTGCGGTGGCGGCCGACAGACCCGGCTGAATGCTGGGCAGCAGCCGCGCCATCTGGCTGCGCAGCACGTTACGGCCTCGCACGTACGACAAGCACCAGTATAGATATGACAGACCGCGTGTCAGCAGGATGGCACAGTGCGGGCCCAAGGCGCGCAACAGGGCCACGTGGGGGAAGTACACGTACAGTACATATAGGCTCTTGATGAGTCTTTTAAGCATAATCCTGCGAGGCAAACTCGCGCTCGGGCGGGTGGGAATGAGAGCCGAAACGACGGTGCCCGTCAATGCGCGTTCGTCGATCTGCCGAGTTGCCCACGAAGCCCCGGACTTCGGACGCCAAGTCACTTCGCGGCGCTGGCCCCGTCCGGGGCCTGGGTGGTGCCGCCCGTGTCGACGGGTTTCTCGTCTTCCTCGGCGTCGGGGAAAGCTGGTGTGTCACGGTCACCGTTGCCGCGGTGCTTCCCGCTGATCGCGTACTCCGTGGCCCGCACCTCGCGCAAGACGGTGACCTTGATCTCCCCGGGGAACGTGGCCACGTCTTCCTCAATCTTGTGCGCCACGTCGCGCGCCAGCTTGAGTGACGAGCGGTCATCCACGCGGTCGGCGTCGACGATGACCCGAACCTCACGCCCCGCTTCAATCGCGTACGCCTGCCGCACGCCGGCAAACGAGGTCGCGATCGCCTCGAGCTCCTGCAAGCGCTTGATGTAGCGCTCGATGGACTCGCGGCGGCTGCCGGGTCGGGCGGCACTGATCGCATCGGCGGCGGCCACGAGCGGCGTATAGGGGTGCGTCGCGGCCACGTCGCCGTGATGCCCGACGATGGCGTTGAGGACCGCGGGCGGCTCGCTGAAGCGCCGCGCGAACTCGAACCCGACTTTGGTGTGGCTGCCCTCCGCTTCGTGGTCGAGGGCCTTGCCGAGATCGTGCAGCAGGCCGCAGCGTCGTGCGAGCGGGCCATCCAGGCCCAGCTCGTCCGCCATCAAACCGCACAGGTAGGCGACCTCGATGCTGTGCTTGAGAACGTTTTGACCGTAGCTGGTGCGGAATTGCAGCCGGCCGAGCACGTCGAGGATCTTTTTGTTGACCCCCGTGACGTTGGCGGTCGCCGCCGCGTCGCGTCCGGCGGCCACAATCCGCTCCTCGACGTCCTTGGTGACCTGGGCCACGACCTCCTCGATCCGGGTGGGGTGGATGCGCCCGTCGCGGATGAGCTGATCGAGGGCCAGGCGGGCGACCTCGCGCCGCACCGGGTTGAAGCACGAGACCTGCACGATGCCGGGGGTGTCGTCGACAATGACCGTGACGCCGGTGGCCTTCTCGAAAGCGCGGATGTTGCGGCCTTCGCGTCCGATAACGCGGCCCTTCATCTCGTCCGAAGGGACGTCCACCGTGTCGACCACGCTCTCGCAAGTATGTTCGGCCGCGTAGCGCTGGATGGCCGAGACGACGATGTAGCGGGCCTTCTCGCGGGCGTTGTCCTCGGCGTTGGTGATGATGCGGTCGACAAGCTGCCCCGCCTCCCGCTCCACCTCGCGCTCAATCTGCTTGAGGCACAGCGCGCGCGCCTGCTCAGCGCTCAGCCGCCCGATGCGCAGCAGCTCCGCCCGCTGCTGGGCCAGAAGGTTGTCGATCTGGGCTGACTTTTCGGCGAGCCCTTTGGTCTGCTCGGTGAGCCGCCCCTGGTCGGCCTCCAGCTTGCGCTCTTTCGTCGCGAGGACGTCCTCTTTCTTGACCAGGGTGTCCTCGCGCTTGTCCAGACGGCGTTCCGCGGCGCGGAGCTCGTTCCGCGTCTCGGCGGTTTCCTGCTCGAAGCGCTCGATGGCCTCGAGCACCTTCTTCTGGGCGTCGACGTCGGCGGCCTTGAGGACCGCCGCCGCACGCTCCTGGGCCTCCGCGATCAGGCGATCGGCTTGGGCCTCGCGGGCGGCATGCTCCTTGCGGCCGAGGAAGTGGATAAACGCGAGGACCAGCGCCCCCCCGATGGCCGCAGAGGCCAGCATGAGTCCAGACAGAAGCAGCTCACCCACCGCGAGCAAGGGTTGATACGGGAACATGTTTTCATCCGCCTTTTGAGCATCTCAAAGGCGGGGCGTTAACGGCGCGCCCCACAAACACGGGCGCGATGGCAGGCAGGCAGCTTGCGGGACCCAAAACGCTGGCTATACGTCCCGCCTCAGGTCCCCGGATAGAGTGGCACGAGAACCGCACACGATCGACAAGCTACGCGGATCGCAGAATAACGGGATATAATCGGTGGAATGATCACCGGTCCTGCGTGCTAGCCGTCCGTGCGTCGGTATCGCGTCGGAACAGTGCTGCTGCGTATCGTTTTGCACTCTGCAATCGAGCCTCCGCGGCTCAGCCAGAGCGGACCGCCTCGTCCGCCCTGGGCAAGACGCATAACCATCGTCACCCTAAATACGTAAACTCCTGTGCAGGATTATATCGTCCACGCCGGCGCTTGCAACGCCGTGCCAGGCGTACTAGCATCGTAATTGTGGCCAGCCCCTATGGTTGGGCCTAGGCCGGGTGCCTGAGATGAACGACCAGTCTGGCCGAACGATACCCGCTGGGGGCCCGTCGCAGGCCGTTTACTGGGCCATTGCCCTCCTGCTGGCGGTGATTGCGACGGCCCTGTGGATGCGGCGTCCTGAGGGGCCGTTGCTCCCCACGGCTGTAGCGCAAAACCAGCCCGGGCTCGCTGGGGCGCGCGGGATTTTCGCGTTCACCGGCCCGCTGCAGCGGGACCAATACGGGCTGTTCATGCTGGACGTGGACCAGGGCACGATCTGGTGCTACGCCTTCGACAATATGGGCGGCACCAGCAAGCTCCGGCTAGTCGCGGCCCGGACCTGGGTTTATGATCGCTACTTGCAGGATTTCAACTGCGCGGCGCCCGATTTCCGCGCCGTCCAGCGGCTGGTGAGCCAACAGCGGGCCCAAGCGGGGGCCGGCGAGCCCGCGCCGAGCCGCTCGGACGACGGCGCGGGGCGCCCTACGCAGGACAACGCGCCTGGGAAAGAATAGGCCGCCGCTACGGCGGCAGGAGTGCTGTATGCCCGGTAAGCCATTCTACTCGTTGGACGAGGTGTGTGCGAAGCTCCGCAAGAGCGCCGACGAGGTGAAAGCGCTCGTGCGCGGCGGGACGCTGCGCGAGTTCCGCGATGCCGGCAAAGTCTTCTTCAAGGCCGACGATATCGACAAGCTGGCGACCGGTGCGGCGGCACGCGGCGAGCCCGCCGCCGAGGATAGCGGCGAGATCCTGCTCGAGCCGGTCGTGGACTTGGGCAAGGAAGTGGACAAGGGCGAGCCCGACCTCGCCAGCCTGGGGGACTCCGCGGGTGGCACCAGCATCATTGGCTTGGAACCGCTGCCGGAAGAAGAGGAAGAAAAGAAAGAGGACACGGTGATCACGGCCAAGGGGGTCGGCGTCTTCGAGGAGGACGAGATCGAAGCCGACACGGACCCGATGGCGAAGACGCAGATTACCACCGGGGACACCGATCAGGTGTCGCTCGAAGGGGCCGGCAGCGGATCGGGTCTGCTCGACCTGGCCCGCGAGGCCGACGACACGGCCCTCGGGGCCGACCTGCTGGATGAGATCTATCCCGGCGAGGAGGAGGGCGCGACGGCCACCGAGGAGGCCGCGGAAGAGGCCGCCGCGAAGGCGACCGAGGAAGCCCCGGCTGAAAAGGAACCCGAGGAAGAAGAAGCTCCCATGGAGGAGCCGGAGGACATCGAGCAAGTGCTCGTGCCGACCGCCGCCCCGGGAGACACCGCCGAGGGGATGTTCTCGGGGCTCCTGGTGGGTGCGCTGGTGCTCATGGCCCTGGCCGCCAGCGTCGTGGCGGGGGTCGTGCAGGGCTACCTGCCGGACTACGCCCGGTTTCTCGGTGACGGCTCCAAGTTCTATTTCTTCCTCGGCATGGCGGTGCTTACCCCCGTGCTCGCGCTGGTCGTCGGCTGGTTCGTCGGCAAGGCTCTCATCCCCCGTCGGCGTTGAGAGCGACTACCGACCTGGTTCGGCAAGGCAGGCCCGCGCTGGGCGTGGTTGAGCTACGCGTCGGCCGTGGCGTTCGGGATTTCGGAGCTTGGCAGGGGGTGGGCGCGGTGCTGGGGAGGTCGGGATGGTCAAGGCACGGGTTGTGCTGCTGGTGGTCTGGGCGTTGGTGTGCAGCGGGGGCTGTGCACCGACCGAGAAGCGTGACCTGGAATTCGAGCTACGCAAGGCTGGGCAGGAACGCGACGGTCTGCGGGAGCAGCTCGCCAGCGAACGGGCGAAATCGGCCGCACTTCAGAAACGGACCGAGGCGACCGCGGCGGAGTTGAGCACCAGCCGGGCTGAGGTCGGCCACCTCAACGATCGGCTCCAGGGCTTGTCGCAGCAGAACCAGCAATTGCAGGCGGTCCTGGATCAGCTCAAGACGCGCGAGCTGAAACGGCCCGCGCTCCCCGCCTCGCCCTTGCCCGCCGCGACCGACGACGCCCTGCAAGCCCTGGTCCGCAAATACGGCGATCGGGTGTGGTACGACCAGGGGCGCGGGGCGCTGAGCTTCGCCAACGACCGGCTGTTCGATTCGGGCAGTGACGTCGTGCGGGCCGACGCGCATGCGGCGCTGCACGAGCTGGCCGGGATTCTCGCGTCCCAGGACTTGGCGGAGCACGAGATCATCGTCGTGGGGCACACGGATGCGACGCCGATCACCAAGCCGGAGACGGTGGCTCAGCACCCGACCAACTGGCATTTGTCGATGCACCGCGCGATTGCCGTCAAGGACGTGCTGGTCAAGGCGGGCCTGCCGGCAACACGCTTGGGCGTGATGGGCTACGCCGACAACCGGCCGATCGGCGACGACCCGGCGAAGAACCGGCGGGTCGAGGTCTTCGTCGTCCGCAAAGGGGCCGTGCAGGCGCTTGAGCCGATTGGGCGAACCGGAAGGCGATAGGGCCGGGTGTCGTATGCCACTGCTTTTGCGCAGTGCCTTTGCCATGTGCCACTGCTCTTGAGCAGTGGCACACACCCGGAAAGGTGTAGCGCGAGTGCGCGGTCACGCGGGGCTGGGCAGCGGGCCGACGTGCGGGTCGGGCGGCTGCTTCTGGACGGGCCGGGCGTCGACCGGCGTGCCCGCGGCCGCCGCGTCCTCGCGCCGGCCCTGTTCGGCCGCGATCAGGTCGGCCACCGTCGGGCGGTCCAGGGATTCGCCGGCCATGATGCGGCGGACCTCTTCGCCGCTCAGCGTCTCATACTTCAGCAGCGCTTGCGCGACCGCCTCCAATTCGACGCGGTGGGCCTCGATCAGACGCCGTGTGTCCGCGTAGGCGGCATCGATGAGGCGCTTGACCTCCTCATCAATGATCTCGGCAGTCTTGTTGGACAGGTCTTTGGGCGGAGAGAAGTCCAAGACCAACCGGCGGCCAGGCAGCTCATCGCCGTAGTGCACGAACCCGAGGCGGTCGCTCATGCCCCACTCGGTCACCATCATGCGGGCCATTTGGGTGGCCTGCCGGATGTCGGCCGCGGCGCCCGAGTTCATGTCGCGGCCCAACAGCTCCTCCGCGATGCGCCCGGCGCACAGCACGCGCAACGTGGCCTCGACGTAGGAGCGGTTGTACGTCATGCGATCCTTCTCGGGCAGCGAAAACGTCGCGCCGCCGAACGGACCACGCGGAATGATGCTCACTTTGTGGACCGGGTCGGCGTCCCGCGACAGGCTCTGGACGAGCGCGTGGCCAGCTTCGTGGTAGGCGGTGAGAATGCGGTCCTTGTCGTCGACGGCGCGGCTGCGCTTGGCCCGTCCCCAGCGGACCTTGTCGCGGGCCTCTTCGAGGTCATCCAGCTCGACAGCGTCCTTGCCGGCCAGCGCGGCCAGCAGCGCGGCTTCATTGACGATGGCCGCCAGGTCGGCCCCGCTGAACATCGGCGTGCCGCGGGCAACGCGGTGGAGCTTGGGGTCCACCGGGGCCTGGATCTTCACCTTCTGCGCGTGGACGCGGAGAATCTCGAACCGCCCTTTCACGTCCGGCAGCGCGACGTAGACCTGCCGGTCAAAGCGCCCGGGCCGAATCAGCGCCGGATCGAGCACGTCCGCCCGGTTGGTCGCGGCGATCACGATGACCTGGTCGTTGGTATCGAAACCGTCCATCTCGACCAGGATCGCGTTGAGCGTCTGCTCGCGCTCGTCGTGCCCGCCGCCGTTGTAGCCCAGGCCGCGCCGGCGACCGACGGCGTCAATCTCGTCCAGGAAGATGATGCAGGGGGCGTTTTCCTTGGCCTGGCGGAACAGGTCCCGGACACGCGACGCGCCGACCCCCACGAACATCTCGACGAAATCTGAGCCGCTGATGGAGAAGAACGGGACGTCCGCTTCCCCGGCGATCGCCTTGGCCAGCAGCGTCTTGCCGCAGCCCGGCTCGCCCACCAGTAGCACGCCACGCGGAATGCGTCCCCCCAGCCGCTGGAACCGCCGCGGGCTCTTCAGGAACTCGACGATTTCGAGGACTTCCTCCTTCGCCTCTTCGACCCCCGCCACGTCGGCGAAGGTCACGCCGGTGCGCTCCTTGGTCAGGATGCGGTGGCGGCTGCGGCCGAAGTTGCCGAGCATACCGGGACCGGCGCCGGTCTGGCGGAGTTGCCGGAAGAGCAGGAACCAGATGACCGCGAAGAGCAACAGCCAGGGCACGAGCGACAGCAGGATGTTCATGAAGACGTTGTTGCTCACCTGGCTGGCGAACTCGACCGGCTTGAGGTGGTTCTCCGCCGTGATCCGCTCGACGTCCTTGCGAACGTCCTCGATCTTCTGGACGACCCCGAGATACTCGCACTCGAACTGCTTGGTGTCGGCCGGCGCGTTGGCGGGCACCTGGCGGAACTCGCCGGTGATCAGGTTTTCCTTGATGACCACCTTCTGGATGTCGCCGTTCTCGATGTGTGTCCAGAACGCACTGATCGAGATTTTCTGCGGCTTGCCCATGCTCTGGCTGAGCATGAACAGGAACATCAGGCCCAGACCGACGATGATGATCCAGCTAAACAGGCCGCGGGATACCCGTACCGGCGGGCGGGGCGGGCCGCCGTTGCCGTCCCCGCGCGGTCTAGGCTGTGGTGCGTCGTCCGGCATAAGTCTCCGTCACCCCGGCGAGCAGCCGCCGCGTGCTCGTCGTAACGGGATCGTCACCAGTCTTCATACATCATAGCGACGATCTTGGCGGCGAGGCGATCAATGACCCGTTCCTGGGCCAGCTTCTCGGTCTCGCCGGTCGGCGTCAGGTAGTCCGCCGCCTGGAGCAGGGCCGGATGGTCCACGAGAATCCGGCCGGTGCGCACGTCCTTCCACTGCACGCGGACCGCCAGCGTCAGTTGCTTCTCACGGGGCTGCCGCGAGCGGAAATCCGGCGTGAAGGCGGCCTGCCGCTCTTCGAGCACTTCCGTCTCTAATATCGTATCGGCCTTTTCACGGGCGGCCAAACGATACGGGGTGTCGGTGCCGATGCGTTTCTTGATCGCTTCGGTAAGCGTGAACTCGAGGTCGCGGCGAAACTCCTTGGAACCGGCCATATCCACGTACACCGTGTGGATGTCCGTGCGATAGGGGCCGCCGGCCCGGTAGCCACAACCGGTTGCGAGGCCGGGGACGAGCAGCAACGTACTGACCAGAAGTGTTCGGTTCACGACCCGGAGCCCTCCGCTTGGACCTCCTCAAGCTGCACGCCCATCGTCCTTAAGCGCGTACGGGCCTGCGTCGCCGCCAGCGTGTCCGGCCAATCCTGGAGGATTTGTCGGTAGTAGAACTCGGCCGCGCTGGGCTGACGCGTCCGCTCGTACCAGCGGGCAATGTCGAGGTCCTTGTCGGCGCGCTGTTGGCGAATGCCCTCCAGATGCTCGGCCACCCGTTCGCGCTCCGCGTACGTCGGGAAAGCAGACAGTACTTGGCGGTAGCGCTCGTCCGCCTCCAACAGCGGCCGGTCGTCGAACTTAATGCCCGGGAACGCCCCTTCGGCGCACTCGGCCGTGCGCAGCATCGCGAACTGGACGTACCGGCCGCTGGGGTACTGCTGGGCCAGGTTCGCGTACTCGTCCTGCGCGAGGTCCAGGTCGCCATGCCCGGCGTAGTAGTCGGCTTTGAGCTTAATCGCGAGCTCGCCGAGCCGCGAGCCGGGCACGCGCTCCCAGGCGCGATCGAGGAGTTCGACGCCTTCAGCGTAGGCGGGCAGGCGGAGAATGCCCCACACGATGCGCTTCTGGCCGGACAGGAACGCGCGGGCCACGTCCACGCACCGCTGGTTGGCAAGCTGGAACAGCTCGCCCGACGCGTTCTCCGCGACCGTGCTGTACTGCTTGACCGCCTGCCAGAAGTCGCGCGACTCGAAGTACGTCTCCCCGAGCAGGAAAGTGGCCTCGTTGGTGCGCTCGTCGTCCGGATTCGCCTTGAGCCAGCGCTTGAGCAGCGTGCGGGCCTTGTCGGGCTTCTTCTCCGCGAGGTAGGCGCGGGCCTGAGCGACATCGTCCGCCGGGGCTTCCTCAGGCGCCACTTCTTCCGCCACCCATTCGCCCGTCTGCGGATCGAGCACCTGGCGTTGCCGGTATTTCTGCTCCTGGAGGCGCAGCGACAGCAGGGCCAGCGACGCAACCAGGCCGGCCGTCACGAGCGAACGCGGATCGAGGCCGAGGGCAATCATGGGCGGTCATTATAGGCCGTGGGTGTTGCGCTCACAACGCAGCCAGAAAGCCCGTCGGCACCACCGTCGTCGGCCTTCCAGCAGGCACACGTGCGGCCGGGGGCCAGAGCCCGCAGGGGCGGCTCGCGGCAGCGGCAGCGCTCGTCCGCGCGACCCAGGCCGCAGCGCGGCTGGAACGAGCAGCCGCGCGGGTGCCCCATCCCGTTTCGGCGGGCTGAAGCCCGCAGCTCGGGGCTCCACCAAACGGCTCGATCCTATACCGACCGCGCTGCCGCCGTGACGGCGGTGGTCTTGCCCGGGGTGAGAGCGCACAACTGGCTGCAGATTCGGGCGTGCAGCGGCTTCTGGCCCCCATGCTCCACCGTCACGCCGTCGTGCGTGATGCTCACGTACAGCGGCTGGCCATCCCACACGAGGGGGAAGCGCAGCGCGCTCCAGTCCCGCGGCAGTCGCGGGTCGACGCACAGCACGTCCGACTGCACCCGCGTCCGTACGCCGCCAAAGCCCAATACCGTGACCTGCCAGTTTGCGCCGGCGCACGCCGCATGGATGCCCTCGGCGGCCTCGGGGGGCCGTAGGTCGAGACCCACGGACTGTTGCCAGAAGCGGAACGCGGCGTCCTCCTTGCCGATCCAGGCGGCGACGAGCGCGTGCACCGGCCAGCTCAGGCTCGAATCGTGAGAGGTCAGCGGTTCATACGTCTCGTACGCGACACGCATTTGCTCGACATCGAACTCCTGCGGGAAGAGCGCCAGGAGCTGGAGCACGTCGGCCTGCTTCAGCACCTGGCTGCGATAGAGCCGTTCCTGGCTCACGCACGCGGCCAGCCGCTTCGTACGGTCCGGCCAGAAGCGCGCGAAATCCAGCGGCTCACACCCGAAAAAGTCGTCCGATTGCAGGACCAGACGGTGCTGCTCGTCGTAGGGTAGGCGCAGCTTCACGGCAATCTCCGCGAAACGCGTGAGCTCCGCGTCGTCCAGCCGCAACTGCCCGCGCAGGGTCCCGGCGGCAGCAGCGTCCACGTGCTCCAGCTTCTGCCACAGGAAGACCGCCGCGTGCAGCGCGAAGGCCACCAGCCGGTTCGTATAGGCGTTGTTGCGGCTGAAGGGCGTGTACTCGTCCGGCCCCATCACCATGAGCAGCTCATAGGAGTCGCGGGTGGGCGAGTACGTCACGCGCTCGCACCAGTATCGCGCGCACTCGACGAGCACCTCGACTGCATCGCGCAGAAACTGCCGGTCTTCGGGGTTGCACACATGCGCGTGCAGCAGGCCGTAGGCGACGCCGGCCGTCACATGGACCTCGTGGTCGGCATACTGCCAGTTGGGGCAGTTCTCGTCGCCGCTGGGCGAGCTCTCCCAAGCGTAGGCGGCCCCCTGATAGCCGTAACGGCGGGCGTTGCGTCGGGCGCCTTCGAGCGAGGTGACGCGGAAACGCGCCAGCGTCTTGCCGACGGCGGGCCGCGTGTACAGAAACAGCGGCAACATAAAGATCTCGGTGTCCCAGAAGTAGCGTCCGCAGTAGGCCTCGCCCGCCGCACCCTTGGCGTCAATTGCGCAGCGCGGGTCATCTTCCACAACGGACCGCAGCAGGTGATACAGGCAGACCCGCAGCCCGAGCTGACTGACCGGGTCCCCCTCAATGACCACATCGGTCTTGCTCCAGCGCTCCTGCCAGACGGCATCCGACTCGGCCGCCAGCCGCTCGAACCCCGCGCCGCCGGCATCCCAGACCAGCTTGCGGGCCACGTCCACGGGCGGCCGCGCGACGTGGTGCGAGGAGGTCAACACCGCGAATTTGTCCACGGTCAGCGTCTGACCCGGATCGAGCGTGAACACCCCGCAGCACGCCACCCAGCGCGACTGCTCCTCGACCGTCCAGGCCAACCCACGGTCCGAAGTCACCAGCGCGGCCGCGGCCACGTCGATGCCCGAGTCGGTGCGTACCACCAATGTGATCGGCTCGTGCTCGCCCGTGATGTCGATCGACTCGAAGTGATCGAACCCGTTCGTGCGCACCTCCGCATCCAGCGCGCCGAGAAAGCGGAGCTCGACCGCGGGGCCCACGAGGTGCGCAACTGTGCAGCGGAGGGCCATCACGTGCCGGCGGTGGGCGCTGATGAAGCGCTCGAACCGGACGCGAAGCCGCGCCCCGCCGGGCAGCTCCCAGGTGAACTCGCGGATCAGGTGGCCGGTGCGCAGGTCGAGGCGCCGGCAATAGTCGCTGATGCGGCTGGTTTCCATGTCCAGCCGCTGGCCGCCGGCGTAGACGATCAGACCATGCAGCCCCGGCAGATTGATCAGCTCGTCAAGGCACGTCGGATGGGGGCCGGTCACGCCCGGGAGGTAGGTGCCCACGCGGCTCTTGAAGCGGGGGAACTGCTCGACCGTGACGTTGCCCATGAGGCGGAGGTAGCCGGTGTCCTGGGGGTCGTCATGCAGCCCCTCTTCGAGCGCGGCCCGCTGCTGGAGGGTGCCGCTGCCGATGGTCATGAGGCCCTCGTAGTGGCGGTTGTTGGCCACAGCGAACTGCGTTTCAGCGATGGACCAGGTATCGAGCGTCACTCAAGACTCCGTGCCCAGCCTGGGGGTCTACTTGCGGCAGCACACTAGCTCCCAACAGCGCGTACCAGGCACCGTTGCCACAGTAGTTCGCGCAACAGCCGCCAGCCGGCGTGCTCAAAATCCGCGAATATGACGATCGTGGCGACCTGGTAATGCATGGTGAGCAGCCAGCAAAAGACTGTCCAGGGGTGGCCGGCGGGGCGGCCTGCCCAGCCGACCCAGGCGCGGACGCGGTCCCATCCGCGCTGCACTGCCAGCGCCACGACCTGGCTCAGCCCCCACGCCAGAAAGGACCAGCTCGCCCCGTGCCACATGCCGCAGTACGCGAAGACGGCCAGCGTGTTCACCGCGGCGTGCCGCCGGTTGCCGCCGAGCGGGAAATAGATGTAGTTCCGCAGCCAGGCGCCGACGGTGACGTGCCAGCGATGCCAGAAGTCGCGGACCGACGTTGCGAGCGGCAGGCGCCGGAAGTTGTCGTCGACCGGCAAGCCGATCCACAAGGACAAGGCCAGCGCGAGCTGGTTATAGGTCCAGAGCAGCAGGTAGATCTGCACCGGCACCAGATAGAACGCGCGGAGCAGCAGACCCGTCGAGTAGTTCTCTGGCGCTGCGAAGAAGTCCGCCGCACCGGGAAGCACCACCGGGATCTGCCGTCCCACGAGCATCAGCCCGAGGCCGCCCAAAATCATCAGCCCCAACCGGCGAGCTCCCAACCGCCACGCCGGCGATTGCCGCGTGTCCCACGCATCGAAGCGGCGCAGGAAGTCCGTCCGCAGCAACACCGGCCCCAGCCGCATGCAGGGCGGATAAAGCAGCCAGCAGATCGTCTCGCCCAGCCGGAGCGGCGTCTGTGGATGGCCGGCCAGCTCCACGCCCCAGGCAACCAAGCGTAACAGGAAATAGGCCAACCCCACGTTGTGCAGGACCGCCATGCGCGACGGGTACCAGGCCGGGTGGGCATACCACCACAGCGGCAGCACCAGGGCATGCAATCCCAGCCACACGAGGGCAATCATGCTGTGGCGACTGAGCCGTTCGCGCCGGCGCAATGCCCCCAGGAGGACAACCCACGCGCTGCCCGCCGCCACGCCGCAAAGCAGGACGGTCGCAGTCGGCAGCCCGAGTGTCGGCAGCAGCCAGATCAGGCCGCCCACGATGAGGGCGGCGCGCCGCCAGCGGCGTGCGAGCAGGCGTACCACGGGCAGGAGCGGCAGGAACGCCAGCAGTCCAAAGGGACCCGCGAGCAGCTCGCGCGGCGACAACGGCGTGGTGCTGGTCAGCGGATTGAACAGCGGAGTCGGGGGGCCCAGCAGCGCCAGACCTCCGAGCCCGGCGAGAACCACAACGGCCCTCACACTGCCGATCACGGCAGGATCGTGACCGTCGACCGCCCGGGCATCACCAGCATGTACAAGAAGGCGACGTCCTCGTTGTGCAAGCGGATGCACCCGAGGGAAACCGCCTGGCCGATCGATGCGGGCTCGATCGTCCCGTGGATGCCGTAGCCTTCATGCCCGAGGGCTTGGCCCGCGATGCCATCCAGACCGATCCAGCGTTTCCCGAGCGGGTTGTTTGGGTCGTCGGGCGGGATGATGCGCTTGTCGGTCGCCGACGCCGGCGGGTAGTAGGTCGGGTTCTCCAGCCGGTTCTTCACCTTCCAGACGCCTTCGGGCGTGCCGTTCTCGGTGCCCAATCCCACGCGGAAGCTGCGGACGAAGAGGTCCTGGAGATAGACATCCATGCGGAACTTGGACTTGTAGATCCGCGCGTGGAACGGCCCGCGCAGGACCTTCAGCTTCTGATCCTGGCGAATCTTCGTCGGGTCCGGGATGCCGTTGATGGTCATCAGGATTTCGTACGGCACGTCGTAGTTCTTACCGATGTTCAGCAACACGTCCCCAGGCTGAACGGTGTAGCTGTCGACCAGCGGATCGTTGGGTACGCTGCGCCGGCCGAAGAGCGTGTCGTCCGCGATCCGCGTCAGCAGGCTGCGCACCTCCGCACCTTCAGCCGCGCTGCACTCGCCTTTCAACACCGCGTTGAGCTGATGCCGGGCCTCGATCACTTTCCCGGTGTCCAAGCACCGCCGCGCCTCCTCGATCGTGCTGTTCCCCGTCCGCGTGTCGCCGCTGGCGCGCGTCGCCGTCGGATCGCTGGGCGCAGTCGGCGGCTCGTTCGGCTCCGCGTCGGCGGACACCCCGAAGTGAAACGCCGACGCATCACTACGGCGTGTCGGCTCCGCCTTTGAATCCGGCGTGCCGGGAATGACAACCTGATCGTCGGCCGCCAGCTTCACGTCGTCGGTGCGGACTGGCTGCTCATTGGGCGAACTCCGCTTCTCCGCAAGAATGTCCGAGCTCTTGGGCAGAGCCGACCTCTGCGCAGCCGTCGGCGCGGCGTGCTCCTCCGCTGAGGACGACACCGCCCGCGGGCGCGGCCGGAGGTACCACCATCCGCCAACCACCGCCAATGCAATGAGCAAACCGCCCCCAGCGACGATTCGACGCCTTCTCCTCCGCCGGCGAGATGCTGTCACAACGCCGCCTCCTGGGCTCCGTCCTGCCCGCTAAGGCCATCCTGGCTGTCGAAAGGGGGAGAATACCACCTGGGCGCCGCCGCGACCAGCGGCACGTGAGCCCGCACCGTCCTTCAGGTCGGCGGGGTTTGCTCCCCGTTCAACTCGTCGAGCAGGGCGACGGCACGGCGCAGATGCGGGATGACGATCGAGCCGCCGATGATCAAGCCGACGTTGAACGCTTCGAAAAGCTGGGCGTCGGTCAGGCCCAGCTCCTTGCAACGGAGCACGTGATACGCGATGCAGTCGTCGCAGCGCAACACCAGCGACCCGACCAGGCCGGCAACCTCCTTGGTCCGGGCGTCCAGCGCCCCGTCTTCGTAGGCCTGAGTGTCCAGCGTAAAGAAGCGGTTGATCGGCAGGTGCCCGGCCCCCAGGATGCGCTCGTTCATCCGCTCGCGAAACGTGCGGAACTCTTTCAGCCGGTCAGACATAGGCTCCTCCGTGCGTGCCCCCTCCGGCGCACCGCCAGGAGCTTACCCGCGGACGAGCGGCGGGCCAACCCGCCCTGCGCGGCGCGGTTGACGCTGCGGACCTCGCCACGCACAATCACCCCACGAGTGCGCAAGAACCGCCTGCGGGCCGCCGTAAGGCGGCCTGGCTCCCTGGCGAAAGGCCGCGATGGAGCGCAACGCGAAGTCTGGGTCGGCAACGCCCCCCGGTGCCCCACCCGCGGGTAAGACCCCGTCGCGCAGCCTGGCTCGCGAGGCGGCGCAGCTCGTGGGCCTCTACGTGCTGAGCGCCGCCGCGCTCTGCTGGATTTTCCCGCCCCACAACCTCTGGCCACTGGTCTTCGTGTGCCTGGTGCCGTGGGCGGTGGCGACGTGCCGAACCCAGCGGGCGTGGCTCGTGCACTGGGGCAGTGTCCTGGTCGGGTGGGGGTTCTTCCTGGTCGCCCTGCGCTGGCTGCTGCCGGTCACGGGGCTCGGCTATGCCGCCCTGGCCCTCTACCTGGCCATCTATTGGACGCTGGCCGCCTGGGCCATTCGCACGGCGCGCCGGCACGGGATCAGCCCGCTCTGGAGTCTCCCTATCGTCTGGGTCGGCTGCGAGTGGCTGCGCGCCACCGTGATGACCGGCTTCCCGTGGCTCTTCCTGGCCCACGGGCTGTATCAGCAGCTTCCGCTGATTCAGATCAGCGACCTCGTCGGCGCGTACGGCGTTACATTTCTGGCCGCACTCGTCAACGGGGTCATCGTCGAGCTGACGCTGCGCCGCTGGCCGGTGCCGGGACGGCCCCCCGGCCGCCGCCAGCTCTGGCTTGGGGCCGCGCTGACCGCCCTGCTGCTGGCGGCCACGCTCGTGTACGGCTACGTCCGGCTGCGGCAAGTCGATTTTGAGCACACGGCCGCAGCGCGCGGGCCGCGCGTCGCGGTCATTCAGCATGATTTTCCGCTGGTGAGCACACCGCCCTATGGGGCCGATCCGTGGGTTGTGCTGGCATCGTACGCCGCCCTGGCCGCCGAGGCCGCCCGTGAGAAGCCCGATCTCGTCGCGCTCCCCGAGGCGATCTGGATGGCGTACCAGAACATCGATTTCATGGAGCAGAAAGAGATCGTCCCGGAGATGCCACGCGGGTCGTGGAACTGGGGCTTCGCCTGTCATCAGGTCATAGCGGCGCTGGCCCGCGGCGACTACCCGGCGGCGAACGCCGTGATCGCCACCCTGGAACGCGACACGCAGACCCAACTGCCGCGCTTGCCGGCGGAGCGCGGCCCCCCGGTCACCGTGCTGGTCGGCTCGTCCTCCGTCGAGCAGTTCCGCGAGGCCATCTACCCAAAGATCAAGCAGTACAACTCCGCGCTGGTGTACAACCGCGACGGCAAGCAACGCCGGGAGCGCTATGACAAGAATCATCTCGTTCCCTTTGGCGAGTATGTGCCCTTCTTCCAGACGAAGTTCCTCAGCATCGATCTGCACTGGCTGTACCGCTGGCTGAACAAGCTGAGCCCGTTCAGCTATGGCGGCAAGAAGGACTACTCGCTGACGCCGGGGAGCAAGCTGACGGCATTCAAGCTGGAGACCGAGACGGGGACGTACCACTTCGGGGTGCCGATTTGTTACGAGGACGCCACGCCCCCGGTTATTCGGCGCTTCGCGTGGAACGGCGCTCAGCGGCGGGTCGACTTCCTGGTGAACATCAGCAACGACGGCTGGTTTCTGCACAGCAACGAGCTGCCACAGCACCTGGCGATTTGCGTCTTCCGCGCGGTCGAGAACCGCGTCGGCATCGCCCGCGCGGTCAACACCGGCGTCAGCGGCTTCATCGATCCCAACGGCCGGATCTACTCGGTCGTTGAAAAGAACGGACGGTCCTTTGGTGCCGGCATCATCGGCTACGATATCCAACCCGTGTACATCGACCGGCGGGCCAGCTTGTACGGCCGCCTGGGCGACTGGTTTGCGGTGGCGTGCGTGCTGCTCAGCGCCGTGCTCTGGCTGGGCGCGATGTTCGAGCGCTGGGTGCTAACGGCGAAAGCCCGCATCGCGGTATTGCTGGGAAAGGGGAGTAAGTAAGTGCAGCCGGGTGTTGTGAGACACGCCACCACGCGGGCGCGGCATCCCTGGCGTGCAGCGCTGCTGGTCGCCGGACCTCTGTTCCTGCTGACCGGCTGTGCGGACCAACCCGCCCCGCTGACGCTCGCGCCCCACGAGCGATTGGATTTGGAGAACCGTTCCCTGAACCTGCTTCTGCTCGCCGCCGAAAGCGAGTTCCCGGACGTCTCCTGCAACGCGATCGAGGCGCTGGTCCGCGTCGCGCCGCGCTCCGCGTTGCCGGCCTTCCGCAAGGCCGCCGCTGCGGCCTCCCCGCTCGTGCGCTATGCCGGCCTCCTCGCCCTCGGCGAGCTGCGCGACCGGGAATCCCTGAAGGCCTTGACAGCCGCCTGCAACGATCCGCACGAGCACGTGCGCCTGGCGGCGGCGTTCGCGGCCTGCCGCTGCGGAAAGGACAGCTACGTGCGGCTGCTCTTCGGCGCGCTCCGGGACGCGGCCGATGAGAACGTCCGCGCCGACGCGGCGTCCTTGATCGGGCGCTTGCAGGATCGACGCGCGATCAAGCGGTTGCGCGCTGCCCTCACCTGGCCGGCCAACGCGAAGTCGAAGCACGTGACGCTCGCCATCGATGGGGCCCTGGCCGCACTCGGCGATCTGCGTGCGCTCCGGGAGCTGAACAACTACTCGCAGGGCGATCCGGCCAGCCGGACCGATGCGCTGCTCATCCTGGCCGATCTCGGCAACCCGGAGGCGCGCGATGCGCTGCGCTACCGGCTGCTCAGCGCCAACGAGGAGTACGACGAGGCGCGCCTGATTGCGGCCCGCGGCCTGGGCAAGCTGGGGTACCGCGACGGCTACGACCTGGCGCTGAGAATGCTCACCTTCACCGATCCCAATGCCAATCCCGCGCCGGACAACCCGCGCCGCACGTTCACGGTGCGCTCGCTGGCGGCGCACGCGCTGGCCGAGATCGGCGATCCGCGGGCGCTGCCGGCGCTGCGCGCCCTGGCCGCTGCGCAGGACGATCCCCGGCTCCAGGTCGCGGCGGCGTACGCAGTTTGCCGCATTCTCGCCCGTTGAGTGGGCGTCGCGTCACAGGCGTCGACCTCAGGAAATAGGGACCGGGAGGCTGTTGAAAAAGGGGGACTGTCCGCCGCGGCGGACCGAGCCCAACTCGTTTGCGGCTGCCGAAAACGCGCTTTGGCGAGGTACCTGTACCCCCTTTTTCAACAGCCCCACAGGCACCTATTTTCGAAGCCAGAAATAGGTGGCTGTCCCTAGTTAATGCTATTGGGGAAGGGCGGGCCTCTTGGCGGACGGCGGAGAATTCCTGAATCCGCTCTAATGCGCGGGCGGCCCCGGCTGCGACGCCGGAGGCGCTGGACTCACCGGCCGCGGGGGGTACTTCGGCCCACGCCGCTGTGGCGGCAACCGCCGCTCGATGGATACCGTCAACTTCGCGAGCTCGCCCTCGGCGTCCGTGAAGATGTACAGTTGGGCGCCGCCCAGCGGTAACTCGCGGAAACCTGGCACGGTCACGCGGATCTCGCGGAAAGCCAGCCGGCTGCCCTCGGGCGGGTCGCGGGGCGGCATTACCTCAAACTGCACGGCCGGTAGATCGCACTTCACGTCCGTGATGTTGACCGGCTCGCTCTTCCGGTACTCCACCCGCACCGTCTGCTGCATCGGCTGCGTGAATTGCGGCGTCACAAACAGCCGCGCCGGGTCCAAAGCCACACGCGGCGGCACACTCGCCGACAGGTGGACGGTGATTGGGGCGGCGTCCGCCAGCCCGGTCTCGACGAGGACCGCAGCGGTGTTCCAGCCAACCTCCAGCGGCGGCTTAGTCGTGGCCACCAGCTCGTACTCGCGGCCGGGCTGAATCTCCCGGAGGGCGACCGCGAACGTGCTCAACGCCTGGCCGGGCTTGATCTTCATGTTCAGCGGCTTGTCATATTTGCTTTCGATCCGGACCGACCCGCTCTCCTGCGAGTCGCGATCCAGCTCCTGAAACGCGATGTGCTCGGTCGGCTTGATTTCGTAGAGGGGTTTGACGGTGCCCTGGACCGGAATCTCCACGTTGGACTGGCTGGAATCGTTGGTCGTCACCGTCACCCGTTTGTCCGTCGGTCCCAGGTTGGACGTCTGGTACGCGATCTTGAACTTGCTCGACTCGCCCGGCTCGAGCGGCGATTTCGGCTTGCTGGCCACCGTGCAGCCGCAGGAACTTGTGACTTCCACGTTCAGCGGCGCCGCCCCCACGTTCTTAACGGTGAACTCGCGCTCCGCCGGCAAACCCTGCCAGACCTCCCCAAACCGGAAGTCCGTCGGATGCAGCTCCAGCTTGGGCGCGGGGCCGGTGGTGGGCTGCGTCGCGCCGGGTTGTGAGCTGGAGGTGGGCTGCGTCGCTGGCGGGGGCTGTTCGCCCGATCCGGCTTGTTGTGCGAAGACGGAGCCGCAGGCCAGTGCCACCGCCGCGACTACACCGAACGTCAGACTGCGTTTCAAGCTCATACTTAACCTCTCCGCGTCTGTCCGCGGTCCCTGCCGCGAGTCCTGCACCACACACCGGGCAGGTCGTGCTCGCGGACGCGGGCACGACCTGCCGGAGGAAGACTCACATAAGTTGGGCGGCTGGGCCTACGGCAGCCGCTCCGCAATGACCTTCTGCGCCGCGGTCACGCCGGCACCGAGATTGAACTTGTGCCCCAGCTTGTAGAGCACTTGCTCCAGGGCGGCGATCGCCAGCACGGTGTCCATCTCGTCCACGTAGCCCATGTGACCGAGCCGGAAGATCTTCCCCTTGAGCTGGTCCTGACCGCCGGCCGACTCGATGCCGTAACGCTTCTCCAGCTCGTTCCGCAGGTCCTTGACGGTAATCCCGGCCGGCGGGCACAGGGCCGTCACCGAGTCCGACGGGGACTTAGAGAACACCTTCAGCCCGATGGCCTCGCCCGCGGCGCGCGTCGCGGCCGCCATCGCCGCCACACGCCGCCAGATGTTCTCCATCCCGTCCTCGAGCAGAATCGACAGTGCCTTCACCAGCCCGCGGACCAGCAGGTGGGCAGGCGTGAACGGCGTGTCGTTCTCCTTGGCCATCTTGCGAGCCTTGTTCAAGTTTAGGTAATAGGCGTGCTGGTTCTTGTTGTTCTCGATCACCTTCCACGCCCGCTCGCTGATGCCAAGGAAACCGAGCCCCGGCGGAAGCATGAGCGACTTCTGCGCCCCCGTGATCGCCACGTCGACATGCCATTCATCTGGCTTGAGCGGCAAGGCTCCCGCCGACGTGATGCAGTCGGCCAGCAGCAGCTTGCCGGCGGCGTTGGTCACCGCGCCGATTGCCTTCAGGTCGCACGCGGTCGCCGTCGACGTCTCGCTGTGGACCACCATAACCGACGTGATCGCGGGGTCGTTCTTCAGCAGGTCGCCGACCATTTGCGGCGTCGCGGCGCTACCCCACTCGATCTCGTGCCGGGTGACGGGGATGCCGAACTGCTGGGCGATCTCCCCCCAGCGCTGGCCGAACTTCCCGCTTTCGAGGGTGAGCATCTTTGAGCCGGGCGGGTTGCAGCCGACGATGCCAGCCTCGGCGGCGGCTGTGCCCGAGCCGGTGATGATGATGACTTCGTTCCTGGTCTGCAGGACCTGCTGAAGCATCGCGGTCGCTTCTTTCATCAGGCCTTTGAACCAATCGGTGCGATGATGGCGGAAGGGCCGGGCCATCTCGACCAGGACTTCTTCCGGGACCGCGCAGGGCCCCGGCGTGAACAGGCGAAACTTCTTCATGTCTTTGGACCTCGCGTCTGAACTCCGCTGCGGCTACCGCCAACGACGAAACAAGCATGCTACCAGACCGTGCGCGGGCCGGCGAGGGGCCGCCCGGCGGCCGGAGCCGCCGGCTGGCACGCTGGGCGAAGACCGGCTATACTCAACTCTTTTGCGGTCCTAACGGCCCGTTGAAAAAGGGACAGGCACCTCGCTGGAGGTGCTGTCACGCGGTCGAAAACGGGTTGGAGCTCGGAGCCAGTCCCCTTTTTCAGCGGACTCCCTAGCCGGGTCAGACCATGGAACTCAGCCGAATCCTGACGTCCGATCGCATCCGCGTCCCGCTTAACGCCGTGGACAAGGTCGGCGTCATCACGCAATTGATCGAACTGTTATCAGATGCGGGGGTGCTCCGTGACCACCTCGCCGCATTGGACGCCGTCCTCAAACGGGAGGCCGAGCGCACGACCGGCATCGGCTACGGCCTGGCCATCCCGCACGGGAAGACCGATGGCTGCGACCGTCTGGTGATGGCGGCCGGCAAACCGGCGGCGCCCGTCGATTTCCAGAGCCTTGACGGTCGCCCGGTCACGTTCGTCGTATTGCTGCTGAGCCCGCCCGACCAGACCGGGCCGCACATCCAGGCCCTCGCCAAGATCAGCCGGCTGATGAACATCGAGGACTTCCGACAGGCCGTGGCCCGCGCCGCGTCGGCCGAGGAGCTTCACGACGCGATCGCCTCCTACGAGGCGGCCGAGGTCCCGGGCAAGCCGTAGATGAGCGACCGGCCTACGGGCTTCAATGTCTGGGACAAGCACCCTTGACACGCTGGTGGAGGACAACAATGAACCCGGCCCGACGCATCACGTTGGGAACGCTCCTCTGTGCGATGGTAGCGGCGGAATTACTCGCCCAGAGCCGCCCCCAAGAGCCTTCGGCTGTGCAAACGCAACCCGCCAAGGAGGCCGCCCGTGAAGCCTGGGCGGTTAAGACTGAAGAGCAAGCCATGGCCAAGGCGCGCGAGATTGTCGGCTTGCCCGGTCGGAGTCCGGCGCGCTTCACCGCGGAACTGGTCACGCTCACCGAGGACAACACGCCTTTTCTCCACGATCAAATCACTGGTCGCCCCATCTGGCACGTCGTGATCAGCGATTGGAAACTCGAACTCAAGTCTGCTGCGCCTGCCCAGGAGGATCCGTTTTCACGCACCTTTGACGTATTCGTTGATCCGACGGATGGTAAGCTGCTCAAGGCCGCTTCCCGCTGGCCGGAGAACGTGCCCCCGGTCGCCCCGCAGCCATCCGCGCGGTCTGCGGAAGAACAGATGCCGAGGTCCGATGAAGAAAGGTACCACGGGTTTCCAGACCCGCCCCCGCGGATCGACCTCATGCACGCCCTGGACATAGTCCACAAGGACGGCTCGTTCAGCCCTTATCTCGCCAAGCAGATCATAGCCCACTACGTGATGCAATCCACCCACGGCGGCAAACCGCGGGCAGTGTGGGCCATTACGCTCTGGGGTATTCCCCCGTTTCCGTCTGGGTACCCTGGGGTACCTGTGGACGCGCGCAATCATATCCGTACGGTGCTTGACGCCGAAACGGGCAGGTGCTTGTTCTCTTCAACGACCCCGCAGCCGGAAAGACCGGCGGCAACCCCGCACGCGGAAGGCCAAGAATAGCGTGAACCCTGTGGAGTTGAGGACTCACGGAGAATGCTGCAATGCCTGATGGAAGGAGTGCACTGATGAGACGCTTTCTGGTGTCCGCGAGCATAGGCATTGCTGGCGTCATCGCACACGGTGCCGGCACCGTGACGTTCAATATCTCTTCGCCTAACAACGGCACCACCGTTAGTTCCGCCGAGTTGATCGAGTGGACGATCACCATCTCGGTGAGCAGCGGTGACAATCTCGGCCTCGCGCTGGCCGCCGTCGATCTCGTTCAGGACGCCGCTAATCCGGCATCCTTCGACCTGCCCGCCGGCGAGGCGCCGCTCCACATGACAGACTTCGATCGCCCTGCAAAGAGAGCGGACGACGGTCGCCGTGCGCACGGTTACACCCGGTCGATGAAAAAACGTCCGGTCGTCGATTTGCCCTTTGACAGCTCGCGCTCTCGAAGATAAGTTAGTTGTCGCCTCTGAGTGGGGTCGGTGCCATGAAGCACCTGCACTGAAAGCGGAAAGGGGACAGCAATGCGTTGTTCTATTGCGCCCATGACGGCATGGTTCTTCGCATTGGCGGCAGTGCTGGTCCTCGCCTCATCAGCCGCGGCGCAAAGTGGCGGGGACTACGACGGCGACGGCGATGTGGACGGGGACGACTTCTGGTATTGGTCCGGGTGTATGACCGGCCCGGCCGGAAGCCTCCCCGATCCGAACTGCGCCGCGTTCGACTTCGATGGCGGCCCGACCCGGGACGGCACGGTCGATCTCGCCGACTTCACCGCGTTCGGCCGGGTCTTTGACACCCGCAAGGTGCCGCTCGCTGGCGACCTGATCGCCTCCACCATCGACGGCGCGCGCTTCAAGGTATACGTCCCCACCAAGTGGGGCGGGGTGCTCACGGTGAGTACGACGTCCGGAACGGTTGACGACCTGAAATATCCGGACGGCACTCCGTTCGCCAATGGTACCGAAACCGGCGAGAACAAACACGGGTGGTACACGTTCCAGGTCAATGGTTCCACTGCCTACTACGTGTCGGCGACGTTCGTACAGACAGGGCAGGCCGGCACGCGGCCGTGGGACTTCTACTATTGGCCGAAGAAGGGGGAGTACATTTGCGAGCCACGGCTCAACGGCAACGGTGTCGCAGACACGACGGCCCTGGCCACGGACGAGCAGGTGATCCCGCCGGGCTACCCGGCGGCCCCAGGGGCCGACATTGTGCGCTGGGGCAGCGACGACGGCAATCTCGAAACGACGCCTGTCCCGGACGACCAGAAGGTGTACCTCTATGCGCTCTACAGGCGGATCAATCCGTGGCGGCCGCTGGACAAGTACGAGCAATGGAACGGCGGGTATCCGCGCAACTGGGAGGCCCTCAATGACCGGTCAAACGACGACTGGGCGGGGCATTGCCTGGGCGCATCGATGGCGTCGATCCTGTTGGACCAGCCGACACCGGCCGCTGGAACGCCGTTCCTGCAGGACGAGCTGGAGGGACTCTGGGCGGAGCTCGGCGAGAATGACGCTCCCGGGGCCTGGGAGTACAAATCGGGCCATTGGTTTCCGCCCCCGTCGGTGATCCCTGCCGGCCCGCCTGCGCCCGGCTGGGACCCCACGGACGAGTGGGTTGCTCGAATACATGCCCGGTTTGAAGAGTGCGTTCGGCACGAGCATGTCGCCCTGCAATCGAACCTGCGCGCGGCGCCGGACCCCAACTACCCAGACTGGCCGCTGGACCCCGATGCGGTTTGGAACCACGGTGTGTACAAGTTCACGGCCGCCTATGCCGAAGCGCCGGGCGGGGATGAGCGGGTAGTACAGGTCGTGAACGAGTTGACGGCGAACGCCAACTACACACCGCCGACCGACGATCAACTCGACCGAGTTTTTCAGTATACGTACATCATCCGGTACCTGGGCACGGGCCTAGTGGACGAGGCTTGGCTGGGCGCGGATTTCATCGTGGTTACGGGGAACGCGCATTTCGCGCCGGGCTGGATGGACCACGTGCTTTCAGGAATCTGGGAGGCTGAAAACCCGTGGGTTCTCCTCGGGGAGGTTATGTCTGACGACAACTCGAATTGACTTGGATCCTGCAGCAGGAGAAGCCGAATGCCAAGCATAACATTCATACGGGTGATGGCGGGCGCGACCGTGACGCTCTGCGCGGCGTGCGCCGCGAATGCGTCGCAGAACGCGCCGGTGTGGGAGGTGGGTCAGGAATGGCAGTTTCTGGTGAAGCAGTATGGTTATGGCGGCTGGCGGTCCTCCTCCAGCCCGCGCGAGAACGACAAGAAACTCGTACCCCGGGTGCAGCACGAGTTCCACGTCAAAGCCCGCGTGACTCAGTTAATGAGGCGCGACGGGCGCGAGTGCGTCTGCATTGAGTTCACGGGCGGGCCCGACCTGCCCGTTGTTCATTCGACCAATCCCCCCCAGGACGATGTGTATCGGGGCCTGGAATACAGGCTGACATTGGACAGGCAGACCTGGAGTGTCGTTGAGTTGACGACCAACGCGGACAGTACGGCGGGCAACCATCTGGTTGAGGTGGACGGAAGTAGGGCCGTCTTCTCGGAGTCCATTTTCCCCGTGGACTGGGCCATCGTGAGATCTGACCTGGCGAATCCCGCCGAGCGTACGGAACTGCGCCACTTCCAACCATTCGGTCCGACGCCGGATCGCGCCGCGCCGGGCCGGGTCCTGAAGCGCGCGGTTTCCTGCGAAAAGGCCGGCGCGCTGCGGATCACGGTCGGCGACTTCTACCTGACGCCTGGCCAAGAGATACCGGAGGCAACCAGCGAGGCGAGGGAAGAGGTCGAGCAGGTCTGGCGCCCCGACGAGCTGTGGTGGCGGTCGCTCCGCCGACTCAGCGGCGGCCTCCTTCAGCTGGAAGCGATCCTCGTTTCCGATCCGGACGGGTCGGGCAAAGCGATCGAGCCTCCGACCCCGTGTCCGAGCGAGGCTTCGACCCTGTCCACCGGGCCGACGTGGACAATCGGCCTGGAGTGGCGATTTCTCGTAAAGGAGTCCGGAGGAGACCCGTCCCTGCCGGCGAGAGTCCGCTTCGAGTATCACATGAAGGCCCGTGTCGCCGAGCTGACCAGCGACAACGGACGCCAGTGCGCGCGGGTCGAGTTCACTGCCGATGACGATGCGCCAGACATATACACTGCGATGTTTACGCTGGTCGTGGACGCGCAGACCTGGAGCCCAGTGCGATTTGAGTACCCCAAGAGGCATGGCGGCGTGCGCCCCGCGGCCGAAGCCGGCTGCTACCGGGCGCTGCTGCCAACGATGCCGGGCGTCCCGCTGGATTGGGTCGCGCTGCGCTCGGACCTCTCGGGTACAGCGGCGCGCGAAGAGTTCTTCCACTTCCCGGGCCTGAAGTCCGTGGCCATGTTCGGGCTCCAGCGCGCGATATCGGCGCCGCAGGCGGATGGCACGCTCAAGGTCAAGGTCGGCCTGTGGGTGCCGCGCCGCGATCCCCATATGCAGTGGTTGGCGCCCAACGATGCGATGTGCGAGGTCGAGCAGGTCTGGCACCCGGGCGAGCTCTGGTGGCGCTCGTTCCGGCGTTACGAACACGGCCACCTCAACCTGGAAGCCACGCGGGTTCCCGAAGGAGCACAGCCATGAATAAGTTGGCAACCATCGCAGCCATCGGCACGCTGACAGCACTGGCGCACGCCGGCGGCACGGTCACGTTCAGCCTCTCCTCGCCCAGCAACGGCGCCACGGTGAACCCCGGCACGGCGATCGAATGGACGATCACGGTCTCCGTTAGCAGCGCCGACAACCTGGGACTCGCGCTCGCCGCCGTCGATCTCGTCCAAGATGCCGCCAATCCGGCGCTCTTTGACCTGCCCGCTGGCGAGACGCCGCTCGACATGACCGACTTCGACCGCCCGGACGGGATCAGCAATCCTGGCCCCGGTGGGGTCGGCTCGGCCTATGGCGGGACGCCAATGGGACCCGCGGGCGCCAAGGACCTGCGGCAGATTGGCGGCGCGCAGAACACGTTCGGCGTGCCAGGCGACGGCATCGGGCTGGATTACGACGTGCGCGCCGGCGTCGGGCAAGACGCGCCTCAGATTCTCGCGACGGGTTCCTTCCTGGCTCCCGCGGAGCCGGGTCTCTACAGCTTCTACCTTCAGAACCCGATTGCGAACACGCTGGACGACATCGCCGCGCCCCCCGCATTCTCACCGATCAGTGGCGCCGCGGCGCTGATTGGCGTCGGGCAGATCACGTTCACGGTGGAGGCGGCCTGCATCGGCGACCTGAACTGCGACGGACAGATCGGCTTCGGCGACATCAACCCCTTCGTGCTCTACCTGTCCAACTTCGCCAGTTGGCAGACAGCGTTTCCGGGCTGCAACCCGCTCAACGGCGACATCAACTGCGACGGGACGTACGGGCAGGCCTCGTTCGGCGACATCAACCCGTTCGTCGCGCTGATGGGCCAGTGCGGCATGGGTTGCGCCTGCCCCGGCCCGATCATCTGCCCGTAGCGGACGACAACCCGGCCGGCACGCGCGTCTACAGACCAGCGAGCGACACGGCCGGTGAAAGCCGCCGTGCGGGGGACAGGGAGAGCAGTCGCCTCAGCGGAGGTTGGCCTCCCGACAGGTCGGGCTGCGGGCCCGGGTCCCGCATGTGGCGAGAGCCCGTCAGCACACGTATTGGGACCGACAAGCAAGTTCCCGCTCCAAACGTCCGATCCTATCAGCGGGAAGGCTGGCAGGTCGCCGTGCTGGCCCGCGAGTACCCGATGGCCCGGCCGCATATCCAGGTCATTCTGGCCACCGACGCCGTGCCTGAGAGTCTGCGCGCGGCCCTGCAACGCACGGCGGCGACCGCCAGCTTCTGGCCCCTCGCGGAAGCGCTGCGCGCGGACCCGACCGCCAACGCCGACGCCCTGGTGATCGTTGTGCCGCCCGATACTACCGGACTCACGGGGCCGCTGCGGGCCTTGCTCGATCGGCTGGCGGAACGCCCGCGGGCGACGCTGATCCTGGGCACCGACGGCCGCAACCCGGCGCTCGAGTGTCCGCCCAGCCTGCCCGTTACTTTCGGCGGCGGATCGGACGAGCACGATCTGTCGGTTCGACTGGCCACGATCCTGGAGATGCGCGGCTCGCTGGATTCGCTGCATCGTGGGCTGCTGGCAAATCGGCGCAGCGGTGCGAGCCTCGCTCAGCGGTACATGAGCCAGCTCCGGCTGGCCAGTCAAGTGCAGCGCGAGTTCCTGCCCGAGACCCTCCCGCGCTTCGGGGCCGTGTCGTTTCACGTCGTGTTTCGGCCCGTGGACTACGTGTCGGGCGACATCTACGACGTGCGGCGCCTCGACGAAGACCACGTTGGGATCGCGCTCGCGGATGCCAGCGGGCATGGCATCCCCGCGGCGCTGCTCACCGTCTACATCAAGCGCGCGCTGCGCGGCAAAGAGATCGAGAACGGCGCCTACCGCATCCTGGCGCCCGACGAGGTGCTCGCGGCGCTCAACGACGACATCCTGGAAGCCCACTTGAGCGAGTGCCCCTTCGTCGCCGCGGTCTACGCGGTCCTCAACGTCCAGACCCTGGAGATGTCGCTGGCGCGCGGCGGGGCGCCCTACCCGCTCTATCGCACCGCCGATGGTCGGGTGCACGTCATCGAAGTCCCCGGCGGTGTCGTGGGCGTGGATCCCGCCACGCAGTTCGAGGTCGCCACGCTCCAGTTGGGGCCAGGCGACAGCGTCCTGCTGTACTCCGATGGGCTCGAGCGCATCGTCGTCCCTCCTTCGACGGCCGAGCGCATACCGGAGTCGCTCCGCCGTGCGGCCGGCCGCATCGGCGGTTGGGCCAGGCCGGCGCGGGCCGCTGACGGCGATGACGTGGGTCTGGACTCGGGCGGGGTTGCGCTGGCCACGCTCGCGGAAAGGGGAAGCTGCCCGGTCAGCGAGTCGGCGTGGTGCGGCACGTTACGGGCGCACGGGCCGGCCGCGGCATTCGAACAACTCTCCTGCCGGCAACGGGCTTTGCGCCGCATGGGCTACCCGCTGGACGACCTGACCGTCCTCGCGATCCAGATTGACCCGGAGTGACCTCTCACGGGGCCGTGTAGCAGAGCCGGCCCGTCCCCAGGCCGGTTAAGACCGGGCGGAAAACCGCCCGGCTCCGTATGGCGCACTGTCCGATTTTGTCATCGCGGGTGGAAGATGACCGGCGCGCATGGTAGGCTCGCCGGGCATGAAACGCAGCTTGCAGGCTCTGGCGGTCGCCTCGGCAACCGCCACCGTTTTCTGTTTACTCGGCCCGTGGACGGCCTGGGGGCGCGAACCCGTCGATCTGATCCCCGCGAACAGTCTGCTGTGCTGGTATGGCCGCCCGCTGCCGGACACGGCGCCGTCCTCCGATCAGCCGTCGACCCTCCAGACTCTGGTCGAGGTCGGAGCGCGGATCGCCGGCGGGCCGCTGGACAGCGGAACGCAGTTCAACGTCCGCATGGCCGAGATGTTCGGCCTCATGCTCCACTACCCGCACGCCGTCGCGCTCATCGATGCACGCGCCAAGCCCACCACGACCGATTCGACGGCCCGGCGGGTCGACCGGCTGCGGTTTGCCATGGTGGTGCAGGTCGGGGATCAGACTGAGCCGTTCCTGCGCATCATTCAGAAAGCGGTCAACGAGCAGACCAACAGCGGCGCCGCGACGCTGGTCAGCCAGACGGCGGGGCGGTGGAGCTACCAGGAGCTGCGCGACCAGCGGCTGCCCGACTGGGCCGTGATCGCGTGGGGCCAATTGGACGGCCACTTCGTCTTGACGGTGGGGTCCGGCGTCTGGCCGACCGTGGCCGCAGTCGCCGCGGGGGATGAGCCCGCGCTGACCGCCGATCCATGGTACGCCGTGGCGCGCGCCCAGCGCCGGCGAACCGCCGTCGTGGAAATCTTCGTCGCCGCGCGGGAGATCCAGCAGCGGCTCGATCCCTTCGTGGACGGGCGGGCGAGCGGTTTCTTCCGCGCTTGGGACGCCGGGAACTTGCGCCAGGCGCACTGGGCGTTGGGCTTTGAGGGGCGGGCCCTGTACTGCGTCGCCCACTTCCGCCTGGCCGGGTCGGGCCAGGAACCGGAGGACACGACAGTGCGGCGTGTCTACGCCGACCCGGACAACCGCGACCCGCACCTGTTGGCCGCCGTTCCAGCGGATACGCGCTACGCGATCTTCGCTGTGCCGGTCGACCACTTCCTGGCGCGTTTCTTCCGCGGGCTACTGGCCCTGCAAGGTGCCAAAGCCCGCGCCAACATCGAACGCCTGTGGGCCGAAACTCAGGCGCAGCGCGGCTTCGACGCCGAGCACGGGCTGTTAGCGCACCTGGGCGAGCGCATCCTCTTGCACAACGATCCGCCCCATCCGCTGCACTTGCCGCTGGCGGTCACGACGCTGATCGAGATCCGTGATGAGCCTGGCACCGTGAGCCAGACGATCGAGGCCATCTGCTCGGCGTGGCGCGCGACCCTCGACGAGGTCGTCGCCCGAGGCGGCGCTCCTCCGCCGTTCACGCTACACCGCGATGAGGACGGCATCTGGTACCTGCGCTATGGCCTGACGGGGCCGGACTGGTTCGGGCTGGCCGGCCCCGCCTGGATCGTGACCGAGCGCTACATCATCCTGAGTTGGTCGCCCCTCGCACTGCGCGACTATCTGGAGAAGGTGCCCGAAGAGGTCAAACAGCGCCCCCGGTGACGTCGGTCTTTGCCCTTGCCAGGCCGGCGGTCGGGGTCGGTCCCGGCCGTCCACTCGGACGTTCCGGCGGCGCCGCCGCACTCAGCGTGGCACCGTTGCCGGCCGCGGCGCGGCGGCGCGCCTTTCGCTGCCGCCGGGCGCGGTAGACCAGCGCCGCTACGACGATGCCGACGATCGCTGCCGCCCAGGCTAATGCCTCCGCGCGGCTGAGGTACGCCTCGAGCGTCGGGATCATGCCGGCAAACCAGTAACCGAGGGTAATGAACAGCGGAATCGACAGCAAGGCGCCGGCGAAGTCCGCCAGGAAGAAGCGCCAGTATGGGAAGCCGGTGGCCCCGGCGGTCAAGCACATGACCGCGCGGACGCCCACCAGGAACCGTCCGAAAAAACAGAACCATGTCCCGTGGACGCGGAACCGCCGCGCGACGCGGGTGAATCGTTCCGGCGTGATCATCCAGCGGACTGAGCGGTGGTTAACGACCTCGGGGCCCCAACGGCGTCCGAGCGAGTAGAGCACGAGGTCGCCGGTCATGATCCCGATCAGCGCGACGAGGAATGTGCCGTGCGGGGAGGCGATGTTGGGGTGCGTTCGCAGCAGCACACCTGCGACGATGAGCGGGATGTCCTCGGGGATGGGGACGCCGAGGCTGGCGACGACGAGGATGACCAGCAGGGCGGGGTAGTAGGCCTGCTGCATCCAGTCTTCGACGCGGTCAAATTCCCCGGCCGCAAGGAGGAGCGTAGCTACCGCCAGCATCAGACGCATGGGGATCAGCTTACGCCCGGTTCGCGATTCCGACCAGCCTCGGAAGCGCGACCGCCATTTGAACGCCATCGCCGCCGGCCCGCAACCGTCGGCCTTCGGGCCTGGCAGTCCGAAAAAGGGACTGGCTCCGAGCTGCCCCCCGTTTTCGACCGCGTGCCGGCGCCTCCAGCGCGGCGCCTGTTCCTTTTTCCACGGACTCCTGATCTTGGCCACTGGTGGACGGGTGGACCAGGATTTTTTCAAGTTCAGGAAAATCCACTTGCCAGCCGCGTAGGTTAAGATACAATCTCTGGTGTCCGAGTGGCGAGCGGCACGTACAGGTTTCCCCCCCGGCCTGTCGGCCCCCCACTCGGGCTTTTTTTTGCGCGCGTTCCGCTGGGCCGACGAACGAGTCCACCTGCGAGACAGAGAAATAAGAAACGGCCCGCCAAGCCCCCCCCGGCTCGCCGGGCCGTGTGCGTCAAATGGGCACCTTCCGGACACCTACCTTAAGCGCGCGCGCCCGGTTGCGCCCATTGGGGTTTTCCCCAATACAGGTGAAATCGATGTGTTTGGCACTGGCGCGCGCCACCATCGGCCCTGGACGTCGCTAAACGTAGTCTACATAAGTGGTTGGCGCCTGCGGAATGCGGCATTCATCGCGTCACGCGGGTCTCCTCAGCGCGCGTCAAACGGACGGCGTACCGCGCATGCCTCGTGTACTCCGTTGGCCTACAATGTGCCGCATGCGGGATAACCCCACTCTCGTCGTTGGCACCGCCGGACACATTGATCACGGCAAGAGCCGCCTGGTGCTGGCGCTGACGGGCACCGATCCCGATCGTCTGCCGGAGGAGCAGGCGCGCGGGATGACAATCGATCTCGGGTTTGCGCATCTCCGCTGCGAGGATTGCGAACTGTCATTTGTGGACGTGCCGGGCCATGAACGGTTCATTCGCAACATGGTCGCCGGCGCGACGGGCATTGACATCGCGCTGCTCGTGGTGGCCGCAGATGATTCGGTGATGCCACAGACGCGCGAGCATGCCGAGGTGTTGAACCTGCTCGGGGTCGAGCGGTGTGTGCTCGTGCTCACCAAGATGGACCTGGTCGATGAGGAGTGGGCCGACCAGGTCGAAGAAGAAGCGCGTGCCCTGCTCACCTCCCTCGGCCTTGAGCCGTCGGCCTGCGTGCGCACGTCCGCCACGACGGGGCGCGGCCTGGACGACATCCGTCGCGTGCTCGTGAGCGCCGCCCGTGACCCGAAACGCCAACGTGCGCCGTACCGCTGGTTCCGCATGCCCATCGATCGCGTCTTCGTCGTCGCCGGCCGTGGCACGGTCGCGACCGGGTCGGTCGCGCACGGCTCCGTGCACCGCGACGACGAATTGGAGCTCTGGCCCGCGGGCGAGTGCATCCGCGTCCGCGACTTGCAGATGCACCACGACGAGCGCGAGGCCGCCAGCGGCCGTATGCGCCTGGGGCTCAATCTCGCCGGCGTGCCCGTCGATGCGGTGCGGCGCGGCTGTGAGCTGGCCACGCCCGGCTATCTGCGGCCGACCCGTTGCCTCGATGTGTGGCTGACAGCGCTGCGCATGCCAGGGAAGGTACGCCGTCAGACGCTGCGCCTGCGGCTGCACATCGCCACGAGCGACGTGCTTGCCGAGCTGCGGCTGCGGCATGAACCCGGAGCGGAGACGTGCCGCGGCGTGCTCGGGCAGCTCACGGTCGCGGAGCCGATCGTGGCCACGTGGGGGCAGCACTTCATTGTCCGCGACGAGAGTGCCACGCGAACCCTGGGTGGGGGACGAGTGTTGCGCGCTGCGGCGCGGCGGTGGACCGCACGCCGTCCCGCGGATGAGGCCGGGCTGCGGGCCTTGCTCGCTGGCTCGCCGCGCGAGCGTCTGCAGGAGATCGTCCGCGACAGCGTCTGGCAGGCGCCTGCGGAGCCGCGGCTGGCCGCCGAAACGGGGCTGGCCGACGCGGACGAGGCCGCCCACCTGTGTACGAGCCTGCGGGACAAAGGCGTCGTGTGCCAGCTTGAGACGGCGTCGCAACGGCTGCTCGTGCATGGGTCACACCTGCAGGCGCTCGGCGAGGACCTGGACCGGCGGCTGCGCGCGTACCTGGAGGCCAACCCGCGCGTGCCCGGCGTGCCGCGCAGCGAATGGCCGGGTTGGATGCCGCGGGTTTGTCCGGAGCGCTTCCGGCCGGTGCTGGCCGATTGGTTCGTCACCCAGCAATACGTCCTGCTGAGTGGCGACCGCGTCGTGCCGCGCGGGCATCGTGATGCCCTGTCACCCCCCGATCAGTCGCTCTACGACCAGATGCTCGAGGAGTTTGACGCCGGTGCGTTTCAACCGCCCGAGTTGGTGCTGTTACGCTGTCGGACGCCGCGGAACGAGAAACGCTTGCGCGAGCTGATCGAACTGGCCGTCGCGCGCGGGCGACTCGTGCGTATTGCCGACGGGGTGTGGCTGCATGCTCGGCGGTGGGACGAGCTGGTCCAGCGGGTCACTACCGCCTTGCAGTCCGGCAGGCGGCTGACCGTCGCCGACATCCGCACGCTGCTGGGCTCGTCGCGCAAGTTCGTCGTCCCGATTGTCGAGCGGCTGGACGCGCTCGGCGTGACACGCCGCGTCGGCGATTCCCGCGAGCGGGGCCCGAAAGCGCCGCCGCCTTGAGTTGCCGGAGACTGAGCCTCCCACCGAGCCGCAGGGCCCGGGGCAGGAAGGAGAGACCGATGCATGATCGGGAAAGCGTGGCGTCCCACGCGATTCCTCTCGCCGGCGCACCGCTCTCCGCTCACGCTATTGGATCAGGGCGTTATACACCGCCTCCCAATACGCCGCCTCGTCCGGGTCCTCCTGCTGCGCGACGTACTCGGCGATCCGCGCGACGAGGTTGTCATAGTCGGCGGGATCGACATTGGCGGCGAGCAGGGCGGCCATTTGCTCCGG
>CAZWYT010000003.1:0-149944 GCA_964638325.1 uncultured Planctomycetales bacterium
TGCCCGCGGCGCCCTGCTACATCGTGCTGTGCCTGACGCTGACCGGCCTGAACACTTGGTATCAAAGGCTGGAAACGGGGTTCGCGGCGGGCGGGATGCTGGTGCAGGCGGGCGCGCTCGGGCTGGGTTGTGCCTTCAAGGCGGCGCTTTCGTCGACGGAGCAAACGGCCCTGCGACAGATCACGCAGATACCGGCGGCCGACTACCCGCACGCAGTGGTGGCTGTCGGACATCGGGCGGCCGACCTGGATGGCGACGGAGATGTCGATGCCGCCGACCTCAACGCGTTCGGCGGATGCATGACCGGCCCGGAGGTGGACGCCGGTCCCGGCTGCACGCCGGCGGATCTGGACAAAGATGGGGACGTAGATCTGGGCGATTTCACCGCGCTCCAGCAGGCTCCTGGCCAGTAGGCCTGACACCGGCGGCACGACGCGGTGCTGCTCCGCCGTGACCCCACCGGGACCGCCCGTCGTTGCCGCGACCCGGCCGGGCCGGCCAGCGGCGCTGCACTTTTCAACCGCCATTCGCAAACTGCTCAGCCGCCGCTAGTATTCGATCAATAAAGGACTTCTAGGCATTCGGCCAGGGTCCGCGGGCCTGCTTTCCAAGCTGTATGCTGCGGGTTCGAACCCGGTCGCCCGCTTGGGTCGTGCAAGTCAGGGCCGCCTGCCGCGCCCCTCAAGGGCACGCTGGTCGCGAAGGACCACCGGGCATGGAGACGAGGCGGAACAAGGGCTGGCACACGCGCTGCCGTGACGCTCCGCGTGCCGCCGAATGGCTGTGGGCCGGCGCGCTCGGTCTCTGGCTGCTGGCAGCGCCGGGCTGCATCCCCCTCGTGCCGCAGGACCGGTTCCTCGACATCGCGTCGGACCTTTTGCTCGACCCGGCGAAGACGTGCGACGAGTTGAAGTATGACTTCGGCCTGCCCGACGTGCAGACCGTGGAGTACCCCGACGAGCTCGGCCTGCCGTACGAGGAGACCCGCGTCACCACCGCGGACGGCGAACAGCTCCGCGCGTGGTACTTGCCGCACGAGTCCCCACGCGGGACCGTCGTCATTTCGAACGGCGGCGTCGGCACCGCCGCCTGCTATCTGTGGATCGCGAAGTACCTGTTCGCAGGTGGCTGGTCGGTGGCCATCTATGAGTATCGCGGATTCGGCGCGAGCACCGGCACGGCCGACGTCGGGGCTGTGTATCTCGATGCCTCGGCCGCCATGGATTGGGCCTGGCAGCGCACCGATCACCAGCCGCTAGTCCTGCTGGGCATATCGCTCGGCACGATTCCGGTGGCGGCCTATGCGGCCGAGCACCCCGAACGAGTCGCCGCGGTCGTACTCGACGGCGCGGTGTCCATCCGGCATGAATTACGGCGCTATTGGTACCTCTTCGGTGGATGCCCGGATCGCTACGCCGAAATGCTGGACTCGCGGTTCCTGCTCGATGAGCAAGCCCGGGGATTGGTGCAGCCGACGTTGGCCTTCACGTACGGTCTTGACGAATGGATCACGCCACAACTCCTCCCGGACCTCCTCGCCGTGGCGCCGGGACCAGTGCAGCTCTACCACTTTCCCGATCTCAAGCACTCGCGCGGGCCGTTCATGGCGACGGAGGAGTACTTCGCCGTGCTCGATGACTTCCTGATCCAAGTCGCCGGCCTCTGAATGACTGTGCGCTGTGGGCGGACAAGCGCCGGACGTCAGTCCACACGGATCCCCTGCTGCTCCAGCCACGCCTTCAGGTCGCCCATTTCGGTATCGAAGACCTCGTTGTCGTGGTCCTCTTCGAGCTTGCGGATGTACTTGGCCAACTCCGGCTTCTGCTCCAAAATCTCGTTGAGGCGTTCTTCCCACGCCGCGCTCAACTCCCGCAGCTCGCCGAGCGGAAGCTGCAGGCCCAGGATTGCGGCCAGCTTCCGTACGGCGGCATCAATGCCCTTGGGGTTCGTGCCCTGGATGTAGGCCGGAATCTCGACCACCAGGCTCGCCATGCGCATGCCACGCGCGCGCGCCTGGCTGATCAGCAGCGTCGAGAAGCTGGCCGGCCCCTCGTAGTTCGCGAAGTGGACGCCATACTGGCTTAGGATGGGCTTGAACGCCTCATCCGAAACGCTGCTGATCAGGCGCGGCTCGCGGCTGTGCGGAACGGCGCCCGCCACACTGCCTACGAAGTACACCGTCGTCACGTGCGTTTGCGCGGCGAAGTCGAACAGGCAGTCGGCGAAATCGCGCCAGTTGAAGTTCGGCTCCTTCCCCTGAAACAGGATGAGCTGGGCCGCGGCGCTGCACCACAGAATGTTCTCCGGTGGCTGAAACTGCGTGATGACCCCGTCCTCGATCCGGGCATGCGGGCGGAACAGGGCGGCAATCTCCATCGAGCCCGGGAAGTTGTAGAGGCTGAAGCCTTCCGGGTCGATGTCCGCTACGACCTCGGCGCCCAGCGTCCGCACGAGCCACTCGACGGTGCCCGTCGAGACATGGCCGCCATCCATCCAGCCGGAGAACGCCACAATCATCCGGCCGTCGGCGAGTTGCGGCAGATGGTGAATCCTGAGCCGCTCCGCTGCCATGCGCTCGCCTCCGAAAAAGGGGACATTCTTATTTTTCACAGAAGATCAGAATGTCCCCTTTTCCATCGGTTACTTCGCCTTACGGCTGCCGGTGAAGGGGAACCTGGCGTATACGGCCTGGTCCGCGAGGCGCTCCTCGATACGCAGCAGCTCGTTGTACTTGGCGGTGCGGTCCGTTCGCGCCGGCGCCCCAAATTTCGCCTGGCTCGCATCCATGCCCACCGCGAGATCCGAGATGAACGTATCCTCGGTCTCGCCGCTGCGGTGCGAAAGCACGATCTCCCACCCGGTGCGCGCGGCCAGCAGACCGGCATCGATCGCTTCGGTGACGCTGCCAATCTGGTTGACTTTGAGGAGCAGGGCGTTGGCCGTGTGCTCGGCGATTCCGCGTCGAATCCGGTCCACATTCGTGACGAACAAGTCGTCGCCGACGAGTTGAATCCGCTTGCCCAGCCGCTGGGTCATGAGTGCCCACCCCTCCCAGTCCTCCTCGGACATGCCGTCCTCAATCGACACGAGGGCATACTCGTCGACCAGCCCCTCGTAGAAGTCAACCAGCTCCTTCGAATTCATGGTGCGGTTGCGGATGTGGTATTCACCGTCGCGGTAGAACTCGGACGCGGCACAGTCCAGGGCGATGAACACCTGGCTTGCGCAGCCCGCTTTCTCGATCGCCTGCTTGATCAGCGCCAGGCGGTCGCCGACGTTGTCGAGCGGCGGCACAAAACCGCCCTCGTCGCCCAGATGAATCCCGATGACGCCGCACTTCTTTTCGATCACCTTGCGCAGCGCGTTGTACACCTCACAGCCCATGCGCAGCGCCTCACGGAAGCTTGGGGCGCCCAAGGGCATGATCAGGTGCTCCTGGATGTCGTCGTCGATGCCGGCGTGCCGGCCGCCGTTGATGACGTTCATCTGCGGGATCGGGAGCGTGACGCCCTTCGTACCCGCAAGCTTGGCCAGGTAGGCGTGCAGGGGCATTTCGTGGGCGCTGGCTCCAGCCCGGGCCGCGGCGATGGAGACCGCGAGGATCGCGTTAGCCCCGAGATTGGCCTTGTTCTTCGTGCCGTCGATCTCGCACAGCCGGTGGTCGACCTGTCCCTGGTCGGCGACGGACATTCCGCGCAGGGCCTTGGCAATCGTCGTGTTGACCGCTTGCACGGCTCCGAGGACGCCCTTGCCGCCGTAACGGGCGCCGCCGTCGCGTTTTTCCACGGCCTCAAACGTGCCGGTGGACGCCCCGGAAGGGACGGCGCCGCGAAACGTGCCCTGGTCTGTGGTGACTTCCGCCTCGACGGTTGGGTTGCCGCGTGAGTCGAGAATCTCGCGCCCGAGAATCCTGGTGATTGTGGGATTCATGTTGTCTCCATTCCAAATCGCGACACTTGTGATCAGACCACCAAGTACCTCGGCCGACCACGGTAGCCGTCTTCTGCTCTATGGGCCGATTCCGGTACTTGACGCAGGTGTCGGCGGGCAACTATGTTACGCCCGCGCGGGCCGTCGGGAAAGCCAGACGGTCGTCGGGTAGGAGACCGAAACCGGTAACGGAATTTGGCAACGGCCAAGGGGGCCACTCAGCATCCAGTTTTTTTCGAGAATCAACGGTGCGCGATGGTCCGTCATGCGACAGAATATACACAGCGGTGGAGACAGGAGGACCGGGTAGACCCCTCACACGCCGCCGGTGGAGCCGCCAGGAGCCACCTATGCCGGGCCACGACGGGACAACGCTGCGATTTCGCTGCGGCTGTGGGGCGAAGATCAGCGCTCCGGCCAGCGCCGCCGGCCGGCGGGCGCGCTGCCCGAACTGTAGCGCCGTCATTGTGCTGCGTGCCGACGCGGCTGTCGCGCCACGACCGACGAAGATTGCACCAGCGCCGGGCGAGCGTATCAAGTTCTCCTGCGCATGCCAGGCCAGGCTCGCCGTGCCGGCCGATCGCGCCGGAAAGTAAGGTCAAGTGCCCGAAGTGCGGGCAAATCGCCATCGTGCCGAGGCGCGCCCCCTCACCAGCCCAGGCCGTGCTGGAAAGCCCGGTTACCGGTACGTCACGCAAGGCAAGGTCATCCGCAACAGCGCGGGCCAGGTCATCGGGCGCGACGAGCAGGAAGGCGGCGTAATCGAGATTACGCGCGTGGAACTGCTGATGTCCGTTGGTAAAATCGTCCAGCGCGTCGCGGACCCGAACGTCGGAGACCGGATCGAGACCAGCGAGTGACCCCACACCCAGCGACCCAGCGAGCAGCGCGTCCCGCCACCCCACCCGGCGCGGACACGCTGATTGAACGGTTCCACCATCACCTGCGCTTCACGCAGGGCGAAGCGTGGGAGACGGCCCAGCCGTACGACCATTTCGTCAGCCTGGCCCTGGCGGTCCGCGATCAGATCGTGGACCGCATGATCGCCACCCAGCACACGTACCACGTGCGGGACGTCAAGCGCGTCTACTACCTCTCGCTCGAGTACATGCTGGGCCGGCTGCTGCGCAACAACCTGATCTGTCTGGGGCTGTACGACGACTGCCGCCAGCGGCTGCAGCGCCTGAATCTCGACCTCGAGCAAATCTGTGAGCTCGAACCCGACGCCGGGCTCGGCAACGGCGGTCTGGGGCGGCTGGCCGCATGTTACCTGGACTCGGCGACGACGCTGGCGCTGCCGTTCTACGGCTATGGGCTGCGTTACGAGTACGGCATCTTCCAGCAGGAGATCGTGCAGGGCTGGCAGGTGGAGCGGCCCGACTACTGGCTGCGGTTCGGCTCGCCGTGGGAAATCCCGCGGCCCGAGTTCGCCTGCCCCGTGCGGCTGTACGGGCACGTCGAGGAACACCAGGACGCCCAGGGGCGCTACCGGCCCATGTGGCGCGGCTACCGCATGGTGATCGGCCTGCCCTACGACATCCCGATCGTGGCGTACGGCTCGCATACGGTCAATCTGCTGCGGCTTTGGTCGGCACGCGCCTCCGAGAATTTCGACCTGGCGGCGTTCAATCGCGGCGGGTACGTCGAGGCGGTCCGCGAGCAAGCGCTCAGCGAGACGATCACCAAAGTGCTCTACCCGAGCGACGAGACCGACGCCGGCCGTGAGCTGCGCCTGGCCCAGCAGTACTTCTTCGTGGCCTGCACGCTGAGCGACGCGATCCGCCGGTATGAGAAGAACCACGACACGTTTGACGCGCTGCCGGACCAGGTCGCGATTCAGCTCAACGACACGCACCCGGCCCTGGCGATCGCCGAGCTGATGTGCGTGCTGGTCGATGAGCGGGGCCTGCCGTGGGACCGCGCCTGGGAGCTGACGCGCGCCACGTTCGCCTATACGAACCACACGCTCCTCTCTGAGGCGCTCGAGAAGTGGCCCGTACCGCTGATGCAGCGCGTGCTGCCGCGGCACCTGCAGATCATCTTCGAGATCAACCAGCGCTTCCTGGACGGCGAGGTGCAGCGCCGTTGGCCGGGCGACGCGGACCGCCGCCGCCGCCTGTCTCTCGTGCAGGAAGGCCCGGTCCAGGCCGTTCAAATGGCCCACCTGGCCATCGCCGGCAGCCACAAGGTCAACGGCGTGGCCGCCTTGCACACGCAGTTGCTCCGCACACGCGTCGTCCCGGACTTCGCCGAGTTGTGGCCGAAGAAATTCGTGAACGTCACGAATGGCGTCACACCGCGGCGCTGGCTGCTGGCCTGCAACCCGGAGTTGGCCGCTGCGATCACGAACCGGATTGGCAGCGGCTGGGTCACGGACCTCGATCAGCTCCGAGGGCTGGAGAAGTACGCCGACGATCCGGAGTTTCAGACGGAGGTCCGGGCCATCAAACGCGCGAACAAGCAGCGCCTGGCCACGTGGCTTCAGCGGCGCACGGGCGTCGCAGTCTCGCCGGACGTGCTGTTCGATGTGCAGGTCAAGCGGCTGCACGAGTACAAGCGGCAGCTCCTGAATGTGCTGCACGTCGTCCTCCGCTACCAGCGTATCCTGGAGCAGCCGGAGGCCGAGCTGGTTCCGCGCGTGGTGGTGTTTGGGGCCAAGGCCGCGCCCGCTTACGCGCGCGCCAAGCTGATCATCAAGCTCATCAACGACGTGGCCCGCACGATCAACCGTGACCCGCGCATCGGCGAGAAGCTGCGGGTGTTGTTCGTGCCGAACTACAGCGTCACGCTGGCCGAGCGGATCATTCCGGCGGCGGACCTGTCGGAGCAGATTTCGACGGCGGGCACGGAGGCCTCCGGCACCGGCAACATGAAGTTCGCGCTGAACGGCGCGCTCACCATCGGCACGCTGGACGGCGCGAACATCGAGATCCGTGATGCGGTTGGCGCGGAGAACTTCTTCCTGTTCGGGTTGACCGCCGACCAGGTCGCCGAGCAGCGCCCCGACCATCGCCCGTGGGAAACGTACCTGGCCGGCAGCGCCGTGCGGCGGGCCCTCGACGCCATCGCGGACGGGGAATTCAGCCCGCAGACGCCGGCCCTGTTTCGCCCAATCCGGGAATGGCTGACGCACGAACGTGACTACTACCTGCTGCTCGCAGACATCGGGTCGTACGTGCAGGCCCACGCGCAAGTGGACGCATTGTGGCGTAACCCGGCCGCCTGGACCCGGACGACGATCCTCAACATCGCGCGGATGGGGTATTTCACGAGCGATCGCGCGGTGCGCGAGTACGCCGAGCGGATCTGGCACTTGACGCCCACGGAAATCGAGTTGCCGCGCGACGCCGGTATCTCCCGCGCGACCAGAGCGAAACCGACGAGGACCGGCAGACGTAGGGCCGGTCGAGCGGAGTGAGGCCTGCCAAGCCCGCTGCGATCGGCGTGTAGAAGGCCGTCAGGTCGAGTTGCCCGACGAGTTTCCAGATGACCCGCGCGGGATGCTCCGCCGGCAGCCGGTCGTCGAGGCAGACCGGCTCCAGCACCACCTGCGCCCGGTCCGGCTGCCGCAGCCGCGGCGGTTCGGCCGCGGTGGTCTCCGACCCCGTGCGGTCGCGTGAATCCCCGTTGACGTCCATCCCTGGAAAAAGCGTGGTCTCCATGCGCCGAGCTTATCACAGCGGTCAAGCGGGGATTTTTTCTCAGGCTCTCTCGCCGGTGACTGGTCCGCGTTTTACGGTCGGGACAGAGCCCGACCGCTACTTGGCGCAGCGCAGCTTCTCGAGCGCCGGCAGTACCTCGCGCGAGCGCAGCGCCGGGGGCAGGTCGCCGAGCATCGTCATCACGAACGTGGTCGAGTTCATGCGGTTAAGCGACCCGTGTGTGCTGCTCACCTGGCCGATCATCGCGAGGAAGAACTTCGATCCGTGACACGCGCCGTCGCGCAGGTTGGCAATCAGGTCGGGCGGATTCTCGACCACCTCATGAAACGCACCCCACAGCCGCGCCAATGGATCGGGGTACTCGTGGTCCAGCGTCGCCTGGAACAACGCCTCCTCGTCGATCGCGCCCGCCGCCGAGACCTTCCCGTCGCGCCGCAGCCGTTCGAGCACCGGTGCCAACCGAAGCGGATCGCCGGACGTGGCGTCGTACGCGAACCCGTCCGGTCCTTTGGTGATGCGGGCCTGGCCGGTGCGAGCACACACCACGATCGCGTCCCCGTGCGGGTAGCAGACGAGCTCGACATCCTCATCTTGCAGCAGGCATTGCCCAACGCCGCCCGGATCGTGCGTCTCGAACTCCGCGTACGTCACCAGGCCGTAGGCGATGGTCACCACATCGCGCGGGCCGCGGAGTGACCGTGCGGGGTGATACCCGCCGGCCTTCAGTAGTTCATCGAATGAGACCAGCCGGTTCGCGACCAGGTTGTGGCCGTGGTCGGCGGTCAGCGTGATTTTGACCTGGCCGTGACGCTCGTACACGATTTGCTCGCACAGCCGGTCGATGTCCTGAAGGTAGCGCTCGATGGCCGGGCGGCCGCCGCGGGTCCCCAGCCCCGCCGACCCGACGGAATAGGCGCGGGCCTCGCCGGTCTGGACGGTCCGAAACGTGCGCAACATATCCGCGAGCTCGTGCTGAAAAACGGCCTGGGGATCGAGATACACCTTTACATCCCACCACAGCGAGCAACGGTAGTTCATCGCGGACAGCCAGGGAGAGTTGCGTCCGCTGAGATATACGGCGTTGCCATCGCTCAGGCGGTTGGCCCGGCGGTCAAAGTACAGGGCTTGGTATCCCAGGCACGGCCCAGTGTGAAACATCTCCGCGAGGGCCAGATCAGTCATCGAGGGATAGCCGCAGATGACGCGCGACGGCGGATGGAAAAGACGGAAATGACCTTGTTGCCACAGGTCCTCCACCACGCCGAAGGGCACGCCGTCGAGCACGATGACCAGATGCGGACACTCGGACGGCGGGAGCGCGTCGAGCTCGATGCGCGGGCCGGGTTCGTGCGTCGGCGGCAGGGTGTAGGCGATAGCGTGCTTTCGGCCGCCGGTGTCCTGGTACTCCCAGTAGTCGGCGCGGCCGTCGCGGTCCACGTCGAAGCAGGAAACCGTCTCCGCGCTCTGCACGCGGACGGCAAGTGGGGTGGGAAAACGGACGCCGGGGGCACAGCCGGCGCCGATTGCCGCCGCGAGAGCCAGCGCGGAAGGGACAATCCGGGCGGCGACGTGCCATGTGTCCGTTCTGGCCTTCATTCCGACTCGCTCCACCGCGGGAAACTCGCCGATCCGGAGCGCTGTTCCGAGCGTAGCGGTGAATTTAGCCGCGATCTGCCGGCGCGGCCAGCCCCGCTCGTGAGCCGCACGCGGGGCCTGGGGCTTGGCGGCATTCGCCGACTTCTATTATGATTCTCACGGTGCTTTTGCTTACGGAGCTGCGAGCGTAGACCCGGCCGGCTTCGCCGTCCCAAACAGGACCGAGTTCGACCCCGGCCGGCTGACGGGCGAGGAAGGTCATGGCCAACAACGACCGTGTTGCGGATGTCTACTACCGCCGCATCGATACTACGGAGACGCAGGATGCGTGCCGTGACCGCGTGCACTGGCTGTGCGAGCGGGCGATCGGCCGGCGGGTGTTGGACGTAGGTTGCAGCCAGGGCATCACCTCCCTCATCCTGGCACGCGAGGGTCATGAGGTCGTCGGGCTGGACATTGAGGCCGATCCGTTGGCCGCTGCCACCGAGGCACTAGCCAAGGAGCCGGCCCCGGTTCAGCAGCGCGTGCACCTAGTACAGGCCGATGCGTTCACGGCCGAGTTTGAGCCGGGCAGCTTTGATGCCGCTATCCTTGGGGAGATTCTCGAACATCTGGCGAGCCCGGAGCGGCTGCTGGAGCGGGTGGCGGGGTGGCTGATCGAGGATGGGCGGGTCGTCGTCACCGTGCCCCACGGGTATCACCCTTATCACGATCACAAGCGCAGCTACTATGTCGGTTCGCTGGTCGAATTGCTCAGCCAGCGGTTCACGGTGGTGGGAATCGAGCTGATCGCCGATCGCTTCCTGGGCGCCGTCGCGGTGAAACCGCCGGTGGGACAGCCGCCGCCGCAGCCTGCTGTCGAGCAGTTGTTGTCCTGGGAGCGTCTGAGCTACGAGGCGGTCGAGCGGGCGGAGCGGCAGATTCATGGTGATCGATTGGCCTGGCAGGCTAGGCGTCGCAAGTGGGGGGAGCGAGTGGCCAAGCTGCACGAGACCGTCACCAGCCGTCAGCAGGACCTCCACCAGGCCCGCGAGGAGCTGGCAGCTCAAAGGAAGGCGGCGGAAGAGTTGCGGGCGGCCGTCACCAGCCGTCAGGAGGATCTCGACCAGGCCCGCCAGGAGCTGGCGGATCAGAGGAAGGCGGCGGCCGAGCTGCGGGAAAGACACGCGCAGGAGACCGAGGAGCTTCGTCGGCAGGTACGTTCCGCTCAGGCTGAGTTGCCGGCGCTGGAGCAGCGCCTGGCCCAGGCAACGCAGGAGGCCCTGCGTCGAGCGGAACAGTTCGAGAAGTCCGCCAAGACCGCTGGTGAACAAATCGCCCGATCGAAGGCCGACGCCGAGAAGCAACGGAAGGACCTGGAGAAGGCTTACGAGCTCGAGCAGAGGCGGCGCCGCCAGGCTGAGGCCCGCATAGCGCGACTGGAGGCACAGATCGCGACTTACAAGGCCGAGTCCGTGCTGGCCAAGCAGCAGGTGCGCTACCGGCTGGGCGACGCATTCGTGCGGGCTGCGACGCCGTCCACAGACACCTTGAGGCTTCCGTTCCGATTCCTGGCCTTGCTCCGCGAGGGTCTGCGCCGCCGACGCACGCGACGCGCGACGGAGGAGGCGGCACAATCGGCCCCGGTCGCGCCCATGCCGGTCGCGGAGACGCCGCCACCACCGGCTCAACCGCCGCCGCCGGTGGCCGAAGCCGACCCAAACTGCGGCATCGCCACGACCGCGCCGTTGGCGGTCGCCCCGGCGCCGCCGGTGGTGAGCCTGGACAGCATTCCGACGCTGGCCGAAGCGTTCTCCAGCACCCCGCTGGAGCTGCGCCGCCGGAGCAATCTGAGAATCGCTGCGGTCACCGATGAATTCTCCTGGCGCGCCTGGCAGTATGAGGCCGACGTCTATACGTTCACGCCCAAGACCTGGCGGGAGGTGCTCGAGGAGCGCAGGCCGGACCTGCTGCTGATTGAGTCGACCTGGAGCGGGCTGGGCGACAGTTGGTACTTTCAGGTCCGCGACCTGGGCAAGCGCGGGGACGTGATCCGGTATTACGCCCTGCCCGACGTGGTGGCCTGGTGCCGCGCGCGCGGCATACCGACGGTGTTCTACAACAAGGAGGACCCGCCGAACTTCGACGTGTTTGTCGACGCCGCCATGCAGTTTGACTTCGTGTTCACGTCGGATGCAAACTGCATCCCGGCGTATCGCAAGCATGTCCGGCACGACCGGGTGTACGCCCTGCCGTTTGCGGCGCAACCCCGGATCCACAACCCGACGATGACCGGGACACGCACCGGGTCAGTGTGCTTCGCCGGGACCTGGTATGCGCACCGGCACTTCGACCGGCAGAACGACGCGGAGACGATTCTGCGACCGGCGCTGGATTTCGACTTGCACATCTTTGATCGCATGGCCAATAGCGACAATCCGAACTACCGCTGGCCGGACGCATTCCTGCCGGCGCTGCGCGGTGCACTGCCTTACGCGCAGATGCTGGCCACCTACAAGCGGTACAAGGTCTTCATGAACATCAACAGCGTGGTCAACTCACCCACCATGTTCTCCCGCCGGGTGTTTGAGCTCCTGGCGTGCGGCACTCCAGTGATCAGCTCGCGCTCGGCCGGCATCGAGCAGCTACTCGGCGGCGACGTCGTACTGATGAGCGAAAGCGAGCAGGGGACGCGCGAGCTGCTCGAGAAGGTGCTCGGCAACGACGAGTACCGCGAGCGGCTGGCCTTGCGCGGACAGCGCAAAGTCTTCGGCGAGCACACTTACACTCATCGCCTCCAGACGATGCTGGACACGATCGGTCTGGCGCGCGCCCCCGTCGGCCGGCCGGGGCTCTCCATGATCGCCGCCGTGGAGAACGCCGCCGAGGCGGCCTCGGCCTGGGAGCACTTCTGCCGGCAGAGCTACGCGCAGCGCCGACTGGTGCTGGTGGCGCGGGACGCGGCGGCGGTCGAGGGACTCGAGCGGGTAACCGGCAGCGCGGCGCCCGTGCATATCGTGCGGCTGGCGGAGGGGGCGCACTGGGGCCGCGGGCTGAGCCAGGCGGTGCAGGAAGCCGATGCCGAGTACGTCACCGCCCTCAATCCGAGGTCGTTCTACGGGGCCCATTACCTGGCCGATTACGCGAACGTTGCGCTGTACGTAAGCGAACCGGCTTTCGGAAAGGCCTGCTATTACTGCACCGGCGCCTCTGGACCACGCGTCGTTGGGAAGGGCAGCGAGTATCGCGTGGTCAGCAAAGTGAATCCGTGGACGCTGTGCCTGAGCCGGCAGTCGGCCGTGCAGCTCGCGCCGCGGCTCGCGTCGGCCCAGTCGCCGGAGGAGTGGTGGAACCGGGCGATGCGCGCCCAGCCGCGCGTGTACGCCGCCGACCGGTTCAACTACGTGCAGGCCGGCCCGGCGGCCGGGCACCCTGAGGGAACGGCCGGCTTGTTGCGCGAAACCGAGCCGGCGATCGTGTAGCACGGGTCCGAAATGAACCTGTTTGTCGCCGTGTCATCACGCCGGCCCAAGCTGCCACCGCAGTTTCAGGCCGCGCTCGAGGCGGCTGCGGCTGGCACAGTCTAGCGGCGGGCACCGGGCGGCTCAATTGCCGGCGCGCGGCCGAGGGGGTGATGACAACAAGGGCGCGATCATGGCATCGGCAAGAGTAGCGCTGCCGCGTCGATCACTCGTCACACCGTTGATCCTGTCGTTACCGTGCAACCCATCTATCGCGCGGGTTGCGGCCGGTTCGTGGAGAGACTATATGAACGTGCGCGATTGGGCGGCAGAGCCGGCGTGTCCTCACGCCGGTCGTTCGGGCCGAGGACCGCCCGGCTCTGCGGCGGATTTGCGCGCGGATGTCTCGATTGGCGCAGTGTCAGCGGCGTGTCGAGGGCTTGCGGACAAATGTGGCAACCGCCGCGATTAGATCGAGCGGAACGGACAGGTGGCCGCGATGTCGGTTGAGCCCGCGAGCACGTGCGGCACTGTTGCTGCGGCAGCGGGCAGCCTCACAGCGTCGGCAATGCGAAAGACGCTTCTGTTTGCGCTGCTTGTCTTCCTGGTCTCGCTGGCCATTCGGCTGGCCTGGGTCGGCTTTGCGCACGTTACCCCGGTTTCCGACTTCCAGGTTTACGACCAATTGGCTCGCCGTTGGCTGGAGACGGGAGCGTTTTCCCCGGGGCCGTTGCGGGCGTACTCTGGGCCTGGTTATCCCGCGTTTCTCGCCCTGATCTATGCAGTTTCGGGGCCGGACCACGTTGTGGCCACGGTCGTGCAAGCGGTGCTGGCCGCGCTGACCTCAGGCATGCTGGTGCTGCTGGCATCGTTTGTGTTGTCGCCGCGGGCCAGCGCCTTGGCGGGATTGTTGCACAGCGTTTGGCCGACGGCGTTGGCATACGTCGCCGTCCTCGCCAGTGAAAACCTCGCTGCGCCGCTTGTGGTGGCCGGGTGCCTGACCGTCTCGGCGGCCAGGACGCTTGCCGGCTGGCGCCGGGATGTCGTGTGCGCCGGCGCGGGTGTGCTCGGTGGCTTGCTCCTGCTGGTTCGACCCGCCGGTCTGTTCCTGATGCCCGCGCTGGTGGTCCTCGCAGCGCACGGCAGGCAGGGCCGGCGTTGGCGGGTCGTCTCCGCCGTCGCGTTCGTGCTCGGTGTCGGCGCCGTGCTGGCGCCGTGGGTCGTTCGCAACCAGGCCATTGGTCTGGGCTTCACGCCGCTGCCCACCAATGGTGGTCATAACCTCTGGCTGGGAAACAATCCGGATGCGGTGCACGGCGGCTACTGCCCGGCCGCCCAGGTATTCCCGCGCGTCGGCGAGAAGGAGGATGACGCGCGGTACCGCGCCGCGGCGCTGGCGTGGATCGTCTCGCACCCGGGCCGCTATGCGGCGCTGTGCGGCACGCGCGCCCTGCGGCTGCTCGGTACAGTGCCAGACCACTGGGCCACTGACTATTACCGGCCCACTGCCGAGCACGACGAACTATGCAGGGCGGTGCTCGGCCGTTCAGATGCGGCCAAGCCGCCGGTGCCTCAGGCCGCGCATCGCTTGGCGGAGCTCGAGGGCGCGAATCAGGCCTTCGAGGAGCGAGTACGCACAGTGGTGGTCCCGCTCATGCTGTTAGCTGCCGGACTGGCTCTGCGTCGCCTGCGCGACTTCTCCGTCATCCTCATCCCGGCAGGCACATATCTGGCAGGCTTGGCGCTGACCTTTGCGCAACCCCGTTTTCGACAGCTCTCGGACCCGTTGTTGCTCATTCCCCTCGCCGCGCTGCTGGCCGACCTGCTCTTCGGCACCCAGGAGCTGGGACGCTGGCCGAGGCAACGCTGGAAGTGGATCATCGCCGCTTCCGCCGTTGCGGGCAGTGTGTTTGTATATGCGCGGGGCATCTCGTCCGACTGGTACGAGCTGCACCCGCCATCCTTGCCTTCGCCCGAGACGCCCGGTTACACGTTTGTTCCGGTGCAACTAGAGGGGCCCGCCGAGGAGTATCGAAGCACGCTATGGACCGTACGGGTGAATGAGGTGCGTGTATCAAGAAATCCGGATGGAATTCGCTGTGAGGTCATCGGTCATCCGGCGAACCGGGGACAGTATGGCGGCATTCGCTTTCCGGCGCCGGACGCGCGGGCCGTTCGCCTGGAGATGCAGTTCGTCCAGCCGGACAACATCAAGGCAGTTTACGTCGACGGATATACCGCGGCGGCGCAGCGCGTCATGCGTTGGAAACGGGTGGCCGCGGCAAACAAACCGCTTCCCGAAGGCGTGGATACGATCGTGCTGACGCCGGACACCATGTCGCCCCGCTTCCAGCGCATGGAGGATACGCCGATCCAGGGCGTGCGGGAATGCCACGTGTTTGTGGAGATTAAGCCCAACACGACCACCGGTTTTGTGCTGCGGCGCGCCGAGGTCGCTGATTGACGCGCGGCGCTATGAGTCCGTTGAAGAAGAGGACAGGCACCGTGCAAGCAGCCTAGACGCTGAGCTGTGCGCCGGGGCGTGGACGCCGTAAGAACAGAGGGCACGTAGAATGAGCATGCGCGAGTGGATCAAAGCCTGCACTCAGGGGGTGGTGCTGCCCGTGCTGTTCGCCGTGACGGCGGGCGGCAAGGCCGTGGAACCACCGCCGGACGCCGACGCTTGGCGGCAGTTGCAGCCATCCGAGCAGGCTTCGCACTTGGACGAGCTTCTTCCCGGGCCAGCCCTGGCGCCGGACTATTGGCGCACCAAGCCGCGTCTGCCGCGGACGTTCTCCTACTCGGATCCGCCGAACGCCGGTGACGACGATCGGGAGATGGTGCGGCGCATGAAGGCCGGCGAGTTCCGGCCCTACGAGTCATTCGACTGGCTTCCACTCGGCGTGCCGCCGCCGTGGCAGACGAATCCCCTCCACAACGCGAGCTGGGATTTTTATCGTCACGCGCTGCGCTGGACGGAACCACTCGCCCGGGTCTGGATCACCGACAATGACCCCGCCAGTCTAGACCTGCTGAAGCATATCCTGGCCGATTGGATCGAGCACAACTCCGTGCCGCCCGGTCAATCCGACTATGCGTGGTACGATCACGCCGTGGCAGGCCGCCTGCGCGTGCTGTGCTGGTTCTGGGAGCTCTGGCGGACGAGCGACGCCTACGATCCTGAGCTCGCCCGGCTGCTGCTGGCTTCAATCTACCAGCATGCCCTGTGCATCTGCGACCCGAAGATGTATCCGGAGCGTTCGAACCACGGGCTGGAGATGACCGGGTCGCTGCTGGCGGTCGCGATCACATTCCCAGAGTTCAAGCGTGCGGCGGACTGGGAGCGGCTGGCGCGCGAGCGCTTGTCGCGGTACATCGCGCAGAACTTCAGTCCCGAGGGCTTTCACCTGGAACAGTCACCCTTCTATCACTGGTATGTTCTGGACCGGCTGAATCGCACGCTGCTGTTCTTGCATGGCAACGGCCGTGAGTTGGCGCCGGAAGACCTGGCCCGTTTCCGCCGGGCCGCCGCCGTCTGGCCTTATCTCCGCAAGCCCGATGGTCGCCTGCCCACGATCGGGGACACGCCGGCCGTGAAGCGCCCTGGCGTGGTGATCCGGCCCGAGCTCCTCGGCGGCGAGGCCGCCGTTAAGGAAGCGCTTCCGCCCACCGCGGCCAAGCGGCCGGACGGCGCGCAGTTCGTGCTCAGCTTTGCGGCTGGCTACGCGATTTTCACCGCGTCACCGCCGGAGGCGCCGCGGACGGACGCCGACACATACGTGCTCTTCAAGTGCAACGCGTTCCGCGGTACGCATGCGCACCGCGACACGCTGTCGTTCATTGTCTACGGTCTCGGACGCGACTGGCTGATGGATGCCGGGCAATTCAACTACGAAGAGCACACGCCCGAGCGGCAGTACATGCGCAGCGCGCGGGCGCACAACGTCGTGCTGGTGGACGGGAAGGACTTCGACTTTCATCCGGTCCGGTTGATCGATTGGGGCCGCACCGACCTTGGCGATTTCGTCACCGTGCGGCACGAGCTAAAGGCCGCCACGCACACGCGTACGTTTCGTTTCCTCCCGCCGCGGACCGTGGAGCTCGCCGACGAATTGGCTTCGGTGGACGGTCAGCCGCACCGTTACGCGCAGCTCTTCCACGCCGCTCCGGACGTGCGGGTCGAGCCGGTGGATGACCGCGTGCTGCTGCTACGCGCGCCGAACGGGGCGGCGTGCCGGATCGAGCAGGACGGGGCGGAAGGCCGCTGGCGCGTGGTGATCGGGCAACGCGAGCCGCTGATGCAGGGCTGGTACTCGCCGGCGTATGGCGAGCTCCTCCCCGCGGCCGCGATCTACTACGAAACCCCTGAGCCGCACACCGCGTGCACGTTCAAGACGCGCATTGAGCTCGTGCCGGCCACCGCCTCAACGACGTGCAGATCGGCGGCGAGCAAGCGGGACGGCGGAAGCCGACGCGAGCGCCGGCGAGCCACTCACGATAGAGTTGGCACTGGTCTGAGCCGCGGTCCATTCGGCGGCCTCCGCCATCGCCGCAGTGTGATCGGCCTGGGACACGGGGGCCCCGAGCAGAAGCGGCTCGAGTTGGGGCAAGATGACGCTCAGATCGAATCGATCACGGGCCTCGTGCCGGCTGAGCTCGGCCAGCTCGGCGCGGCGCTGGGGCGCTGAATTCCGGAGAATCAGCTCTGCGGCCTCGCGGGGGGTATCGAAGAGCTGACTGTTCGGATACATCTCCGCTGCTCCGGGCCAACGGCGCACCACCGGTATGCACCCCGTCGTCATGCCTTCCGCCACGACCTGGTGACTACCCTCCAAATCGCTGGTGGAGAGGATGAATCCGACCTGCGCATACCGCCCGGGCAAGTCGTCGGTCCATCCCTGGCGGATCAGGTATCCGCCGAGGTCTCGTGCCGCGATGTACCGCTCGGAGTCTTCATAGTAGGCGCGCTCGTCGGGGCGGCTCCACAGCCAGGCGTAGTGCTCGGGGTCGTTCCCGGCGAGCAGGAGCCGCCAACGATTGTCGTGCTCCAGAAGCTGCTCGAGGATCTCGACCGCCAGCCGCGGGTTTTTCAGCTTCGGGCAATAACCCAGCAGTCCCAGGTGGTGCTCGGCTCCTGGCCTCTTCTCGCACGCCAACGCAGCGCAGTCGAAGGTGTTGTAGATTAGGTGCACCCTGGGTAGCGCAGCCGGGCCCAGTTCCGCGAGCAGCGTGTCTCGGACGTGCGGGGCTGTGAACACCAGGTGCCGCACGTTCGGCCAGGCCACTCGACGATAGTGTGAGGTGGTCACTTCCTGTCGGTGCAGGCGCACCACTAGGTTCTGCCCAGGACGGACGCGCTCCGAATACCAGACCGCATTGCCCAGGCACCATTCACACCAGATCGCGTCCGCCCACCGCACCAACTCCTCACTGTGACGCTCGTTGTGATGCTCGTGCCCGCCCCAGCGATCCAGCCGCACATGCCAATCGCCCCGCTGCTCAAAGTGTGCGATGATCTCCCTACAGAACTTCAGGTCATGACCGGCGAATACCAGCCGACGCGGCCGACCCAGCTCGCGCACCGGCTCCACCCGCGGGCGATACGCCGCCAGGTGCGGCTGGAGCAACTGGCTCACGCTGTCGAAGGTGAAGCAGCGGCAGGCTTCGAAGGCGGTCTCCGCGGCCTGCCGGTAGACCGCTGGGTCCCGAAACACCGTCAGCACGCAGTCGCGGAAACGTTCCGGTGAATCCACGTACAACGGGTAGTCCTCACCGAAAACCAGCCGGTTGATCCGCGACGGGTTCAGCAACAACGGCAGGCCGGCGGCGGCGTACTCGAGTGCCTTGGTGCTGACCTCGAGCGACGCGTCATAGGAGCTCGTACGCCAGCACGCGCCCAAGTCGCAATGGGTCAGCAACGGCCCGACCTCCTCGCGCGGCAACCCGCCGTGCCAGACAATGCCCGGTGTGCCCCGCAGGGCGGCGGTCACCCGGCGCTCAAACGCACCCCCGCGCGTCGGGTCGTAAAACTTGTCGCCGGCGACGACCAGCTCCGCGTCGGGAAGCTCCTGGCGAATGCGAACGAAAGCGGCGATCAGCTCCTCGATACGGTAGTCCGAATCGAACTTGCCGATGTAGCAGAGCCGGCGGCCGCTGCGTGCGGTGCGCGGCCGGTCCACCCGGAGCTGCGGCACCATGGGTGGCAGCGGCACGAAGCGCTCGGGGGCCGGCCCCAGCATGCGCTCAAAGAACTCCTGCAACAGCGGCGTCTGGCAGGCGACGCGTCCGTTGCTGCGGGCGATCGCCGTCATGGTCTCCAGGTCGGCGCCGTGCTGGGTGAGGTAGAACCAGCTCCGCGCGGCCAGGTGCGGCACCCGCGCCACGAGCCGACAGATCGGCCCTCCGCGGAGGATCAGCAGGTTGTAGGCCTGGTCCGCGTGCAGGCGCTCGATGGCGGCAGCCGCCTGTGCGGGGGTAAGCCGCGCGCCGAGCTGGCCGCGCGGGCCACACAAGGAGTCGGACGCTTCGGCCTGCCAAGCGTTCAGCAGCCGGACGCGCGGGCTGTCCGCGAAACCGGCGATGTTGATCGTGCGTTTCAGCGGCGCATGGAGCAGGAGATCGACACGAATCTGGGGGTTCTGGAGCAGCATCTGGGTGACCGACGCACACCAGATCGCCGAGCCGTCAATCAGGTTCAGGTCCACTGGCGCAAACAGCAGCACCCGCATCTGAGGGCATCCTTCCTCATCCGCGATTTGCGGAACCGTCACAACCTCCCGCGCCGCGCGAGCCGCCGGGGGCGGCAGACTCGCCGACCGCCACAATGCACTCCTGGCGGAGCCAGACCGTGCCAGGACCGCGCTGCATTCTACCGGGCGCACAGAGGTGCGTGTAGCGCCACGCGAAGAAAAAGCGGCCGGCATCGCACGGCGGATGTGCGCTGCCGGCCGAAAAAACGCTCACCGCGCGCGGCCAGGATTACTGCGTCAGCAGCGCGACGAACGGGTTGATGTCGCCGAAATCCACGCTCCCGTCGCCGTTGATGTCGGCCAGGTTAATGTCGCAATCCGGGAACGCGTTGGCGTAGCCAGTCGGGTCGGTCAGCGCGAGCACAAACGGGTTGATGTCGCCAAAACTGACCGCCCCGTCGCAGTTCAGGTCGCCGACCTCGTAGGGGCAACCGTTCGGATCGGCCGCCCAGACCTTCACGTCGTCGACGTTCCAGCCGCAATACCGCCAGCCGCCGTCCGTGGTGCCCATGACCCACCGGAGGTACACCACCGGCTTGTTGTCGGCGTAGGCCGAGATGTCGTACTCCTGGTACACCCAGGCGCCGTCGTACATGGTCGCCGTGTTCTGCCAGACGTTGTTGAACGTCGTGCCGTTGTTGCTGATCCGGATATAGGCGTGGTCGTACGCCGGCTGCTCGACGCCCAGCCAGCGATAGAACGACAGCTTCACGCCCGTGAAGCCGGTGCAGCTAAAGGGCGGGGTAGTAATGCTCATCTCCGCCAGGTTGTTGGCATAGTCGCCGTTCAGGTTGTAACCCATCACGTTGTTGCCGGTAAAGCCGGTCTGGGGGTCCGGCCCGCCATACTCGCCACCGCCGCCCGTCGGATCCCCCCACGCCCACTGATTCGAAGAGTTGTTCGGGCTCTTGGTCCAGCCGGGGTTGGTGCTCATGTCCTTGTCGAGCACGGTGACGATCGGCAGCGCCGCCGCCTGATACGTGTTGGCCGGCGCGTCCGGAGGCGAGAGCCCGACAATCCCGGTCGTCGTGGCCGCGGAAACATAGTAGTAAAGCGTCTTCCCGCACGGCGTCGCCGGCAGCGTGGCCTGATACAGGTAGTTGCCCAGCGAGATCAGGGCGCTGGGGACGAACGCGCCGCTGGGGCCAATCCGGCTGAACAGCGTCGGCGAGTTGGGATCGAGGGTTCCGCCCACCACCCGGATCTTAACGGTCAGGCTCTCCGGTGTGTTCGGCGTGAGGCGGCTGGGCAGCCCGCCGGGGAAGCTGATTTTCACCGGGCTGGCCGACCAGTTCGCCAGGTAGAGGGCCGCGGCGAAGTTCTCTTCGCAGGTGGGAATGATCTGCGCCGGCGGCAGCAGGAAGCCGTATTCGCCGGTGTCGCGCAGCTCGATCGTGAACTCAAAGACCCCTTGCTCGTCATAGGCCCAGTCGACCGTGTTCCCGCTGGCCGGGTAGATCGTGCTGTAGATCGGGCCGTAGTCGTACTGCATCTGGTGCTCAGCCAAGATCTCATCGTGCATCGCGGCCCCGACCTCCGAGAACAAATCGTTGTCTGCCGGCAACGCACTCGTGTACCCGTACGGCCACATTATGAGCTGCGCGTAGCTGTGATAGCTGACACCCGAGACAATCTGCTGATGAGCGATGAAGAAGTCCCGCAGCGCCGCCGTCTCATTCTCGGAGAACGCATACGGACCATGGTAAACCTCATCGCAGGGGTAGTCGCTCGACCCCTCGCCGTCGAACCCGACCGAATAGTTGCGGTTGTCGTCCACGCCGTAGCAGTTGTAGCCCGGCGGCGGCGGGCGGCGGTTCTTCCGCCACATGCGGTCATTGGTCCAAGTGTACACGTACCCGTCGACGTTGACGATCGGAACGATGAAGAACTCGACCGCATCGACCAGCGAGTGGATTTCCGGGGTATTCGGGTCGTCATAGCCGTAGACGAACTTGTCCGCGAACCACATCGGGACCGCGACGCTGATCCACTCACGGGCATGATGGCAGCCATCGAACAAGACTGCGGGTTTGTTGCTGCCCGGGCCGGTGATGCGGATGCCATAGATGTGACGGTCCTGCAGCGTCGTCCCGAGGTCAAGCACCTGGGCCAGGTCCGGGCGGTCGGTCTGCATCTTGTTGAGCTTGGCAACGACCTGATCGTAGTTCCTGTAGTCACAGAACCAGTTCGGATCGTTGGGGTCGCGCATGATCTCCCCAACCAGGCGCTCACGCTCGGCGTCAATGTCCTTCTGAATGTTGTCGTTGAGCACCTTGTACGGGAGGCCGAGCTGGGCGACGCCGGGCATGGCCTCGGGCGGGAACAGATAATCGACGATGCCGAGCCCCTCGCCCTCGCTCATCAGCCGGCCGTCGAGCGCATGAATCTGCTTAATCTGATCCCAGGTGCTCACATAAACGCGTACGACCTTGTAGTTGTCGTACCGCACGACCACGTCCGTATCGTCCGCCCACGCGGGATAGACGACGGCCAGCGCTACAACCATCACCCCCAGCGCGATTCTGCGGAATGCCATGCCTGCGTCCTCCGGTTCGAGTAGATTCCAGCGCAACGGGATTGACTCGCAGGCTGCATTGTACCGTAACCGGCGGCGAAAGCGCCACATCCAACGGATTTTGGGAGCGACAAGCCCGTGGGGGGAACCGCGGCCCGCGCGCTACGTCGGCGTGCCGGGTTATCGGACGCCCCGTGCTTCAGATGGACGCACCCCAAGACAACGCCGGCCCGACGCCCTGGCGTCGGACCGGCGTGAGAACGCGGCCCATTCCGTCCGCTCGGCTGCTACGGACAGCTCACCGGGCCGGGACAAGCGCAGCCCTGGCCGCACTGCGTCATGAGGGCCACGAACGGGTTGATGTCGCCGAACGAGCCCTGTCCCTGGATGCCGTCGCAGTTGATGTCGCCGTTCTCCGCGGGGCAGCCCACGAACGCGGCCTGCCAGGCGGCGAAGTTCGACAGGTACAACACGAACGGGTTGATGTCGCCAAAGCTGATGGTCCCGTCGCAGTTCAGGTCGCCGACGCAGGCACCGTGCGCCAAGTCTGGGCACACGCAGCCCATGAGCGACTCGATTTTCTGAAGGTCCGCGAGATCGATCTTGCGGTCGTTCGTCAGATCGCAACTCAGGTCGATCGCCACCGCGTCGTCGAGGCTCTGCCAGTTGCCGAAATTGGCGTCGATGTACAGCGCGTCGTCGCAGTCGACGCGGCAGTCATATCCGACGGGAGCGGCCCCTGGAGCGACCCAGTCGGCGCCGGCTACGTCCGCCGCGGACGCACCGGCCACCCAAGGCCGCTCGTTGCCCTCGCAGTCGTAGATCGTCGTGCCGAAGAAGTTAATGTCGCCGGTCAGGGCAAACCAGGCCTGGTCGACCGCCAGGAAAGCGTCCCAGCGGTGCAGGCCGCAGTTGTCGCCAGTAACGAGCGCGAGGCCGTCGCAGAAGTAGCGCACGTCGCGGCAGTCGAAGTTCCCGTCGGCGTTCAGGTCGCCGATGATGTCGAGGGACAGGCTGTTCGCCGCGGCAGGCACCTGGGCCTTGTACGTCGTCCAGGGGTAGCCCTGCCCGCTGGGATTCGGATTCACGCTGTTCGGGTCGCTGCCGTCCCACAGCGGATTCACGACGAACCGGTCGTAGATCGCCGCCATCATGGCCGGAATGTCGTTGATGTTCCGCTGGCCGTCCTGGTTGAAATCGCCCGCCAGCCAGTTCGGTTGCGACAAACTGCCAGTCGGCACGGTGCCGCCGCTGATGGTCTTGTAGCTCACACCCGCCGTGCCGTCACTGTAGTACCCGTCCGGCGGATAGCTGCAATCGCATTCGTTGTAGCCGGTGTGAGGCCAGACCAAACCCGGGGGATTGAAGTCGGGCAGGGTGTAGTCGCTGGCCTTACCGCGCACCGGCGTCGGGTACAGGTTGGAGTACTGCCCGAAGTTCGGGCAATCGCCGCCGACGCCGAGGCCGTTGTGCTGCTCGGTCCACTGCCGGAGGTTCCCATTGAGGTTGGGGTTGGCGTAAAAGCTGGTCGGGTCCAAGGGGTCGGGCACGCAGCTCAGCGCCGGCTGCAGGAAGTAGTCCTTGGCCAGCATCTCGCCCGGCATGAAGTAACTGTCGGAACCGCCCGGGGCGGCCTCGGTCGCCGCGATGCTGAGCACCATGTTCTGCAGGTAGTCCGCCGCGGCCTGGTTGGCCATGTACGCCGGGTGGTTGGGATCGGTCTCGAACGGGTCGCCGACGGTGGCGAAGGTTTCGTTGCCGCCGATCTGGTAGCCGGTATTCGGGTCGCAATTGTAGAGGACGTGGTGGATCGTCGGCCGAACGTCCTGCGTGCCCCCGCGGACGTCGAACGTCACGCCGAGAATTTCGTATTTGCCGGCGATGGCGTCGCCGACGGCCCGGCTGGTGCCGGCCAGACCGGTGTAGCCGATCGCGGTCCGCGCGTTCTTCACGACGTCCTCGATCTCGCCCGACCCGCCGCAGTTGCTGGCGCGGAAATGGGGACCGAGCAGCGTGTACTTGCCATTGTTGAACATCTTGCCGTAGTTGTCCCCGCGACCCCAGCTCGGGTCGATGCCCAGGCTGTTCACCCAGGCGTTACGCGTGCCGGAGCCGGAGTCGCGCGTGGCAACGACGATGTTCTCGCCGGTCGGCATGCGGCCGGTGAGAAACAGGTACTGCAGCTCGCTCTCCTTGATGGACTGGTGCGGCGGACAGGCATTGTCGGCCTGGATGGCACCGCGGTTGGCGATCGGGGCGACCGGCACCCACGCGATCGGCGTGTCAAACACGGTGCGGTCATCCGGGTTGCCGAGGTTGAGGTTCAGGCAGTTGCCGGCGTCGTTCGGGTCGCACAGACTCTTCAGCTTGTTACTTTGATGGTCGGGGTCCCACGACGTCTGCGGGTTCAGCCCGTAGCCCGACTCGAGGGGTTTGCGCTCCCACGCCGGAGTGCCCGGCTCCGTGACGAACCAAGTGGTGGGCACGTCCATAACCGCGAGGTCGATCGAGGTCTGGACCCACGCAGTCGGCGTGCAGTTCGGGTGCAACCCGCTGCAACCGGCCACCCCGAGGCACGCGCCGAGCTCGGAGTACTTGGTTCGGTTGAGGTAGCCATAATCCGAGGGCGGCGTCTGCGGAATTATGCCGTTGAGTGCCCAGTTCCGCATTTCCGCCAAGCCGTTTCCGGAACCCACGCCGCGGTAATTGACGATCCACCAAGTTGCCGGCGGGAAGTTGCAGGTCCCCGGCGGATCGAACGACGGCGCCAGTTGGTCCACGTACGAGAGGTAGTCGCACGGGCAGGGCAAGAACCCTTTGAAGGGTACCCACTGACAGTCCGCATAGTCGCAGTACGTGATGTCCGCCCAAGCCTGATCGTTATCGACGTTCACAAAGTCATTGGTGGACGCCTCTTTCGTGAAGAAATTCGCAAACAGCGTTGCGCCGCTGATGTTGACCTGGGTCGGTTCCGCTACCGCCGCCGGCAAGACAGTTGCCAGCAACGCACAACATCCCAAAAACACTCGCCTTGACATGCTCCGTTTCCTCCTTCAAAGTCTTGCCTTGTTTCTTGGGTAAACTGGCCGGCCTCATCGACGCCCCGGCCGTCGGCCGGGGCGCCGCGGACATTCCCCCGGCTGCTTCCCTCTCCTCTTCACAGGTCGCACACCCCGGCCAGGCCGGCTATTGCCCGGGGAGCACCTCCGTGTGGGGCCCTGACAGGCTGTAGTACGCCTGTCCCCATTCGCGTTTCTTCAGCGTCTCGAGAATCGTCTTGCGCGCGACGCTGCCATCCACATATAGGAAGTTGGTCGTGCCGCCCAGCGCATCCCCGCCCGGGTGGTGCCGTCCGACCACGTTGATCTCCGGTCCCTCGACGCCGTCGATGACGCCGTACGCGTCTTCGAGCGCACTGGCCGGCAGCAAACCGTAGTTCGTGTACCCCTGATGCCCGTACTGGAACCCGCCGCCCAGCGACGCGTCGTATTCGTCCGTGTCGCTCCCGAAGTTCCAGAACGCGGACACCGGCCGATGGCTCTTGCTGAGGAGGCTGCCGCCTTCCATCACTGCGGCCGCTTTCCAGTTGCTGTTGAACTCGGTGACCAGAATGACGCCGCGCCCCCCCTTGATCCAGCTTTCGTTCACGCAGATGTTCTTACGGTCGGGGTTGCCCGACAGAATCGCGGTGAACTTGTTGCGCGGGACGATGGCCGCATTGCCGGTATACGCCATGCGGCGGGCCTGCTTGTCGGTGATGACTCCGGGCGGACCGCTGCCGGTCTGGTCCGACTGGCCGCCTTCCCAATCGGCCCGATCGGGGCCCGGGTTAGTGCGCGGCACGCCGCCACTGGCCATTTCGGGGCAAGTGAACAGCGTCTCTTTTACGTTCCCGCGGTTGTAAAGGAACCACGACCAGTGGTTATAGCCATACGGATGCCCCAACTCCTGCCTGCCGGGTTCCCAGTCGCCCGCGTCGTTGTACGGGTAGACGTACGACGGCGGGTAGATGCCGCGGTCGTCCAGCAGGTACCCGGCGAACGCGAGCCCGACGTCGCGCAGGTTGGCCGCGCACTTGATGGCCCGCGCCTGCTTGCGGGCACTGCTCAGGCTCGGCAGCAATATCGAGATCAGCAAGGCGATGATCGCCACCACCACGAGCAGCTCGATCAGCGTGAATGCGTGCCTTCTTTCGCCCTCGCGGTCTCGCCGTGCGCTCAGACTCATTACATTTCCTCCATTGGTGCCGCCGCGTGTAGACCCTTGTCCCGAGCGAACCCTGCGACATTTCCCGCCGCGCCGCGGGAAGACCGCTCGCATCGAGACGTGCGGTAGCATCGGACCGCCGTGTTAACGGCGCATCAGGCGTGCGCGAGAAAATCGCGAAATTGGTATTAAGATGCGCAACTGCCCCATGTGCAGCGTCGGCGCGCTGGGCCGGCTGGGCGGCAACGCCCGTCAGGCACCCGCCACGGCGGGCGGGCCCGGTCTGACGCTACCTCAAGGCATCGGGATTCAGCGCCTTCAGGTCCGGCGTCACGAACAGCCCGTCCTTGCGGATCAGTGTGCCGTCGAAGTAGATCTCCCCGCCGCCGTACTCCGGCGTCTGGATCAGCACCATGTCCCAGTGCACTTCGCTCTTGTTCCCGTTCGGGGCCTCGTCGTAGCAGTTGCCCGGCGTCAGGTGGATGCTGCCGGAGATCTTCTCGTCGAACAGGATGTCCTTCATGGCCTTGGTGATGAAGGGATTCACGCCGAAGGCGAACTCGCCCGTGTAGCGGGCCCCCTCGTCGGAGTCGAGCACCTCATTGAGCTTGGTGGTGTTCGTGCTGGTGGCCTCGACGACCTGGCCCGCCTTGAACACCAGGCGGATGTTCTCGTGCGTCTCGCCGCGGTACATCGTGGGGGCGTTGAAGTGGATGACGCCGTTGAGGCTGTTGCGGACCGGCGCGGTGAAGACCTCGCCGTCGGGGATGTTGAGCTTGCCGTCGCAGGGGATGGCCGGGATGCCCTTGATCGAGAAGGTCAGGTCGGTGTCGCGCGGGCCCTTGATCCGCACCTGGTCGGTCGCCTCCATGCGCTGCTTAAGCGCCTGCATGGCCCGGCCCATCTTCGCGTAATCGAGCGTGCACACATTGAAATAGAAGTCCTCAAACCCCGCGGTGGACATGCCGGCGAGTTGGGCCATGCTCGGGTGCGGCCAGCGCAGCACGACCCAGCGCGTCTTCGGCACGCGGACCTCGATGTGCACCCGCTTCCAGACCGTGCTCTCGTACAGCTTCTGCTTCTCCCCCGGAACGTCGGACAGCTCGGACACGTTGTAGTTGCCCCGCGCCCCGATGTAACACTGCACGCGCTCCATCTGCTGGCGTTCGACGTCAGCCATCAGGCCCCACTGCGGCTCGCTGCCGGCCAGCATCAGCGCCCGGTTCACCTGCGTGCTCTTGAGCAGCACGAGCGGATCGGCCCCTGCCGCCCGCGCGAGGCGAATGCACTCGGCGGTGAACTCGTGTGGGATGTCGGTTGCCTCGATGAGGATTTTCTCCCCCGGCTTTACGGCGCAGGAGTAGTTGACAAGCGTGTTGGCCAGTTTGGTGATGCGCGGGTCGGTCATCGTTGTTCCTTATAGGAAGGTGCCCGGAGCGAACCGGGCGGCTTCGCGATCCTTCATTATGCCAAGGGCGTGCGTGCCCGGCCAGTGCCGCGCACCCCGCATTGGCGTCTGGGGAGCGCGGTCGCGTCGCTACCGCCAGAAGGAAGCGATCGCGACCGTGATCCAGATCGCGATGCCGATGACGAGCTTGGCGAGCGTGCCGGCGAAACGGCCGACGCCGGCCCCGACGCCGGCCTTCAACGACGCCCGCGCCGTGCGACCCCCGGAAAGCTCGCAGCCCCACGCCCCAATCGCAGCCCCGCCGCAAGTGCCGAGCAGCGAGCCCAGCACGGGCAGCGGGATGAGAAACGTGCCGATCACGCCGCCGAGCAAAGCGCCGAGCAAGGCCCCGGTCGCCCCGCGGCGACTGCCGCCCGCGGCCTGCGAGCCCGCCATGCCGGCCAGCAGCTCGAGCACCTCGCCCACGAGCGCGAGCCCGCAGACGGCGACGAGCACCGGAACCCCGAGCATCGGTCGCCCCGGCTCGGCATCCCACCGCCACCACGCCACCAGCAGGGTCGTGGCCACCATCAGCCAGTTGCCCGGCAGGCCGAGCACGACCAGCAACAGCCATAGCACGTTGACCGCCGTCAGCAGCGCCGCCCAGACGTACGACACGCCTCACGCCTTCCGTCGAAGCTGCTTGTGAGCCGCCTCGACCGTGTTGCGCAGCAGCATGGCCACCGTCAGCGGCCCCACGCCGCCGGGGACCGGCGTGATCGCGCCGGCCACTTGGGACACCGGGCCGAAATCCACGTCGCCGACCGTGCGCCGCACTTCCTGTCCGTCGGGTCCACGTTCGGTGATCCGGTGAACGCCGACATCGATGACGACGGCGCCGGGCCGGACGTACTCGACGCCGATGGCCCGCGGCTTGCCGATGGCGACTACCAGGATGTCCGCCTGCCGCGTATGTGTGGCGAGGTCCCGCGTCGCGATGTGACAGCCGGTCACTGTCGCCTCGTGGGTGAGCAGGAACATCGTCACCGGGCGACCGACGATGCGGCTCTGTCCGACGACGACCGCGTGCGCGCCGCGCTCGACGACGCCGCTCCGCCGGATCAGCTCCTTCACCGCCAGCGCCGTGCAGGGGGCGATGAGCGGCTCGCCGTAGAACAGCAGGCCGATGTTCGCCGGGCTGACGCCCTCGACGTCCTTGTACGGGTCAATGCGGTACTGGGCCAGAGCCGGCTCGATCTGCGGCGGCAGCGGCAATTGCAGGATGATGCCGGTCACGTGCGGGTCCGCGTTGAGGCGGTCGATCACGGCCAGCAGCTCGGCCTGGGTGGTGGCCTCGGGCAACTCGACGAGCTCGTACTGCACGCCCACCTTGACCGCCAGCTTGCGCTGCGACTCGGCGTAAAGATGGCCGGCGGCATCCGTGCCCACGAGGATCGCGCAGAGCCGGATCGCCCCGTGGCGCGCGTTGAACTGCGCCACCTGGCGGGTGACCTCGGTGCGGATTTCGGCGGCGTACGCCGCCCCATCCAGAATCGTGGCCGGCATCGTGGGCCCTCGCGGTGCGGCGCGATCATCGCCGCGAAGGGCCGGCGTGACAAGTAGCGCCGGGCCTCCCCGCCGGGCGTCCTGTAAGAGCGGATCGCTGACGGCTGCTGGCTGCCGGCTTCGTCAGGCACAGAGGCCTGACGCTACCCGCCGCCACTCAGCAGCGCCACGAACGGATTGATGTCGCCGAAGTCGGGGTACAGCCCGTCACCGTTGATGTCGCCGTTAGTCGCCGGGCAAGTCGGGAACGCGGCCTGCCAGGCAGCGAAGTTCGACAAGTAGAGCACGAACGGGTTGATGTCGGAGAAACTGACGGTGCCGTCGCAGTTCATGTCGCCAAGGACGGGAGCGCCGCCGCCGCACGTGATCGTGAGCGTTCCTTCGCCGGTGGCCCCCAGGTAGCCGCCGATGCGGATGAAGTAGGTTGTGGCGGCAACGGCGGGGAAACTAACTTGCGACTGGTACCCGCAGAAATCGTCGTTACAGGCGAGTATCGTTCCACCGCCGGATGGGCAGCCGTTGTACACCGCCAGCTTGGTGTCATACGTGCTGCCGCAGAGGCTGACGGTCGCGTCGCCTGTGCACGAGGCGGTGTAGAGATACCAGATGTCAGAGTCGACTTGTGTGTAGCCGAAGAAATCGCAAGCCGCGGGCTCGTCGGGACCGTCGGTGGTGGCGCCGCAGTTGCTGAACGGCGTCGCCCCGTCGGACACCGGCGTCGCCGAGGCGCACGCGTCGTTAGCCGGCGGGGCATAACTGAGATTCAGGACAAAATCGCCGGACGCCCCGTTGTAGCCGGAGACGCGGATCACATAGTCCTCACCGGCAGCCACCGACAAGGTGAGGCAAGAGTCGCGTAAGCCGCAAACCTGAGGGTAGCAATCGTCGTTGCAGGCCAGCTCGGTGCCGTAGCAGGTGGTGAGGACGGAAAGGACGGTATCGTAAGACGAGCCGCAACTATCCACAGCCAGTGTCCCGGTGCACGGCGCGGTGAACACATAAAACACGTCCGGGGTCGACGCGGTGGAGCCACAACTGGCCCACTGGTCATTGCCCGCGCCATTCGTACTACCGTAATAAGTCCCCAGGCCGACTGCCGTGTAATCCCAGCAGTAGTCGTTGACGGGCGCGACCTGAATGGTACTGGCCAGATAGGTGGTGTTGTTGTAGCTCAGGTCGTCATAGCTATACGCATCGCCGTTGATCGTGAGGACCGCCCAGACGTAGTACGTTCCCGGAGGCACGTTCGGAATTGTCGTGGTGTAAGTGCCTGTGTTATACGTCTCGGCGGGGAACGAATCCCAATTCCAGTAGCTTCCCATCTGGTAGCCGCCGAGATAGAAGCGAATGCGCATGCCGTAGACGGCCGAATGCGAGTTATTCTCAACCGTGACGTTGTTAATCGTGATGCTGTCGCCGGGCTGGTAGTAGGTGGTGTCGGTCGTGGAATTGATCAGGCTGCCGCTGGCATAGTACGACTCCACACCGACGTCGGTAAGCGGCAGGATGCTGGTCTGTCCCTGGTAGGTCTGCCGGATGGAATAGGCCTCGGGGTGGTGGATGCCGTAGCCGTCCTCCACGATGTTGAAGTAGTAGGCGTGCATGACGCTGATTTGCGAGTAGCTGTAATCCTCCGTGCAGGATCCGCGCTGCATGCCCCAAGTGTGCCCCAACTCGTGGTCCACAACGGGCCGGTAGAGAATGCGGCCGTTCTGATTGAATGTGTCGCTGAAGTTCTGCCACCAGGAGTAAGCCGGGTTGAAGAGGACATCCGCCTGGGTGATCGTGCAGCACTGGCACCCGCTCCAGGTCGTCCAGGTGATGGCCAACTCGCCGTTCCACCCCTGACCGTATTGGTTGATCATATCCTGGCTGGAAGGAAAGCCACCGAACTCGTTTTGGCCGTTGTTACCCCAGGTCCCGTCGGAGGGTACATACCGGTAGATGTCCATGAACGCGTTGTACAGGGCCATCGAGTAGTTGTTCTCGCCCCACTCCCACCAGCTCGTGGGGACCTGCTCCATGACCAAAAACAAGTTGAACGCCCCGCAATAACACAGCGCAGCGCGCGGGTCGCCACCCGGAGGCTCACCCGGCTGCCCCATGTCGGCCGGTATAGCCGCCGCTTCGTGCGCGGCCTTTCTCAAGTTCCGTGGTGTAGCGCTGGGTGCGGCCGCGTTGTCTACGGGCATCGGAATGACGGGCGGCACGGGTGTAATGCCGTCGGTCGTAGTCCCGGCGCTCGCATCCGGGCCAGCGTCCATGAGCACCCTGTCGGACCCCAGATTCGGGATGGTCTCGATCGCGTTCCACACTCCGCGGATCACGGCGTCTGCCGGCGGCGGCTGTTGCAGCTCCGCCTGAATCTCGCTGATGAGCTGGTTCAGGCTGACCAGCGCAGTCGGTCCGGTGGAACGGAGCGAATCCTCCACGGAATCAGCGGAGCCGGCGGCCGGCTGCCCCGCTGGCGCCGTCACGAATTCCGCGGGCGCCAGGGCGGCCACGCCGCGCTCGATCCGTTCGACCTTGGCACTGAACTCCAACTTCGAGTCGCGGATCGTGCTGATGCCCAAACCACCGAGTGTGAGGGGATAAGCCTCGCCCGTCGCTGCGTCAAACACGACTTTGAAGAGCCCCTGCGTGCCGCCGATGAGCGGGTTCATATACGGTTGCCCATCCAGGCGCGAGAACACCGCGTAGGTCTCTCCCACCACGAATTCAGGTACGCCACTGACGGTCAGGCCCTGGTCGCCGATCTGCCCCCCGGCGAAGGTCAAGACCACCTGCTCGGACGCATCCACCGTCACTGCGCTGCCGGCGTAAATCAGGTCCTCGACCCGAAAGGTGACGTCGGTGACGATCACCCGGTCGTTAATCCCGAAGCGGGTGTTGGTGCCGGTCACGGTCCCGACGAAGATGACATCGGCCGAGTGCACCAACTCCGGAAAGTCCACGTGCGGATAGATCGCCCACGCCGGCGCCGCCAACAGCAGCAAAAGGAAGGCGTCGAACAGTCGAACCGCCGTTCGGCCAAAGGGACCGCATTGCGGGGTCGTGGATTTCGAAGAAAGAAAGCTTCTGTACATCGGGTCTCCTTCGGGTCGCATCAGGCGACCGACTATCAAACGGCGGCGCGATTCGCCGCGAGCAGCCCATCCCCGACAGCGCAGAGGAACAACCTCGTCTCGCCATCGAAAGACGTACGCGTTTGGATTTACAATGAAGTTCCATACGGTAGCTGGCACATGCCCGCCGCTCCTCCTTCTGAAGTCGACTGGCGTAATAGGATTACTTCGGTCCTATTTACCAGCGTAGCGCGGAGCGTGGATTTGTCGAGGCGCGGCGGCCGGATTTCGCGTCACAGGATCCCAACTGAGGCTTGGCGATGGGCGTCGTGCGCGTTATCGCCATCCTGCTCCGCGTGTTCCTTATCCCACGTGCGGCGCTCGCTCGCTGCGGTGTAGTGATTGGGTTTTCTGAAGGTGGTAGTACTACCACAAAACGCGTCAAGATGGGTGAAAATGCGACGATTTGCGAAAACGGCGGAGATTGCTAAGATGCTGTCAACAAAAGCCTTGAGAGCCAATCGGCGAAAGGCACTCCGTTCTTCCCAAGTTGGACGTCGTGGGTTCGAATCCCATACGCCTGCTGCTTGCAAACATCGCACGTCCTCCTCATTACGGGCCTTGCGTCACTCGCGCGCCGGTCGCGCTGTCGTTTTGCTCGAGTAAAGGTGCTCTGTCTGTCCCAGTAGTCGCTCCAGAGGCCCCTGCGCAACGCGGAATTCAGAAAAAATCTCAAAAATCTCTCCGGGAGCGATTCCGAAGGCCACTGGAATGAGAGAATCCCCGTGCCCCGCGTAGTTCGCCCAAACCCCTCCATTCGCAAGGTTCTGTCAGGCGTGGAGGCCTGACGCTACGGGTTTCAACCCTCCCCGGACCCCTTCCTACGCGGGCCCCAACCCCAAACCCGGACCCCGGTTCTAACCCTCCCCGAACCCCTCCCCAGGATGGAGAGGACCTGGTCACGCCCGCGGGTGGGCCTTGTCGTAGTTCTCTTTGACCGTCTCGCCCGTCAAGTGCGTGTAGATCTGCGTCGTGCTCAGGCTCTGGTGGCCGAGCATCTCCTGGACGGCCCGCAAATCGGCCCCTCGCCGCAGCATGTGCGTCGCGAAGCTGTGTCGCAGCGTGTGCGGGCTGACCGACAGATCCAGCCCGGCATCCAGCAAGTACTTGTCGAGCTTGCGGCGGACGCTCCGGGTGCTCAGCCGGTGGCCGTGCTTGTTGATGAACAGGGCCTCGGCGTCGAAGCTCGTGCTGCGGGGGTCGTTGCGGCGCAGGTCCAGGAAGTGCAGGATCGTCTTCACCGCGCCGGGGCCCAGCGGGATGACGCGGCGCTTCTTGCCCTTGCCGGCCACGCGCACCACGTTGCTGGTCAGATCGACGTCGGCGATGTCCAAAGCGATGAGCTCGCTGACGCGTATGCCGGTCGAATAGAGCGTCTCCAGCATGGCCCGGTCGCGCGCGCCGAGCAAGGTCGTGGTGTCCGGGTTGGCCAGCAGCTTCTCGATCTGGTCCACCTCAAGACACTTGGGGAGTCGCTTGTCCTGTTTGGGGGTCCGGATCGCGGCGACCGGGTTGTTCGTCAGGTAGCCGCGCCGCACCAGGAACTTGTAGAACGAGCGCAACGTGGCCAACTTGCGGGCCACCGTGCTCTTGCAGTAGTTGTGGTCGCGCAACTTGGCCATCAGCGACCGCACGTCGTCGGTCTCGACCTGCAGCAACCGTCGATTCAGCTCCTCGCCGGCGACTCCGGGCGGGGGCGCCAGCTTCGACATGTCGTCGCCGGGCCCCTGACCATTCCCGCCCTCCACCGCGGGTGGACCCATGCGCTCCAGGTTACACAGGTAGCCGCAGAATTGCTGGAGATCGGCCGCGTAGCACTTCGCGGTGTGGGGTGAGAAATGCCGCTCGGCCCGCAGGTAGTTGATGAACTGTTGGACTAGGCTGGCCTGCTCACTCATACGTCCATCACTTTCGGCGAGGCTGATCGGATTGCTGGCGCTGCTCGCCATTTGCGTGTTCCACATCACGTTAGCCCTACTCCAACTGGGCGACCGGATCGAGCTCGCGGGCGAGCTGCTGACCCATCTGGTAACTCAGGACGGCCGCATCAAACCAATCGAACTCACTGTCCGGGTCATTGGCCAACGCAACGAAGCTGCTGAGCAAGTCCGACTCGCAACCCTCCTCGTAACGGAAGACGTAGCGATGCTCGCCCTTCACCATGCTCAGACATCGTGTCGCCGGACTCATGACTTCGCCTCGTTCGGCTTGACCGCCGCGCGATCGTTTTTGTCCAGCGCTAGCATCGACCGGATCGTGGCAGCACATGAGAAGCGGACGTAGAGTTCTTGCGACCGAATATACTTTCGCCAGCCGTAAGGACTTCCGTGTCCGTCGCGCTCCTCCGCGAAAGAGCGGACCTGGTCCAGGACGCCCTCGTCGGCCGCGTTGAAGACACGCTGGATCTGGTAGCGCGGGACGGGCCGTGGCGCGGCCGATAATCCTGGACCCGCCTCTCCCGGCGGTCCTTCCGCCGCGCCCCCGGAGACCATGGGCCCAGCGCCCGCCGCGTACCACTGCATCACCCATCCCACCACCGGAGGAGTGTACGGGTTGTATTCTGTGACCCCGATCACGATGGTGGCATCGGCACCGAGCACGCGGGCCAGGTCGACCGCATCTTCTGGAGACTCAACCGCCTCCTTACCGCGGCGCTGGAGTTCCGCCAGGGTCAGGTTCACGGGAATGACCGCTATGCCAGGGAAAGACTGAAACTCCGACACGACCAGGTCGGTGACTCTCAGGGCGTCGAAGTCCCGGCTCCCACTGAGGTTCAGGACCGGTGCGATGACCAGCACGCGCGGTGGGGGGGCGGGTGGCGGCGTAACGCGCTCCCGGTGCGCGCAGCCTGTTTCCGCGGCCAGCACGGTCGCGAAGAGCAAGAACCCACACAGGGGTGCACGCGCCGCCCGCTTCGTCGTAACCATCCCAGCACCGACGCGCGTGGCATACCTGGCCCACCGATTTATTATAAGCCACTGGTCAATAGAAACTTCTGTGCGATGGGACGGCGTGGCGTGCGATCCAGCGGCTGCTGGAGTACCGCGAAGGCTGGCCGCAATCGGGCTGCCGGCCTCGCCGAAATGACGGATAATTTGTCGGCCGCGTTGTGGTAGGCGCATAACCCATTGCTCGAAAACTAGTTATGACTTCAGTGGCGGCGATTTCAGCTCGCCGGCCCCACGGGGTTAATCGGGTTATCGGCCTTTCATAAATGCAAGTTGAAGTTCCACGTAAGAACGCGCGACAACTACAGCCGCCGTGACCGCGCCGGTCGCGATGCGACCCGCCGACCCGCGCGCTCAGCGCCTACAGCCCGCCCGATCGCCCGTGCGCAGCGGCGTCGGCACGAAGCGGAGTCGTGGGCGCCGCCGCCACCGGCGCGGCAGTCCGCGCGTGCCAGTCGTACAGCACGCGATAGCAGAACCAGAACCCGACCAGCGCGACGGCCATTGAAGCGACCAGCGTGACCGTGCGGCGCGCGGGTTCCCAGGTCGGTTTCGCCTTGCCGAACATCCACGCGGCCAGTCCAAGGAATCCCCAGAAGGCTACCGTCCCAACGACGCCGCGCCCGTCAATCTGGTCCGCCAGGATCCACAGCAGCCAGACCACGGTGCCCAGCAGCACGAACGCCGCGGCCTGCTTGAACGTGACCATCCACGGGCCGGGTTTCGGAATGAAGCGCAGCCAGGCCGGCTTGGCCGACAGCAGCAGATAGGGGGCCGCCATGCCGAGTCCAGCGGCGCTGAACACGAGGACGACCACCCAGGCCGGTTGCGTGCGGGCGTAGGTGAAGGCGCCTGCTATGAACGGCGCAGTGCACGCGGTGCCAAGCAGCGTGGCCAGCAGGCCTTTCAGGAATGCGCCGGTGTAGCCCTCGCGCGCGGCGAGCGCGTCGAGCTTGCTTGCCGCGGCACCTGGCAGCACGAGCTCGAACACGCCGAACAGGTTGAGCGAGAAGACGAACAGGATCGATCCGAGCGTGATGACGACCTCGGGGTATTGCCACGGGATCTGGCCGCGCGTGCTGAGCCAGGCGAAGGCCCAGAACCAGACCATGATCCCGCCGCAGAAGGCGAGGCCGAGGCGCAGGACGCGCTTGGGGTCCTCGCCGCCCTGTTGCACGAAACTGAGGATTTTGATCGAGATGACCGGCAGGACGCACGGCATGACGTTGAGCATCAGGCCGCCCAGAAAGCCGCCCAGTAGCGCGAGCCAGAGGTTCAGCTCCACTGGCGGTGTGTAATTCAGTGGGTCTTCCAGAGCCCGAAAGACTTCGCGTTGAGTCAGGACCGTCGGCAGGACCGCCGGCTTCTTGGGATGCCCTGGCGCGTACACCACGTTTACCGGCACCGTCGGGGCCCAGCGGTTGATCTCCTGCTGCATGGCCGGGTTTCTATTTGTGAAGTCGGCTAGGATGGGAATTACGTGCAGATCGCGCATCTTCGCGCGGACCTTGTCCGTCTCCAGGACCACCGCCTTGTTCGTCTGACACGTGAGACACCACGTCGCGGTGTAATCGACGTAGACCTCATGCCCGCGCCTGGCGAGCTCCTCGGCGAGGCCGGGCCGCCATATCTGCCAGGGGATTCGCTCCGCCCAGTCCTCGGGCGTCAGTCGCGGGACCAGGTCTGCCTCAAACTCGGGCGCAGGCTGGAATGGGGACGGCGACTCACCGGTCGCTCCCGCCGCCTCCGTCAGCGCAATCGGTCCGCCCGGCCCGACGCCCGCCGCCGGGAAGAGCGTGCCGCGGGCCGTCTCGGGCACCGCCGGGTTCGGCGTGTTCGCGACAAACCGCACGACGCCCTCCGCCCATTCCGGCGGGAAGCAAGCCCCCGCGTCGGTGCACGCCTGGTACGTGAACAAGACCCGCAGCGCGATCGGACCGCTGGCGAATTCGCTGTCGATGATCGACAGCGGCACGCGGACCTTGAACGTGCCGCTCTGCTCGCGGACCTTGCCGAAGCCCGGCAGCTCGCGCACGTGCGGCTCCGGCCACTGCTGATCGGCGAACTTGAGGCCGTCCAGCGGCTCGATGAAGAGCCGCGCAGGGATCAGGTCCTTGTTGCCGGGGTCGCGGTCCTGGATGTGATGCCCCTTCCGGACGCTTACCGTCAGCAGGACCTCCGCCTCCTGCTCGATGCCGATCGTGTCGCGCGTGACCGCCACCGCGCTGCCTTCGATGTACTTCGCCTTGGCCAGCGGCGCGGGGATCGCCGCCCGGGCGGTCTTGAAGAACTCCGCCTCAGCGGGGATGGGCGGTTGCGACGACACCTTGAGGGTCAGCCGGGCCTGCGCTTCCACGGGGATGCACAGCTCTTTGCACGCCAGGGCGCGCACGGTGGCCTTGATTTCGAGCGGCTCAGGGGCGGCGTCCGGCGCGAGCTGCAAGGTCGTGAGGACCACCACCTGGCCGGCCAGCGCGAGGTACTCGAAGTCGTACTCCTTTCCCAGCATCGGCGTGGGGAAGCGGAGTTCGCCGAGCGTGACGCCGGGAGGCACGGCGAAGCTGATGGTCGTCGGCGCCCCGGTGTCGAGCACGAGGGGGTGATAGATGTGCCAGCCCTTCTCGACGTTGATTTCAATGGCCAACTCGGTCTGCCCGCCGGGCTGAATCGACTCATGGGCCGCGTGCAGCCGGGCCGTGAACTTCGCACCCGCCGGCTGGAAGAGGGCGATGACGGGGAGCAGAAGAGCGATCGCGTTCATGAATCCGATTTCCTGTCCGGACCGGGCGACCTGTTGGAATACTCCCGGCGTCCAGCGTGCCGCGCACGAGGCGTGGAGGGCCGCTGTTAGAGAGTATATCCGGTCTGGGGCCGGCGCATTCCACAGTCGGGGCGCCGAGGCAAGACGCTAACAGTCCGTTGAAAAAAGGGGCTGGCTCCGAGCGGCAGCCCGTTTTCGACTGCGTGGCGGCACCTCCAGCGAGGTGCCTGTCCCTTTTTCAACGGACTCCTAAGGTCGGACCGGGGGAGCCCCAGTGCCTTCGTAGGTGAACTCATACTCGTCGAACAGGCGTTGTCCGGTCGGCAGGTGCAGCCAGACGCTGAGCACGTACTGACCCGCCGGAAGGGGGCGCTGCTCGAGCTGCAGCGGGAAATCGTAGTAGCGGGACAGCCGGTCGCGGTACAGGCGCAGCGCTTTCTCGGTCTTGATCTCGACCGGCCAGAAGGCCACCCGGGTGCCGATGTGCTCCGCGGGCCGCCGCACCTGCAACTCGAACTGCAGCGTCCCGACCACCTTGGTCAGGTCGTCCGAAGCGTCATACGCGGCCAGCACGACCTCCAGGCCGTCGGCCGTGCCATCGCCGGCGAAGCTGACCGGCTGCGTGAGGAAGCGCTGAATCTCCATCCGGGATGGGAGGACGAGCTGAATGTAGGAAGCCAGGTCGGGATCGGGTGCCTGCACGTTGGTCGAAGAATTCGTGCACGAGCACAGGCCGGCCAGGCCCACCAGCAGCAGCGGCCCAAGCTGTCTCATCATGGGGACCGTCTCCGAGACCGCGAATCGAACTCGCACGGCGGGAGTATACCCGTAGCCCTGCAAAAGTCATATCGCCCGAAACGTAGCGTCGGCCCCGACCCTCCGCGCCCCTTCTCCCTCAATTCCCCTCCCTCCCAGGGAGGGGTCAGGGGAGGGTCATCGTGCGATTTCCGCATGCCCGATGTAGCGGCCGCCGTCTCGTCGGCCGTCCGCAGCGCTGGCCCCGCCCCTTCTCCCTCAATTCCCCTCCCTCCTAGGGAGGGGTTAGGGGAGGGTCAAATCCCTCCGGATTTCCGCCCTTCTCCCAGGGAGCGGTCAGGGGAGGGTCGCCATGCACCGCGCGCACCAGCTCCGCGTCGCTGCCCCCCACCGTCAGAAACTGAAGCGGTTTGCTGCCGCCGGGCAGCGTCTCAGCGAAGACCTGGCTGGCTGTCGCCGCCGACAGCCGATTGACGGTGTCCTTGTTGACGCCGGCCAGTGAACAGAGCTGCGTGAAGCTCCAATCGTTCAGCCGGTACGTTGCCTCATCGCCGCCGAGCAGCCGAAGCTGTCCGGCGTAGGGCTCGACCCGCAACTCGGTCGGCGGATGCCACCGCTCGACCGACCGGGCCTTCGCCTCCTGGCAGTGCTGCCAGAGGGCGTCGAACGTCGCGAAGCACTCGTCCGGCCCACGCCGGAAAAGCTCCTCGCTGGCACGGGTTAAGTTCTGCATCGTAAACCTCCTCGGTCCATGGGACCGCGTTGAACCCAAAATGCACCACCGGTCTCTCGGTGCTGCCGCGAATGTGCGCGGCAACGCTGAGCGCCGGTTGAATTCGACGAGGCCAGGTGTCGCCCTCTCCCAGAAGTGTTATGGAGCATCCGCATGCCGATGTTGCTCAAGTAATCCAATCGAAGAGCTCATTGGGCTTCTTGCGGCGCGAAGCGGGCGGTACAATGGGAGGCATAACGCGAATCCGGCAGCGTCGGCAGGTGCGACGGTTCGGGAAAACTTGACGGCGCCAACGACTGCGGACTCAAGGACGGGCCGACGACCGCAACACCTCACCGAGACTGCCTGATCAGCGGTAGATTCTACTCAGAATCGTCTCCCGCGCACGGACACTTGCACCGCGGGTGAAGCAGGAAGGAGAGCACGTAATGAGATTCAAGGTCATCGCGACCGCGTTCGCGGCAGTCTGGCTGCCCATCATCCTGGCCGGACCCACGCGGGCGGACAACCATGTGCCGGTTGTCAGCAACGTTACCGCCAGCCAGCGGACGGACGGGTCGAGGCTGGTGGACATTTATTACAACCTCGCCGACGCGGATGGCGATCCGTGCACCGTGTCCGTGCAGGCCAGCGATGACGGTGGCGCGAACTGGGCGGTGCCGATCACAGCCGTGAGCGGCGCAGTCGGGCCGGGCATTACGCCGGGGATGAACAAACACATCGTCTGGGACTGCGCCGTGGACCTGCCGGGAGCCTTCGGTAGCCAATACAAGGTGCGGGTATGTGCGAACGATGGGTACTCGGGGCTGTTGCAGTGGAGCACAACCACTGGATTTACGAGAGGCACCGCACAGATTTGGGCCGGAGCAGTATCTGCGACGGGCAATTGTATCTACTTCGTTGGACGAAACCTCTCCAAAATCGGTTATGTCAACCCGGCTGGTGGCATCCTCTCGTGGATCAATGCCCCCTCACAGAGCTATGATGATCCGGCAATCGCCGTGCGCAATTCGTATATTTACTGCGTAGGTGGCGAGTATACAACGGCCGTGAAATACGCGGTTGTGAACGGCGACGGCACGATCGGCTCGTGGCAGCCGACAGCATCTCTGTCGCGCCCCGCAGCCCGCGCCCCCCTCGTCGTGCATGGGCAATTCACGTACTCGATCGGAGGCACCTCTGCAAGTTACACATGGCCGAACAATGTACAGGTAGCGCCGATTTACGCAGATGGCTCCCTGGGCTCATGGAGCCTGTCCGCAAGTCTCCTCAACCATGCTCACCCGATGAGCGCCGCTGTCGTCCACGACGGCTATCTGTATGTCTTCGGAGGTGGGGAACATTCCTACTTGACGGCCGCAGTCGAGCGGTGTCAGATCAACGCTGACGGCTCGCTTGGGCCTTGGGTTCTCGATAGACCTCTTCCAGCCGGTCGGAATTCGCATGGTGCGGTCCTCGTTGGCGACAAAGTTTACATTCTTGGTGGCTCACTTGGCACATACGGAAGTAACCCGACAAACACGGTAATCTCAGCTCGTATCAGTGCGGACCACACGCTGCAGGAATGGGAGGTCGAATCCTCTCTACCTTATACTCCGACAAGTCACCGGCATGCCGCGACGATGGTGAATGACTGGATTTACGCATTGGGTAACAGCGAGCCGGTCGCGGTGTTTTATGCGTCCACCGAATGCGACGAGTCGCCGGCGTTCACGATCGACAACCGCCCGGGGACCGATCTGGACCTGTTCGTTCAGTCCGTCGAGATGTCGCAGGCGATCCAGGACGGAACGGTCCCAATGGTCGCCGACCGCTCGACCTTCCTGCGAGCTACGGTTGGTTGGACGGGCTCGCAGTCGCAGGTAACGGGGGTCGATGCGCGCCTCACAGTCACCGCAGATGGAAACCCCGTCGCCGGTTCGCCGTTCAACTCGCTGAACGGACCGATCACAGCGCCGTTATTGCCGGACCTCGAAAACGAGGACGATACGCTCAACTTCAGGTTCATCGTGCCTCAGAGCGAAGATGTGGATCTGACGGTGGAGCTCAACCCGCCGGGTTCCGGCCGGGTCCCCGAAACGAACTACGCGAATAATACCTACTCTCTGCTGAACCAGGCGTTCGAATGCCGGCGCGCGATGACGATTCGCTACGTGCCGATCGACTATCAATTCGGACAGCCCCCGGGAAGTCCACCGAATCTGCCCGATGTGGGCATGATTGCACCCGGGACGGGTGAGAGTTTCGTGCGCGCCATCTACCCTTCGCCTAGCTCCTTGTATGCATCCGCACCCTCGGCAAGGTGGGACTTCGATATTAATGCGCTTGGCCAGGATGTGTGCTACCTACTCGGCCTAGAGCTACGGCGATTCTTGATGTCGCCCCGCCCCGACTTCGTCTATGCGTGGCTGCCAGCGAGTGCATTCACCAACTGGTATGGAACAAGCCGGCGGGGAGGAAGGGCCGCGTTCGGAACGGATGATCCAGATCGTCACCAACGGACGTTTGCGCACGAACTCGGACACAACTTTGGACTGTGGCATCCTCCAGGCTATAGCCACAATGGTGATCCATCTGGCGACGAGTATATTGGCGTCGTCGGAGTGGATGTCGAGGATCTTCTGGGCCTCGGACGAATCAAGCGCAGCAGCCTGTACGGGATCATGGTGCCTGGGGTATCGACGAGCGAGGCCTGGGTGGATCCGGCGTCGTATCAGTTCTTTCTCGACGCCGACGTGCTGGACTGCGGTGTGAAGCGGACGGGCGAGCCGGTGCTGCTGATCACCGGGCTCTTCGACCCGGTCGCGGTTACCGTTGCGCTCGCTGCGGCAAATGAGTTTTCAGAGGGAGAACTCACCGCGCCCGAACCGACCGGAAACCTAATTCTGCGGGCCTACAACCTCGAAGGTGGGGAGCACCTGATCTACGAGCTTCCTTTCGCGGCGGTTGGGGTTGACTGTCCCGACGAGGACACGTGCATCGCTCCAATCGTGGTGGCCATACCGCTAATGCCGGACAGCCCTCCTGAGCAGGTAGATAGAATCGACATGCTGCTCGCCGCGACATCGCAAGTCCTCGCGCAGCAGTGGCGCTCACAATCGCCGCCACAAATCGCCATCGTGGTGCCGAGTCCCGGCGACGCTCTGCTTGACGGGATGGAGATCACCTGGACTGGAACGGACCCGGACGGTGACACGGTTCACTACGGGTTGGCATACTCCTGGGATGACGGTGTCTCCTGGACACCCGTCGTGGCCGACACGACGAATACCTCGGCGATTCTGGACGCGGACCTGTTGCCAGGTAGCGACACCGGGCAGGCCCGCCTTAGGCTCACAGGCACAGACGACCTCAACACCGTCTCGCTGGAGGTAGGCAATCTCACGCTGGATGCGAAGAAGCCGCCGGTGGTCGACATCTCAACGCCGTCGGCAGGCGCGATCGAGTTTGAGGGTGCGCCAGTGGTGTTGGCCGCCAGCGTGTCCGATCCGGAGGATGGCCAGTTGCCGGCTGGTTCGATCACGTGGTACTCCAATGTCGATGGGTTCCTCGGGACAGGCACTTCGCTCCTCGCGGGGGCGCTTTCTCTGGGAGTGCACGAACTGCTCGTGACGGCGACGGACTCCGACCAGATGGTCGGCACGGACACGGTTGCGATCGAGGTCTTAGCCCGTCCACCAGGGTCAGCGCCCGGCGACTTTGATCATGACGGCTTCGTGGCGTTTAGCGACTTCGAGAACATGGTGAGGTGCTTCGCTGGGCCGGACACCCCGGTGATGGGCTCGTGTCTTGACTTCAGCCCAGATCTTGACGGCGATTCCGACGTTGATTTGTCAGATTTCGTGGTGTTCCAGATACTGTTCAACCCGTCCCCCTGACCGGTATTACGCCGCATAATCGTAGATATCCGCGGGCGCCAGCATCGGCAACCCCTGTCCCGTCAGCCAAGGTCGGCGCCGCGGCCGTTTTCTGTCACTGTCATGTCCCGGATCGGCCTTCTCTGTGCCAGCAGCGACGGCAGCACCACCGGCGCGTCTTGCGAGACCACGAACCACCGGCGCTTGTAGCTGATGATCTCCTCTGACAGACCGTAGCGTTCCAATTCCGCGCGGTTGGCGGGCACGCCGTCGGATCAGGACCCGGCACGCGAGTGCCGGGTCAGGAAGCCCCGCCCTCGCGGGCGGGGTTCGGATCGGCGATCCGCGCCGTCGTAAGCTGCCAACCGTTGTCCAACTCGATGACGGCGCCACCGACGAGCAGGCCGACGATCTCCGCCGGTGAGACCTCGGCGACCCCGCGCACCCGACAGAATCGCGCAATCTCCCGCCCAATCCCACCAATCCCCACCCCCTTCCTACCCTTCGCGCCCTGCGTGGTGAATACTTCGCTGGAGTCGACCATGCACCGCCCGCCCGCCCCCAGCTCGCTCTTCGCCATTCGCTATTCTCAATTTCGTGCTCTCAGCGTCTTGGCGCCTCTGCGGTTCCCGCAATCGTCGGATAATTACCCCCGCCGCACGCAACCAGCCGAAGAGTCTCATTTCGACCCCACACAAACATGAGACTCTTGAGACTCTTGCCCTGGCGGGGTCAAGAACGCGGTTTCGCTGGTGCGAGAATCCTCTCTCGCACCTGCACCGCCCGGAATCCCTTCCGGCAGATCGCGGGATGGGAATCCCGCGGGCTGGGGTGCGAGAAGCGATTCTCGCACCGGCGGCTACGACGGCCGGCGAGCCGCCGGCCGCTACGGCCCCGGCCGCTTTTGCTCGAACAGCCACCGCCATACTTCCCGGTTGTCGTACACCCGGTCCCAGATGAAGTGCGTGCCGTCCTTGAACTCGGTGTACTCGATCTGTCCGCCCGCCGTGCGGATCGCCTCCACCATCTCGCGCGCCTTCTCGACCGGCACGCTCGTGTCCTGCTCGCCGTGGAAGCACCAGACGGGAATCCGGGTCAGTGGCGGGGCCAGCTTGGCCGCCAGCCCCGTGGACGGCCCCAGCTCGGCGAACCCGCAAATCACCAGGAGGGCCGCAAAACGGTCGGGCAGGCTGGCGGCGATGTGCCACGCGCCGTGTCCGCCGAGCGACAGCCCGGTCAGATACAGCCGCCGCCCGTCGAGATGGTACTCGCGCGAGGCCTCCTCGACGCAGCGCAGGGCCATCCGGCCCATCGGCCCGACCCAGGTCTGGTCCGGGCGGCACTGCGGCATGACCACGATGGCGGGAATCTCCTGATAGTGCCGCCGCAGGGCCCGGCCGATGCCCACGTCCGTTGGCAGCAGCCCGTCGCTGCCGCGCTCGCCGGAGCCGTGGAGCGCGAGAATGACCGGCCAGGCCTTGTCGGGCGCATAGTCGGGCGGGACATAAACGCAGTAAGCGTAGGTTTCGCCGTCGATGTTGATCGTTTTGTACAGGAATCCCGTGGCGGTCGGCGGTGCGGCCTCGGCGGGCCTGGTCTGTGGCGCCCAGAACGAAAACAGCAGATTCGGAAGCAGCATCAGACACCCAAAAAGATTCATGATTCAGCTCAGCTACGAATACCTGTCGAGGAGGGACTCGACCCACGGTCTCGCGATCTTCAACAAGGCTACACCGACGCCGGTGATGCTCTCGCCGGCGATCAGACCCGCGCAGATCGGCAACAGGAAGCGGGCCGTCCAGCCCTTGCACCACTTGCCCAGCGCGAACGCGGCCAGGGCGCCGACGAACAGCGCAAACGATACACTGGCGGACAAGACGAACGCCATCCCAATGCTGGCCGCACTCGGCATCCAGCGGCGGACCGGCGGCGGAGCGAGTCGCTCGATGATCGGCAGAAGAATGCCAACCGCCGCGGCAATCAGCATCGCCACGCCCGTGCCGCTCGGCAGCGCCCGGAACCCGACCTGGAACAGCTCCGCGACCGCCTTCATGCCCGCGACGCCCGGCGCGGGCAATTCCGCGGTCAGCAATTGCTCCGCCGGACTGCGCACGAGCGCCAGGTATGCCGCAGACGCGACCAGCGCGCCCGCCAGCGCACCGCCGATCTGGGCCAGAGTCTGCCAGCGCGGGGACGCGCCAATGAGGTAGCCGCACTTGTAGTCATGGAGCAGGTCAGCGCACTGGCTGGCGGCCCCGGACGTGACGTTAGCACTCATCAGGTTAGGCGCCGGGCTTTGGGGGATGACCGCGCCAAACAGTACCTGGCTCACCTTGCCCATCGGCGCCACCGGCGTAATGCCCGTCTCGCCCGAGACCCGTGCGCCCACCAGGGCCAGCACGAACGCCAAGAGCACGCCGGCGACCGCGGCCCAGCCGACGATGGCGAACAGCGACATTTGGAGCCACACTGACAACACGAGGGCCGCCAGCAGGGCCCCGATGAAGAACCGGCGTTTTGCGCCGCCGGGCTCAATCGCCGCGGAGCCCGCCCGCCTGCGCATGCCCGTTAGCGCCGCCCAGATGGATCGCCACGAGAAGCTGAACGACACGAGGCTGGCAACCACCATCAGGGTCACGCCCGGCCAGAGCGTCCACTGCACCATGTCCCGAAAGCTCGGTACGGCGGCCGTGATTCGCGATTTGTCATAGATCTGGCGCACGGCCTCTTGATAAGAGGCATCGGCACTGAGCGCCAACAACTCGCCGCGCTCGGCTTCCGACATGATCCCCTTCCACTCCAGGCACTGATGCCGCGCGTCGTACTTCATGAAGCCGGTCGGTTCGGGCGGGAAGACCACGCCCTGTGGCAGGACCGGCAAGGGCTGCGTGACGGTCAGCCGCATGTCACCGCTATGCAGCAGCGGCGGCGCGAGCACGCCCCACGCCAGGACCGCCCCAACCAGCAACGAGAGACCCGTCCGCAGACCGATGAGACCGCCGACGCCATAGAGCAGAAGGGTCGGCTCGAAGCCGAAAGTGAGCGATTGGAGGCTGAAGCCCTTGAGGCGGGCTGGGACTGAGAGGGGCCTGAGCGACCAGATGGTTTCTCCCAGCTTGAAAGCCGCCGCCACCACCGCGCCGGCCACCAGCACGAGCACCCGCGCGAGCGCCTCCCGCCCGCGGGCGTACATCTCGCGCAGGGTCTCTGCACTGGCGATCCCGACGGCAAAGGGCAGCTTGTCGACCAACAGCATCTGCCGCCGCAGGCCGACGCCGACGGCGATGCCGACCAGGCACACCGAGAACACCCAGAGCGCCAGGTAATGCCACGGGAGCGTCTGCCCCGTCATTATGGCCAGGGCCGGGATCGGAGCGGTCAGGCCCGCCGAGGCTACCAGTGCCCCGGCTGAGCACCCGGTCTGGCTGATGTTGTTTTCCAGGATGCCCAGCGGGCGCACGCGGCGTCCGCTCGCCACGTGCAGCAGCGACCAGATGCCATAGCTCAGCAGAATGGCCGGGATCGACATATTGAACGCCAAGCCGACGCGCAGCCCCGCGTACACGTTGCACACGGAGAAGGCCCCGCCCAGGAGCATGCCGGTCACCACGGCCCGCAGGGTGAACTGGGGCGAGACCAGATCCAGCGGCCGCGGCTGAAGGTCGTGGGCGCCGGTGTCCGCCGTCGCGATGGCGGGATCGGTCTGAGCGGAGACGGCGGGCGGTGTGTCGGCAGCGGACGTTTCCGGAGGTTTGGCGTTGTCCTGCACGTGCCTTGCTCCACGCGCCGTGCCTGTCTGCGACGGTAGCGCAGTCTCCTACCTTTGCCACGGCTGATGGTATTGGCTGCTTGTAGCGGACGTCAACGAACGGATGGCCCGGATGATGGGGGCAGCGCTGGGCAGTGCCGCCGCCGATTCGCGGCGAGTACACTGTTGCCGGCATGGACGCTTTACCAGTTGGGCTGTCGTCGTCGCGCGGAATGTCGCCGCCGGTGGCCAGGTTCCTTCGCCAGGTCGAGCGGTGGCGCGCGACCCTGACGGCGAGGCTGGCGGCACGCAGCCGCTCGGCTCCGGCCCACGACGTGGACGTGGCCGCGCAATGCCTGGTCCTCCGCCTCGTTTTCCTGCGCCTGTGCGAGGATCGCGGCCTCGAGCCGGCCGACGAGCTGATGTCCTCGCTCAGGCTCGACGACAGAACCGTGAAGGACATCCTCAGGGGACTGCACTGCCCTGACAGCGCACATGAGCTCTCCGCGCTGCCGCCCGAAATCCTGGGCCACGTGCACGAGCAGTTCCTGGGCAAGGTCGTCCGGCTGACACCCGGCCATGGCGCCAAGGTTAAGGACAGGCCCGAAGTCCGCAAGGCCAGCGGCGTCTACTACACGCCGGCGCACATCGTGGACTACATCGTGAAGAACGCGGTCGGAAAGCTGCTGGAGAGGAAGACGCCTGCGGAAGTCGAACCGGTGCGGATTCTCGATCCAGCGTGCGGCTCGGGCGCGTTCCTCCTCGGCGCCTATCAGTACCTGCTCGACTGGCACCGCGACTGGTACGTCACCGACGGCCCCGAGAAACACGCCGACCACCTCTACCAGGGCTCCGGCCGCCAGCGGTGGCTGACCATTCCGGAGAAGAAGCGCATCCTCCTGAACAACGTTTACGGCGTCGACATCGACCCGCAGGCCGTGGAGATCACGAAGCTCGCGCTCGTGCTCAAGGTGCTTGACGGCGAGACCAACGCAATCCGTGGCGGCACCCACCCGCGCTTCCTTGAGCGTGTGCTGTCCGAGCTGAGCAAGAACATCAAGTGCGGCAACGCGCTCATCGGGCCGGACTTCTACGAGCGACGGCAGCCTGCAATGACGGGCGAAAAAGAGCGCCGACGGATCAACGCGTTCGATTGGGCAGCCGAGTTTCCCGACATTTTTCCGAGCCCCGAACCGAGGCGCCGCTGTAATGCGGCGGCCCAACCGGGCCGTAACCGGCCGGGCTCGCTTCCCGCCGTCGGCTTCGACGCGGTGATCGGCAACCCGCCGTACCTGTCGTTTTCAGGTCGGCAGGCGGCGCGACTCTCGGCGGCCGAGCGAACTTACTTCAGCCAGCGCTACGGTTGCGCGGGCTGGCTGACCACACATGGGCTGTTCATCGAGTTGTCAGTGAAGCACCTGGCACGGCAGCTCGTGGCCTTTGTCGTTCCGGATCAGGTAGGGCACCTGGCGGGATACGAGCCGGTCCGCCGGGTGCTGTGCCGCTGCAGCCGCGTGCGCGAAGTGCGGTATTGGGGGGAACACGTGTTCCCAGACGCGGTGACACCGGCACTCACGTTCATCTCGGATCGCGCCTACGAAGGGCCGACTCTGATTTACCCCGTCAACGGACCTGCGGTGTGCGTGGAGACTGGCGGCGGACAACCCTGGATCAGTCAGCCGCGCGATCTTCTGGTCAAGGTCCGCCGCCGGTCCCGCTCGCTGGGCAAACTGGTCGGCGATCCGGGGGTGCACTCGGGCAACTGTGCGGCCAAGCTGATTCTGGCGTCCGGGCGCGTAACGGCGACGTGCGTGCCGGTCCTCGAAGGCCGGCAGGTCTTCCGGTATCGTTGCGACCGACCTCGCAAAATGCTCCGCCTCAGCTATGCCCCGCAGGACGGCGAGTACTTCACCATCCGCGGAAAGCACAGATACGCCGAAGCGCAATTCGTGATTCGGCAGACGGCGTCGTTCCCCATCGTGGGCCCGCGCGAACACGCGGAGTACTTCCGAAACTCGCTGCTGGCGCTGTACGCGCCGACCGACGGCACGGACGTGCGGTATCTGGTGGGCCTGCTGAACTCGCGCTTGCTGCGCTACGTCTATGGTCAGACCGTGCCGGAATCCCGCCAGCAGGCGTTTCCGCAGGTCAAGGTGCGTTCGTTGCGCGCGCTGCCGATCCGGCCGATCAATCTGGCGGACGCGGCGGACCGCGAGCAACACGATGGGCTAGTGGCCCTCGTGCGTCGCATGTTGGAAATGCAGCGGAAGCACTTGGCGCCGCAAAGCACTCGCAGGAAGGCGACTGTGCAGCGCCGGATCGACGCCACCGACCGGCAGATCGACCAACTCGTGTTTGAGCTATACGAATTGACGCCGGAGGAGATTGAGATCGTCAAGGAAGCGACGCGCTGAAGGAAGCACGCCGCGAGGTTCGTGGCGGTGATCAACCGCTCCCGGCCGGTCGCGGCTCGGATGGTGGGCGCGGCTCGGATGTGGGGGACGGCGCGGTACGGTAACGTTCGGCCTCGTCGGGTTTGCCCCACGTTTCGTAGAGCTCCACGAGGCGCTCGCGCATCTTCTGGGTACGCGGGTGCTCCGCGCCCAGCGTCGTTTCGAGGCGTCGATAAGCCGCGAGCAGGTGTTCCTCGGCTTCTGGATACCGCCCCAGCCCGAGCAGTGTCCGGCCATACCAGCCTTCCACGACGGCGGGATACCAGTGCTCGGCGGGCAGGGCACGCTCCACGGCCTCGCGCAGCGGCTCGAGCATGGCCAGCGCCTCGTCCAGCGCACCACGTTCATACTGCAGGATCACCAGTTGTAGCTTCGCGTGGAGCGTGTCGATCTGCTGCTCCCCGAACAGACTCTGACGCATCGTCACCACCTGCTGCAGCAGGCTCTCCGCCTCGCCGAACTCCTTGCGTTCCACCAGCGCCGCCCCCAAGTTGAGCATGACGGTGAGCGTATACGGGTTCTCGTCACCGAATGCGCGCCGGCAGCCGGCCAACGCGGTCCGCAGGAGCTCTTCGGCTTCGGCGCGCTTGCCTTGGAGTTGCAGGCACTGCGCCAGGTTGTTCATCGCATAGAGCGTGTCTACGTGCTCTTCGCCGCGCGCCGCCCGGGACCCCGCAAACGCTGCGCGCAGCAGCGGCTCGGCCTCGGCGTACCGGCCGCGGGTGTTCAACACGCCGGCCAGCATATTGAGGGCCGTCAGCGTGTCCGGGTGCTCCGCGCCCAGGGCCCGCCGCGAACGCTCCACGACCTCGCGCATGAGCGGCTCGGCCTCCTCGAGCCGGCCCAGGCTGGAGTATGCAACGGCGACGTTGGCCAGGGCAGTAATCGCCTCCGGATGATCCGCGCCGAGCAGCCGGCACTGGCCGGCATGCACCTCACGCGTGAGCTCCAAAGCTTCCGCATAACGCCCTTCCATGCCGAGCAGCCACGTATAAGCGCTCATGGCCCGCAGGGTGTCACGGTTGTTGCTGCCCAGCACGCGCCGGGCGGTCTCCAGACGCTCGCCCATGAGCGCCCCGGCCTCCTCGAGCTTGCCCTCCGACGACAGCACGCTGGCGAGATTGCCCATGCTGGTGAGCGTGTCCAGCGCCTCGTTGCCGAGCTGTTGCCGTAGGCCGGCCAACGCCGCGCGATGCAGGTCCTCCGCCTCCTCCAGCTTGCCCTGCGCCTCCAGGACAAAGGCCAGATCGTTCCTGGTCCGGGCGGTGTCGAGGTGCTCTTCGCCGAGCACTCGCCGGCGGGCCGCCAGCAACTGGCGAAACAGGGCCTCCGACTCGTCCAGCTTGCCCGTTTGGCGCAGCAGCCAGGCGACGTGCGACACACACGACAACGTGTCTTTGCCATCGTCGCCCTGCACGCGTCGCCACAGCTCGCGGGCTTGATGCAGTTGCGGATCCGCTTCGGCGTACAACCCCAGGCTGCCGTACGCGTTTCCGATCGCCTCCCGCAACGCCGCCTCCGTCGCCGGCTCCAGCGCCGTGGCCTGTGGCAGCTCGGCCGCCGCCTTGTCGAGCACGTCGGCGACGCGGGCGTCCCGTCCCAGGTCCAACGGCATCGTGAGCATGTTGACCAGGAACTCGTTGATGGCGCGCGTCTGGGCGGCCTCCCTCTCGGCCTCCGTCCGCGCTGCAACTTCCGCCGCACGGGCCCGTTCGGCGGCGCCCAGCCGCAGGTCGGCGAGCTGCTCGGCCTCCGTGGCCCGCAGCCAGAGCACGGACAGCCACACCGCGGCTCCCAGGCTCAATACGAGGATCGCACACCCGGCGCGGGCCGCGTACTTGTATCGGCGCATCGCCTTGCGCAGCGTGTACAGGGCGCTATCGCGTTTCGCCTCGATCGACTCGCCAGCCAGGTAGTGCCGCAGATCGCGGGCCAGCTCGCCGGCCGTCTGATAGCGGCGGTCCGGCTCCTTGGCCAGGCACTTCAGGACGATAGTATCGACCTCGTCATCCAGCCCCTTGCGGAAGCCGCTCGGGCGCGGCGGCTCGACGTTCTGGATGTTGTCGAGGACCTCGCGCAGCCCGCCGGCCACCGCATACGGGAATCGGCCGGTCAAGAGCTGAAACAGGATGACGCCGAGCGCGTACACGTCGCTGCGGATGTCCGTGCTGTGCGGCCGCCCGCTGGCCTGCTCCGGACTGGCCCAGGGTGGTGACCCCATGAATTCGCCGGTCAGGCTCATCGGCGCTTCCGTCACGCTGTCGTACGAGTCCAGGGCCGGCTTGGCTAGCCCGAAGTCCAGCACAAAAGGCTCGCCCGTCGCGTCGATGCGAATGTTGCTCGGCTTGAGGTCCCGGTGAATGACGCCACGCTGGTGCGCGTAGTTCACCGCCTCGCACACCTTCGCGAAGAGCTCGAGTGACGCTCGGACCGCGCCCCGCGGCGAGGCCGGGGTTCTTGGGACGGGGGCGCGCGCATCCAACGGCTCGCCGCGGTACGTCCTTGCCCAACTCTGGGCCGGGGCCACATCACTGAAGAACTCATCGAGACCGACGCCTTCGATGTACTCCATGACGAAGTACGGAAAGCCGGCGTCCGTCACGCCGCTGTCGTACAGCCGGACGATGTTCGGATGATGCAGGCCGGCGATCAGATCGATCTCGCGTTCGAACCGGCGGCGGCGGGCGTCGGTCGCCCAGGCGCCATCCAGCAGGACCTTGACGGCGACCCGGCGCTTGGTGGAGCGCTGGATCGCGCTAAAGACGACACCCTGTCCCCCGCGACCCAGCTCGCGGAGATCGTCGTAGCCCGGGATCGTCGGTCGCCGCCGCGCCGGCGAGCGGCTTTGCCGGAGCGCGCCCAGCAACTGGTCGTCATCCTGGTACCAGCGGGATTGCGTGCTCATCCCGACCCTCGCGGCCGTCAACCCTCTTCCTGGACCTGCTGGTCAATCAGCTCGGACAGGCGTTTCATGATGCGCGACTTGGCCTGATAGACCTGATCCACGCTCAGGTGCAGCGCGTCGGCCGTCTCGCGGACGTCGCGGCCTTCGACCGCGTAACGCTGAAAGGCCTGCTGGTCGGCCGTGTTGAACTCCGCGGCGATCCCCCGCAGCGCCTGACGCAAGTGGTATTCCCGCCATTCGGCCTCCCAGGCGCTCTCGGTGTCCTCGTCCGCACAGGCGGCCCGCGTCGCCTCTTCAACGTGCTGCCAATCCACCTCGCCCTGCTTCTGCAGCTTGCGCTTGAAGACCGCGTGCAGCGTGATGGTCTTCAGATACGAGCGGAACTTGCCTTTGCTGGGATCGTAACGGAAGCCGGGCATGGTCTTGCTCAGCGCGAGCAACACCTCCTGCACAACGTCGTCGCAGTCGGCCGGCTGGAGGTTGCGGCGGCGGGCAAACCCGGTGATCAGCTCGCCGTACCGGTCACAGAATTCCTGCCACGCACTCGCGTCTTGCCCGTCGCTCAGCCGCTGGAGCAGGGTGATGTGCGTCGTCTGCCCGTGCATACGCATAGTATAACCCACGCCGGGGCCCAGCGAGCGCGCCACGGAGGGGAGGCCGGGCACGAGCGCGGCGGTTTCCAGCGCGCCGTCCCCTCAGACGGATTAGCTGGGGTTTAGCAGCGCCGCCAGTTGCGTGACCAACTGATACAGCTCGTCGCGCTGCGCCTGATCACGGGCCAACTCTTCCAGCCGCCGTGCGAGCTGGGCCACCTGCGCGCTGGGATATGTCAGTGCGCCGGGCGCGCTCGCCACATCCTTGGCCGTCACGACGCGCGCCTGCCGCAGATCCACGAACCGCTCGATCTCGATTGGCTCACCGAAGCGGATGTGCACCTCATGGGCCCGACCGTGCACACACCGACAGTGCACGATCCGCCCCTCGACCAGTGTCTGCTCCCCATGCAATTCCCTGAGCATGATGGCACAGGGTGTGCCCGGGTACAGGAAGCTGCCGTGCAAGACCGCGATGCCGCCCGCCGAGAGATTGCGCGGGCGCACGACGAACTGCACTTGAGTCCCCTCAACCTGGAGAACCAGCCCCTCCCGAACTACATAGCGGTAGCGGCGATTGGCGCGCAGTTCTACGACGACGGGTTGGTCGGCCGCCTCGTCGAGCTGATGCAGAATGTGCTGTTGGTCCGCGTGGGAGAGTCGCAGAGCGTCGACGCGTTCGACAGGATCAATCACACACCTCTCCGTTGGGAAAAGGCGGCGCTCAGTCATAGATGAATATCGAGTCGGAGCGCCCGTCCGGTGAGTTCGCGGCGGTGCGCCCCGATGGCCGGGAAAGCATGCCCCGCCCCCGGCGGCCCGCGGCAGCCGGCCGCGCCGCGCTGCGGCCCGCCGGCAACAACGATTATTAGTCGAGGCGGACCGCGACGATCCGACGGCTCAAGTCAACCCCGCTGGACGGGATTCGACGGTCGCCGACACGCGTCTCATAATGGCTGATTATCGAGGCCACTTGGCAAGAAAGGTCGGGTCCTATGTGTGTGCATCGTGTCATCGGTGTGGCGCTCGTGGCTGGCGTGGCACTCTGCTTGCACGCCACGGCTTCGACCGACGGGGAGTACGTCATGATCGGCAAGGACAACCTCTGGAACGCTCCGCGGCCCGACAAGCCGGATCTCTCCGTCCAGTATATCTCGCGCCAGCCGCGCTTCCCCGGCCAACAACCCGAGTACGTCAAGATCGACGACGCCCTGCACGGACAGGGCGAGACCGGGCCCGTGCGGATCAAGAATGCGGGGGCACCGCGGGGGCCGAAGCCCGGCCAAGAGGTGACCTACACGGCAGTGGTCCGCAACGTGGGCACGCAGCCGGTGGCGGCGTTCGATTGGCATTGGCTGTACGACGGGAAGGACGTCGCCGAGGGCCGGCACACGACCCCCGTCGCCCCGGATGAGACCATCGAATTCACGTACCGGCGGCCATGGGACGACGGCCGGCGTTTCATTGCGTTTCAGGTCGACCGCGATCGGCTGGTCGACGAAGTCTGCGAGGAGAACAACTGGGTCATCGATCGGACCGACGCGCTGTCGCTGGCGTTCTTCGTGGAGCGAAGCGTCCGCCAGGACTTTCAGCGCTACTGCAACGGGCTCGGCAGCTACGATTGGGCCGACTGGGCCCAGTTCCAGGTCCGCCAGATGAACAAGGAATTCCGCGACACCGTCTACCCGTCCTGCCCGGACGGCATCGCCGAGCGCGTGCGGCTCGACGCCGTCTATATCATCCCGGACGGGTGGGGGCACCAGGAGGGCATGCACACCCCTGGCGTGAAAACGCCCGTGGACCTCAACGCCCCCGAGTTCTACGACGCCAACGCGGTGCCGCCGGAGAAGCTGGAGGTCTTTACGAACATCAACGGAGGCGTCGACGGCGTCTGGGGCTTCACCGTCGACCTGCTCAAGCCGGACGAGCACGGCGAGAGCTTCTACACGCGACAGCATCGTTGGTTGACCGGCTCGGAGTGGCCGCTGCACCATGAGTTGGGCCATCAGCTCGGCCGCATCGACGATTACCTGATCTGGAGTGACAAGGACGACAACCCCGCCGCGCCGGGCGCCGGCTACACGCAGCCGCCGGACCAGCAGCGCTGCCTGATGCACCACGGCAACTATGCCCACGACGAGGCCATCGGTAAGAACACTGAGAAGTGGGACGCGACGTACCGGTTCTACTGCGAGCAGACGGCGTGCTCGTTCAATCGCGACGTGGGCGCACGCCGGGGCCTGTTCGGCGAATACCTCTTCGACGTCCCGAGCCGGAACACCTTCGTGTTTTTGTCGCCGCTGCACGAGCCGGTGTCCAACGCCCGGGTCGAGCTGTTCGTCGGCCGCGGCCGGGGCTACACGGGCTGCGGGTTCAACGCGGAGCCGAACTTCGTGGGCGTCAGCGACGCCGCCGGCACCTACAGGCTGGACCGCAGCCCGTGGGACCACGTCTTCATCTGGGGGAACAACGGAGTCGTAATGTTTCGCGTGACGCCTGGTGGCGGTGCCCCACTGATCGGCTTCCTCGACATCGCGCAGTTCAATCTGGCGTACTGGCGCGGGCACCCGGAGCAGGCCCAGCACGTGGTTCTCCTGCAGCCGGCTCCGTCTGCGGCCTCAAAGTGAGGAACGCCGCAACAATGGAACTTGCACCGAGGAGCGCGCCGAGCGCAAACACCCATTCGCGGGCTGCGGTCATCCGGCGTAGCTGGCGGTAGCTCTCGTGCCGGGAGGCCAATATCGTTTGCAGGGCTTGCTCTTTCTGCTCCGCGCTGACCGGTTCTGAGGCGACCTCCGCGGTGAACTTGTCGACGATCCCCCCCCGAATCTCCGGCCACTGGCCGCGCCCCGACCGCAGCCACAGGGGCCAACTCAGTTGCGCCATCATCACGACCAGCAGCAGGATCAGACCCGGCCACAGCCGCCAGGTGAACGCCGCCGCAACTCCCAGGAACGGCAGGACCAGGATGAGATAGCGTTCATGGACTTCCGTGGGGAGCATGACGAACAGCAGCAGGCTGAGGGTCGTCCATAGCACGAGCGCACGTCGATCGTGGCGCCAGCGCTGGAGGCTGTAGCCGAAGCCCACCAGCAGCCCCGCGAGCAGCCACAGCTTGCCCCAGGTCCCGCGGGCGAGTCCCAACCACTTCGCCTGGGCGTCGATCGAGTCCGACAGCAACAAGTGGAGGTACCACACGTTGAACGCCTTCAGCGTCGTCAGGTGCGTATACGTGGAGAGCAGGTTCTCGATGTAGCTGCGCCGCAGCCATTCCCAGCCGCTGTGCAGCGTGAACGGCAAGGCCACGATGAACAGCACGACCGCCGCCGCGACGCCCCCCAACAGCACACGCCAACGCGATCCAACCGTAAAAAGTGCCAACCCCCACAAGGGGACCAAGAGAATGGCCTGCGGCTTCAGGCCGAAGGCCACGCCCCAGAGCACGCCGGCCAGCAGCCAGCGGCGACGCAGCATGGCATAGAGCATCCACACGGCCGGCGCGAGCAGCACGCTGTCCATCTGCGCCCAGACGACCGAGTCCCACCAGAGCGGCGGCAGGAACAACGCGAGGGTGTACGTTAGCCGGGGGGCCCATGCCGGCCGAAAGAGCGCCACCAGCGCGGCACAGCCCCACGCCACCAGAAAGTCCCCCAGGATCCCCCAAAACGTGAACGCACCCAGGGAGGCCGGCGTGTTAATCACCCGGTCAATGCTGAGGGCACGGAAGACGACTCCGGAAACGTACAGCAGGTACACGGACAACGGCGGGTAGTTGCAGACCCGGTCGAATTGGCGCTGCGCGGTTCCCCACCGATGCTGGCGCTTGTCCCAGACGCGCATGTCGTGCCGGTCCGGCGGCTCGTCATACAGGGTCAGCACGCCGCGGTCCGTGGCCTGCATTCCCCAACGCACGAAGTCGTCGTGGTCGCCCGGGTACAGCATCCCCGCGAAAACCGGCCACGGATTGCTCCGCAGCAGGGGCGCCGTCACGAGCCCCACGCGAAATAGCAGGGCCAGGACCGTGATGCCCGCCCAGAAAGCGACCGAACGCCACGCCGTCCGGGTCGGGTGCGGCGCGCCGGGCATCCCCGGAACCGCGGTGTGGTAGTGTCGGCCTCGTCTGCGGACGCGACTCACGCGGTAACCCTCGCCGCGGAGTCTACCGCGGAGCCCGCCGTGACACGACCCCTGGAAAAACAGAGCCCGCCGGGGTGTCGTCACCGCCGGCGGGCCGAGTTCATGGCTGCTGTAAGCACAGCCACGTTCGCTGCGTTACAGCAGCCTAATGTTTATCACCCGGCACTGGATCACCTCCTTTCGGAACGGGCCAACCTCCCGGCCGTCGCCTGGTGAGGGCCGCCGACCGGGTTTTGTCACTTCGCCGACCGTCATCGGCGAACCCGTCGAGCGATCGATCCGGCATCGCTCTGGGGGCCCCTGGGCCGCCCGCGACCAGGCCCACTTCATCGCGGGTCGGCGGAGGGTGTCCCGCCACTCGTATTATCGCGGAAACGGACGGCAGGTCAACAATTTCGTACGCGCCGGGGAGCGCTTCTGCCCACCATGCCGCGGCCGCGGCCGTCCAGCCGGACTTTTCTGGACGGTCCAGGGCGCGGCACTTGACGGAACTGGATCCAGTGTTATACTGTACTAGCTGATATAGTACAGTACGGCAGAAGCCATGGCGCTCGAGTTACGCATCTCGACCGGCAGTGCGACCCCGATTTACCGCCAGATCGTGGACCAGATTCGACACGCCGTCGCCTGCGGCGTCCAACGCGCCGGCGACCCCCTGCCCAGCGTCCGGGGCCTGGCCGAACAGCTCGTCGTTAACGCAAATACGGTCGCCAAGGCCTATAACGACCTGACACGGGACGGCGTCGTTGAGGCCCGTCAAGGACGGGGGTACTTCGTCGGCGATCGACGGCAGGTCTACTCGCGAGCCGAGCGCACGCGACGGCTCGAACAGGCGCTGGACACGTTTCTAAGCGAAGCGCTCGTCCTCAATTTCGCCCGAGACGAGATCTGCGCGGCGCTCGACAAACGGCTGGCGCCGTTCGAACCCGGTGGCCGGCTCAAGGGAGGGCAAGCCGATGAGTGAATCCGTTATTGAGACCCACCACCTGACCCGCTATTTCGGCCGCAAGCGCGCCGTGTACGCCCTCGACCTGGCGGTGCCGCGCGGGTGCGTGTTCGGCTTCCTGGGTCGCAACGGGTCGGGCAAGACTACCGCCATCCGCATGTTGCTCGGGTTGCTGGAGCCGACGCGCGGGTCAGCGGCCCTCCTGGGTCACGAGAGCCGCCGTTTGCCGCCGGAGGTGCGGGCCCGCGTCGGGTACTTGGCCGAGGGGCATCACGTGCCGGGCTGGATGCGCGTGCGCGAGTGCGGTCGTTTCCAGGGCCGTTTCTACCCGCACTGGAACGAAGACGCGTTCCAGGGCATCCTGAAGTACTTTCGTCTCGACCCGACCAGCCGCGCCAAGGACCTGTCCCGCGGCGAGCGGGCCGGGCTCTGCCTGGCGCTCATCTTGGCGCCGGAACCGGAAGTGCTGGTCCTCGACGACCCGGCCCTGGGGCTTGACCCGGTCGCGCGTCGCGCGCTGCTGGAGTCGATGGTCTACGTCACCCGCCACGCGAGCCGCACGATCTTCTTCTCCTCGCACTTCGTGGGCGACGTCGAGCGCGTGGCCGACCGCATCGCCATCCTCGACGAGGGGCAATTGCGGGCCTGCTGCACGATGGAAGAATTCCGCAACCGGGTGCGCCGCGTCGTGCTCCGCTTCCCCAGTCGGCCGCCGGAGCTGCCGGCGATTCCGGGGCTGCTGACCAGCCTGCGCACCGAGCGCGAGCTGGCCCTCACCATCGCGAACTACAACGGGCAGACGGAGGAGCTGGTTTCCCGCCTGGGCGCGGAGCACTGCGAACAGGTGCCCATCGACCTGGAAGACGCGTTCGTCAGCTATCTCGACCGGCGCGGCGAACGGACCTTCTTCCTGCCGGGCAGGGGAGGTGCCGCATGACCGCGATCATCTGGAAGGAAATCCGCGAGAACCTCAAGTGGGCCGTGCTGTGGCTGCTGATCGTGGGGCTGTTCGCGGCGGTGACAGTGCAGAAACGGGAGTCGCAAAGCTGGCAGGGCGCCGAATCGGTCTGCGCGCCGATGTTCATCGCGGTGATGACATTCGGCTCGGCCGCCGGCGGCCTGCTGTTGGGCCTGCTGCAATCGGTCCTGGAAGCACGCCGCGGCCAGTGGGCCTTTCTGGTGCATCGCCCGCTGCCGCGCTCGCAGATCTTCCTGGCGAAAGCCCTCGGCGGCCTCGCGTTGTACATCCCGGCAATGGCCATTCCGCTGCTCGGGGCGGCGCTGTGGGCCGCGACGCCCGGCCACATCCCCGCGCCCTTCGACTGGCGCATGATCGTGCCCAGCATCATCGCCATCGTGACCGGCGTCGTGTTCTATTTCGCCGGCCTCCTCACCGGGCTCCGTCCGGCGCGCTGGTATGGCAGCCGGGGGCTCGGCATCGGGGCGGCGGTGGCCTGCGCCCTGTTCGTCTATGGCGTCCCGGCGTTCTGGCCGGCGCTTCTCGTGGCCCTCGTGGGGATCGTCGTGCTGGGAGCTGCGGCCTGGGGCAGCTTTCTGGCGAACGGCGAGTGCCAGCCGCAACCCCGCGTGACCCGGTTCGCGCTGGGCGTCAGCCTGCTTGCCGGGCTGCTCACGGTTGGGTTTGCGGTCGTGTTGATAGCGATCGGTTTCTGGGGCCAAAGCGGCTACGTGTGGTCGTACTACCTGATTGCCAAGGACGGCCAGATCCTGCGGGTGACGCAACGGGACGCCGTCACGACCGCCGTCACCGACGTGAACGGAAACGAGCTCGAAAAGTACAGCGATCCGCGCGCCCGGGAGAATCTCTACCGGTACAACCTGCCCCTGGCCACGCTGGCGAGCGACCCGCGGCTCCAGTGGGAGCGGTATTCGAGGAGCGAACGCTTCTTCCTGCGGCTCAACGTCGCCGGGCAGGTCAATTGGTACTACGTCTTTGCCGAGGGCCGGGTCCGCGGGTATGCGCTGGATACCCGGCGCTGCATCGGCTCGCTCGGACCGGACGGCTTCGTGCCCGCGGGTCAGCGCCCCGCCGCACGGTTTGCCGAGCCACTCCCCCCGTACTCCTGGACGTACGCCGGCGTGCTGGCGGACGCCAACGCCATCTACCGGCTGGATTTCTTCACGCAAGAGGTCAAGCGGCTCTTCATCCCCGGCGACAATGGCCGCATTCTCGGCGCCGGCGTCGTCGCGCTGCCCAACACTATAGAGGATCGCCGCACTCTCATCAGTGCGATCACGACCCGGGACCACGTGGAGTTCCGCGCGTCGGACGGAGCGCTGCTGCTCGCGCTGGCCCAGCCTTTTGACCTCGACCGGTACTGCGAGCTCCAGGTGGGTGCGCTGGACGAAAGCCGCTTCGTCCTCTGGTATCGCCCGTCGCAAGTGGCCCAGAGCCTCGCGCGCTGGACGCTGCCGGGGTATGTGCTTGAAGTCTCGGCCGACGGCCGCGAGGTGCAGCGGACGGAGCTGCCGGCGCTGAACAACTCGAACCCGGAGCCCTGGCACAGCGGTCTCTGGGCCGCGTTCGTGCCGCTGGCGGCCGCCTTCGTTCCCCTGGGCTGGGCGGCCCTGTTGTCTGCATTCGGAGACGTTCAGGGCGCCGTGATGTTCACCGACCTGCGGCGCGAGTTGGCCAGCACCCCACCCCCCTTCCTGGTCGCCAGCCTTTCGGCCCTGGCAGTCTCCATTGTCGTCTGCACCGTGGCCGCCGTGCGGATCGCCCGGTGGTACGCGTTTCCGCGGCGGGCGCGGAACTGGTGGGCGGTGCTGAGCGTCCTGGGCGGGCCGGCGGCGTTGCTCTTGCTGCTTGCGCTGCGCGACTGGCCGGCGCGCGAGGCCTGTCCGGCGTGCGGGCAGAAGCGCGTCGTGGACCGCGACCACTGCGAGCACTGTGGAGCGGCGTTTCGAGCGCCGTCCCAGGACGGCACGGAGATCTTCGCTGGCTAACGCCGCGGTGGTCAGACTCTGGTCTGCGCTGGGGTCTCGGCGGAAGAGTGCGCGTTGGGCGTCGACGGCCTCGCCGCGGCCCGCGGCTCCTCGGCCCTGGCAGGGCAAGCCTGCCGTGGCTTGACCGCACGCTCAGCCGCCCCCTGAGTCACAATGGCGAGCCAGCTTGTGAGCACTGCGCTGGTCGTGAGTAACGTGGGGAACAGCGGAATCTCGCGCGTCTTGCTCAGCAGGACCATGCCGAACGTACCGGCCAGTAGGAAGACCGAGGCGCACAGGGTGACGCGCAGCGCCCAACCCACGCCACGCCGGGCAAGTCGGGCGAGCCCCACGTACGCCGCTCCGGTCAGCAGCGTCAGCCCGCTCGTCGCGAGCACGCCCCAAGGCGGCACGCTGTGGCTGACCAAGCGCATGACGACGATGGGCGTGAGTCCCCACACGCACAGACCCACGCCGAGGGCCAGACAGGCGAGGCAGGCTAGCCGTAGCGCGTCGTGCAGCCGTCGATCCGGGGTCTCTTCCGAGCGCACCAGTCGATACCTCCGTATCTTCTATCGGGCAAGTGTCGGCGGGACTTCGGCCGGCCACGGCAAGGCCGCAGGCCGTGCCAGGGAAGGTGGTCGCCAAGCCGGCCGCGTGATACACTGTCCACTTCCGATAACCATCTATCTGTCCGCCGCGGCGGACCGCGCGGATCGACCACCCTGGCAGGGCAAGCCTGCCGTGGCTTGACCGCAGGAACCGAAAGGAGAAGCCCCATGACAACCGCTCCCACACTCCGTCGTCTTGCCCAACTCAGCATGCTGGTGATCGGCCTGGCACTGCTAACGCTGCCGGCGTTCGCCCAGCAGGAGGCCAAGCCGGCCAAGCCGGAACCGAAACCGGAACCAGCCAAGGCGACGACGCTCGACCACCTGAATGCCGCCTACTCCGGCGAGAGCAACGCGCATGCGCGGTACGTGGAGTTCGCCAAGAAGGCCGACGAGGAGGGGTACGGCCAGGTGGCGAGCCTGTTCCGGGCGGCGGTGCGGTCGGAGGAGATTCACGCCCGGAACCATGCCGAGGTGATCAGCAAGCTGGGCGGCACGCCGAAGGCCGACTTGCAGAAACCCGAAGTGAAGTCGACCAAGGAGAACCTGGAGGCAGCCTTCAAGGGTGAGGCCTACGAGCGCGACACGATGTACCCCGACTTCATTAAGGCGGCCCGGGCGGAGAACAACAGGGATGCCGTCCGGACATTCAACCAGGCCTTGTCGGCGGAGACCGAGCACGCCAAGTTCTACAAAGAAGCGCTGGACAATCTTGACGCTTGGAAAGCCGGGAAGAAGGACTTCTTTGTCTGCCCGGTGTGCGGGTACACGGTGTCCAAGATCACCTTTGAGAAGTGCCCGGTGTGCTTCACGCCGAAGGACAAGTACGAGAAGGTCAGCTAGTTGTAGGGCAGGTCAAGCGCAGCGCGACCTGCCATGAATGCGAATATCGTTCCGGCAGGTCGCGCTGCGCTTGACCTGCCCTACGTAGGGTGCGTGCATGTTTGGTTCGCCCCTGCTGCCGCCGCCGCTCCCGCCCTGGGAGGGCGTACACCCGCTGGTCGTGCACTTTCCGATCGCCCTGCTATTGGTGGCTCCGCTGTTTGTGCTGCTGAGCCTGCTGCCCAAGGTCGGTCGCGGATTCGCGTGGGCGGGCCTGCTGCTCCTGTTGTTGGGGACCGCCGGCGCGTACGTGGCGGTGGAGGCGGGCGAAGCGGCGGCGGAGTTGGCGATCCGCACGCCGGAGATCAATGAGGTCATCGACCGGCACCAGGAACTAGCGGAGACCACGCGGCTGCTCTTCACGATCGTCACGGCGGCGTATGTGCTGGTTCTGCTGGGTCCGGCCCTCCTGAAAAAGAGCGGGCTACTCAAGAAAGACCTGCCGCGGGTCGTCCCGGTGGCGGCCCGGCTCATCGTGGTGGCCGCGCTGCTCCTGTGCGGGATGGTCCTCGCAAACACCGGCCACCTCGGCGGACGGCTCGTGCACCAGCTTGGCGTGCAAGCCTGGTTCGGTGGCCCGTGACGCGGCGCGGTTAGGCGTTGGGGAGCTCTTGTCCGCAACGGGCGCAATAGCGGGCGCGGGGTGGGTTGGTGTGACCGCACTCGGGATTCGGACAGGACAGGCTGCCCGGCTGGCTGTGGCGGGCCCGGCCCAGAGCCAGCGCGACTACCACGAGCACCAGCCCAGATGCTAGCGTGACCACGAAGGCCAGCGGCGATGAAAGCCAGTTGCTGAAGATGCAGAACATCGCTTACTCGCCGGCCGGGATCAGCCGACCACCCGGGACCACGCCCACGATAATAATCGGCCTAGTCCGCCCTGTCGTGCAGCCGGTTCTGACCGGGCCGTGACGGGCCCGGCTCGGTTTGGGCCGCGCGATGAGTATTCGTGATGCGCATTACTCACGTATCGGCCGGGAGGTTACCATATCGCCGCTGAAGGAGGCGCGACGCGATGAACAAGCTCGGCGTCAACATCGACCATGTGGCCACGGTCCGCCAGGCCCGGCGGGCGGACGAGCCCGATCCGGTCTGGGCGGCCGTCGAGGCCGAGCTCGGCGGCGCCGACGGCATCACGTTTCACCTGCGCGAGGACCGGCGGCACATCCATGATCGCGACGCCGAAGTGCTGAAGCAGACCGTCGCCGTCAAGCTCAATATGGAGATGTCAATCAACCCGGGCATCGTCAAGATCGCCACGCGGCTGCGTCCGCAGCAGTGCACGCTGGTGCCCGAGCGGCGGGAGGAACTGACGACCGAAGGCGGTCTGGACGTGGTGCGCCTGCGGCGGCGGATCGCGCCGGCGGTGCGCAAGCTGCACGGGGCGGGCATCATCGTCAGTGCGTTCATCGAGCCCGGCGCGGATCAGGTCCGCGCGGCGGCCGAATGCGGGTTCGACGCGGTCGAGCTATGGACCGGCGCCTATGCGCATGCCAAGGGGGAGAAGCGGCGGGCGGCGGCCCTCGACCAGCTCCTGCGCGGGCTGGAGGTCGGTCACGAATCCGGGCTCGAGGTCCACGCCGGCCACGGGTTGACCTACCGCAACATCGAGCCGATCGCCGCCCTGGCCGCCTTCGCGGAGTTCAACATCGGGCACAGTATTGTGGCGCGGGCGGTGTTTGTCGGGCTGCAGGAAGCGGTTCGGGAGATGAAGCGCCTGCTCGACCGTGCCATGCTGCTGGCCGCAAACGCTGACCACCTTGTGTAAACGGAAGCCCTATGCCCATTCATCCCACTGCCATCGTTGACCCCAGCGCTGAGATCGACGCCACCGCGGAGATCGGCGCCTATGCCGTCGTTGAGAAGAGCGTACACCTCGGTGCCGAAGTGCGGGTCTACGCGCATGGCTATGTAGCCGAGGGTACGACGCTGGGCCGGCGCTGCCAGGTCCACCCGTTCGCGATCGTCGGGCATCCGCCGCAGGACCTGAAGTGGACTGGTGCGCCGAGCTATACGCAGATCGGGGACGAGACGATCATTCGCGAGCACGTCAGCATTCATCGCGGCACGATGCCGGGCAGCACCACGGTGGTCGGCAAGCGGTGCTTCATCATGTCCACCGGGCACATCGGCCACAACTGCGCGGTGGGCGACGACGTCACCATCGCCACCGGGGCGATGCTGGCGGGCCACGTCGAGGTCGGCGGCCGGGCGTTCGTCAGCGGCAACGTCGTGCTGCACCAGTTCATGCGCGTCGGCGAGCTGGCGATGATCGGCGGCAACGTGGCCCTGGCCCAGGATGTGCCGCCGTTCATGCTGGTGCGCTTCCCGCAGGTGATCCTGGGGCCAAATACGGTGGGTCTGCGCCGGGCCGGCATGAGCTCCGAAGAGCGGTTCGAGGTGCGCAAGTGCTACCGCGCGCTGTACCGCGGCGGACTGCCCTTTCCGAAGGCCGTCGAGCGCGTTGCCGAGATGGTGCGCACCGACGCCGGTCGCCGACTGCTCCAGTTCCTGCGCAGCCCGTCGAAACGCGGCTTCCTGCCGTACCGCGCGTGGGGCGGCGGGCGCGATACGGGCAACGAAGAATCGTGAAGATCCTGATTGCGCCGGACAAGTTCAAGGATGCGCTCGCCGCGGCCGACGTGGCCGCGGCACTGGCGGCGGGGGTTCGCGACGCGCACCCGGACGCCGATATCCTGCTGTGCCCCCTCGCGGATGGCGGGGAAGGCACGGGACGCTTGTTGGCCAGCGTCCTGGGCGCGACGGAGCGCGTGACCGTCGCGCTCGATCCGCTCGGGCGCCGGCGCGACGCCCGCTGGTGGCTCATCCCCGCTCAGCAGACCGCGATTATCGAGATGGCCGAAGCCTCCGGCCTGGCCTTGCTCGACGCCTCCGAGCGTGATGCACTGCGGACCTCCAGCTTCGGCACGGGGCTGCTGCTGCACGCCGCTCACGAAGCAGGCTGCCGACGGGTTCTGCTCTGTGTCGGCGGATCGGCGACGGTCGACGGCGGCGCGGGGTGCTTGCAAGCCCTGGGCTGGAAGTTCGTCGATCATAGCGGGGGGACCATTACGGAGCCGATCACCGGCGGGATGCTGTCCTACATTGGTGCCGTGCAACCGCCGGCGACGCCGCTGGCCGCGGACGTCGAGATTCTCTGCGATGTGGACAACCCCTTGCTCGGACCACGCGGTGCCGCGGCGGTTTTCGGCCCGCAGAAGGGCGCCTCGGCGTCCGGCGTCCGGCAGCTCGAGCGCGGCCTGGCCCACTGGGCGGACGTGCTCCACCGCTGCTGTGGGACCGATGCGTGCGCGCTGCCGGGCGGCGGCGCCGCCGGCGGGTTACCGGCCGGGCTGGCAGCGGCGCTCGGAGCTCGTCTCCGCCCCGGCTTCGATGAAGTCGCGCGTCAGGCCGGTTTGTCGGACAAGCTTCGCGGCTGCGATCTGTGTCTGACTGGCGAGGGCCGCATCGACGATCAGACGGCCGGCGGAAAAGTCGTGGCCGGCGTCGCGCGGCTCGCTAGCGAGCGCCGCGTGCCCCTGCTGGCCTTCACGGGCGCCGCGCGCCCGAGGCCGGAACAGACCATCGAAGACTTGGCCCGTGCCGTTGGCGTCCAGCGGATCGTGGTGATCACGCCACCCGACATGCTGCTCCCCGAGGCACTGGCGGCGACGACGGCGAATCTCCGCCGCGCGGCGCGCGAGGCACTGGCGAGTCTACCATGATGCTGCGCGTGCCCTGGGACCGTAGCGGCCGGCGGCTCGCCGGCCGAACCGAGCCCAGAGCGCAAGCGACGGGCCCCGGGGCCCCGCGCTGGCGCTTGGGGCTCGGATTGTGGGCCGCCCTTGCGGCTCTGATCGGCCTTTCTGACTTTCCGGCGGCCGCCCGGGAAGATTCGCCGCCCTGGCTCGAACCGACCTGGACTTGCCGGATAGAGGCGGGTATCGAATGGGCCGCAGCAGTCGGCCGCGGCGACACGTCCGCCGTGCTCGTGGCGACGCCCGCCGGCGAGCTGCACCTGATTGATCTGTACGCCGGAAAGCCGCGCCTGACGGAAACCCTCCGTGCGAGCCGCGGCGTCCGCCCGGCTGAGGGGAATGACAGCGCGGATGTTGCTTACTGCTTCGACCGGCACGCCGCCTACGCGATCCGCTTGACTGAGCCTGCCGGCCTGCAGTGGCGGTACGGGCAGGCCCTTGCGCCGGCCGAAGAGTTCCAGGGCGATCCAGAGAACCTGGCCGGCTGGACGGACGCGCGGGTTACGCGGGCCGGCCTGTTGCTCGCGAACGTCGACGGCCGCGTCGTGCTCCTGTCGCACGCCGACGGTCAGCCGCGCTGGGAGTTGCCGCTGGGCCGAATGCCGCTCGCGCGCCTGCACGCGCGGGACAACGCGGCCGCGGTCGTGTGGAAATCAGGCGGCACCGTAAGGGCGGCATTCCTGGCGTTGGACAAAGAAGACTCCCAGGCGATCTGCCGCGACCTGGGCGACACGTGGCCGGTTTGGAGCGACCTGGTCCCCGAGGGACTTCTAGCCGTATCGGCGCACGAGGCAACCCTGTGGCCGGCCGATGGCCCGCCGCGCGTAACGCCGCTGCACATTTCGGATCTCAGGGCACAAGCCGTGGTCGCATGGACGCCCGCGCAAGGCACATGCCTGCTGGTCGGCGATGGAGCGCAGGTCGTCGCGCATGACGTGGCCACGGGACGAGAGCGCTGGCGCGAGAGCGCCGCACGGTTCCGCGGGTTTAAGGTTTTGTCGCTGGCAATTCATGATGACCGGGTCGTCGTGACGAGCGAGTTCGGCGTGTCCGTCCGCGACGCAGCCACGGGCCGGTTACTCGCCGATTGCCCTCTGCTTCCCACCATCGAGGTCATGGCGCGGTGGATTAGTGGGCTGGAAGTCCTCTACGTGGCGTATCATTCGTCAGGGCAGCCAAGCCCCGCGCTGGCACTAGCGCGCGTGGAGCTGCCGCTGCCGGGAACGCGTGTGGTATCGGGGGATGCCCCGTCGAGCACGTTCGAAATCCGGTCGACGGGGGAGATTCGCCAGGTCCTCTGGTCCGGTCAGCACATAGTGCTGGTGGCCCCAAACGGCCTGCGAGCGTATACACTGCCCTGACGCCGCGGCCCAGCGCGCGACGTGCAAAGCACGGCCTAGTCGCTCGCTGGCGCTTCGCGTTCTGATCGTCGGCGCGAACGAGCGGAGACCTCGATGCCTGAAACGCTGCGCTTCCACCTGGTCGACGCCTTTGCCGAGCAGCCGTATCGCGGCAATGTGGCGGGCGTCGTGTTTGACGCCGACACGCTGAGCGCTGCCCAGATGCGGCGAATCGCCAGCGAGATTCACGCGAGCGAGACGGCGTTTATCAGCCGAGCCAACGACCTCCACCGCCCGACGCTGATCCGCTGGTTCACGCCGACGACCGAGGTGAGCTTCTGCGGACATGCCACACTCGCCGCGGCACACGCGTTGCATGAGGCCGGTTGTCTGGGCGGGCTGCTGTCGCGGCGGGACACCACGCTGACGCTGGATAGCGCCGCGGGTCTGCTGCGGCTGCAACCGGAGCCGTTGCCGGAGCCGTACAACACGCTCGTGTGGTGGCTGGAGATGCCCGATCCGGCTCTGCAAGCCGACCACACGAACCCGCTGCGCACGTGCGAGCTGCTCGGCCTGAGCGCCGACGATCTGGACCCCGCGCTGCCGACAATGCGTACCCGGGACAAAGACGTGATCTACATGGTCCGAAGCTGGCAGACGCTGATCGACGCGCGGCCGAACTTCAGCGAGCTGGCGCGCTGGTGCGCGCGAAATGACATTCGCGGCGTGTGCGTCGCCACCACCGCGACGCTGACGCCGACCATCAACGTGCACTCGCGTTTCTTCGCGCCGGCGTGCGGGGTGGATGAAGACCCGGTCACCGGCAGCGTGCATGGCCCCCTCGCGGTTTACCTGGTGGTGAATGGGATCGTCGGCAGCGCCGGCGGCCGCTCGGCCCTGATGTGCGCCCAGGGCCGGCCCGGCGACCGCAGCGGCCTGGTTCGCGCCCTGGTCGAAACGACGCCGCTGGGGTATCGCGTGCGCATAGGCGGGCAGTGCTTCACGACGATCAGGGGGGAGCTGGACGTACCGCCGGAGTAACGTCGCGTCAGCTCACTTCAGCGTAACCTTCAGCGTGAGCTCTTTGCTCTCCGCCCCCTCTTTGCGGACGACCACGACCTCCAGCGTGTCCCCCGGCTTGTGGTCCCGCAGCGCGTCCATGTAGCCGTACATATCCTTGATTTTCTGCTCGCCGATGCGAATGATGCGGTCCCCGTCCTGGATGCCGGCGGCCTTGGCGGCGCCGCCGTCGACGACGGTGCTGACGGTGAGGCCGGGCTCGTCGCCGGCGGTGTAGTCGGGGACGATGCCGAGCCGGACTTTCGGGCGTGTCGGCCGCCGGGCCTCCGCGCCACGGTCGTCGCCGCCGTGAGTCGCGCCGTTCTCCTCCGTCTCCTGCGCTTCCTTCTGATGTTCGATGCCCGGCTTCACGGGCACTTCTTCCTCATTCTCGCCCTCGGGCGGCGGCGCGATCTTCTCGAACGTCGGACCCTCGTCGAGATTGGCCAGGTCGCGCACCACCTGGTGGAACATGCCGAGAATCTGCGCGGCCCCATCCGCGTCAATCAGCTCCCAGTCGTCGTCGGGCGTGTGGTACTGCTTGTGCACGCCGGTGAAGGCGAACAGCACCGGAATGTCATGCTGGTAAAACGAGGCGTGGTCGCTGGCTTCGAAGAGGCCGGCTTGCGGGGCGCGGTACTTCAGCCCGACCGCCGTCGCGGCGCGGTCCACAATCTCCCCCAGCCCCTTCCCGGTCGGCAGGCCGTAGACGGTGAATTTCCCGGCACTGAAGCGGCCGATCATGTCGAAGTTCACCATCACCTTGAGCTGCTCCAGGGCGACCGTCGGGTGCGCGACGAAGTGGGCGCTGCCGAGGAGGCCCATCTCCTCGGCACTGAAGGCGATGAACAGCAGGTTACGGTGCAGCTTCGGCTCCTGGCCGAGCGCGCGGGCGAGCTCGAGCAGGGCCGCGGTCCCCGAGGCATTGTCATCGGCCCCGTTGTGGATCTGGGGCCGTTTGTCTTTGCGATTGAACGCTGGCCGCACGCGGCCCAGGTGGTCGTAATGCGCGCCCAGCACAATAGTCTCGCTGGTGTCCCCGCGGCCCGGCAGCAGCCCCACGACGTTGCGCGTCGGGAACTTGTTCGGCCGCACGCCGGTCTTGAGCACGATGTGCAGATTGAGATCGGCGGAGAGCGGCTTGCGCTCGCGGTCAAGTTGCTCCTCCAGGCTGGTCAGGTCGGAAAGGCCCCCGGTTTTGACGAGCGTCTCGCCGACCTCGCGCGTCACGTGCACGATCGGGAGGTCGAACGTTTGCTCGCTGAGCTCTTCGTCGAACGCGTACAGCGTGCCGTCGGATTCCTCGCGCTTGGGCGGGTCGACGATCAGCAGTGCTTTGGCCTCGTGCTGCGCCGCCGTCTGCGCTTTCTTCGAGAACAGCGCGTGGCGTGACAGGGTCTTGCCGCCAAACTCGGCCTCGGGATCGGCGGCCCGCGGCTCATAGCGGAAGACGAGCAAAATCTTGCCGGAGGCGTCAAAGTTGGCGTAGTCGTCGTACTCGTACGCGTCGGCCTGGATGCCGTAGCCCGCGAAGGCCAGCGGGCCTTCGACGTCGTCCGTGCTCGTGAACGGCAGCGGAATCCAGTCCTTCCGCACCTGCCAGTGCTGATGGATCCCCTCCACCTTCAGGGCAGCGGCCGTGTCGATAAGCTTCTTGCCGCGCTGCACCTCGAACTGCTGGAAGAAGGTGCCGTCGTCGCCCGCGGGTTTGAGGCCGGCGTCGACGAAATGCCGGGCGATGTACTCGGCCGCCTGCTCGATGCCTTCGGTGCCGGTCTGCCGGCCGCCGAGCTCGTCGCTGGCCAGGTACTTGATGTGCTCAAGGTACGCCTGGGCCGAGATCGGGGACAGCGCCGCCGGCTGGCTCGTGGTCTCATCGGCCGACGCCGGCCCGATCAGGCACGCGGCCAGGACCACGAGGAACAACCGCAACCACAACCTTGTCATGTGCCACTCCAGCAGGGTCAGCAGCGCTCGCGGGGAACCCTCGCCCGTTGCCCCATCGGCATTACGGCGCCCATCGACGAACAATGCGATCTCCCCGATTGTAGCGCCTCGGCGGCAGTTTTGATACGCCCCGCCCTGTTCAACGTTGGACCCGCAGGCCTACCGACCGCGGCGGCGCGGAGTCCCGGGTTGCTCGCCCTCGGCGGTACCGCGATCCGACAGCCGCACGAGCAGCTCCGTCGCCGAGACCAGGTCGATCCGGTTGTGCTCCAGCACGGGCCGCAGCGGTGCCGCGTTGCCGGTCCGCATGAAGTGATGGAAGAGGTCCGGCACATCGCTGCTGGGGATATCGCCGATCCGCGCGCGCCGCAGAATGTGCTGTTCGAGCGTCGTCAGCCGGCAATTCGGCAGCGAACTCCCCCAGGCCCGCCGGGCGGCGTGCAGGAGGTCCACGTGCAGCCGTGGCGGCATCAGTGCAACACGATATAAGGTCGCCCGGTCGCGGAGCATCGGCTCGTCGAAGCTCCGGCCATTGAACGTCACCCACGTGTCGCGCTGTACGGCGAGCTCCGCCAGGGCGCGCAGGATCGTTTCCTCCTCGGGATAGTCCCGCGCCAGGAACTGCCGCACCGTGAGCGGCCGCTGGTCCAGGAACACCAGCCCGATGAGAAACACGGGCGTGCCGGAAAAGCCGCCGGTCTCAATGTCCAGCGTCATCGTGCGTCGCGGGTCAACGACGATGGGCCGATCGGTGCCGAGGCGATGGCCCAGCGGCTGGGCAAGGTCGGCGCCCTGAACCTGGGGTGCGTCGCACACCTCGTCAAACGGCGTCTCGACGAGCCAATAGGGTTGCCCGGCCACGAGGGCCTGCCGGCCACCCAGGACCTGCTCGGGTCGTGTCGCAGGCTGGAGGTCAGGCCGGTGCGCGCGCGCCCGCGCCGGCCCTACCCCGGCTCTCAGATCGTCCAGTCGTCGCCGCGCAGAGTCCATAACAGGATTCTACACGAGCGCGCGTGCTTCAGTGGCCTGCAAGTAGGGCGCGGGCGGCGGCTTCGACGTCGTCAGCGCTGATGACGGCGGCACAGGCCGCGATGCAGTTGGCGCCCGCAGCCCTGATCCCGGCCGCACCCTCCGGCGTGATGCCGCCGATCGCGACCAGTGGCAGCTCGGTCCGCGCCCGGGCGGCCGCGAGCAACTGCGGACCGGCGATGTGCTCCTGGGGCTTCGTGCCGCTGGGGAACATTGGCCCGACGGCCAGATAATCCGGCTCTTCCGCCAGCCCGACCTCGAACTGCGCCAGCGTGTGCGTGCTCTTGCCGACCAGGATCGCGGCTCCGGCAATGCGCCGGACGTCCTTCACCGACAAATCCTCCTGGCCGACGTGCACGATGTCGGCGTGGGCCAGCTTCGCGAGGTCGGGGCGGTCGTTGATGGCCAGCAGCACGCCGTGCTGCGCCGTGAGGTCGCGCAACTGACGTGCGCGACGCAACAACTCGCCATCTGGCAGCCCCTTCTCCCGGAGCTGGAGGCACCCGGCCCCGCCGCGGATCGCGGCCTCCGCCGTCTCCAGCCCCGGCCGCCGACACAGTGCCTCCGTGATCAGGACGTAGAGGCGGACGGCGCGGAAGCGCCTCCGCAGCGTGCCGCGCAGGATGATCCGCTGGTCCAGCTCATAGGCCCGGTAGCGCAGGGTTTCGGCTGCGGTGGCGGCGGCCGCGGAGACGACCTTGCCGTACTCGCTGATCGCCCGCGTGGCCTCGCTCAGGCGGGCAAAGGCCGCCCGGACGACGTCCTCGATCGCGCTGCGCTCCAGCTCGGCCGGCGTTTTCACGTCGCGGCCCACGTCACTGACAATGTCGCGGGCCGCCAGCAGCCGCTCGGGCCCAACGGCGTCGATGATCCCGCGCAGCTCGTGCCGGCAATGCTTGACCGCACCGGCTGCGTCGGCGTCGTCGAGCACAAAGCGGGCGTAATCCTCGATGACCCGCAGCGCCTCGCGCGTGCGGTTCACGTTCACGTCGATGATTCGCAGGACCTCGGTATCCACACCGTGGCTCCGGGCGGTACGCCATCCACGCGTCGTCAATGTCCGGTTGCACCCATCGCGATCCGGAGCAGGTGGGCCGCGCCCACCACCACCGGGAACGCACTCAACACCACTGCCCAGCGCGCCAGCTTGGCGCCGGTCTCATGACGCCGGCGGCCGACGACCTCGCAAATCAGCACCACCAGGATGACCGTCAGGAACTTGAACAGGGCCAGCCCGGGGACGTCGTGTCGCCGGATGATCCAGTCCGCCACCGCGTTGATCTCGGTTCCGCCGGCGCACAGGATACGCCAGGTGAAGAGGATATCGAGGGCCGAGACGAACACGTACCAGGTGTACAGCTCCGGGTACAGCGCCGCCCGGCGCAAGAAGGGGCGTTGGCCGGGGCCGGGCAGCGGCGACCCGGTTGAGGCGGTCGACCTGCCCAATTCCTCGGACACCGGCGACTCCAACACGGACCCATAGCAGTTTACCATTTGGAGCCACGCGCGACGCTGCCGCGCAGGAGGCGCGGGGCCGCGACGATTCGAGAGACCCATGACCCGTACGATCCATCGACCCACCGGCTGGAACACGTGGGACTTTCAGGGATTCAACCGGCTCGTTTACCTGCGCGGCGGCGACACGGTCCTCACGCTGGAATTCGCGATCTGGGACGAGACCGTCCCGGCGCGGGTGCCGCCGCCCGACCCGGACCACCGCAAGATCGGCCGGCTGTATGACCAGTTCCGCTGGGAGCAGGTGATTCGCCTTGGGCCGCATGCGCCGCTCGGTCTGCCCGCGCGGCTGGAGTTCAAGGCCGGCGAGGTCCCGTATGCGGCCGAGGCGACCGACCGGCAGGGCACACTCTACCTGACGGTCGCGCCCCTGGCGGAAACCAGGCAGCGCGTCGTATTCGTCCTGCTCGCGCCGGTGGGCGTCGCACCAGTGGTGCAATCGCCGACGAGGTGCACGTTCGCGGGCTGCAAGCTGGAGCTCAAGGGGGCGACCTGGCCGCAGGACTACTTCGTGAACATCGCCGAGCCGTACGCCGTCGGCGCCCCCGGCCGACCAGCTACGGTGGTGGTGCGTCTCCACAAAAGGGGTCAGGACCCTTTTTTGCAGGCGAAAAAGGGTCCTGACCCCTTTTTCGGGGGTGGAGCCCTCACCGACGCGCCGACGGCGATGATGTCCGCCGTCACCTGGAACACGCTCTACGACACCCGCCGGCGGCGGATCTCGACGCCGGTCAGCCGCGACTGGTGCGCTGAGTGGCGCGGCGTACTCGTGTTCTGCTGGGACACGTTCCTGGTCGCCACGCTGATGTCCTACGAGACGCCGGAGCTGGCCCGGCTGAACTTCGAGATGGTGACGGCCGCGATCGACGAGTTGGGCTTCGTACCGAACTACTACATGGCCCACGGGGCCGCGTCGCGGGACCGGTCGATGCCGCCGCTCGGGTCGTACATGATCTGGAAGACGCAGGCCGCGGCCCCGAATCGGGCCTGGCTCAGGCGCGTGTACCCGAAGCTCTGCCGGTGGCATTCGTTCTGGATGAGGCACCGGGCCGGTCGCGGCCACGGGCTGCTCGCCTGGGGCTCGAACGACGTGGCGTACGAGTTCCCGCAGCTCGTGCCTTACAATGGCAAGCTCCAGTTCTCGCGGCAGGCGGCGATGTACGAATCCGGGCTCGACAACTCGCCGCTCTTCGACGACGTGCCGTTCAACGAGCAGACCGGCACGCTGGAGCTGGACGACATCGCGCTGTGCAGCTATTACGCGCTGGACTGCGAGGCGCTGGCGCACATGGCGGAGTTCCTCGGCCGGCGGGGCGAGGCGGCCCGGTTCCGCCATGAGTACCGGCAGATGGCCGCGCGCATCAACGCCCTCCTGTGGGACGAGGAGCACGGAATCTACTGCAATCGCCACTGGGACGGCCGCTTCTCCAGTCGCTGGGCCCCGACCTCGTTTTTTCCGCTGGTCGCTGGCGTGGCAACGCCCGAGCGGGCCGCGCGGCTGGTGCATGAGCATTTGCTCAGCGAGCACGAGTTCTGGGGCGAGTTCGTGATTCCGTCGATCGCGCGGCGTGATCCGGCCTACAAGGACAATGACTACTGGCGCGGACGCATTTGGGGGCCGCTCAACTTTCTGGTCGCCGAAGGTTTGCGGCGCTATCGGTTCGACGCGGAAGCAGCGCAACTGGCCCAAAAGAGCCTCGACTTGTTCATGCGCAACTGGCGTGCCGACGGCGGGGTGTACGAGAACTACAACGCGGAGACGGGCCAGGGCGGCGACGTGTGGAATGCCGCCCGGCTGTACCACTGGGGCGGGCTGCTGGCGTTTGTCGCGCTGCAGGAGCTGATCGACGTCGAGCCCGCGGGCTATCTGCGCTGCGGCTCAATCGACTTCCCGGATGCCGGGCTACATGGCGTTCGCCTCGGCGGCGACGTCTATGACGTCCAGCTTAACGACGGCGTCCACGTCCGGCGCAACGGCGGGCACTTTCTCGATTGCACGACGCGGGCGGTCATTCGACTGCCGCTGAACACGACATCCAGCGATCCGATCCAGGTCATGCCGGCCGGAAGCGGTAGGCTGACTCTCGCACGTCGGCCGGGCGGCAAGCGCCAAGCCCGCATGCCCGACGGCCGTCTCATCGAAGGCCGGCGACTGGGGAACAAGCTCGTTTACGCTTGGTAAGCCCAGAAGCCACGGTGGCGGCACGGCGCGACCAACAGCACCGTCAGGCTCGATACAGCACGCGGTACTGCTGCCCGCTGCTGAGCACCAACTCCTGCCCGGCGACCGTGACCGGCAATTCAATGCGGCGCTCCTGCCCGACCTGCAGCGCGATGCTCTGCCGATCGATGACCACGCCCACGACCACGCCGTGCAGCACAAGGTTGAAGCGTAGCGAATTCCACTGCGGTGGCACGTCGGGGTCGACCAACAGCCCCCGGTCTGAAAGGCGCACGCCGCCGAAGCCGCGGACCGCGGCCAGCCAGGCGCCGCCGCAGGCCGTGCCGTGCACACCGGCATACGTGTCCTTGCGGCCGGTCAGGGCCTCATCCAGGTCCATGCCGGTCGTGAGGATGAAGTTCTTGTAGGCCTCCTCCAGATCGCCTACGTCGGCCGCCATGATGGCGTTGATCGCGAAACTCATCGAGGAGAAGTTCAGGCTCTTGTCCTTGTAGAACTCCCAGTTCGCCCGCCGCACGTCCGGCGGGAAGTCGTCCCGCATCAGGACCAGCCCCATCACGACGTCCGGCTGATTGAGGGCCTGGTACGGCGCGACGGTCACAAACCATACCTTGCGCTGCTCGAGCAAGTCCGGCGGGATCGGCTGGAGCTTGCCAAACCCCGCACACTGCTCGTAGACCTTCGTCTGCGCATCGAACAGTAACGTCAGCCGGTCCGCGACCTGCCGCCATTTCTTCGGCTCGTCGGCACGCAGCGCCAGTCGCCGCAGCGCCGCAGCGTGGCCCGCCGGATCGACCGCCGCGAGATGGGCCAGCATGTCCGCGGCCCAGCGCAGATTTCGGATCGCGAGACAGTTCGTATAGAAGTTGTTGGTGCTCTCGCAATGGCCCTCGTCGGGGCCGGCGACGTCATGCAGGTCATAGCGATCGTGTGCCGCATCGTACGCGGCGCGTGAGGCAAAGAATCGCGCCGTCTCCACCAGCAGATCGATGCCGCGCTCGGCCAGGTAGCGCTCGTCGCTAGACGCGCCGAGGTACTGCATCACGGCGTAAGCTACGTCGGCGTTGATGTGCACGTTGGTATGTGTGAACCGCCACCAGCGCCCCAGGCATTCCTCGCCGTAAGGCCCCGCCTGCCAGGCGAGCTTGACGCCGTCGTAGCCGAGCTGTCGAGCGGTTTCGCGCCCCGGCCGCAGACCCTCATAGCGGAAATTGAGGCAGGTGCGCGCCAGCTCGGGGAGCGTGAACGTGTAGAACGGCACGATGTGCAGGTCGGTGTCCCAGAACGTGTTGCCCTGATAGTACTCGCCGGTGAGCAGCTTGACCGGTACCGAGAGCCGGTCCGTGAAACGCGGCGCGGCGGCCAGCAGGTGATACAGGCAAAACCGCAGGCCAAGCTGGGCCGGATCGTCCCCGTCGATCTGCACGTCGCAGCGCTGCCAGAGCGCGGCCCACTGGGCCTGCTGCTCGGCCAGCGCGGCCTCAAAGCCCTGCGCGGCCGCGGCATCCAGCTCGGTCTCCAGGTCGGCCGTGACGCCATGGCGCAGATCTTCCGAGCAAGTCAAGACCACGTAGCGCTCCAGCACGATTGGCCGGCCCGGCTGCGGTGTGGCGAATGTGAAGCGTGTATACACCGCGTCATGCTCCGCCACGCCGGCCACCTCGCTCGGCGGTCCGCCGGACCGCAGCACGTTGAGTACGCCCAGCCGCACGTCGTGCCCGCGCGCGGGGGTGTGCGCAGTCAGACGGCTGCGCTCGGGCGGCCAGGCCCACAACTCGGTCACATGGAATTGCCGCTCGCCGGTGGTGTTTGAGTGCACGCGGCCGTTGATCCCCGAATGTACGCGCAGACTAACGTCGTGATCGCGTGGGGTCAGGGTGTAGCGCATGAAAACGCGGTGGGCGTGTCGCAGCGCGGTGAACCGCTCCATCGCGATCCGCGTCGTGCGGCCGGCTCCTTCGTGGAAGTCAAAGCTGTAGCGGTATACGCCGGTCTGCAGGTCGAGGACCTGCATGAAATCGCTAATAACGCCGCGTCCGACAGTGACCTCGCGCTCGCCGATGAAGACCTGCACGAAGAGCGGATCGGGCAGGTTCGCGACCGCCGGGCTCTTACCCGCCGAGTCGAAGTAGCGGGAATCGAGATACCGGCGAGGTTCGCTGGACGCCCGAATTTGGCTGAACATGTCCAGCTCGTCATAGACGCCGTGGATCAGCGTCACCGGGCAGTACCCGTCGCGCTGCTCGGCAAGGTTGCCCTTGAGGCCGAGGTAGCCGTTGGAGATCGTGCACACGCTGTTCCATTGGCCCAACGTGTGCGGATCGGGGCTGGTGTTGACGACGCGCCAGGTGTCGTATGCGGACATGGCCGACTCCGACGCTACCCCAAGCGGAGCAGCAGGTTGCGCACCAGAATCAGCTCCGGCAACCCGCCGCGGACGACTTCGGTCGCCGCCGCGTAGTTCTGGCGTCGCGTGTCCCGGTTGGGCAGCGCGACCGCACAGCCGATCCCGGCGGCCCGCAAGGCGATGATCCCGGGCTCCGTGTCCTCCAGTCCGACGCAGTAGCGGTAATCCGGCCGGGGCACCGACATCTGGTACAGCGCTAGGCTGTACAGGTCGCGGTGCGGCTTGAGCCGCGCCTCCCATACGTCCGAGGCACACGCCACACCGTCAAAGACGGCCTTCCGATCGGCCAGGCGCTCCGCGATGCGCTGGCGGCAGGCGAGGGAGACCGGCCAATCGCCCACGCGGTGCACGAGCACCCGCACGACCTCTGCCATGCACGCGTGCGTCTCGTACGCGATCGACGCGGTCACCAACGCCAGCTTCGCCGGCTGCCGGCGGAAGTGCTCCGCAAGCCTGGTGAGCCGAGGCCGACATGGATCGAGCTCCACCGGCGTATGGCCCAACTCAGCGTGCCGCAGCAAGTGCGCGCGCAGCGGCTCGTACATCCCGTCCACTTCCGCATCCAGCCAGCCCTTGACCAGCGGCACGAACACGTCGTAGCCGGGCATCGGCTCCACCAGATGTCGGCCATGCTCGCCCAGCAGCTCGCGCGCCACGCGGTCGCCTTCGCCGTGCTCCAGCCGCCGCAGGATCGAGTGATAGCGCATGTAGTAGATGTCGAGCGCTGCGGCGACAAGCTGGCTCTCGTGCTGTGGCTGAAACGCAGGGCCGTAGCGGGCCACCAGCGGTGCGGCGAGGTGCGCAACATTGTCCGCGTCGACGCCGCCATGCGCGACCAGGCGGCCAAACTCGCGCTCCGCCAGCAGGCCGGCCAGGCCGCAGCGGCGGGCGTTCTCGGCGACTTCCCGGCGCCGGCCCGCGTCGGTCATACACGCCAGCGTCCAAGTCACGGCCTCGATGAAGGCCTGCGCGCAGGCGGCCCGATCGACGCAGTCGCGGTAGCGCTGCACGAGGAACTCAGTGTGGCGGAAGTTGCTGTTGCCGATGACGTAGGGGTAGTCGCGACGTTCGTCGAGTCCGGGCCATCGCGACCGCTCCAGCCGCCCGGTGATGCGCCGCACCATGTACTCGAGGGCGTGCAGCGCCAGCGGCTCGGTCGTCGTGCTGGTCCCGTCCATGTCGAGCGCGAAGGCGACGATGCGCTCCAGCGGCGGGCGGACGTGTGGGGCCAGCGGGTACAGCTCGCCCGGTGAAAAGACGTACTCCAGGTTGCGGACCTGGGCGAACTCCGTGACGCCCAGCTCCGCACTGAGCTCGGCCAGCCGGTCGGTTGCCTGCCGCACGTCAAGATAGTGCGCCAGCTCTTCCATGTCTGCACAGTCTGAGGGGCTGTGTAGCCGGTGGCAAGCGGCGGGGACCGGTGCTAAGGTGATAACGTGACAAGGTGATAAGGGGCGGTAGCGTGATGTGGACCGCCTGCGAGACCTTATCACCTTATCACTCTTGCACGTTATCACCATGATTCATGGCGTCATCTTCGACCTGGACGGCGTGCTCGTGACCACGGACGAGCTGCACTTCCAATCGTGGAAGCAGCTCACCGTCGCGGAGGGCATCCACTTCGATCGCACGATCAATCACCGGCTCCGCGGCATTAGCCGCCTGGAGAGCCTGGAGATCGTGCTGGAGCGGTCGCCACGCACCTACACGCCGGAGGAGAAGCGCGCGCTCGCGGAGCGGAAGAACGCCCTGTTTCGCGGGCTGCTCGAAAAGCTGACGCCGGCGGACCTGCTGCCAGGCGCGCTGGAGACGGTCATCGAGCTGCGGCGTCGCGGGATCAAGACTGCAGTCGCCTCTTCCAGCCGGAATACGCCGCTGATCATGGACCGGCTGGACCTGTGGCCGCATTTCGACGCCGTCGCCGACGGAAACGACATCACCCGGTCCAAGCCCGACCCGGAGGTATTCCTGCTGGCGGCGCGGCGCCTCGGCCTGCCCCCGCAGGATTGCCTGGTGATCGAGGACGCCGTGGCGGGTGTTGAAAGCGCGCGCCGTGCAGGCATGGCAGTCTTCGGGATCGGCATGCCGGCGACCTTGCCCGGCGTAGCCCGACTGGCCCCGGACCTGGCGCACGTGACCGTCGATGTGCTGCTGGCCACCAGTTGACCCCACCTGCCGGAAGCGCGAACTGCTTGCGACTATATGACGATCAGCACCCCGAGCGCCAGTGAAAGGAGCCCCAGGACAATCCCCGTCAATGCCTGACCTGAGGGCCGGCGTGTTGCCCGCCGGAACCAGCTCGTCAGTCCGAGCAGGAGTGCCACGGCGCCGGGTACGAAGAGCGCGCACAGCGGCACGGCTACGATGCCGAGGACCATCGCCGCCGTACCCACCGCGTCCCCACCCATCGTCCGCACGGTGGGCACGCCCTCGATCGTGAACGGCACACCACAGGCACTGCAGTTGTCCGCGGTGATCTCGCAGCGGCGCCCGCAGCGCGGGCACTCGATCTGAAGCGTGCCGTCGCTGCCGCGGTGGATGCGCGGGGCCTGGTCCCCGCGGGCGGCGTAGGCATGCATCGGCGTCGGGTCCTGGGCGTCGGTGTCAAGCGCGACCGCGCGCGGTATCCCGCCCTCGCGCACGCTGAAACGCGGGATCACGAAGCGCGCCCCGCACGTCGGGCAGCGGCCGTTCTGGCCGGCCAGCGCCGGTTGCGATTCCAGCAGCGATTCGCACCGCGGGCAGGCGAAGCTGAAGCGCTGCTCGCGGGTCACCAGCGGGGGCAGGGCGCCGCGCACGGGCCGGCCATCCTCGCGCGGCGGGGGTACGCACATAACCACGGCGCAATGCGGGCAACGCACCTCCTGCCCGATCCACGCGGCGCGGACGAGGATCGTGCGCTCGCACTTCAGGCAGACCAAGGTGAAGCGTTGCGGGGCTTTGGCATCTGCCGACGACATGCCCGTACCTCGATTCGGCGTGCGATCAGCGACCGCGGGGCCGCTCCGGGCCGTATTGTAACTGCGCGACTTCGCGCCGTCGGCTACCCAACCCACGCCCCGCTTGGTATTGTGTCGGGGCCTGGAGCGAACCAGTGGGTGCGTTGCGCAAGGCGGGTCTTATGATGACGATGCGCGTAGCCGGCCTTCTGCTGTTGTCGGCGGTGCTCGGCACAGTCGGCTGCCGGGCATTGGCCCTGATCCTGCCCGAGCAGACCAAGACCGTTGCCGCCGAGTACCCGTACCTGGCGGACAAGCGGGTGTGCCTCGTGGTGAAGGCGCCGGACGAGATGCTGTTCGAATACCCCAACGTGCAGTGGGAGGTCGCCGACCACGTGCGCGTGGCCCTGGAAGCCAACGTCCGCGGCCTCACCGTGGTCGATCCGAAGAAGGTCGCCGACTTCCAGCGGAACGAGCCTACCTGGGAAAGCATGGATCCGGCGGCATTGGGCAAGAACTTCGGCGCCGACCGCGTGCTGGAGATCGACCTGACGCAGTACACCACGCGGGAGCCGGAGAGCCCGTACCTGTACCGCGGGCACATCTCGGCGGCCGTCCGCGTGTACAACACCGACTACCCCAATTCGCAGCACGCCTACCAGAGCGACGTGCGGACCACGTACCCCCCTGACGGTCCGGGGCAGTACGGGAGCAACGACCGGGCGATCCGCGGCGCAACGATGGACACCTTCGGTCAGGACACAGCCAACAAGTTCTTCGATCGGCAGGTCACGGTGCGCTAGCATGCGAAGCCCGCGGCTCATCCCGGCGCTGCTGGGTGCGTCCATCCCGCTGCTCTCCGGCTGCAACATCGTCGCGGCCATCGCCTACTTCTTTGGCCCGCCGCAGGTGCAGCCGGCCGAGCTCAAGCTCACGGACGGCCGCCTGGCGGTGCTGGTCGAGACGGCCCATCCGGAGCAGGACCACCCGGTTTTCACCCAGGCGCTGTGCGAGAAGCTGGCCGAGATCTTCCGCGACCATTACATCAAAGCCCAGCTCGTGCCCCAGGAGGAAATCTTCCGGCTGCGCCAGCAGAACCCGGACTTTGGCAAGTGGAGCGTGCAGAAGGTTGGCCGGCGACTGAACGCCAAGCAGGTCCTCTACGTGCGGATCGAAGAGCTGCAGTTGCGCGTGGCGCCCGATTCGCCGGTCCTCCAGGCGGGCGTCCGTATGCGGCTCCGGCTCATCGACCCGCAAGTGTCGCCCGACAAGGCGCAGGTGTGGCCCGGCCCGCAGGAGCGCGACGGCCGCGAGGTGTCGCGCGCCCGGCAGCATCGCGAGGCCCCCGACGCGATCGCGGTGGACGAAGAGGCCGCCAAGCTCGGGAAAGACGCCGCCTACCTCGTCGCGGCCCCGTTCTACGACGTCGATCTCGAGAAAAAGACTCCGTGGGAACCGTGACGGATGCGCTCCACCGCTGTCCGTTTCGCCGTGCTCACCCCCCTCGTGGTCCTGATCGTGGCCGCGACCACCTGCCTCGGACCCCGCTGGATCCCCTGGCACGACATCTTCGGGGCCGGTCAGCCCGCCTACATCTTCTGGCATCTGCGCGTGCCGCGCAGCCTGCTGGCAGCATGCGCGGGGGCAGGACTCGCGGTCGGCGGCGTCGTGTTCCAGGCGCTGTTTCGCAATCCGCTGGCCGAGCCTTATACGCTCGGCGTGGCGAGCGGCGCTTCGCTGGCCGCCGCCGTGGGGTTTCTGGGCGGCTGGCACGGCTGGGCCCCGGGGCGGATTCCGGCACTGTCGCTGCTCGCCTTCGGCGGTGCCGTCGTGGCGATGAGCCTCGTGTACCTCATGAGCCGATTGCGGCCGGGGCGGGACATGTCGCGGCTGTTACTGGCGGGCGTGTGTGTCGCCTACATGTGCTCCGCCGGCATTCTGCTCGTGTTCTTCCTGGCCGACCGCGCGATCACCAACGACATCGTGATCTGGATGATGGGGTCGTTGGGCACGCTCCGCCCGCGGGCGGCCTTCGAAATCGCCGTGGTGCTTCTCCCCGTGCTGGCCTTTGTCGCATACTCGCACCGAGCGCTCGACCTTCTGGCGTTGGGCGACGATCTGGCGGCCTCGCGCGGCGTCAATGTCGGCCGCACGATCTGGGGCTGTTATGCGCTGGTCGGGCTCTTGACGGCGGTCATCGTGGCGAACTGCGGCCCGATCGGCTTTGTCGGGCTGATGGTGCCGCACATCGGACGGGCGCTCTTTGGCGTGCGCACGCTGCCGTTGCTGCTCGGCTCGGTACTGCTGGGAGCTGGGTTCCTGGCCGTGTGCGACGGGATCGCGCGTGCGCTGCCGGTGACCGAGTTGCCGGTCGGCGTCGTGACGAACATCCTCGGGGCGACGTTCTTCTTCTACCTGCTCGCGACCCGCGACATCGCGCACGGTGCTGCACGGTCGTAGCCGTCCCCCACCGGTCTTACGGAGATGACGGGCGGCTGGCGCCGGGCTGGGAGGTCGCACGATTGAGGGCCCGCTGCTCGCGCCTCAGGAGCTTGTCCAGCCGTGGAACAAGCTGCTCGTCGAATATCTCCTGAATGGGTCGCCGCAACTCGGCGGCTCGGGCCGCGAGCTTTGCGGACTGGTCGGCGCTCGGAGTGAACTTAAGGGCTTCCCGCCCCTTCTCCAACTCGTCGAACTCCTCTTTGCGCTTCCTCAAGTACTGATTCCCCACGTCCCGGCAGTCCCGGTAAATGCTCCAGGCGCGCGTCGCCTGAGCATCATCCAACCGGTGCGCCGCAACGAACTCCGTAACAAACTTCTCCCAGGCGGACGGTGTGTACTTCTCGGCCGCCCGCTTTTCGGCCCCAATCTCAGTCAGGCGGGCGAGACCGCGGAGGAACGCTTCCCCGCGCTGGATCTCACCGGCGCGCACGCGACGTCCAAACTCCTCGGCACCAACAAAACGCTCGCCGTCAAAACTTCCCGCTTCCGGCGGCGCATCGGGGGACATGCGGTAGATGTTCGTGCCCGGGACGACCTCGATGAACTCCGGGGTCAAGCGCTTCGGCAGGCTGGGGTCGTTCAGCTTCACGTCGCGGACCCGGATAGTCGCATACGGGCCGTCGGGATTACGGTACTCGACCTCCTGCGGAAACCAGTAATCGCCGCTCTTGGCCAGCTTAGTGCCCACGGTGAGCGCCGGTTGGCCGCCGGCGAGCTCCTCGTACAAGATCACGTTCCAGCCGCGCTGTGGGTCAATCGACCAGCGGCGCTCGAATGCCTTTTGCCCTGCCCGCTCGAGGGCCGAGACGACGACTAGGCCGTCGCACTTGGTTACGCTGTAGGTTGGTGTTGCGTCTCCGCGCGCCCCGAATGGGTCGTACTCGGGCCCTGTACTTGTGCGGGTGTGCATGCCCAGGACGCGATAGTCCATGAGCACCCCGTTCCCCATGCGAGGCTCCTCGAGGAGCCGGGCCGTCAGCGCGTCGCCCTCGTTCTCCAGGAGGCGGCCCTCCCAGTACAGGCCGCGAAAGACGGTGTGGTCGACCATGGAGCTGTTGGGAGGTCCGTCCGGGTAATGGGTTTCGTGGGCAATCTGACTGCCCACGTAGGTTGCGATGCCCCAACTGCGGGATTGCTGGCCAGCGGGGCCAGTGTAGGCCTCCCAGGTGATCTGCGCGTTCTGGAACTGCCGGGCGGCCAGGGCGGCCTTCAACTCGGGCGGAACCCCCTGGGCCACGTTCGCCTGGAGCAGCAGCAAGACCACGATGCCCATGAGCGTCTCTTGCTCTGATAGTTGCCGATTTGTCGGCGCCCGGGCCTACTGGCGCACACAGTGGTAGCCTGCGCGCGCCGCGATGCCATGTCAAGTGGGCACCCGAAAAAAACACGAACATCCTCGGGGCCACGTTCTTCTTCTACCTGCTCGCGACCCGCGACATCGCACACGGGGCGGTCCGTTCCTGAGCGCTGGTCGGGGTCCCCGGCACGGATGATCGCGGAGCCGGCCCGTCCCCGGGTCGGTCAGAACCGGGCGGAGGGCCACCCGGCTTGGTTCGCTGCGCGCGACGACAATCCGTGATATGTGTCAGGCCACCGGCGGGGGCTCGGTTTCGTGAACCGTCTCCGGGGGACTTTCAGCCGGGGGCCCGGAGGTCGTAGTCGCCGCGGCGGCCGGTTCGGCCGCGTGTAAACCCTCCATCGGAAAATCGACGTGCGTGTAGCCTTTGCTTTGGGCAAACTCGAGCACCGCCGCGCGGAGCTCCGGCGGTGCCGTAGTGTGTGGGATCAGCATGCCATATGTCCGCTCGCCGCTGCGGTCGACCGCCAGGGTCGCCAGGCCAACCAGCCGTGCGCCGCGAAAGGCCCCCTTGAGCGCACAGGCGCCGCGCTCCGCATGATCGATGAGGTCCAGGGTGAAGACTTCCGCGGTCACGGCGGACTCGTCCAGCGGCACGCGCGGGTCGGGTCCCGGGTAGTATTGCAGCAGGGTCACCATCGCCGGCCAATCGGCACGGGTTACGTCGCGCACCACGATGTCGCCGGCCAACCCGGCGAGCGGGTCGGCGGCTGCCCCACGGCCGGGTCGCCACATCGTCACGTGGTCGTGGGGAGTCCACGCTATGCGCCGCAGGGGCAGAAACCCGAACTTCCGGTAGAAGCCCTCATCCAGCTCGGCCGTCGTGCCCAGGAACAGCCACTTCCCGCCGGTCATGTCGAACCACGAAAGCACGGCCTCGACCAGCCGGCGGGCGTATCCCTGGCGACGGTGTTCAGGCCGGGTGTAGCAGTGCCCGAGCACGCCGACGTCGCCGCACTTGTGGATGCACACGCTGGCGAAGAACTGGCCGCCGGACTGGATGACCCCGTAGGCGTCCTGCGCGCCCGGGACACCGGGCACGAAGCGCCGCTCGATGTCGGTGAGCCACGGCTGGCCCTTGTGCCGGAGCAGGTCCTCCAGCGGGGGCCAGCGCGCCGGAGCCGGCGGAATGACGAGCAGGGGTCTCATCGGGGCGCCTGTCGCCGGACTGGTGCTGCGCGCTCTAGTGACACGTCGGCTCAACATCGTACGCGGCGGCCCCGCATTGTCCACCCCGGCCGGACTCGTCTTGCTGGGCCGCGCGGGGTCCGCTAATCTCGCGCGCGAAGGGAGACCCAGTCATGTCGAAGAATACGGTGACAGTGAATCGGGCACCGGTACTCACGCTTTGGGGCGCGGTGGTCGCCGAGCGATTGGGCTTTGAGTCGGACGCTGCCCTCACGCTGGGCAAGGTGCTCGCCGGGCTCAACGCGCAGGCCAAGGGCCGCAGCCTGGGCATCTTCAAGCCCTCCAAGCTCGCGGGCGACACGCCGCCCAAGAAGCATGGCCTGGGCGAGGAGTTCTGGATCGATGTCTGCGGCCGTGCGATCCCAGCCCAGGATACCCCCGACGGCGTCCGCGCCGTGGTGAAGGATGTTCCCGTCGATCCCGCCAGCGTGCACAAGTACCTCGGCAAAGCCTTCGGCGACCACTTGGACGCCGTGCAGTCGGCCTTGCGCCAGCTTGCGGCGGCCTATCCGCCGGAGGAACTCGCCGAGGCGGCGTTCCGGTTGTACGAGCGTTTCAGGCCGGCGGTGGCGGCGGGCCAGCGCGGGTGGGGCCAGAAAGGCGAGCTCGATCTCGATCTGATTCGGTCGTTGGCCCGCGAAGCGCGTGCCGTCTAGTCTGCAATCTGCCAGAGCTCAAAAGGCGCACGCAGCCCATACCCGACTGTGGCGTATTCGCGGCCCGGCGGCGGGCCCGGATTCGGTCCGACCTGGAACATGTGCGGCCACGCCACGCCGAGCGGTGGGTTGCCGTGATGCGGCCCCAGCGTGTTCTTGAGTGTCCCGAGCACGGTGACTTCCACCTTGTTCATGCCGGGCATGAGCCACTGCGTTACGTCGAGCTCGTATGGTGGAGTGGCGATGAAGCCGGCGGGGTTACCGTTGACGGCCACCTTCGCCACGCTGCCATACCAGTCCGGCATGGCCACGCGGTACCGGCCGGTCGGCGTTCCTAGCTCAAACTGCTCCGCGTAGGCCACGCCGGCCGCATAGAAGGGCAACCCCTGCTCGTTCCAGCGGCCAAGCCGCAGACCCTCGACCGGTGAAATCACAAACCCCTTGTCCGCCGGCCGCAACGCGAAATCGCCCAGGACATACGCGGCCTCTAGCTCGTGGAACATCGTGAATGGTGATGCCTGAATGGTGACAACGTTCTCCCCAATATGAGCCGCCGCAGCGATCGGGATCTTGCCGAAGCCGCGATCCAGCCACCACTCTCCTGGCGTGGCCGACACGCGGCTGCCATTGCACGCGATCGCGTAGAGATCGGGCCGCTCGATGACAAGCGTCAGGTCGGCGGGGACCTGCCCCTCGATGGTGAAGCGGTATGTGCCCGCGAACCCGCTGTCCAGGGGGAATGTCCGGGAGATCAGCTCGTCGCGGAACTGCACGGCATTGTCCCAGGGGTTACGCTCCAGGCCGTGCTTCTGGAACGCGAACTGGTTCGCCTGATAGAAGTACGTGTTGGTCTTCGTCTCGCCGCCCGCCGTAATGTCCACATAGTCGAGGGTGAGCACATTCGGCGCGACGCGGCGGATTTCCGGATTGCGCTGCGGCGGAATCGTCGTGACCGTCTCGGCCACGCGGGGCACCGCCGGGCGTGTCTGTTCACACAGGCAGAGCAGGAGACTGCCGGCCGGCGGCAGATCGAACTCCGCGCGCACCCCGAGCTTGACGGGTTCAAACGGGTATGGACGTGTGGTGCCAGAGTTGAGGTCCCATTCCTCTACGCTGCCGCCTCCGCCCATCACGCTTCCCGACGACCGCGCTTCACGGCTCGTGTTCACCAGAAACACGAGCTGCCCATCCGCGAATTGCCGGCGGTGATGAAAGAGCAGTCCCTGGTCGTTCGCGGCGCGGGTGATGCCGAAATCGGCCGGCGCTGCCGCCGCGAGCTCGCGGACCAGCGCTGCGCGCTCGACGCGTCGCCAGTTTGTATGACTGGCCAGCGCGCTGGCGCGCTCGGAGAGCTGACCATCGCTGGTCCGCGGCGGGTCACCGCAGCACAGCACACGCAGACCGTGGTTCAGCCCTTGCTCGACCAGGTCCGCAGTCTTCGCGTTCAGGTTCTCGGTCAGCGGGGGGAGAATCAGGGTGTCGTAGTGACGTTGTGCGACCTGCAGCGCGTTCTCCGTGACGCGACCCTGGTGGGCAATGATTTCCTCACAGCCGATGTCGTACTCCACCTGCTGCTTCGAGAGCTCGGTGACCAGGGCCTGGAACGCGTCGCCGATCTCTTTGAGATGCGGCTCCTGGCCGCCCTCGACGTTGTACATCCACGCCGTCGTCGTGGGCTCGAGCACCAGAATGCGGTTCATCTCCTCGCCGCTGGACAGCGCTGCCGAGAGCCGGGCGAAATACGCCGCCTGCGTGTGATAGGCCTCCCACCAGGGCTCGTGGTAGGTGAACGATGCGGGGTGATCGCGCTTCCGCGCGCCGCGGATGCTGACGTAAGCGAGATGCTGGTCGAGCGTGTTGACACCGAGCACGTACAGCCAATCCCCGATGCGCTTCAAGTCTTCCAGGCGGAGGTCCCAGCCGCCGGCCCCATAAGCCTCGCATAGCGTCCGGTGACAGCCGAGCTGGTTGGCGACGCTCGACAGCTCCTTGACCGCGCGGACGTTGCCGAATTGGGCCCCGACGTCTTCACTGTACTGATTGAAGAGGATGTCAATCGCCGGCCGCTGATGCCAGGCGTACATCGCCATCGAGTCCGGGCCGAAGCGGGCCCGCGGCCACTCGTGCTCCCAGTAGTGGCCGGTGAACTCGAGGTGGTGCTGGGCGCAATAGTCGTGCATCGGCCGGGCCCAGCGGTCAACGAACAGCTCCAGCAGCAATTGGTGGTAGTTATGTCGCACCCGGGCCGCGTCCGGCCAATCCCGGAATAGCGCCGGCAGGTGATCGCGCAGGCGATAGCCCCAGCGCTTCTCGAACTCCGCCGGCAGGTCGTCGGTCCACGGCAGCGCCGACGCGGGATAGATCTGCGGCTCGTCGGTGAAGGTGCCGGGAACGCGCTTGCCGAACTGGTCACCAATCTCGCGCCGATAGGCCTCGAGCGTGACGTCGATGAACTTCTCCGTCACGCCGGGATACAGCAGGTCCACGTAGCACTTGCCGCCGTACCACGGCGCGTCCGCGGCGCGCTTCACGGAGAACACGAGGAAGCGTCCCGGTGGCGCCGTACCCGCCCGGACCTGATCGGTGACATTGACGCACGTGTCTTGCCCCAGTTGAAACGCCGCCACGAAGTCGTCGGCCGGGCCGGGCGGAGCCTCCGTTTCGTTCAGCGCCAGGCCGCGGCCGCGCGCCTCGGGCAGCGCCTCCGGCACGAATCCGCCCGCGAAGCCCGACGGGTACGAATTCTCGTCGTAAATCCAGAGGTTCATGTCCAGCCGCTCCGCTTCGCGCAGGGCGGCCTGCCAGAGCCGGAACCAGTCATCCGACAAGTAGGGCGTCATCAGCCCCGGGCGCGGATGGACGAACGCCTGCCGGATCCCCTGGCTCGCCAGGTCGCGCAGCGACCGCAGCACCTGCTCCTCCGTGAGCCAGTCGTTCCACACCCACAGCGGAGCCGAGCTGTACTCGCGCGGCGGATTGGCAAACAGGGCCTTCACGCGCGCCACATCGTCGGGACGCTGCTCCTGGCCCCCGTTTTCGTCCGCCCGCAGCCAGCTCCCCGTCAGGGCGACCATTGTCACGACGGGAATCAGCCCGACCGGCGACGCAATCCGTCTCGGCTTCTGCACTCTCTTGCGAATCATGGCGAGCTCCTCCGCGCGTGGTCACCGAGCTGGGCCGGCCCCGGGCCGGTTGGAACCGGGCGGAGGACCGCCCGGCTCGGATGACCAGGGGTCGCTACTTTTCTTCTGCCGCCGGCGCCGCGTTTTCGGCCGCGGTGGCGAGCGCTTGCAGCAGGTTGCCCCCGATGATCGTGGCCCGTTCGCCGCGAATGCGAACCACCACGCACGCTTCCTGCGCCAGCCAGCTCGGGATCGGGCTTTTCGCGATGGGGCGGAAGACGACGGCCAGGTCCTGCGGCAACATCCAGGTCGCGACCGCGGGGAATCTTTCCCGCAGTGCGGTACGCGGGACCAGTGCGGTACAACTGGCCGGCAAGACGCCCAGGTCGGCCTTCGGCAAAGACGTAAGCGACTGCTCGATCACCGACGGCGGCAGCGGCTTGTCCGGCTTCTCAGGCAGCGCCCCGGCGAGCGGCAGCGGCTGGTAACCCACGGCATCGATCAGGGGCCCCAGCTTGCGGCCGTCGCCCGACCCGATCACGAGCACGAAATCCAGGGCCACGAAGAGGGCGCGATCGCTGTCCGTACGGTCCCGCGACTTGATGTGCGCCAGGCGCTGCCGGGCGGCGGCGATCGTCTCGCCTGCGGGCTGGCTCGCCGGGTGGGTCGTAGGCGGCGGCTGCCCCAGCGTGCTCACCGCGCACAAGAATGCGACGGCCAGTCCAACTGACCGCCGCACCGTCTGAGCTGGTTGTCTTGCTTCACGCACCGCGAACGTTGCGCTCCGGCCGATCTGTGAACCCGCCAGCCCGAGCCGCGGACGCCGCGCTCAGGCGTTGATCGCCGCAATCTCGACGTGCAGCATGTTCTGCCGGTGTCCCCATTGCTTGGTGTAGCCCTTACGCCGGCGGAACTTGGCGCCGCGCACCTTCGGCGTCTTGATCTGTTCGAGAACTTTGGCCGTGACGGTCGCCCCCGGCACCCAGGGCGTCCCGATGCGGGCATCGGCCCCTTCGCCGACCAGGAGGACCTTGTCGAAGGTGATCTCGGCCTGGGCTTCGGGCAGCTCCTTCAGCTCGATGAGCAGCTTGTCGCCGGCACTCACCTTGTACTGCTTGCCGCCGTCTTCAAATATCGCGTACACGGTCACTCCTTACACACGGAGCGCAGAAACAACTCCAGATCAGAACCCAATAGTTTAGGACGGCGTCCTCCCAGATGCAATGCCGTGTGCTCTCGCGCGCAAGTTCTTTCGGCCCGGACTCTTGCCGCTTCGCATCGGCCGGCCACAATGGCGCCCACTTCCGGAGGTGTACCCCGGAAAACCGTCAGCCTGGAGACCCGCAAGTGACAACCGCGCCGCCCCGCCGGCTCTTTGTCGTTTTCGCCCTCTTGCTTGGCGTGACAATCGCGCCCGTGCAGGGGGGACCGCCGCACTACGCCGCGGACCGCCCGCTGGACATGCAGCACATCCGCTTGGACCTGACCGCCGACCTGCCGGCCCGGCGTGTGGACGCTGTCGCCACACTACGCATGACGCCGCTCCGTGCCGTCGACTCCGTGCGCCTCGACGCAGTCGATTTCGAGACGCACGCCATCACGTGGAGCCTCGTGGGCAGCCCACCGGCTCCGGCGGATTACGCCGACGATGGCCAGAGCATCGAGGTCGTGTTTCCGCAGCCGCTGGAAAGCGGCCAGGCGCTGACCCTGGTCGTGGACTACACGGTGCGCCAGCCACGGGCCGGGCTGCACTTCTGCAGCCCCACCGCCGACGACCCGAATGCTCCGTACCAGCTTTGGTCGCAGGGTGAAGCGATCGACAACCGCTATTGGATCCCGTGCTTCGACCACCCCGGCGAGCGGCAAACGAGCGAGCTCCGGGTGACCGCCGATTCGGAGTACCAAGTGCTCTCGAACGGCCACCTGGTCGAGAAAGCGGCGGCCACGCAGCCGGGGCGTACAGTCCATCATTGGCTCCAGGACAAGCCGCACGCGGCCTATCTCATCAGCTTGGTCGTAGGACGTTTCGATGTCCGCGAAGAGCGCTGGCACGACGTGCCCCTGAGCTACTGGGTGCCGGAGGGTCGGGCCGCAGAGATCGCGCCGACCTTCGGCCGCACGCCGGCGATGCTCGAGTTCTTCAGCCAGCGGATCGGCGTGCCGTACCCGTGGGACAAGTACGCGCAGGTGTGCTGCTACGGCGCCATGGGGGGCATGGAGAACACGAGTGCAACGACGCTCGACGCCGGGTACCTGATCTCCAGTCCGCCGTCAGGCGACCCGGACACGGACGCCGTGTTCGCCCACGAGCTGGCGCATCAGTGGTTCGGCGACCTGGTGACGTGCCGCGAGTGGGCCCACCTGTGGCTCAACGAGGGGTTCGCGAGTTACTTCGAAGTTCTCTGGGTGGGGCAGTACGAGGGCCCTGACGCGCTGGCCTATGCGCTGCTTGAGAAGGCGCAATGGGCGCTGGCGGACGACCGCAGCCGCCCCATCATAGACCGCTATTACGACGATCCAGGGCAGCTCTTCGATGGGCGGGCGTACGCCAAGGGGGCGTGGGTGCTGCACATGCTGCGTGCCCGGCTCGGCGACGACGCGTTCTGGCGTGTCATCCAGCGTTTTTGCACAGCCCACGCGTTGGGAACGGTCGAAACTGTGGATCTGCGGCAGACGGCGGAGCAGGTGACCGGGCGCTCCTTGGAGCGCTTCTTCTACGACTGGACCGAGCGGCCCGGCCACCCGGTGCTCGAAGTAACGCTGCAATGGAACGAGGACGAGCGCGCCGCCGAGGTCGACATCCGCCAGTCGCCGTGCACCGCCGAGCCGGGCGGTCCGGTGTCCGAGCCGTTCCATTTCCCGTTGGAATTGGAGCTGCGACCAGGTGAAGACGAGCCAGCGGTGCGGTTGACGCGGGCCATTACCCGGAGCGAGGAGCACGTTGTGGTGCCCCTGCGCTGCCGTCCGACCCTGTTCCGCGTCGATCCGGGCCACGCCGTGCTCGCGGAGCTACGCGAGGTCAAGCCGCGGGACCTGTGGCTCACGCAACTCGCCCGCGACCCCGATCCCATCGGCCGGATTTTCGCCGCCCGTGCGCTGGCCGCCGGCCCGTCCGCCACCTCGGCAGCGCTACCGACCGCCATCGGCCAGCGCCCGGAGGGGAAGCAGCCGCCCAGTCCGGCGGTGGCGGAAGCTCTCGCGGCGGCGCTGCGGGACGATCCTTTCTGGGGCGTACGGCACGAACTGGCCAGGCTCCTCGGCCAGATCGGCGGCGACGCGGCGCGGGAAGCGTTGACCGCCGGCACGCAAGACGCACATCCCAAGGTCCGCGAGGCGTGCACCACGGCGCTGGCGCAATTGCAGCGGACACCGCCACCAGACTCGCAGCCCGCGGATGCCCGGTAGCCCCGAGCTGATCCCCGCGGGTCCGTGCTCCCAGAATCGCGGACTTCGTTTGCTTGACGATGAGCGCTTGCGGGCTACCGTACCTTGTTGAATCCACCAGGGAGGCGTCACGATGCCCAAGTCACCCGAACCGCCGACGCACGAACCGCTCCCCAGCGCCTCACAGGACGCCGACCCCCTTGAAACCGCCGAATGGCTGGCGTCCATGGAGGCGGTTCATCATCGCGGCGGAACGCACCGAGCCCAGTTCCTCCTCAACCAGCTCCACCAGTGGGCCCTCAAGCGGCAGGTCCCCATCCCCTTTGCCGCCAATACGCCATACGTCAACACCATCCCCCGGTCTGAGCAGCCGCCCTATCCCGGCGACCGGCAGATCGAGCGCCGCATCAAGAGCTTCGTCCGCTGGAACGCGATGGCGATGGTCGTCCGTGCCAACCGCATGTGTGAGGGCATCGGCGGCCACATCTCCACTTTCGCCTCGTCCGCCACGCTGCTCGAAGTGGGCTTCAACCACTTCTTCCGCGCCAAGACCGACAACTCCTCCGGCGACCAGATTTTCTTTCAGGGGCACGCCTCGCCCGGCATCTACGCCCGCGCCTACATCGAACACCGGATCGACGCGCATCAGCTCATGAACTTCCGCCGCGAGCTCGCGCCCGGCGGCGGGTTGTCCTCGTATCCGCACCCGTGGCTGATGCCGGACTTCTGGGAATTCCCGACCGTCTCGATGGGGCTGGCACCGGTCAACTCCATCTACCAGGCGCGGTTCAATCGCTACCTGGAAGACCGCGGGCTGATGCGCACCAGCGGGTCGCGGGTGTGGGCTTTTCTCGGTGACGGCGAGATGGACGAGCCCGAGAGTCTCGGCGCGATCACGCTCGCCGCCCGCGAGCAGCTCGACAATCTGACCTGGGTGATCAACTGCAACCTCCAGCGGTTGGACGGCCCGGTGCGCGGCAATGGCAGCATCATCCAGGAACTGGAAGCCGCCTTCCGCGGTGCCGGCTGGAACGTGATCAAGGTCATTTGGGGCAGCGACTGGGACCCGCTCTTCGCGGCCGATACCGACGGGCTGCTCATCGAGCACATGGGCCGCGTCGTCGACGGGGAGTACCAGCGGTACGCGGTCGAGCCGGGCGCGTATACGCGCGAGCACTTCTTCGGCCGCGACCCGGGCATGTTGCGGCTCGTCGACCATCTGACCGACGACCAGATTCGCAACCTGCGGCTCGGCGGCCACGACCCCGAGAAGGTGCACGCCGCCTACGCCGCCACCGTCGCCCACCACGGCCAGCCGACCGTCGTCTTGGCGCGCACGATCAAGGGCTACGGTCTCGGCGAGGCGGGCGAAGGCCGCAACATCACGCACCAGCAGAAGAAGCTCAATGAGGAGGAGTTGCGGGCGTTTCGCGACCGGTTCGAGATTCCGATCAGCGCTGCCGAAATCCACGAGGCCCCCTTCTGCCGCTTCGCCGAGGACAGCCGCGAACAGCAGTACCTGCTGGAGCGCCGGCGAGCGCTGGGCGGCTTCGTGCCGCACCGCGTCGTACGGGCCCGACCGCTCGAGGCGCCCCCGCTCAGCCTGTTCGACGAGTTCCTCGGCGGCAGCGGCGACCGCAAAGTCGCGACGACCATGGCCCTCGTCCGCATGATCAACCGCCTGATGAGCGACAAGCGAATCGGCAAGCTGATCGTCCCGATCGTGCCGGACGAGGCCCGCACGTTCGGCATGGAAGCCCTCTTTCGCAGCTTCGGCATCTACGCCCACACGGGCCAGCTTTACGAGCCGGTCGACGCGCATCTCCTGATGCGCTACGAGGAGCGAAAGAACGGGCAGATTCTGGAGGAGGGCATTTCGGAAGCCGGCGCGATGGCGTCGTTTATCGCCGCCGGCAGCGCGTACGCTACCCACGGTCTGAGCACGATCCCCTTCTTCCTCTTCTACTCGATGTTTGGTTTCCAGCGGATCGGCGATCTCATCTGGGCGGCGGGCGACCTGCGCTGCCGCGGGTTCCTCGTCGGGGCGACCGCCGGCCGCACGACGCTCATGGGCGAGGGGCTCCAGCACCAGGACGGGCACAGCCACCTGCACGCCAGCACCGTGCCGAACTGCGTGGCCTATGACGCGGCCTTTGCCTACGAGCTGGCGGTCATCGTCCAGGACGGGATCCGGCGGATGTACGAGGCGGGCGAGAGCATCTTCTACTATCTGACGGTGTACAACGAGACTTACCCCATGCCGCCCATGCCGGACGATGTAGCGAGTGGAGTTGTAGCGGCCGGCGCCCCCGCCGGCCGTAGAATGTCGGAAGACCCCGCCTCCGGCCGCACCGCCATCCGCGACGGCATCCTCCACGGCCTATACAAATTCAAGCCGCCGACGCAACCCGGCAAGTTGCCGCGCGTGCACCTGTTCGGCAGCGGCCCGCTCCTCAACGAGGCGCTGCGAGCCCAGGAGCTGCTGCGCGACCGGTGCCAAGTGGCCGCCGACGTCTGGAGTGCCACGAGCTACAACCAGCTCTACCGCGACGCGCTAGCGTGCCAGCGCTGGCACCGGCTGCATCCGGACCAGCCGCCGCGCGTGCCGCACCTCGCGCATGCACTCGCCGATGAACCCTGGCCGGTCGTCGCAACCTCGGACTATGTAAGCTCCGTCGCCCAGCGACTGTCTCCGTGGACCCCCGCCGGCCTATGCGCGCTCGGCACCGACGGCTTCGGCCGCAGCGATTCGCGGACCGCCCTGCGGCGGCATTTCCAGAACGACGCCGAACATATCGCGCTGGCCGCATTGACCGAGCTGGCCCGCGTCGGTCAGTTCGACCGCGCGCGGCTTCCGCAGGTCATTCACGAGCTTGGTTTGGACCCCGAAGCCCCCGATCCAGCCTCAGCCTGATACTCCCACGACTCCGGAATGTGCCTGTGCCGACAACGGAAAGCCGGGCAGCACCAACGGCGGCACGCCGTGCCCCTGCGGGCACATCATCGTCGCCACGCGGTGCGGGCAAACGTCCGTTTCCGCGCGTGTGTCCGCCTCAAACTGCACCGCGATGCGACGCGTGAGACCGCTGGCGCCGTCATGGCGCAGCACGCGGGCGAAGCGCGGCAACGGTCCGGCATCCTCACGCACCATGCGGTCCGGCGTCTGCATTTCGATGAACTCGATCCGTGCTCCGACCAGCGGTGCTTCGTCGGTCGCGGTGAGGAAAGCCGCCCCGCGCGTCGACATGTCCAGCATCCAGGCGCTGGTCCGCCGCATCGTCCCAGGCGGACGGACCCAAAAAGCAAACGCCTTCGGATAGCGCGGCTCGCTCCTACGCTCCACCGACGTCGCTGGATGTTGCCCCACGGCTTCACTTCCTTTAGAAAGGCCGTCGAGTGCCGGCCGGTACGCGCCCGGCTCGGCACGGTTAACATCGGCGCGGAAACGCTCCAACGTGATCGACGGCCGCCGCGGCGCCGTCGAAGTCCGATAGTCGTGGCTGCCATGCTGACCCCCGTCGCCGTCGACCTGCCGGAGCTCAAGAACTTCACGTGGGAATCTGTTTTCCACAACGATCGGCCGGTCGAGCTGGAGATCGGCACCGGCAAGGCCGCATTTCTGCTGCGCCGGGCCCGCGCCCGGCCGGAACGCAACTTCTTCGGCATCGAGTGGGCCAACGAGTTTTACCGTTTCGCCGTGGATCGCATGGAGCGCTGGAAGGTCCCCAACGTGCGGCTGCTGCGTATCGACGGGAGTCATTTCATCCGCATCGTCTGCCCGCGGGAGTCGCTGACTGCCCTGCACGTCTACCACCCGGACCCCTGGCCCAAGCGCCGCCACCACAAACGGCGTCTGTTTCAGCCGCCTTTCGTGGAGGCCGCGGTGCAGTGCCTCCGTCACGGCGGCCATTGGGCGGTGCAGACCGATCACGCCGAATACTTCGACGTCATCCGCGCGCTGCTGCTCGGTCACCTCGAGCTGTACGAGACCCCGTTCGACGATCCCGAGTTCGGCGTAGAAGCGGCGCGCATCGCGACCAACTACGAGATCAAGTATCTCCAGGAGGGACGGCGGATGTACCAGCTTGCAGTCAAACGGCGTTAGCCGCCAGTCAGTAGGGCCACGAAGGGATTGATGTCGCCGAAGGACCCCTGGCCGTAGGTCCCGTCGCCGTTGATGTCGCCATTGAGCATATGGCACGCCGGATACGTCTCTTGCCATGCCGTCGCGTTGCTCAGCAAGAGGACGAACGGGTTGATGTCACCGAAATCGACCGTGCCATCACAGTTCAGATCGCCGCAGTGGGCTTTCAGGGCCAGACTGTGGTATCCGCCACCCGCGACCGCCACGAAGCCCGTGTTGGGCGTGGGGACATTGCACTGGCCGTAATAGTTGTATCCCCAGGCCACAACCGAGGCGTCCGCTTTCAAGCCGAGACTGTGCTCGGAGCCTCCCGCAACCGCCATGAAGCTCGTGTTCGGCTCCGGGACGTTGCATTGCCCATAATGCGGCCAGCCGGATTGGCCGGGCTGGCCGGCGCCCCAGGCCACGATCGAACCGTCGGCCTTCAGGCCGAGGCTGTGGTAATCGCCTGCCGCGACCGCCACGAAGTCCGCGTTCGGTGCCGGCACATCGCACTCGCCGTATCCGTTTTGTCCCCACGCCGCAATCGAGCCATCAGCCTTCAGGCCGAGACCGTGCCAACCGCCGGCGGCGACTGCTACGAAGTCCGTGTTCGGTGCCGGCACGGTGCACTGGCCGTACTGGTCGTCTCCCCAGGCGACGAGCGAGCCGTCGGTCTTCAGCCCCAAACTGAATTGATAGCCGCCGGCAGCGGCCACGAAGCCCGAGTTCGGCGGTGGCACATCCTTGGAGCACTGTCCCCACACCACGATCGAGCCGTCGGTCTTTACCCCGAGCCAGTGGTAAATACCGGCCGCGATCGCCGCGAACCCGGAGTTCGGCGACGGCACGGGGTCGCCCGGTCCCCATTTCACAATCGAGCCGTTAGCCTTCAGGCCCAGACTGCTGTAATAGCCCGCCGCGACGGCGACGAAACCCGTGTTCGGTGCGGGGACGCTGCATTGGCCATGGTCGTTGCCTCCCCATGCGACAATTGCCCCGGCGTCCTGCCCACGGGCCCGCGCCCCGACCAGCAGCGCGATCACCAACCCGCAACCTGCAACCCGCGTCACGTTTCTCACGCCTCTTGCTCCTCGGCGCGATGTGGGCATCGCTGCGGGACCGTGCGCCCTAAAGCCCTTCCCGCCGCAACCTACGGAAGAACCCCATCGCCCCCAGCGGGTTCTTGCGCCAGTTCATTCAGCTGATCCATTGTACCCGATCGCGGCAGGCGGACAAACGCAATCGAGGAAGTGGAACGTCATCGGCGGTCGGGTTTGTACCGCACCGGTCGGCCGGCGCGCCCTTCGTCGTTCACCTGCCAGAACTCGACGGTGTCCGACCCCAAGTCCAGCGTCGCGACGGTGTGGAACGCCGCGCGATACAAAGCCCCCGGATTGATGATTCGCACCGCGCCGACACGCACGTCCCGGATGCGGTGGGTGTGACCATGCAGGATGTAAGCGCAGCGACCGCCGCCGGGCGGGAGCGTACCCTTCGTGTCCAGCGCGTCCATCCAACGCGCGAATTCTGCCTCATGCCCGTGAAAGACGGCCAGCGCGCGACCGTCCAGCTCAAACCGCAACGGCCCTCGCAGGCCGATGGTCAGGCCACCCTCCTCGGTATCGCACCGCCGCGCGGTGTCCATGTCATCCATATTGCCATACAAGACCCAGGCGCGCAGTCCCGCGAACTCGTCGAGCATCTCCGGCCCACCCACGTCGCCGCAGTGGACGAACGCTTCGGCGCCGAGCTGCTGCAACAGCCGCAGCGCGGCGGCGGTAATCTGTCGGCGGCCGTGCGTGTCGGAAAGGAGTCCCAGAATCAAGCCCGTCGGCCTCCGCCGTTGAAATAGGGGACAGGCACCTCGCCGGAGCGCGTTCCGGCGGTCGTCAGGGCGGTACGGCTCGGTCCGCCGCGGCGGACAGTCCCCCAATTCAACGGACCGCTACGCCCGCAAGCCGCCGAGGAACGCGTCCATGGTCGGCGACTTCTGCATGCGCTCCAGCAGGGTCGTCATCTGCTTGGCAACCGGCAGATCGTTCAGTTGCCGGCGCAGCATGTAGACCTTCTGGAGCGTCTCCGCCGACAACAGCTTCTCCTCCTTGCGCGTCCCCGACTGGTTCAGGTCCATCGCCGGCCAGATCCGCAGGTTCGCGAGCTCGCGGTTGAGCACCAGCTCCATGTTGCCGGTGCCCTTGAACTCCTGGAAGATGAACTCGTCCGCGCGGCTGCCCGTGTCGATCAGGGCCGACGCGATGATCGTGAGCGAGCCGCCGCCTTCCACGTTCCGCGCCGCGCCGAAGATCTGCTTGGGCTCCTGCAGCGCCCGGATGTCCAGGCCGCCGGTCATCGTCCGCCCGCTGGTGCCCACGAAGTTGTTGAACGCCCGCGCCAGCCGCGTGATCGAGTCGAGCAGGATCACGATATTCCGGCCGAACTCGACCAGCCGGCGCGCCCGCTCGATCACCAGCCGCGCCACCCGGATGTGCGAGTTCACATCCTGGTCGTTGCTCGAGGCGATGACTTCGCCGCGCACGTTCCGGCGCATCTCGGTCACTTCCTCCGGCCGCTCGTCGACCAGCAGCACGATCATGTACACGTCGGGGTGATTGACGGCGATCCCGTGGGCCATTTGTTGCAGGAGAATCGTCTTGCCCGTACGGGGCGGCGCCACGAGCAGGCCGCGCTGCCCGCGGCCGATTGGGGTGAACAGGTCCACGACGCGCATCGTGAGCGGCCCGCCCGCCGTGTCGAACCGCAGCACTTCCTGCGGGTCGATCGCCGTCGTCTCGGCCAGCGGCGTGGGCGGCAGCCAGTCGCCGGCCTTCGTGCCCTCGACCGCATCGATGCGTGCCAACTTGAAGCGCCGATTGCCCTTGTTGTCCACCCGCGCGACAGGACCGCGCAACAGCTCACCCCCGCGCAGGCCGAACTTGCGTACCGCGTCCACCGACACGTAGGGATCGTCCGGGTGAACGGCCAGGTGCCGCCGGCGCGAGCGCAGGAACCCGGCCCCTTGGGCGTCCAGTTCGAGCACGCCTTCGAAGATGCCGGGCTCGTCGCCGCCACCCGGCAGTGCCGCGCCCGGCTGATTCCTCGGCCCCCGTTCGTTGCCGGTGCCGTTGGGCTTCTGGTCTGACATCCGTCGTCCCCGATTCTGCCCTCGGAAGGGCGCACGTACCGATGACAGCGACGACTGGCTAGCCCGTCGTCGCCCGAGCCTCGTTCCAGTGACGAGAACACCCCACCCCGTTTGCGGGAGCGCCTTTCATTACTGCGTCGGCGGCGCTCCAGACCGCTCAAGACTATAGTGTAGGCGCTGCCAGGCCCGGCGACAATAGCATCCCCAACTATCGCTCACGCGCCACCGGGTTCGACAGCACTCCGATGCCCTCGATCTCCACCTCGATCCGGTCCCCGTCCCGCAGAAACACCGGCGGCTGACGGGCCATTCCGACGCCGCCCGGCGTCCCGGTCAGGATGACGGTCCCGGGCAGCAGCGTGAACTGGTGCGACAGGTAGCTCACCAGCGCCCGGCACGAAAACACCATGTCGCTGGTGCAGGCATCCTGCATGAGCCGGCCGTTCAGGCGGCTGCGAATCGCGCAGCGGTCCGGGTCGAGCTCGTCGGCCGTCACGAGCCAGGGCCCCAGCGGACAAAATGTGTCGAAGCCCTTCGCCCGTGCCCACTGCTTGTCGTTGCGCTGGCAATCCCGCGCCGAGACGTCGTTGGCGCAGGTATACCCCAGCACGAAATCGAGCGCCGCCGCCTCCGCGACCCGCCGGGCGCGCCGCCCGATCACGAGCGCCAGCTCAGCTTCGAAGTCAACCTCGTCGGGCGCGCTTAGTGGCAAACGGATCATCTGCCCCGCCCCAAGCAGAGTCGTCGTCGCTTTCTGAAAAATCAGCGGCTGCTCAGGCAGACGCGCACCGGTCTCCGCCGCATGCGCGCGATAGTTGCGCCCGATCGCAAAGATGTTTGGCGGCTGCACGGGCGGCAGGAGCCCGCGCACGAGGACACTCTGCGCGGCGAACGCGAGCTCGCCGAACACTTCGCCCACCAGCGGCTGGGCCGTCCGCTCGTCGTGGAGCCGCCCGACCACCTGCCGGCCATCGTCCGTTAGAAACCGCGCGAGCTTCATTAGTAAAAGACGGTCATGATCAAGTGCGGGTCCACGTGTTTCCCCTCGACGACACCGATCGTGCTCGTGGCGAACTTGATCTCAATGCTCTCGTCGCCGTCGGCCCACTCGTTGATCTGCTCGCACATGTACGCAATCGGGCCATCGGCCAGTTTGCAGTGGAAGGTCTTGCAGCGCGTCGCGTTGGGCGAGCCCGGCAGCAGCGCCCGCCGGTACTGCCCTTCGGCCACTTGCCCGACCGGCATGCCGCCGGGGCCGCCGCCGATCGCGCGGATGGCGGTCGGCTTCGTATCATAGGCGATCGGCGCGTCGCCCCCGGAGCGGGCCTCGGCCGACTCGAGCTCCACCAGCGCCACCGGCTGCGGGGTCGCCGGTGCCGCAACTGGCGGCGCCACCCCCACCGCCGATGCCGAACGCTTCGCGCGCAAGCAGAACGGACAGAGCAGCTTACCCTCCCAGTGCTCCGCCACCCGCTTCTCCAGGTGCTCGGGATAGATGGTGGCCCCACAATCCTGGCAGGTATCAAACTGTTCTACCTCGTCGGTCATGTCGCTGACTCCTTTCGCCGACCCGGCGGTCACGACGCGCGCTTCGCACGACCACAGGCTTGCACGGCGGCGCCCTGGATCGGCCACGGCTCGTGGCGAAGCAGTGGCAGTGCGCTCATTGCCGGTCTTGCAGCGGATGCTGGCACTCCCTGCCTGCGCCCACTCGAGATGTCACCCTCTCTCACCCTGTAGATTCTATAAGGGCCACCATAACGGCGCCAAGCGGGGCGCTTCTGCTCCTTCTGGCCACGGCAGGGCACACGTTTCGCCTGGGGCGCGGGCCGGTCTTCATCCGATAACCGAGTCGGTCCACGGTCCCGGCGCGCCGGGACGCGGGTACCGTCGCGCGGCTCGTTGCAGGAAAGGCCAGAAGCGCATAAACTAGTGTCTTGCGCGCCACGGGCGCCACGCTGGGAAATACGTGGTTCATGACGGCCGTGCCCTACCCACAACCAAGACCGGCGGACCGCCCGCGGTCCGGCTGGCGCCGGATGCTGATCCCCGGGGTCCTCATCTCGGTCGCGGCGATCCTGGTGTGTCTCGTGGCCGTGATGAAGCCGCCCAGGAACTCAGCCCCGCCGCCCGAGGTGCCGCCCGTCAACGTCAAGGTCTGGCGTGTGCAGGCCGCCCCCGAGTTGGCGGACACGTTTGACCTGACGACCGTGGTGGAGCCCAACCGCGTGGTCAAGGTCGCGGCTGAGGTGGCCGGGCGGCTCGAGCGGCCGGGCCAGCGCGCGCACGCGGTCTCCTGGCGCGCACGGACCCTCCCGCAAGGCACCCCCGTCGACGAAGGCCAGCCTATCGCCGCCGGCGAACCGATCCTGTATCTGAACACCGACCTGCTGCAGGCCCGCTATGACCGGACCGCTGCCCAGTTTGAGTACGACCAGCGCGAGTACACGCGGATTCTGGACCTGTTTGAGCGCGGCAATACCTCGAAGACCGAGTTGGACGACGCGCGTACCCGCCGGGATGTCAGCAAAGCCAGCCTGGACGAGGCCACCCGCGAGCTGGAGCGGGCCACGATCGTCGCACCCATCTCCGGCATTCTGAACCGGCTGCCGATGGAGCTGGGCGAATACGCCAGCGTGGGCGATACGGTGGCCGAGATCGTAGAGCTGGACACGGTCAAGGTGGTGGCCGACGTTCCCGAGCGCGACGTGTCCTACCTGAAGGTTGCCGACCGGGCGGAGATCATCCCGCTAGTGGCGGGTGCGGCGAACCTGGCCGGCAACATCACCTATATCGCGGCCATCGCCGACGAGGGCACGCGGACCACACGGATGGAGATCGCCGTCGACAACCGTGACGAGCTGCTCCGCAGCGGGCAGATCGTGAAAACGCGCCTGACGCGGCGCGTGCTCGAGCACGTCATCATGATCCCGCTGGCCAGCGTGATCCCCATGGAAGAAGGCAAGATGGTGTACGTGGTGAATGGGGACCGCGCGGAGCGCCGGGACGTCGAGCTCGGGTTCATCAAGGGCCGCGACGTGCGGATCCTCAGCGGCCTGCAGCCCGGCGACCGCCTGATCGTCGCTGGCCATCGCTACGTCGGCGTCGGCCAGCCCGTTCGCGTCGTCGAGGAGCAATAGTCGTAGCGGCCGGGCGGGCCCCGGGCCGCTGGAATGTGAAGTCCGCCCCGTGATTGTCTCCAACGCCGCCATCCGCAACCGCACCACCGTCGGGGTGCTCACGTTCCTGATCGCCTGTTTTGGAACGTACAGCTACATCACGTTGCCGCGCGAGGCGGCCCCTGACATCCCGATCCCGTACATCCTGGTCACCACCAGCTATGAGGGCGTCTCGCCCGCCGACATCGAAACCTCGGTTACGATCAAGATTGAGAAGGAGTTGGCCGGCCTGAAGGGCGTGAAGGAGATCCGCTCCTCCAGCGCCGAGGGTATGTCGACCATCACCATCGAGTTCCTGCCCAACGTCAAGGTCGACGACGCGATGCAGTATGTGCGCGACAAGGTCGACCGCGCCAAGGGCGACCTGCCCAAGGACGCGGAGGAGCCGACCCTGACCGAGATCAGCTTCGCCGACTTCCCCATTCTGATGATCAATCTCTCCGGCGACGCCTCGCCGGTCCGGCTGAAGATGATCGCGGACAACCTGGAAGACGTGATCGAGGCCATTCCCGGCGTGCTGAATTGTGACGTGTTGGGCGCGCTGGAGCGCGAGATTCGCCTGGAGATCGACCAGGATCGCCTGGCGGCGTATGGGTTGACCATTCCCGAGATTTTGGCCCTGGTGCCGGCGGAAAACGTGAACATCTCCGCCGGCGGCCTGGAGACCCCCGGCACGAAGTTCAACGTCCGCGTGCCGGCCGAGTTTGTCGAGCCGGAAGAAGTCGATCATCTGCTGCTGGCCGTCCGCAACGGCCGGCCGATCTATCTGACCGACGTGGCCCGCGTGCGGGACACCTTCAAGGACCGCAGCACCTACTCGCGGCTGACCAACTGCCAGGCCGGGTTCCAGCCCGCCGACTCCATCACGCTGACGGTCCAGAAGCGCGCCGGCGAGAACATCATCCACATCGCCGATGCCGTGAAATACGTCGTCGCGGAGTTCCAGCGGCGGGTTCCCGCCGGGGTGCGCTTCGACATTACGCTCGACCAGTCGAAGGACATCCGCGCCATGGTCGCTGATCTGGAGAACAACCTGCTCTCCGGCATGATCCTGGTCGTGGCGGTAATGGTCGTGTTCATGGGGTGGCGGGTGAGCCTGATCGTCAGCCTGGAGATCCCGCTGAGCATGCTGCTCACCTTCGTCACCCTCCAGCTTCTGGGCTACACGCTCAATATGATCGTGCTCTTCAGCCTGATCATGGCCGTCGGGATGGTCGTGGACAACGCCATCGTCATCGTCGAGAACATCTACCGGCACTACCAGCTGCTCGGCCGGAAGATCGACGCGGCGATGGCGGGCGCCGCCGAGGTCGCCTGGCCGGTGATCACCTCGACGCTGACCACGGTGGCCGCGTTTGCCCCCATGGTCTTCTGGCCCGGCATCATGGGCGGGTTCATGAAGTACCTGCCGATCACGCTCATCATCACGCTGCTGGCGTCGCTGTTCGTGGCGCTGGTCATCAACCCGATGTTCAGCGCGATGTTCGTGACCCGCCAGAAGCGCGATCTCCAGCAGAGCTGGTTCATGCGCGGCTACCGCGGCTTTCTCCGCGTCGCCATCGAGCACCGGGCCACGACGCTCACGCTGACCGTGCTGCTGCTCGTCGGGCTGGCGATCCTGTACGGCAAGCAGGGCCATGGCGTCGAGCTGTTTCCCGACTTTGATCCCCGCCGCGGGGTCATCGACATCCGCTGCCCGCAGGGCACGAACATCCACGAAACGGACCGGCTGGCCCGGCTGATTGAGGAGCGCCTGCGGCCGTTCGCCGCCGACCTGGAATACGTGATCACGAACGTCGGGGCGGGCGGCGGCCCGGAGATGATGGGCTCTCCCGGTGGTGAGCATGTCGCCAACATCACCATGATGTTTCACGACTACGAAGTCCGCCAGCGGCCTTCCGCGCAGGCCGTCGCCGAGATGCGCCAGGCCCTGGCCGACCTCCCGGGTGCGGAGATCAAGGTCGAGAAGGAAAAGGAGGGCCCGCCCACCGGCGCCGCCGTCACCGTCCGCCTCATCGGCGAGGACTTCCGGATCCTGGAAGAGCTGAGCGCCCAGGCGCAGCAGCTCATCGTCAATGTGCCGGGCCTGGTGAACCTCCGCAGCGACCACGAGGCCGCCCGCCCGGAGCTGTCCTTCCGGGTCGACCGTCGCCGGGCCATGCTGCTCGGCGTCAATACCGCGCTCGTGGGCAATTTCCTGAAGACCGCCGTATTCGGCCGCGAGGTCGGCAAGTACCGGCAATTCAACGACGAATACGACATCACCATTCGCCTGCCCGTGCAACAGCGCGAGACGGTCGACGACCTGTTCCGCCTCGGCGTGCCGAACAGCCGCGGCGAGTCCGTACCCCTGAGCTCGCTGGGCGAGTTCTCGTATGCCGGCGGCTACGGCACGATCAGCCGCCTCAACCAAAAGCGGGTGATTACGCTGTCGGCGGACGCCGAGGGGCGCTTGTCAACCGCAGTGCTGCACGACGTCCAGGAGCGCCTCAAGACGCTCAACCTGGCGCTGGGCTATGAAGTCCGCTACGCCGGTGAAAAGGAGGAGCAGGACGAGGCGCAGGCCTTCCTCACCAAGGCCTTCTTCATCGCGCTGCTGCTCATCGTGCTGATCCTGGTGGCCCAGTTCAACACGCTCACCATCCCCTTCATCATCATGACCACCGTGATCCTCTCGCTCATCGGCGTGTTTGCCGGCTTGCTGACCTGCCGCATGCCCTTCGGCATCATCATGACCGGGATCGGCGTGATTAGCTTGGCGGGCGTCGTCGTTAACAACGCCATTGTGCTGCTGGACTACACGCGGGTGTTGCAGCGCCGCGGCCTGGACCTGGTCGCCGCCGCGGTGCAGGCCGGCGCGACGCGTCTGCGGCCCGTGCTGTTGACCGCCGGCACCACCGTCCTCGGGCTCGTACCGATGGCCGTGGGTGTCAGCTACGACTTCCACAAGCTGGAGTGGGTGACCCGCAGCGAATCCAGCCAGTGGTGGTCCAGCATGGCGGTCGCCGTCATCTTCGGCCTCACGTTCGCCACCTTGCTGACGCTGGTGGTCGTGCCCTCCCTTTATGTGATGCTCGCACGGCTGGCGCAGCGCCCGGGGCTTGGTGCGCTTGACGTCCAGGTGAAGCCCGCCCCGTCCGACGCCGCCACCGCGTAGTACGATTCAGCAGGTCGCAAGCCAATGCGACCTGCCCTACTTGACGGCGCGATAGAGCACTACGCCCCCGAAGTTCATTCGCCGCAATGTCACGTCGCCAAAACCGGCTTTGCTCAGGCGGCGGGCCAGCTCGGACGCGGGCTCAAACGTGCGGATCGAGCGCGGCAAATAGCGATAGGCGCCCGCCTGCTCGCGGCTGAGCAGCGCCCCGATCCACGGCAGCATGGTGTCGCAATACAGGCGGTACGCCCAGCGCTGCATGACGCTCTCCGGCGTGGCAAACTCGAGAATCACCACCCGCGCGCCAGGTCGCGCAACTCGATGCATCTCCGCGAGCCCGGCTTGCAGATCGCGGAAGTTCCGCACGCCGAACGCACAACTGATCACGTCCACCGACTTGTCGGCGAGGGGCAAGCGCAGGGCGTCGGCACGAATCAGGGCGATGCCGGCATCCAGGTCCTCGAAGTGCGCGTGGACCAGCATGTTCGCCGCGAAGTCGACGCCCAGCAGCAACCCGGCGAAGGTGTCGCGGGCAAACACCCGGAGCATGTCCCCGGTCCCGCAGCACACGTCCAGCACCACGTCGCCGGGCCGCGCCCCGGCGGCCGCCACGGCTTCCAGCCGCCAGCGGGCATCGCGTCCGAGCGTCGCGACGGCGTTAAACCGCTCGTAGCTTGCGGCGATCGCGTCAAACATGGCCTCGATGCGCGCCGCCTTGTCGGGCTGCCCGTGCGGATCGCGCAGGCTCTCGGCATCCCAAGCCCGCCGGGATCGGAGCTGCCGTTCTGTCCGCGGGATGTCCAAGGCCTCTCCGGGCGTGTCGGCCCAACTGTGCCGCGCACCATTGATACGCACGGATCGGGGCAATCTCAACTGAAAAAAAGCGACGGCACGCCCGGCCGATTTGGCGGGAACGTCCGTCGCCCTGGCGGGTCCAACCTCCGCGATTGCCGGTGGAAGAGGTTTGCTGGAACCCTTTGTCAAGGTGGGTGGCTTGCGCTGCCCCGACCCAACGCTCGGAGGCGCTCCCGTCGGGGGTAAGTCGTCTATAGCCTCCCAGGGTTCAGCTCAACGGTTCTCGCAAACGATTTCTTCCTTGTCGTACAGCGCAGGGGCTGATCCGTTTAGCCCTTCTCATCTAAGTATACACGAATGATCGGCGATTACCGAGCGAAAACTGAGCGTTTTGTGGGTGGCCGGGAACAATCCACACGGGGTCAGCGCTCCCGCCCCGACGACACGCAGCGCACCTGCAAGACCTTGCTCCGCTCGGAGTTGCGCCGCTTGACGCCGCAACCCGGCGACGCCCCAAACGCGAGCCGCTCAGTTCATCAGTACCACGCGGTAGCGCGCCCGATTCTCACGCACGTGGCGCACGGCAGCGTTCACCACGAGCATCGGCATGACCTCCGTCTGGGCGCGGATACCGTGGCGCGCGGCGAACTCCAGCATCTCCTGCATCGTGGCGCGTGTGCCGATGCCGCTGCCCCGGATCGTCTTGTTGCCGACGATCAGTGCCATTGGCGGAATGTCGAGCTTGCCCGGCGACGCGCCGACGACCCACAGCGTCCCCTGCGGCCGCAGGACGTTGAGCCACGTGGACCAGTCGAGCGGCGCAGTGACCGTCGAGAGCAGGAAATCCAGCGAACCCGCCAGCGGCTCGAGCTGCTTCGCATCCCCGCCCGCCACAAAGTGCCGGGCGCCCAGGCGGCGGGCTTCCTCCTCCTTCGCCGGCGTCGTGGAAAAGGCCGTCACCTCGCACCCGAATGCGGCGGCAAACTGCAGCGCCAGGTGACCGAGTCCGCCGACGCCGATGACGCCCACGCGGCTGGTTGGCTTAACGCCGCTCTTCAGCGGCGTGTAGACCGTGATGCCGGCGCAAAGCAGCGGGGCGGCATGCTCCGCGGCGAGCGCATCCGGGATGGGGTGGGCGAAGCGGCTGTCGACGCGGATGGCATCGGCGAACCCGCCGGGGCGGCCCACACACGTCGGCTGCTTCCTGTTGCAGCACGTTTCTTCGCCACGGAGGCACCACTCGCACGCCAGGCAACTCCCGCACTGCCAGCCCACGCCGACGCGCTGGCCGAGGCTCAGGTGCTCGACTGCGCTTCCACGCTGTCGAACAGTCCCGACGATCTCGTGGCCCGGCACGAGCGGGTAGGTGCTGATGTGCCAGTCGTCATCGATGAGGTGAATGTCGCTGTGGCACAGGCCGCAATGCGTGATCGCGATCTCGACGTCGAACGGCCCGAGCGGACCCGGCTCGTAGCGGTGCGGCCGGAGTTCCGCCTTGGCTTCGAAGGCGGCATAACACTTGATGGCCATGGGCACTCCTCTCGTGGCGTGCGACGCGACGCGGAGAACTCGGATACGAGCCCGGAGCGCAAGCGACAGGCCCGTCCGCGTAGCGCGCTGCGCGAGACCCGTCGCTTGCGCTCGGGGCTCATACGGAGTCGGTCGACGCTCGCGGCCCATCAACCGCCGATGTCGATCGGCACGCGCAGCAGCGTATCGTTGCTCGACCGTTCGCGGAAGCGCAGGAACCCAACTGGCCGCTGGCTGCTCGGGATGTCCTTCAGCTTCTCGTTCGCGGAATACTGGAGCTTGATCGGCACGCTCGGCGCGAACGTGAGGCTCGCCTCTCCGTCCTGCGCGACCTTCACCCCCACCGCGCTGGCCAGAAGCTGATCGATCTGGACGGTAATCGGCGTCTCGCGCTTGTCATCGGCAACGGCAAACCCCGCGGTGATCGCCAGCTCCAGCGTGTTCTTCCCGCCGGTGCTGAACGTCGCCTCGTGGGTGCGGCCTTCAAAAGCCGACTTGTATACGGCCTGGCCGTCGGAGTCCTTGACCAGCACCGCGATGTCGGTCGTGGTGGCGTAATCCTCGGGCGTCATCTCCAGGTGCAGGCGAATGCGGTCACAGCGCTCATCGACCGTGATCGCATACGTCAGCTCGTCCTTGAGCCCTTTGAACTTGTCGTCCTTCTGCAGGCGGAAGCCTTCGATCTGGCCGTCGGCCGTTGCGGCGACCGGTTTCTCGAACAGGTTCGTCACCACCACGTCGCCCGCGGGCTTCGACGCCGACCCCTTGGTAATCTTCCGCGGATTGGCGTGCAGGCCGAAGAACTGCACCTTCAAATCGTACGGCCACTGTTTGTCCGGCCGGTCCGCGAGGACCGCGATCTCCCACACGCCGGGCGTTAAATCCTCCGCAGTTGTCCATTCGACCTCGCGCCGTCCGTTCGCCGTGTCGAGCCGACCGCCGCCGGGAAAGGACGCGCCGCCCGGATCGAAGATCTTGCTCACGCCGGCCTTCGAGGTCTGCCCTTCCGGGGCTGACAGGACCAAGTGCATCGCCGACGCGCCGGGCGGGACGGCGACAAAGTACCGGTCCGGCGTCCAGCCCTTCACCGTCTGCCCCTTGAAGGCCTTCGTAAAGTCCTCCTCCGCGGTGAAGCGATACGGCACGATAATCGTGTTGATCAGCCGGAACGCGACCTGGCCGTCGGCCACGGCCTCGACCACGCCGACGTGCAGGCCGGGTCCGGTGAGCTGCGCCGGGTCGTACTCGACAAAGGCGCGGGTACTCTGCTCGGCGTGGAGGTAGATCGTCTCCTGCGGCACGCGGCACCACGGCGTCTGCGCGCGCAGCTCGAACTTGCGCGTAAACGAGGCCCGCACGGACGCGTCGGTCATCGGGGCGAACACCGGCGAGATCGTGAACGTCTGCCGTTCGTCCTGCGGGTAATACGTGCTCCGCCAATACGCCGCCCGGGCCTTCCCTTTGTGCCCGTGCGGGGACGGCGTAGAGATGTCGTAACTGACGATCGGATCGTCTTTGGCCGCCTTCAGGATCTTCGGCAGCAACTCCGCCGCCTTCGGCAGATCGGGCACGCCGTAGCCGGCATCCAGCACCGTCGCGCCCGGCAGCGACTGGGCCGAGAGGCACAGCGCGCGGCGCACGTCGCAGGCGCGGACTTTCGCCTGGGCGTCAAGCCGCATCGCGTGGCTGATGAGGCTGGCACATAGACCAGCCACGTACGGGCTGGCCATGCTCGTGCCCGACCAGAAGTCGCCGCCGCGCACCCAGCGCGGCACCGTCGACGTCGACCAGCCCGGCACGGCGACGTCCGGCTTGTCGAGCTCCCCGCCGCGCGAGCTGAACGGCGTGACGACCGGCGCCTCCATCGTAAAACCGGACACGTCGCGCCCGGTGTCGGCTGCCATGAGCGCCCCGACGCAGATCGCCTCGGTTGCGGCCGCGGGCGTACCGACCGTCGACAGGCCCGGCCCGGAGTTACCGGCCGACGTGCAGAACACAAGGTACGGGTTCTCGCGCAGGACCTTGTCGAACAACTTGTCGACGTCGGAGTCCCCTTCGATCTCCGACTCGACGCCGAACGAGAGATTGCAGACCACCGGCACGCCCTTCTCGCGCGCGAAGCGCGCGGCGTACTCGATCGCCTTCTTCATGCTCTCGGTGACGCTCGGGCTGCCGAGGGCGCCCATGCCGATCTTCAGCCCGATGACTTTCGCGCCGGGGGCCACGCCGTGGAAGTTGTCCTGGTCGTCGATGCGATACCCGGCGGCGATGCCGGCGACGTGCGTGCCGTGAGCGCCGTTGTCGAAGTGGAACACGACCTTGGCCTGCCGCAGGAAGATGTTTGCCGCGAACGTCATCGGCGGGATCTGTGTCTCCGGCTCGTCACGGTGGAACGTGAAGGTGTCGAACTTGAGCTTGTAGTTCTGCAGCGGCTTCTCGTCGGCAAAGCTGCGGTCGACGTTCGTGTCGACGTAGCAGACCGCCTGGTCGTCCCCGTCACCCTCCAGCGCAGTCACCAGCACCGGGAACTTGTCGTCGGTTTTTCCGTTGCCGTTGAGGTCGGCCTGGTCGGCGTTGACGAACTTGTGCTCGTTGAACTCGCCGAACCACCAACGCCGCTCTTCGCCGGCCGGGGCCGTGGGCAGCTCAGGCGGCGTGTACTCGATCGGCTCGCCATCGTCGCCCGGCCGCGACAGCTTGCCGGTCTGCGGGTCGAGCCGGATCCGCTCCAGCTCCACGTCGCCGTCGCCGGTGAAGTCCTGGAGGTCGATGACCTTGACGCCGCCGTCCGGCGCGTGCGTAAGACCCGGAATCGAGGGATCGACGCCGGTGTCCAGGATGGCGATGACCACGCCGCGGCCGTCGCTGTCCGGGTTCGCGGCCCGGAACGCGTCGACGCGGCAGGTGGAGAGGGAAAGCTGGGTCCAGCCCGGGCGGCTCTGGCCGAGGGCCTGGCCGATAGACAGGGCGACGAGAACCAGCACGGTGTGCTTCAGCATGGACGAATCTCCGTAGATGGATGTCCTGGTCTTGGCACCCCGCAGAATGTACCAGCGTTGCGCTCACGTGAATAGCCGTTCGGGCGGTGACCCAATGGGCGGCGGCACGGCCCCAGGCCTTCGCCAACAAACCGCCGAGCACGATACTTGAACGCTTACCCCCGCGATTCGTTCTCTACTGGGCCCCCGCCCCGGCAGACGCGTGGGACGCCCCGGCGCGATCGATGAGCACCTGTCGAACACGGTTGAAAAAGTCGGCGATCGGCCAGGCGGCGATCGTACAGGTAGGCCTGTGCCAACTGCTTTGCACGCCGACCACCCAGTATCGGATGGCTCCATCGCTGCCACGTTTGACCGCGAGTAGCGGGCCGCCGCTCATACCTTCGATGCTCTCGAGGTGCCTCGGACCGCGTAGCTCAATCCTCCCATAGATTCGCGGCGCCGCCTTCGGCGAAAAGACCGGCGGCGGCTCCGACACAGGGTGAACGTAGTGTAAAGTGCAAGTGGGGCACACCTCGACCCGGTGCAGACCGGGCGCGCGATCCTCCTGCCTCACGGTCAATTCGTGGGGGATTCCGAGGAGCAGACAACAGTCCACTTTCTCCAGGCAAGGCGGAGCGGCCCAAGCTGCTTCGTCCAGGGCCACGACCCCATTTGACTCCAACATCTGGCGATATGACGGACTGAGAGGAAACACGGCGCAGTCGCAATCGTCGTCGCCGCCGATGCGACCCTTTCGCAGGGACTCGAACTCGACCGGAATGGTATCGTGATACTTGCGAGACTGTCCCCAATCGAGGAACCGGCAATAGGTGAGTGTGCGGCCTCCGCGCAGCAGCTTGTCCACCTCATCGATGATGTGGCCGGCGGTTACCCACAGCCACTGATCTGTGACGGAGATCACGAAACCCGACACGTTGAACGAATGCGACCGCTCGACCTCGCTTTGCCCGCGCCGTTTGCCCATTCCCGCGTGAACGCACGCGAGGCTTACGAAGTGGCGAACGAATAATCCTACGAGCTTGTCTCCCGGCTCGCCGAGCCCATCTCCTACAAATGCGGGCTCACTCACGGTTCGATGTACTCACAAATGCTCGTGGGCTGAGGAACCGGCAGACCGTCTTCGCGCAGGCCGTCCAGGTGAAACGCGATCGCCGCCCGGATCTCACGCTGCACGTCCGCGACCGTCGCACCTGTCGCCACGCATCCGGGTAAATCAGGAACGTACGCGGAGTAGTTCCCGTTCGCCTTCTCGATGACCACGCCGTAGCGCATCAGCGACCTCCTTTCAGTCCCGCCTGCTTTATTATACTGTTCTGCGTGCCAGGCGCGAGGTCGTCATTTGGCGCCCCGGCAATCGTGACGCGCCCAGGCTTCTGGGCGTGCTTGTACTGACGATGGCTGCCGCGTGTAGCCACCAGGTACCAGCCGTCCTTCTCCAGCAATCGGATCATCTCGCGGACTTTCATATTCGGCCCCAAGGGTGCGCCAAAGAAATGCTCGTCAGTTCCGCTTACTGCGCGCGCGGCGCTTCTTGCCCGCGCCGTTGCCGTTCTCTTCGAATAGGCCTTCCGGCACCTCCGCGGCCTCGTTTTCCGGCACAATCACCGTGCTCGCGTCGCCGGTGAGCTCGTCCGCACCCTCGGCCGACGAGTCGTCGGCCCCTACGGGACGGCCGACACGGGGGTCGGCCGCTACAGCGCCGGCGGCGACCGGCTTGCCGTTCTCGTCCAACTCGACGTCGGCTACCGCCGTTCGCTGTTTGGCAATCGCCCGCAGTTCGCGGAGCAGGCGGTCCTCGCTTTGGCCGGTGAGGTTGGCTAGCGCTTCGGCCACGTCGGGGATGTAGCGCTCGAAGATATTCCGCCGCTCGCTTTCCATTCGCTGGCGCCGGCGCCGGCGGACGTACGCCGCCAGCTTCCGGCCACACTCCTGCAAGGCGAGCTTCATCTCCTTGCGAATCTCGTCGTAGTCGGCGATGGCTTCCTTGCTCTCACTCGTGAACGGCACCCACACGCTGGCCATGTGGATCATCACGACCAGCGGGCCGGCGGGCAGCGAGCCGGACGGCTGCGAGAGGCTGTAATTCCGCCAATCCACGTCCAGCACGCTCTTAAACGCGCTACAGGCGGACTGCTGGTACATGAGCGGCACGCGGTTGGCGAACCGGATAACGCGGGCCGGCTGGTCCGCGGGCAGGTTGCCGCCGTAGGCCAGCGCAATCTCGATCTGAAACGGATTGCCACGATAGACCGCCGGGTCGCGCGTCGTCGCGGTGAAGAACTCGGCCTTGACCTCTTTGAGCAGGCCCGCCAGCAGGTTCCGCACGCCGATCGGGGCCAGGCAGTCCGTCGGCGGGGCCATGATCTTGACGGTCTGCATGGCCTGATAGAGCTGCTCGACGTCGTGCGTGCCGATCTCGTGGGCCCGCGCCGTCGGGCTCAGCTTCGCCGTCTCGCAGATCTCCTGCCCCGTCCGGCTGCTCACCCGGCAGAACTCGCTCTGCAGAAACCCGCTCAGCCGCACCGAGCGCTCGCCCTTCTTCTGCGGCTTGGCGTCCTTGAGCATCTTCATCAGCACGCCCAGCTCGATGCCGTGCGGGTGCGGCTTGATCTCGCGCGTCTCGGCCGGCAGCTCCTCGGTGCCGCGCGGGAACTCGCGGTGCTCCGGGGCCGGCGAGACGTAATGGATGAGGGCGTGCGGGTTGGCGATGGCGGTCTGCTCGATGTACTCGTCGACCGACTGCCGGCCCTTGGCGTACGTCGCGACCAGCTCGATGATCACTTCGGTGCCGCGCTCCCAGGGCACTTCGACTTCCACCTCGTGCACGACATCCGCGCGGTTCTTCGCCGTGTCCATCTGAATCTGCATGTGATGGGCCGGCTTGCTCGGAGCCGTGCGCGACGTGATGTGCACGCTCTTGCCCGTCGTGATCAGCCCGTACATGCCGGCGGCCGAGATGCCGATGCCCTGCTGCCCGCGGGCCATCTTGAGGCGGTGGAACTTCGACCCGTACAGCAGCTTGCCGAAAATGTTCGCGATCTGGGCCTTCACGATGCCCGGCCCGTTGTCGCGGACGGTGACGCGGAAGCGCTCTTCGGCGAGCTGGTCAATCGTGATCCACAGCTCCGGCAGCAGGCCGGCCTCCTCGCACGCGTCGAGGCTGTTGTCGACCGCCTCCTTCACCGTGGTCAGCAGCGCCTTGCGCTTGTTGTCGAAGCCCAGCAGGTGGCGGTTCTTGGCGAAGAACTCCGAGACCGAGATGTCGCGCTGCTGGGTGGCGAGCGTCTCGGCCGTGACGGTGCGCGAGCGGGCGGTCCGCCGGTGCGGCACAGCCGCCCTCGGCCGTGCGGGTTCTGCCTTGGGCTTGCTTCCAGTCGCGGGCGCATGGGCCGCAGGGCCCGGTTTGTCTTTCGGCGGCAGTGCGACCGAACCGTGGCCGTCCTCGTCGTCCGCGCCGGGCTCCCAGGCGGGTTGGCTCACAGTGCCGACGGGGATCGGTCGCAAGCGGGGCTGGTCGAACAGGGTCGGGGTTTCGGTCTTGCGTGCCATCGTTTCCGGTAGCGTGGCCATCCGTGGCTCCATCAGTCCTCCCTGCGTTTTCTTGCAGGCCGCAAGATATGGTAGCGGCAGTCGGCGAGGTGTACAGCGCACAGTGGAGGTCCTGTTTGCGGGTCGGTGCTGACCTCCATCGCGACTCGCGGCCCCCGCACAGCACACCCCAGCGGCAAACTGTCAGAACCCGCCGCGGCGTTTGTCCTTCTGAACAGCCCAAACGGTCGCGCTCGTCAGGTGGATGACACTGGCCCACAGGATGACGGCCTTGAAAACCGGCAGCCGCTGGTCGTAGCCGTCGCTGCCCTGCGCGAAGAACCACCACGGCCAAACCACGCACACCAGGAGGGACACCAGGGCCACCATGCCGGAGGCCCAGAAGAGCACGCCGCGCGTTACCTGCGGCGTCGCGCTGTCGGCGAGTTCCACCGGGCGGACGGCCTGCCCAACCGGCCCTGGATCTGCCGCGATTTCGGGTAGTGTGTCTCGCGCGCCGGCCACGGCGGCCAAGACCGTATACAGCACAACTGTCAGCAGCCAAATGGGAACGAACAGAAAGAACAGGTGCAGCACGCGGGTCTGCACTAGTGCGATCGCGACCGCGATGGCCACCCCCCAGCTCAGCAGCGCCGGCCAGCTCACCAGGAGTCCTTTGTGCGCGACCCAATAGCGCGTCAGGCCAATGCGCGGGAAAATCCAGTGCTCGGCAAAGACGATCGCTCCCACTGGCATCAGCAGAAGTCCATACCAGCCCACGAAGTCCAGAAGTCTCGTGAACACGAATGGGAAGCAGGCCACCATAGTGGTGGCAATCCCCGCGATCAGCGTCACGAGCCAACGCGGCCAGCCCGGGGTCACCGCCTGAAACGCCAGACCGGCGCGATAGAGCGTCGGGTTAGACGTGGTCCAGCCCGCCAGCACCACCGTAATCGCCCCGGCCAGTCCCAGGGCCTGCATGGCGATCGCGCCGGCATCCAGCTCGGCCAGGGTCTTGCCGAGCATGACGGCCGTGGCGGCGCCCATCACGCCCGCACAAATCCAGGCGACGTAATGGCCGAAGAACATGCCGAAGGCCGAGGTCAGGCCGCAGGAGATGCCTTTCGCGTAGCGGAAGAGCGCCATGTCCGAGAGCCCGCCATGCATGGCGAGGTTACAGATCCAGGCGAACGCGGCGACTTGCCAGAAGGACATCGACGGGCGTCCATCGGGAGTCGCGCCGGTCCAGATCGTTCGGTCGGCCAGAGTCCAGAAACCCGCCCAGCTTCGGACGGGGCCGAACCCGCTCTTGGCGGCGAGGCCGGGTAGCAGGGCGAGCGCACCGGCAATGAACATGAAGAACATCCAGGGCGCACAGACCTGGGCGAACTGGGCCAGCCGCTTGAAGCCCAGAATGGCCAGAGTCACGACCACGGCGCCGAGTACGAGGACTAGAATGACAAACCGCGCGTCTTCGGGGTACCACTTGGTTTGCGGCGGAATGCCAAAGAGCATCCGGATCGAGGACGCCGACACGGTAATCATGCAGCCGGCCAGGATACAGAACAGAATGGCATTAAGGACATTGTAAATAAGCGTGGTCACCGGGCCGGCGATGCGGCGCAGATACCAGTACAGAGTCAGGCGCGTCTGGACGGCAATGGGCACACAAACCAGCGTCCAGGTGAGGACGGCCAACGTGTTCCCGAGGAGCAGGCCGACGAAAACATCGTAGGTGCGCACGCCCCAGGCGACGAACAGGGCGCCGATCACGAACTCCGTGCCCGCCACGTGCTCGCCAGCCAGCAGGGCCGCGAAGTGGCGCGCGGGCTGGAGCTTGTGCGGCGGAACCGGGGCCCGCTCGAACTCGTAGAGCTTGTCCAGCGCGCGGACGGCGCGGCTTTCGCGCGCCGAATCTGGCGTGTCAACGGACGTTGCGCATTCCTGAGGTGCCATCGGCGACTCCCATTTCCGGGCGCGGGCAGTGTATCGACGCAGGGTTACGCCAGCTATGGCCCGACGGAGGACGGGGGCTATGTGTGACGCGCCGCGCGGGTCGAGCGCCCCGTTGCAGCGTCAGGCCACACGGCTATGATAGGCGGCCCGGTCGGTTCATCGATCCCACAAAGGAGTGCGGAGATGATGCGGTGGATCTGCGCGAGCGTGCTATTCGTGGCTCTTGGGAGTTGTGACCGGCAGCCGCCCGGCGGGGGTGGCGCAACCACGCAGCCCGCCGCGTCCGGGGCGGCGGCGACACCGGCCAGGGCGCCGTGGAAGATCGCCGTCATCCCGAAGGGGACCACACACGATTTCTGGAAGTCGGTGCACGCGGGCGCGGTGCAGGCCGCCCGCGAGTCGGGGCGTGTCGACCTGATCTTTCGCGGTCCCGAGCGGGAGGACGATCGCGAGCAGCAGGTGTCGCTGGTGCAGAACTTCATCAGCAGCCGCGTGGACGCGATCGTGCTGGCCCCCTTGGACGACCAAGCACTGCTGCCGGCGGTGCAACAGGCGACGGCGGCCAGGATCCCGGTGGTCATCATCGACTCGGGGCTGGCGGGCCAGGTCGGCAAGGACTTCGTGAGCTTTGCGGCCACGAACAACTACCGGGGCGGGCAGTTGGGCGGGCAGCGTGTGGCGGAGGTGCTGGGGGGTGCGGGGCGCGTGCTGCTGTTGCGGTACCAAGAGGGCTCCGCGAGCACGGTGGAGCGCGAACGCGGGTTTGTCGAAGCGCTGGCGAAGTTCCCCAAGATCACGCTGCTCGATCCGAAACGCTACGCCGGCGCGACGCGGGCCACGGCCCAGGAAGCCGCAGAGAACCTGCTCACCGCGGAGAGCGACATCCAGGGCATCTTCTGCCCCAATGAATCGTCCACCTTCGGCATGCTGCTCGCGCTGCGCAGCCGCGGGCTGGCGGGCAAGATCCGCTTCGTCGGCTTTGACGCCAGTCCGGGTCTGGTGGAGGCACTGGCGCAGGGCGAGCTGGACGGGTTGGTCGTGCAGAATCCGTTGAAGATGGGCTATGTCGGCGTGAAGACCGCGGTCGACCACCTCAGCGGCAAGCCGGTGGAGCCGCTCCAGGATACCGGCGTGGTGCTGGTGACGAAGGAGACGATGGATCAGCCGGAATTCAAGGAGTTGCTGTCGCCGGACTTGTCCGAGTACCTGAAATGAACCACCAAGACACTAAGGCACCAAGGGAGGCTATTCCAGAAGAAACCAACCGCGTTGCCAAGGACGTGGTTGATGCAGCGTTCCGAGTGCATTCGGCGCTTGGGCCGGGCTTGTTGGAGAACGTCTATGAGGCCTGCCTCCGGCACGAACTGTCCAAGCGCGGCTTGCGGACAGAGCGCCAAGTGTCGCTGCCCGTTGTATACGATACCGTTCGCCTGGACGCGGGACTACGCCTGGATTTGGTGGTCGAGAATCGGGTGGTCGTGGAACTCAAGGCCATTGAGGCGGTACTCCCCGTGCACGAGGCCCAGTTGCTGAGTTACCTGAAGCTCTCGGGCCATCGCCTCGGGCTCCTGATCAACTTCAACGTCCCCCTGATTCGCGACGGCATCAAGAGGATCGCGCTATAGACAAGATGCCTTGGTGTCTTGGTGCCTTGGTGGTGAGCGGATGACGCCGCGGCTGGAGATGCGCAATGTCTGCAGGCGGTTCGGGGCGACCGTCGCGCTCGCGGACGTGAATCTCGTCGTGCAGGCGGGCGAGGTTCACGCGCTAGTCGGCGAAAACGGGGCGGGGAAGTCCACGCTCATGAAAGTGCTGTCCGGTGCGGTCCGCCCGGATAGCGGGCAGATGTGGCTCGATGGCCGGCCATTCGCGCCCGCCAATCCGCTGGCGGCGCGGGCCGCCGGCGTCGCCATGATCTACCAGGAGCTTAACCTCGCACCGCACTTGACCGTCGCAGAGAATATCACGCTCGGGGCGGAGCACCACACGGCGGGTGTCATTCGCCCGGCCGTGCACCGGCATCGGATCGCCGCCATCTTCGCCCGACTGAACCGGCCGGACATCCGGCCGGAGACACCCGTGCGGCGGTTGTCCTCAGCCGAGCGGCAACTCGTCGAGATCGCGCGGGCGCTGCTGGCCGAGGCGCGGGTGCTGGTGATGGACGAGCCGACGAGCAGTCTGGGACTGGCCGATATCGAGCAGCTCTTTGCGGTGATTGAGCGGCTGCGCGCCGAAGGGGTGGCGGTGGTCTACATCTCGCACTTCCTCGAGGAAGTGCGGCGAGTGGCGCAGCAGTACACAGTGCTGCGCGACGGGCACAACGCGGGCAGCGGGGCGATGGCAGATGCTTCGTTGGGGCAGTTGGTCGAGCTGATGATCGGTCGGCGACTGGAGGAGATGTTCCCGCGCGTGCCGCACGCGTTGGGGTCGCCGCTGCTGGAGATTCGCGGGCTGTCCGGGCGGCGCGGGCCGGCCGCGGTTGATCTGACACTGCATCGCGGCGAGATTCTGGGTCTGGCGGGGCTGGTCGGAGCGGGACGGACGGAGCTGCTGCGCTGCCTCTTCGGCCTGGACGCGGTCCGCGCGGGGACCGTGCGCGTCGGGCATGTGACCGGCAGCAAGGCCGCCGGCGGCGCCCGGCCCGCTGCACGTCTGGCCCAGGGAATCGGGCTGCTCAGTGAGGATCGGCAGGCCGAGGGATTGGCCGTGGCGCGCTCCATCGCCGACAACATCACGCTCAGCCGGCTGGCGCCGCTGGCACGCTGGGGCTGGATCAACCCGTGGGCAGTGCGGCGAGCCGCGACGGAGTGGATCCGGCGACTGGACATCCGCGCCCGCAGCACCGAGCAGCGCGTGCGGGACCTTTCAGGGGGCAATCAGCAGAAGACGGCCCTGGCGCGGCTGCTGCACCACGGCGTGGACGTGTTGCTGCTCGACGAGCCGACGCGCGGCATTGACGTGGCGAGCAAGGCGCAGATTTACCAGGTCATCGGTGAGTTGGCGGCCCGCGGCAAGGCCATTCTCATCGTCAGCAGCTATATTCCCGAGTTGCTCGGCGTCTGCGATCGCATCGCGGTCATGCACCGTGGCCGGCTGGGTCCCGCGCGCCCCGTGCACGAGTGGACGGAGCACGCGCTCATCAGCGTGGCGGCCAGCGGACAGGAGTTGAAGGCGTGAGTAACGGGGCCGCACCGGCGACGCTGTCCCCGCCCGGCACCGGGCGTTCGTCGACCAGAGAGCGCATCTTCGCGGCACTCGCCCCGTTCCTCGGGCTGTTTGTGGTGATCGCACTTTTCTACGCGATTCCGCCGCACCCGCGAGTGACGCTGCTCGACCTCCAGACCGTGTCGGTGCACATGGTGATCGTGGGCATGGCGGCGATGGGGATGACGTTCATCATCATCAGCGGCGGGATCGACCTGTCGGTAGGGTCGGCCATCGCGTTGACGAGCGTGTCGGTCGCGCTGGCGTTGAAGCATGGCTGGCCCGTCCCGCTCGCGGTGCTGGTCGCGCTGGCGACGGGGGCCGCATGCGGACTGTACAACGCCCTGCTGATCACGCTGCTGCGCCTGCCGCCATTCATCGCCACCCTGGGGACGCTGGGATTCTACCGCGGCGTGGCGAAGTGGATCTCGGGCAGCATGCCGGTCACCGCCCCGCCGCACGGGCTGGAACAGTGGGTTCGCCCGGTGCCGCTCCAGGAGTGGCTGCCGCTGGCGCCGGGGGTGTGGCTGATGCTGGCGCTGGGAATCTTACTGGCGGCGGTGCTGCGGTACACGGTGCTGGGGCGCTACACGCTGGCGATCGGCTCGAATGAGGCGACGGCGCGGTTGTGCGGCATCCGGGTGCCGCGCGTCAAAGTCTACATCTATGTCCTGGCCGGTGTGCTCACCGGGCTCGCGGGGCTGATGCAGTTCGCCCGACTGACCCAGGGGGATCCGACCGTCGCGATCGGCGTGGAGCTCGATGTCATCGCGGCGGTGGTGATCGGCGGCGGCTCGCTGGCCGGGGGACAGGGCTCGATGATCGGAACGCTGGCCGGCGCGTTCCTGATGGCCTACCTGCGGAACCGCTGCACCGTGCTGGGCTGGTCGAATTTCGTGCAGGAGATGATCGTCGGGCACATTATCATCGTCGCGGTCGCGATCGATCAATGGCGGGTGCGACGGACCGAGCGGTGAGCCCGTGGCAGGTGCCAGCGTGAGCGACATACTGGTGATTGGGATTGCCACCGTGGACGCCGTCGGACGGCCGATCGATCAGTTTCCGCGGCCCGGCGGGTTGCGGTTCTTCGACCGCCTGACGCTGAGCACCGGCGGCAATGCGGTCAATTGCTCGATCGCGCTGGCGAAGCTCGGCGTGCAGTGCGACACGATCGTCCGCGTGGGCGCCGACCTGCTGGGGGACTTTGTGGTCGCGGAGTTGGCGCGGCACGGGATTGCCACGGACGACGTCGTGCGCGACGGCGACGCCGGCACCGCGTTCACCTTCGCCTGCGTGGCGTCGACGGGGGAGCGCAGCTTCTTCCATACGACGGGCGCCGACGCCCGCCTGTGTCGCGCGGATGTGTCCTCCAAGAAGCTGCGCGGGCGCAAACTCGTGTTCGTGACCGGGACCATGGTCATGGATGCGCTGGACGGTGCGCCGACCGCGGAAGTGCTCGCCAGCGCTCAGGCCACGGGCGCGCAGACCCTTCTGGATACGGTCTATGTCGAAGGGCTGCCCCGCGAGGAGTGGCACCGGCGGGTGTTGCCGGCGCTGCCGCACGTCGATTACTTCGTGCCGTCGCAGTCGGAAGCGTGCGCAATCAGCGGTCTGGAAGACTGGTCCGCGATCGCACGTGAGTTCCAGTCGTGCGGCGCGCGTAACGTCATAATCAAGCTCGGTGAGCAGGGCGCGTTTTGCCGCAGCGAGGATGGCCGCGAGCGGCACGTCCCGGCGTTTCGCGTGCCAAATGTCGTGGACACGACCGGGGCCGGCGACTGCTGGAGCGCCGGATTCCTGGTCGGGTTGCGCGAAGACCTGCCGATTGAGGAGGCGGCCCGGCTAGGGAATGCCGTCGCGGCGCACGGGATTCAGGCCCCCGGTGCGACGGCGGGCGTGAAGCCGATGGCCGCCGTGCAAGAGCTCCTGAAAAAGGGGACATTCTGATTTTCCAAAAAAGGGGACATTCTTATTTTCTGAAAAATCAGAATGTCCCCTTTTTCCGGAGGAGGATGAGCCCGTGCTCGTGATTGATGGTTCAGCCGGCGAAGGCGGCGGCCAGATTCTGCGGACCGCATTGTCCCTGTCGCTCGTCACCGGACGGCCCTTCCGCATTACCGGCATCCGGGCCGGCCGGCGGAAACCCGGTCTCCTCCACCAGCACCTGACCGCGGTTCAGGCGGCGGCGATGATCGGGCACGCCGACATGCGCGGAGCTGAGCTGGGGTCCACCGATCTGACATTCGTGCCGGGCGAAATCATGCCTGGCGAGTATCCCTTCGCCGTCGGCACGGCGGGAAGCGCCACCCTCGTCTTTCAGACCGTCCTGCCGCCGTTGCTGCGCGCGAACGCCGCCTCGCACCTCACGCTGACCGGCGGCACGCACAACACGCACGCACCGCCATTCGATTTTCTGGCCCGGACATTCGTGCCCGTGGTGAACCGTCTGGGGCCGAACGTGGATGTGCGCCTGATACGTCCGGGGTTCTTTCCGGCAGGCGGCGGCGAGCTTCGAGCGGACATCCTGCCGACGACGGCCTGGCGGCGCCTCGAGCTGCTGGAGCGCGGCGAGTTGCGACAGAAGCGTGCCCGGGCGCTAGTGGCCCGCTTGCCGCCCGAGATCGCGCGCCGCGAGCTGCGCGAAATAGAGCAACATGGGCAGTGGGCACCGGCCGAGCTCCTGGTCGAGGAGGTACGCGATTCGCATGGCCCGGGCAACGTGGTCATGCTCGAGCTTGAGTTCGCGCACATCACCGAGGTGTTCACCGGCTTCGGCGCGCGCGGCATCCCCGCGGAGGTCGTCGCGCGGAGTGCAGTCGAGCAGGCAAGACGTTACCTAAGCCTCGATGTGCCGGTCGGGGAGCACCTGGCGGACCAACTCCTGCTGCCGCTGGTGCTGGCCAGGGGAGGCACGTTCCGCACGCTCGAGCTGTCGCCGCACTCCAGAACGAACCTGGACGTGATCCGGCGATTCCTTGAAGTGGAGATTCGGGCCGAGGTCGACGCGGCGGGCGGTTGGTGCGTGACGGTGCCTGGCGGCCTGTGATTGCCGACGTGTTGGCGGTGTGCGATTATCGGACCACGCCATGCTTCGCTATGCGGACGCGGGGGCGCCATCGCCGCCCGCGCGGCCGCCCGAGTCGTTGGCAAGCCGGTGTTTCCATCGGACCTATTTTACCACCACAGGAACCCCAGCGCAAGCCCTATCTTCGCCCCCTGGCGGTACTTACGGCAGCCGGCCGGATAAAACTGCGTTGCCGAGACACAGAGGAAGCGCCTCTAGTTTGCCCCGCGCCGGACGGTGTGAGCGAACGCCGGCGGCAAGCGCTTGGCGAGCAGGCGTCCGCCGTCTCGATGTCCGCATTATACGGAGCCGCCCCGATGCGCGGCGGATCACGTCGGTCCAGAGATTTGTCACGTGAACAGCGTCCTCGCACAACGAGCCGGGTACGGTGAGTTTTTTAACCCAAGGGCGGTTAGTCGCCTATCCTCCTGCGTTGCGCCTCCGCCGTTCGGCGCCGCACTACCGTCTTCGGGTCGAAGTGCAGGACTCTTCAAGCACATACTCTGCGGACGTACCTGTCATGGAGCTACGAAACTCGAATGTGCCCGGCCCGAGGGCCTTGAAACTCTCTAAGATGAATCCTCTAACGGACGAGCCATGCATCATCCAAGTCGTATCCCAGTCTATCGTGAATCCGTCATTCGTGACTGTGATGGCCCTGATTACACTAGTCTGCGTGAACTGACCAGTCTCGAACGAGTTGACGAGCCCAAACCGGATAGTCTCACCATGTAGTACGAGCAGGCCGTCATTGTCGATCGTGAACCTTGATGTACTCGAATGGTCGGACTCAGTCCCGTTTACCACGCTATGACAGTTGCACTCGCCGGTGTATATACCTGGCGCAATCGGTGAGTCTCCGATAAAGGCGATATGCCCTTCCGGCGATGGACGTTGCTGGTGGCAGGCAGATACGAACAAAACTGAAAGGAGCGTGTCTCGGAGTCTCAGAGTCATACCACACCTTGTGATGTAATCCGACAGTCGATACCTTCGCCACCCTACGGACGTCCCGCCCATGAGGTCCTTCTCCCGGCTGCCGGAACGGCTCCCGGCGCATGTTCTCGAATTCAGCTACGGTGCTGCCGCGGGCGTCGGTGGTCGCTCCGGCTCACTAGAGCGGCGTCACGTCGATCATTTCGCACTGGCTCGTGTTCAGAAGGTGCCACACCGTCGCATCCGAAACAACAAGAACCGGTTGTGCGACGAGCCACAGGGACACATGAAGCCTATCGAGCGACGATACACTCCATCTTGTCCCGTCCAGCAGCTTCACCCACGAGTTGTCGGATGCCTTCTCCGACATCGCGCTGTGACGGACAACCTGACCTACGCTGGTGACGCTCTGCGTCTCCCAGCGGTCGAGATTGGCGAGGCTTCCCGTCCCGATTGCGACAGCGTCGCCCGAGTGCCAAGTGTCGAAGTCCCCCAACCCCCAGCTTTCCCATACGAAATTGCCGCTGAGGACAACGAAATCGTTGCAGATCGCCTCATCGAAAGTCACGACCGCGTTGGGCTTTAGCAAGTCGAGGCGTAGATCGACCTCGGCTCCGTCCCGTATGCCGTCGGCGTCGGTGTCCGGGTTCAACGGATCGGAGCCGAAGAGAGGATCGAGTTCGGTGCCGTCCCGCAAGCCGTCGCCGTCTGTGTCCGCCACGACGGGGTTAGTGCCCCTGGAGACCTCATCGGCATCAGTCAGACCATCGTAGTCCGTATCCGCATGAATTGGGCTCGTACCCAACTCCGCCTCTCGCCCATCGGTCAGCCCATCGCCATCGGTATCCGGTTTCAACGGATCGCTGTAGAGCGACCACTCTTCCCCATCCGACAGCCCATCGGCGTCCGTGTCGGGGTTCAATGGGTCAGAGGCGGAGCCGAAGAGAGGATGGACTTCACGGCCATCCGTCAGGCCGTTGCCATCCGTGTCCGCGGCGAGCGGGTTGGTCCCCATGTCAACCTCTTCCCCGTCGGTGAGCGAGTCGGCGTCCGAATCTTGAAGCCGGGGGTTCGTGCCCAACTCCACTTCCCGGCCATCGCTCAATCCATCGCCATCGGTATCTGCTTTGGACGGGTCAGTGAGGAACAGCCACTCTTGGTTGTCCGGCAACCCATCGCCATCGGTGTCCGCGTCGGACTGGTTGCCAGGTTCAATGCCGCTAGCGTCCGTCCCATCGCCCGACGGTTCCCCGTCCTGCACGTTGGGTGAGTCGGGCTGGCCCACCAGCGAGCCAGGGCCGATGTACGCGCTAGCGTCGCTTCCGTCACCCGCGCTGGCACCGCCGGGGTTACTGGGCGGGCAGCCACCGAGAATGATCCAGACTGTGGGCAATAGAAAAACGCTCAGGTGTCTTCGCCGAATCATGGTGTCACCTCGCCTATTCGACACAGGTAGCCGCCGTATTCATACTTGGTCCCGTGCGCGAAAAACGTGTGCGTCGCGCATGTAGGAACCCCAGCGGAAGCTTGCCCGTGCTGCTGAGGTCAGCCTGATTCCGCCGCGTGCGTCCCCGTAACCCCATGCTATCGAGTCGAGGCAGCCCGTTCAAGGCATTCAGGGCTGTTCCGGCGGCTTGGCACGCCCGCTAATTCCGCACGAGCGGTGAGCCCGCGGGCTCGCCTGCGACGGGAAGCTATTTCCAGCGAATGGCCAGCAACGTGCTCCGCTGCGGCTCAACCCACACGTCTTCGGCGTATTGAACCGAGCCGCCGCTCCCCTGAGCGGCCCCGCGTACGCGCGTCACAAGGGGCTGCGTCGAGTGCCCAGTGTCAAGCTCGGCGGGCTCACGGACATTCTCCGGCAGCCGTAGTGAGCCGCTCAGAATGGCACGCTTGCTTAGCCAGACTAGCGCGCTGGCGTTGTTCTTTCGTGCGAATTCCAGCACGTCGTGTGTTGCCGACGAATTATCGAAAAACGGCTTGTTGTCGTAGATGTCGATGAGGCCGACCACTTCGTAGGGCTTATCCGGCGGGCCCTCGTAAACGTCCATCCCTTTCACGATGCGAATGAAGGCGCCGCCGGTGGGCCAATTCTGAACACCGCGATACTGCATGAACTCGACCCGCGGTCCGCACCCCGCCGCTAGCACCAACAAACCAGTTAACCATACCCAGTTACACGATTTTGACATGACCTCGCCTCCTTGCGGGTTCGACAGATGGGAAGACCGCACCGTGAAGCGCATTCTATGGTCCGGCGTGGGCCGGGCAAGGGGACCGCCGCTTGTATCCCCCTCTGCCCCTCTGCCCCGTGCTCCCGCGGTTTGCGAACCACCGTCCCGTGGAGGGCGGAATCTCCGGCGAGGTTCTTGAAAAAAAGCGGGCTTACCCGGCGCAGCGCCCGACGCGACGGGGCCGAACCATTCGCACCGCGCACCGTCGCGCGAGCGTGTGCCTATCGCCGCACGGCCTGGGCGACCTGAATTGCGACGGTGCGACCAACTTCGGCGATATCAATCCGTTCGTGCTGCGGCTGGCCAACCCGGTTGAATACCACAATCAGTTCCCGGACTGCCCGGATGCGCATGGCGACATCAATGGCAGCGGTAACGTAGGCTTCGACGACATCAACCCGTTTGTGGCGCTGCTGAGCCGCGGCCTGTAGCCGCCGGGCGCCGGCCGTCTCTCGGCTATGGCACGTTCACCACGGCCTTGATCTCCGGGACGCGCTCGCGGAGATGACGCTCGATCCCCATCTGGAGCGTTATCGCGGCATGTGGACAGCCGGAGCATGCACCGCGCAGGCGCACGCGCGCCACGCCGTCCTCCACCCCCAGAAACTCCACGTCGCCGCCGTCAGCCTGGATGAAGGGGCGAAAGCTCTCGATCACCGCGCGCGTCCGCTCCACGAGTGGATCCGCCTGGGGCGTGGGATCCGCCATAACGCTGTCTCCTGGCGTAGCTCGACTCCGGCTCACTCGTAACGCCCGGCCGGGATTGCACAAAGGGACCAGCTACACACGAGCCACGATACCCCGGCGCAGGCGGCGCTGCCAAGCAGCCCGTTGAAAAAGGCCCTTTTTCAACGGACTCCATGCGCCGCCCAGCGGCTCGATGGGTCAGACGGGACTCGAACCCGTACTGGGAGGATTTTAAGTCCTCTGCCTCTGCCAGTTGGGCTACTGACCCACGCGGGCACGCCAGCCCGGCCCATTCTACGCCGAGGTAATCACGACCGCCCGCGGCGGATCGCCCGCGGTGATCTCCGCATAGCCCGTGACGGTCGTCTTCAGGTACCCGAGCCCCGGCCAATGCGGCTTCGTGGGGTGCGGCACGAGGGACGTAATTCGTCCGACTTCAACATCGTCTCGGACCAATGGGGCCGGCACCGCCACGCCCGAGCCGTCCGCCATTCGAAGCGGCACGAGCCGCCGGGCGAGAACGTCGCGGGCCCGCATCCGCTCGATGATCTCCTGCCCCAGGTAGCAGCCCTTGCGGAAGCTGACGGCCCGGTCGGTCTGTCCGGTCTCCAGCGGCAGCACCTGGTCGTCAAGGTCACGGCCAAGCCACGGAATGCCGGCCTCGATCCGCAGCACGTCGAGCGTGCGGTACCCCGTGGGCCGGGCGCCGAGCTGGGCCAGACGATCCCACCACGCCGCCGCCTGCCCACGCGGAACGATCATCTCAAACCCCGTCATCCCGGCGAAGTCGTGCCGCATCAGGCGTGCGCCCTCGGCCAGCGGGACGGACCCCAACATCGCCAGGACGCCAAAGTCGGTCACGCCAAGCTCGCGGGCCACCGTCGCCACACCGCGCCCGCTGCATCCCAGCCGCGCATACTGCCCGCTCGCGTTCTCGATGTGCACGTCCTCGGTGAACAGATGACGGTCGAAATGTGCGGCAGCGACCGCGACGGCCGACTGGTCCAGGTCCAGCCAGAGCATGTCCGGTAGGCAGAGCACGTTCAGGTCGAACAGGATCCGTCCCTTGATATTGACAGCGAAGGCGTAGATTCCCGCGCCTTCGCTGAGTGTGGTCACCGTGTTCGTGACCAGGTTGTTGAGCCAGGTCTCACGGTCGCGGCCGGTCACGATCAGGAGACCCCTATCGCTGCGATCGAACAGCGCAGTGCCGGAGCGGGCCGCCTCATACTCCGTTGCCAGCACGTCAAAAAACGCGGGCATGCGTACCCCGCGGACGTCGAGCATCTCGCGGGCGGCGTAGCTTCGAGCTTCGGAGAACGGCGAGCTGGCGGGCATGCGAGCCCTCCGCGTGTCATGCATCGACACCCCGCCGCCTTTCCCAGGCCCGCGCGGAGCGTCTACAATCAGCCTACGTGAATCATTGGGGGGCTGCAAACGCAGGCCGACATGAGAAATGGATGGGTGATCTCGACGGGGACGGAGCTGGCGCTCGGGCAGTCCGTCGGTACGAACGGGGCCTGGCTCGCCGCCCGCCTCGCCGGGCTGGGGATTCGCACCGAGCGCCACGTGACTGTTCCGGACGATGCGGCCGCCACGCGCCAAGTCCTGCTCCAGGCCGCGGAGAGCTGCGATCTCATCCTGGTCACCGGCGGCCTGGGGCCAACCGAGGACGATCTGACGCGCCAAGCCCTGGCCGACGCGGCCGGCGTGCCGCTGGAACTCCATGCGCCCAGTCTGGAACGCCTGCGGGCGTTCTTCGCGGCGCGCGGCCGGGAGATGCCCGAGCGCAACCGCGTGCAAGCCCTGGCCCCCAAAAGCGCCGGCGTGCTGCCCAACACCTGCGGTACGGCCCCGGGGCTGCGGGTCGAGCTGCGCGGCACGCCCTGCTATGCGCTGCCGGGCGTCCCCTTCGAGATGCGGACGATGTTCGAGCGCGACGTGGAACCCCACCTGCGTGCCGCGGGCGCGGGCGCCGTACTGCTGAGCCGCCGGCTGCACACCTGTGGCCTGGGCGAGTCCGACATCGGCGAGCGCCTCAGCGACCTGATGCAGCGCGGCCGAAACCCGGAAGTGGGCACGACGGCCGAGTTCGGCATCGTGTCGATCCGCATCAATGCTCTCGCCCCGAGCCGCACTGAAGCGGAGGCCCAGCTTGCAGACGTGGAAGCCGAAATACGCCGGCGGCTCGGTGAAATGGTATTCGGTTGCGACGGAGATACACTGGCGAGCGTGGTTGGGGCGCAGCTCACGTCCGCCGGCCAGACGCTCAGCACGGCGGAATCCTGTACGGGCGGCCTCATCGGCGCGCTCCTGACGGACGTGGCGGGCAGCAGCCAGTATTATCGTGGCGGCGTCATTGCCTACGCGAACGAAGCGAAGGTGCGGTTACTGGGGGTGCAGCCGGCAGAGCTCGACGCCCACGGCGCTGTGAGCGAGCCCGTGGCCCGCGCGATGGCCCTGGGCGCAGCGCGGGTCTTCGAAACCGATTACGCGCTTTCAGTGACCGGGATCGCGGGCCCCACTGGCGGCACCGCGCAAAAGCCGGTGGGCCTCGTCTTCATCGGCTTGACCACGCCCGCAGACACGTCGGCCTCGCAGCATCGCTTCGGGAGTGATGCTCCGCGCGAAGCGATTCGCCTCCGGGCGGCGCGAACGGCTCTGAATCGGCTGCGGCTGAGCCTGCTGGAACGGGCGTCCGCGGCTCACCATTCGCGCGCCAGTGGCCGATAGCGAAGCGTAAGGGTACGCTACTGATCCGCGGACGGCGCCGTCCGGCGATGCATGGCCCGGGCGCGTCCGGATCAAGGACTGTGGTACCTCATCAGGAGTAGCCTTGATGATCTGCAGAATCACCACCGCGTGCCTGTTTCTCGTCTTGCTGGCGCTGCCCGTCCTGGGGCAGGAGACCCCCGGTCGCGAGGCACCGCCCGGCCCGCCCGTCGTCACGATCAGTCCGGACCAGGCGGTCGAACGCGCGCGGGCCCTGCACCAGATGGGCCAGACGGCCGAGGCCCTCGACCTGCTCAAGAGCGCCCTCAAGTTGGCCCCGGGGAACATCGAGGCCCTGTTGCTGGCCGCGGATATCCTGATGGCCAGCAACGACTACGACCTGGCCCGCGAGTACTTCAAGCAAGTGCTGGACAAGGAGCCGAGCAACTTCAAGGCGAATCTGGGAACCGGAAAGATCTGGCTCGCCAACAAGTATTGGCGGCAGGCGGTCTCCTTCCTCGAAAAAGCCGAGAACGTGGCCCCACAGGAAAGCCGGTCCGAGGCGAGGCGCTTGCTGGCCGGGGCGTACGCCCAGATCGGCCAGTTCCAGAAGGCCATCGACAACGCGCTGGAAGCGATCCAATCCGCACCGGACGACCTCGAGGCGCTGATGATCCTGGTACAGATTCGCCAGGGGTTACTGACCCGTGACCCGCAGCAGATCGAGCCGGCACTCGCCGATGCGGAGAAGTACGTCCAGAAAGCGGCGCAGGCGGTCGCCCGGTCGCCGCTCGACGGCACGGCCCTCGACCGCCTGGAAGGGGCCTACGGGATCCTGGTGTCGCCGCCACCGAACATAGGCATCTTGCAGTTCTACCACAACTCGTTCTATCAGAAGGACCCCCGCAGCCAAACGACCAACAAGCTCCTGCCCGGCAAGGGCGCCGATGCGGCCGCCGTGCTCATGCGGATTGCCGACGTGTATCGGCAGCAAGCCCTCCTCAAGCTGGTCGGCGCTGAACACGACGCCATCCTGCTGATCGAGACCGCTGTCAAGGACGACTACGACCCCAAGAACGTGAAGTACCTGGAGCAGTTGGCCCTGGCCTATCAACAATTGCAGGACTTGACCGCCAACCTGGTAGGAGCGCAGGTGTACGCCGACCCGACGCTGCAGGAGCGCGCGATCGGCGTGTGCCGCAAGATCCTGGAACTCGACCCCGGCAACGAGCCCGCCCAGCAGTACCTGCGGAACGTCGGGGCGCCGCTCACGTCGCAGCCGGCCCCGGGCGAAAAGTGACCAGGGTGTAGCCGCCGAAGTCGCCAAGAATCTCACTTGCTCAACGTCCCCGGTGAGCTTGGCGGTCCCATTCGCCGTCGGTAGCTATTGGATGTTCGCGTGGGCATCGAAGTCGTGGGCGCGCGCTCCACTGGAGTCGGTCACCCGCCACAGCAGTTGCGGGTACGGGGGATCGGTGTCGTCCCGCACGAAGACGTAGTCGATCCGCCCGCCGCGGAAGAACACGTCACAGGCAGCGTTCTGCCCGCTTTGGCCGGATGATGCCAGCGACTGATTAGCGATGCTGGCGCCCAGACATTGACACCCGGTCCCTTGAATGTCGCCGGGCACCCGCCGACCCGAACCCGAGCCCAGGGCGGTCGAGCCGGCAATCCGATCCGTCTCATCCACGTAATAGAACGCGTCTTGCTGGCAGTCCGGATCACCGGTGACTACGAGGTTGGCGGCACAGGGGTCCGTGTTGTTCCGGCTGATTTTCAGCGACTGACCCTGGCCCGAGCCTGGGTTGTGGAACACGATGATATCCGGCACCGGCACAGTGGCCCCGGCACTGCTGAAAAACGCGTCGTAGGTCGGGGTGGCCCCCTGGGCCGGCGCAATCGCCGAGTCCAGGCGCTGTCCGGTGGTCCCGCCCGCAGCCTGGAACTGCCCGTTGCGGTGGAAGTAGTACAGCGCGGGTCCGGTGATGCAATAGTTGCCGAACGGCACTGACTGCCCGGCCGCGACCGAGACATAGCCAAACGAGGTATACAAGGCAATATCGTTGGGGCAGACCGCGCCCGTTGGGTACTGCGTGCTGTTCACAAAGGCGATCAGGACCAGGAAGTAGTGGACGTAGTCCGTCGCCTGGTTGCGCATCGAGATCCGCACGAACTTCTGGTTCTGCGGCGCAGCGCACGGGTCGGTGAAGCCGGTCTCAGTTCCGGTCGGGGTCCCCGTCTGGCGCCCGGTCGTGCCGGGTCCGGTCGACGTGCCGCTGGTCCCGCCAACGGAAGCGTACGGGTTGCCGAACAGGTACTGAAAGGCGCTGCCGCCGCCGCCGCAGCCGGTCGCCGCCAGACCCACCGCCAGCCCAAGCACGAGAGCGAGAATCGTCGGGCGTTGCCACCGTTCGCAGGTTCCACGCATGGGCGATACTCCCTTCCGCAATTGTGGGGCACACACGCCCTCGGCCGCGTCGCCGGGCCACCGGTCCGCACGCCGCCAACGGACAATACGACCGGGCCCGGCCGCCGCCTGACCCGGTCATTGGCACTATATGCAGGCACCGGGTTTCCGACAAGCCGCCGCGTTGCCGGCCCGCGACCGGCGGGTTTCCAGGGGGTCGGCCGAAGGGTAGGATGTCCGTGAGCGACTGCGTTCGCACCGCGGGCGGCTAGCTCAGTTGGCTAGAGCGTCTCGCTTACACCGAGAAGGTCACGGGTTCGAGTCCTGTGCCGCCCATCGGACATATTTGTCCGTTTTCGCACTTCCCCGCCAGCTTCGCGCTGACGCCCCCGAGTCGGAGCGGGTTCCGCGGCCCGTTGGGCGTCAGCGAAAACTCGACTCGCCGAAATCCGTCGGACTTGGTCATGATGGATGCCGTTGGGATCAACGCTCATCATGGGGCCGGAAGCCGATCCGGCCTTTCTTCGGTGCCGGCGGCGGTTCCATCAGTTCCCGAATCGCTCGAATCACGTCGACAAACTGCTCGTCGTGCTGCCCCACGCGCCGTTCCAGCTCGTCCAGTCGGCGCGCTAACGCGGCATTCGCGGCGAGCACCCGCCGTAGCCGCACGAACGCCCGCATGATTTCCACGTTCACCCGCACGGCCCGCTTGCTCTTGAGCACGCTGGACAGCATCGCGACGCCTTGCTCGCTGAAGGCGTAGGGCCGCCCCCGCCGTGCCCCGCCCCAACTTGAAATCACAAACTGTGATTTCAAGTCTGCCCACTCGGCCGGGGTGAGCTGGAACATGAAGTCCGCGGGGAAGCGGTCGCGATTGCGCTTCACCGCTTGGACCAGCGCCCGCGTTTCGACGCCATAGAGCACCGCGAGGTCGAAGCTCAGCATCACCTTTTGCCCGCGGATGAACAGAATGGCCCGTTCGATCCGCTCGACCGGCACGATGGAACGCGACGCCGTCATGTTCAGGCACCCTTCCGGCGCGCGGCTGCGGGTGTCGGTGTCGAGGGCACAGACGATTTCGACCGGCAGTCCGCCGGCCGCCCTCCCGGCTACGAGCCACTTCGGCCGGCTCAGTCCCTGGGGCGCGCCGCCCTCGCGCATGGAACTTGGATTCTCAGCGCCCTGTCAGCAGCGCGACGAACGGATTGATGTCGCCGAAGCCCACAATGCTGTCGCCGTCAATGTCCCCATTGGCAACGGGGCAGTCAGGGTACGTGGCGGTCCACGCGGCACGGTCAGAAAGGATCAGCACGAACGGGTTGATGTCAGCGAAGCTTACGGAGCCATCGCAATTCAAGTCGCCCGGCAAGGGACAAGGAGCGCTCGGCGGAGGCGCGCACGCCCCGTACTCGTAGGTCCCCATGTCGATGATCGGTGCTTCGCCGTACCCAGTGTCTGGCGTCGCGGGGTTGTCACAGAAGCGAGCATCGCCGCCCAGATCAACGGGCAGAAGCTCGGTCAGGCAATCATCCCCGTCCACGTCGAGTTCGTCGCGCCCGACCGCGGCGTTGTCCCCGGCGTCGATACAGGGTGAGCCGACGGACAACCGATAGTCGCCGTTCGCCGGATCAACGAAGAGCGGATCGCTTCCGTGGTTCCCGACTCCGCCGAGTTCGCCGGTCCAATTCTCGATACAGCTATAGCCTACGGTGGTGGTTCCGCAACACGCGTTCAGTTGCGAGCTCTCGGCGTTGCCGTCGCGGTCGGAGTTCCCCCATAGGATCGAGCTCCGAATCGACATGTTGCCGAGCGAGTAGATCCCGCCTCCCCAACCACCCGCTTCGTTCGCCGCGATTGTACACGCGTTGAAGGCCAACTCATCTGAAACGATGAATGCTGCCCCGCCGTACTCAAACGCGAAGTTTCCGGCAAAGATGCAGTTCGTGAATGTCGCGCTGTGGCTAAAGTGCACGGCACCACCCTGGCGCCCGACGTTGCCTGTGAACACACAGTTCACAAAAGTCGCGGTAATGAGCCCGGAATACGTGTCTGCGGCAACGGCGCCCCCGATGTCGGCCGTATTGTCCCTGAAGACGCAGTCTCGCACTTCGGCCGACAGTTCAGTGTCGCTCGGTGCGTTGAGGCTGAGCGCGCCAGCGCAAGAGTCGTTGAACTGGTTCCACGCGTGGTTTTGCTCAAACTGGCAGGATTCCAAGACGAGTCGAGCGGGTGGCGTGTTCGCGCAGCTGTCGCAGTAGATGGCCCCACCGACGCTCGGCGCAACATTGCGCGTGAAGAGTGTGCCGCTGATTTCAACGTCGGAAGCGCTGAAACTGCATCCGTAGTGATTCTGATCGATCAGGCAATCTCGGACGCGCAAATGCGTCTTGTTCACCGCGATAGGCAGCTCGTTGTTCCGCAGAACGCAGTTCACGAGCTGCACATCCTCATCGCCTACGTATACCTGGGCATAAACGCCGCATCCGTCGTTCTCCTCAAAAACGCAGTCTCGAATAACGACGCCGCCGACTGGCTGGATCTGGAGCGCTGGGTAATACGCATGTCGGATCGTGAATCCTTGGATGATTACGTCGAACGGTGAAGTCTCATGGGACACGTTGATCCCGTATGTCGGGGACGGCCCTTGCACATCAATGGTGCAAGCAGCCGCGCCGTTTCGACTGCTCAGCGTCAAGCTTTTGTTGGCGACGAGGAGGTCCGTGTTGCCCGCGCCCACATACAAGCCATCCTCGACCAGAATGGTGTCACCCGAGACCTGCGCCGCATCGATCCCGGCCTGGATCGTCTTCTTTGGCCCGCACGTCCCGCCGTCCCACGTTTCGCATAGGCCGGTCCAGGCGTCGTCGCCGGTCGTTCCATTCACATAGATCGTCCCCGCGCTGGCGAATACGGGCAGCAAGACCGCCAGCAGCACACCCCGCAGTAGCACTCGTGTCATGTTGCTCGTCCCCTTCCTCTCTCTCGCCGGCCCTGCCGTCGTGGCGTGCGCCGGCTTGCCTCCAGGTGCACGAATTGACAGCCACAGCGTACCCCGTTCGCCCGCGCGACTCAAGCAGAAAACGCAGCGTATTCTGCTGCGCGGCCATAGCGACTATGGGCCGCAGCCCGCGGGAATAACACAGACGCATCGCAGGCGCGAGGCGCGACGCACCGCGCGCCCGGCAGGACCGTTGTTACATGCGACGGGAGTGGACGGGAATCGAACCCGCCAAGCGCTGCGGGTACAACGCTTCAACGGCTTTGAAGGCCGCGGGCTCCACCAGGTAGCCGGACACTCCCAAACCGACCCGTCACCGCTCATCCTCGCGGACCGCGACACTCTCGGCAAGCGCCGCGTGACCCGCCGTGTGCGTACGCCACGGCTCGGCGGCCACTTCGTAGCCGAGCACCGGCGGCAACGGCTGATCCAGCTCGATGCGCTCCGCGCCGCGGAGCAGCACGACGCGCACACGCCCGTCCGGCGGGTCGCGCCAGGCGGCATGCACCTCCGCAGGGCTGGCGACCGGCCGGCCGTTGACCTCCACCAGGCGGTCGTTCTCACGCACGCCGACGCGATAAGCGAGGTCCTTGTGATCGATGTCGATGATCCGCGTGCCGTCGAGGTTCGCCCGCAGCTCCAGGTGCGCGGGGCCGATGGTCGGCGTAACGGCGACACCGAGCGGGTTGAACACCGCCACCGGGTCGAAGCAGTAGGGTTGGCACACGGTCTCCTGAACATGCCGGGCGATGTCGGCCGGAAGAAGTCGCGGCAGCAAGCCGACGAAATCGGCCATACTGGGGCCGCGCTCGTCAGCCGCCCAACGCGGGTCGTTCAGCAAGGCGCGCATGAGATCGTCGAGCGAGTTGCCCTTCCCTTCGGCCCGAATCGCACAATCCAGCCACGCGCCGACCAGCAGGCCGCCGGCGTACACCAGGTCGTACGCGTCCGGATCGGTGAAGAACGCCGGCCCGCCCGCCTCGACGAGCGACATCTGGCCGGTGTGCCGGTTGTTCGTCGCAGTCAGCATCATCTCGGCCAGCGTGGCGGCGAACTGCTCCCAGGACAGCAGGCCGAGGCGCGCCGAGACGAGGTACGCGTAGTAGTCGGTGACGCCCTCGTTGAGCCAGCGGAGCTCGTCCGGCAACTCGCCGATGCTGTGGGCCCACGTATGGAAGAACTCGTGCGCGATCAGATGGGCCAGATGGTGCTCCCCATGGCTACGCATCTGGGGATCGACGGCGAGCACCATCGAGTGCGTCTTCGGCGATCCGGCCATGCCGCGCTCGATCGGCGGCCCAAACAGGAACAGGTACTGCCCGTGCGCGGGACGCCCAAAGAGCCGTAGCTCATGCTCAACGATGCGGCTGATCATCTCCGCGACGCCGCCCTCGATCTCCGCTTGCCCCGGCGCGAAGGCGATGGTGCCGACGAAGTCGCCCACGCGGACCTCGTGCCGGTTCCAGCGGCCGACCGCGAGGTAGTCATTGGCCAGGGCATTCGCGCTGCCCGGATCAAGCTCGCCGGTCGGCAGACGCGGCCACGGGGCGCAAACCTCCCAGCCCGGCGGCGCAGCGAGCCGGACCCGAATCTGTTCGGCGTGCAAGTCCGCGGGATGGACGATGAGCGCCGCGGTGGCCAGCAGCGCATAATCGTCGGCGATCAGCGGGTATTCGAATTCGTGCCGCCCGCGCACCGCCTCCAGGTCGCGGTGGGTCAGCGGCACCGAATAGCGCAGCTCGATGCTCGTGTTTCCAGCGGGCTTGACCGTCCACGCATAGGGGCCCGTGCGTTCGATGCTGAGCGCGCGGCCGTCCGCGACCGCCTGCACTGGGCCGTCCAGCAACGGGTCCGGCAGCCGCACGAAGGCCCAGCCTTCGGCCATCTTCAGCGGCAGCTCCGTGCAGCGCGAGTCGAGCCCCTCGATGCGGGCCACCACATCCACCTTGCGCTCGGCCGGCGGCCGCAACGTGAGGTCGTAGTGCAGCCGGACCGGGCCGTGTGTGCCCGCGGCGGCGGGCTGCTCGGCCGAGCTGGCAGGGAGTGCCTTCAAGGCGGCAATCACCTCGGCCGGCTCGGCCCGCTTGCGGTAGTCCGGATCGACGAACGCGTAGCGGATGACACCGTCGCGGCCAATGACGTACGTGGCCGTCAGCGGCAACTCGTCGGACTCGTCGCCGTTGTACTCGGGCAGGTTGACCATCGTGCGGAGTTCGGTGACCATCGCGGGCGAGAGCTTATAGACGAGGCCGAATTGCCGGGCGACTTGGTTGCTGACATCGCTGAGCAGCTCGAAGTCGAACTGCCCGAGCTCTTGGGTCAGCGCCGAATTGTCGACGGTCTGCGGGCTGATCGCGACGAGCGTTGCCCCGAGCTCGCTAATCTGCGGGTGAGCGTCGGCGTAGGCCCGCAGGGCAATCGTGCATTGCGGGCTCCAGCCCCCGCGGTACCACAGGAGCACCACCGGACCGTCCCGCAGGAGGTCAGCCAGGGCGACCGGCTCGCCCGACGTGCCGGGCAGCTTGAACATGGGGGCCTGGGCGCCGACGTTGAGGGCCCGCGACGCGAGGCCGGCGGCACGCAGTTCGGCGACGTAGTTGTCCTGCACCTGGGTGCGCCGCGGCGCAACAGATTGACGCTGGTACTCGTCGAGCCGACCCTGCAGGGTCTGCGGGTACGGGGCAGACGGCGGTGGGCCGGCACCGGTCCCCGTCCGATCCCTTTGGGAACAGCCATTGGTGGCCAGCGGCACAAACAGCAGACACGGAATCGCGAGGGCGGTGCGAAGCAATCTGGCGTGGGTCACGGACAGGCACTCCATGTAAGGGAACCGCGGCCAACCCGGGCGTATTATGCGCAGGTCGGCGTGACAGTTGGACAGCTTACCCGGCTGCGGTGACCGCGCCGATACCGGCCGCGAGCGCGGGCTAGGCATCAAGGTACAACTGATACTCGTAGGGATGCGGCCGCACCGCGACCGCACGCACGTCGTGACTGCGCTTCATCGCGACCCAGGCGTGGACGAACGCGCCACTGAAGACATCGCCACGGAGCAGAAACTCGTGATCCCGCTCGAGGGCCGCCAGAGCATCGCGCAGCGAACGCGGCAGCGCCGCGATCTTGCCGCGGAACTCGTCGCTCTGCCGGTCGATGTCCACGTCGAACGGCCCGAAGTTGTGCTGGGCCGGGTCCAGCTTCGACTGCACCCCGTCGACCCCCGCCATCAGCATCGCCGCCAGCGTGAGGTACACGTTGCCGGTGAAGTCGGGCGGGCGATACTCGATGCGTTTGTCATCCGGCGAGACGGCGTAGCGTGGCACGCGGATGGCCGCGGAGCGGTTGGCCAATGAGAAGAACAGATTCACCGGGGCCTCGTAGCCCTCGACCAGGCGCTTGAACGAGTTGGTCGACGGGTTGGTCAGCCCCGTGAGGGCCCGCCCGTGCCGGAGCAGCCCGGCGATGTAGTGCAGTGCCAGGTCGCTCAGGTGCGCGTAATTGCGCTTGCCTTCGTCGAAGAACAGCGGCTGCCCCCCCTTTGTCAGCCGCTGGTGCACGTGCATGCCGTTCCCGGATTCGCCAAACACCGGCTTGGGCATGAAGGTCGCCAGCTTGCCATGCCGGCGGGCCACGTTCTTGATCACGTACTTGATGAGCATGGCCTGGTCGGCAGCCTGGATCAGCGGCATCAGCGCGACCTCGATCTCACATTGTCCGGGGGCGCCCACCTCGTGGTGGTGATAGCGCACCGGAATGCCGAGACTCTCGAGCGTCAGCGCGATCTCCGACCGCAGGTTGTGGAAATGCTCGCCCGGGGGGACGCGCAGATATCCACCTTTCCGTGGGATCGGCGGCGTCACGCCGTCCGACTGCGTTTCGCAGCAGCGGACCTTGTAGCCGGCCTGGTAGGGCTCGTCCGTGAATTCGACGCCATCGAGAAGGTGGAACTCGTACTCGGGCCCCATCCACGCCTCGTCCGCGATGCCGCTCGACTTGAGATACGCCATCGCCCGGCGGGCAATCGTCCGGGGATTGCTCGGGAACGGCTCGTGCGTATCGGCCGCGACCGTGTCGCACATGAAGCTGATCGTCGGCTGATCCCAGAACGGGTCCATGAAGCCGGTCTCGGGCAGCGGCAACGCGTTGACGTCGCCGCTCTCGACCCGGCTGTACCCCGAGCCTGCTGACCCGTCGTACCCGACGCCCTCCGCGAAGTGCTTCAGCGTGAATTGCCGCGCGGGGACGGTCACGTGCAGCCACTGACCCGACAGACCCACGATCTTCAGGTCGACCATCGCTATCTGATTGTCTTTAATGTACTTAAGGGCGTCGTTGACAGATGCGAACACAGTCTGGTCTCCCACTGGACGGCGCCATCATAGCGGACATGACCACGCAACGCACGTCGCGTGCCGTAGCGCGACGACGCCCCGCGACGCCCCTGGCGCTGCCCCACGGCGCCGACCCCGGTTATCCTGCACGACCGCAGCGGCGTGCCTGGGGTTGGCTGTAATGGCCCGGCGACTCACCATCTGCGTGGTTCTTCTGACGGGCGCGGCGGCCGCAGCACTGGCCACGGCGCAATATGCCACCCCCGCACCGACCGGGCCGCGCGAGCGGTTCGCCGCTCATCCGGGCTACCGCATCCGCGGCGGGTGGCTGGATGCCGGCGACATCCGGGTGGTTGAGCCCGCTGCGCAAGCAGGCATCGACACGCTGCTGGTCACGTTCTTCAGGCTCAAGCCGCCCCTCAGCGGTGCCCAGCGCGAACAACTCGTGCAGTGGGCGACGACGTGCAGGCAACATGGCATCGATTTCTGGCCGACGTTCGGTTACTTCAGCGTGTTCGAGCCGGGCTGGGTGAGGCCGTATCGCCAGTACGTCAACGGGAATGGCGTACGCGCCCGACACACGCCTTGCCCGCTCGACGCGGACTTCTGGCGGCGAACGGTCGAGGCGCGGTGCCTGCTGCTGGCCGAGCTGAGCCGACAGTACCCGATCACCGGCATCGTGCTTGACGCAGAAATGTACGGCGCCGACAAACCGGCGTTCGTGGACGTCTGCTACTGCGGCGACTGCGTGGCACGCACGCTTCAGGAGGCCGGGCGCGACCCGTCCCCGCCCTATCCCGACGCACGCCGCCAATGGCTGACGGACATCGGACTGTTGGAGCCGCACTTCGCGATGGCACGCCGCAGCATGCAGCAACTGGCCGACCAGACGCGGGCGCGTGTCGGCGAGATCGCGCCGGACCTACTCCTTGGTGCACTCGCCGTCGACATGCCACAGCCGGTCGCCGAGGGCTTGCTCCTCGGGTTCGGCCGACCCGCGCGGCCCGTCTATGACTTCAGCGAGTCTACGTATGTCCCCGGCTACACCAACTACGTGCCGCAGGCGCAGGCCCGGATGGAACGTCTCGGCGCGTACGTCCGGATGGTTTGCGGCGTGTGGCAAACCAAGTTCCTGGCTCGGACCCTGCCAGCCCACCTGTACGAATGTGCGCGGAACTCCGCCGGCCACTGGATCTACACCCTGGAGGACTTCAACAAGCCTGATTCCTGTCCGCTGCCCGGCAACGCGGCGGACTATTGGGCCGCTATTCGCCGGGCGAATGACGAGCTCGATCAACTCGCCCGCGATCCAAACTACCAGACGTCGCTGACGATCGAGCCGTTCGTGCTGCCGCCGAAGCCGGTCACCGCGCGCGGCGTCGCGCGGCTCGATCTCGTTCCGCTCGCGCCGCCCACCGGGCAGCCGGTGCCGCCGGCGCAACTGCGAAACAGCAACATCCTCTACGTCTATGGTGTCGCCGGGCGTCGGGTGACGTTGTCACTGCGGCTGGTCTCAATCGCCAACATCCGCGACGGAGGGCAGTACCTGGTGATCTCGCCCGACGGACGGGCACTGACCCGCGGCGACCTGCTCGAATTCGACCAGCCCGTCGACGTGGAATTGCCAGGGGAGCAAACCGGCCTGTACGCGCTCGTCCTCGGCGCCGGGGACAATGTGGTCCGCGTTGAAGGGCACCAGCCCTACGCGATCACTGCCAGCCCGACCTCTCCGGCCCGACTGTTTATCGTCATCCCGACGCTCTACCTGCTGGCCAAGCCGGGGCAGCGCGAGGTGATGCTCCAAATGGGCGTCGGCGGGGAAGCCGAACGGGTCCGCGCCGTGGTCACACAAAACGATCAGGTCCGGTTTGACGGTGTGCTGACCGACATGCGGAAAGTCGCGGTGCCGATCGATCCCGCCGCCGGTCAGAGAATCCTGAAGATCGACGTGCAGCGCGTGCCGGGGGCTGTCAGGGAGAGCTTCTCGGTCGCCGTCTTGAGCGGTGCGTACCCGTTTGTGGCCGTCTCACCGGAGGGCCTGCTCCGCGAGTAAAACGTAGGAGCCGTCCGCCGCGGCGGACCGACGGCGACCTACTTCCACTGGACCTTCACGTCCCAACCCCACTGCCGGTAGAACGTACGCAGCAAAAGCTCCGTCTGCTCCTTCGCCTTCGCGATGAACTCCGCGTCGTGCACCGCACGCTCGACGTCTTCCTGCGCGGCCCGCATGCAGTCCGCCAGCAGGTCCGCCCGCGGATCGGCGAACGGGTTGATCAGGGCCAGGCCCGTCTTTTGCAACTCATAGATCTTCGTGCGATCATGGTCGACGCGCGGTCGGTCCGGCTTCGGCGTGGGGATCACGAGCGTGGCCGTCTGATTCCGGTCGTCGCGCTCGGCAATCGGCGAGCAAAAAAGGTGTCAGGAACCTTTTGTGCGCAGCACCCTGCGGGCCGTTCCGGCAAAAGGTTCCTGACACCTTTTTTGCGCGATGTCTGCGTCCCCCTTGACGAGCACCGCGGCCTTCGCGCCCGCCGTGTTGCCCTCGATCACGTCGGCCACCTGCACGCGCAGGACCGCCAGTTTGGCGATCTTGCGTACCTCCTCGATGCGGGGGCCGGTCGAAACCACATGCCCGACGCCCGCCTGACGACCCACCCGCCGCGGCGGGTAGGCCATCCACACCGCCGCGAGCAAGCCCGCCACGAGCAGCGGCCACGCGACCACCGCCGGCAGCCTCAAACTCGAACTCCCAGCCGACACGCCGCTCATGCTGCACCATCCTTGCTTACGGAGCTGAGGTCGGGTACACGGACCTCCACTCAGGCGGACCGCCCGTGCAGGCGCAGGCGTGGATCTTCGCGGCCACAAGCAGCAGCAGTAGCACTAGCCCAGCTATCAGAGTGCGTCTGGCGGCACGGCCACCTGGGAGCCATCGAAGCATGGTACAACTCCGCGACAGCGAGGTTGCCATTCTCTCGCCGTAGTCAGGTCCGCGGAAGCCGGGCAACCAACACGCGGCGCGACACTGTGTCAGCCCCTTGCCGGCGGTCGCTCAAAAGGCGGACGGCGGTTCCGCATCGTAACCGGTTCCGGGCGGGACATTACTGCCCTGTTCGTGCCCGTACGCTGCGCGCGACTTCATCCTATGGCCGATAGAAGAGCCGGGTAGGGTTTCGTCGACGCGGTCGGGCCAGCGCGAGCGGCCTCTTGTGGCCAGAAGGAGCCCTGCGTGATTCGCATCACAGCCCTCCTCGTCGCGCCGCTGCTTATCTGTCTCGCGGTCGCGCTCACCCTTGGCGGTTGTCCAGCAACTACCGACGGGAGCTCAAACGGCGGCCCGACAACTTCCGACAATAGCACACCCGTAGAGAGCAACGATCAAGATGCGACGTCGGGCGGTGACGATGGCTCGGTGGCGGACAACGGCGCCAACGATGAGCCGACCGGCAACGGTGACGAAGGCGGCACGAACGCCGTCCCCGGCGTGCTTCAGGTGCAGGCCTTCACCGACTCGCTTGAACAGGCGGCCCACATCATCCCCAGCGGTCAGGACGCCCCGGACGACATTGACGTCAACCTCACGCCGATCGCTTACACGATCGCCTTCAAGCGGCTTGTGCTCAAGCAGGTGGACGAGGCCAGCGAGACGGTGCTCTCGGAAACTGAGCTTTTCAGCGCGGAAACGGTGGCGGACGCGCTGATCGTCGATCTGCTCAACGCCGCGGCCACGGACCTGCTGAACGTGGAGTCCCTGCCGGCGGGTACGTACAACCAGATTAGCATCGAGGTCTTCTACCTCGACATGACCATCCCGACGATCTACCCGGCGAGCACGTCCTATGACATCCCCTACCGCATGGTCTTCGAGCAGATGGACATCCTTGCGCCGCGCGACTTCCTGCTCTACCTGCAACCGGAGTGGATGGAGGACGGCTCCGATCTGGCCAGCCAGGTGACGGAAGCGGGGTGGTACTGGATGGAGCGGGGGAATCCCGACCATGTGGTGCCGGTGGCCGGCGCGACCGAGCATCCGACCTTCCCCGTGCTGGACCTCTTCGCCAACGACGAGTTCTGGTCCCAGGAGCACAAGGTGCTCGAAGGCGGCCGGATCAGCCCGCCGCTCCAGTACGACCCGGAAAAAGGCGGGGTGGTGACGATCAACTTCGACGTGGCCCGCACATTTGACTTCAAGGACTACCACGACGAGACGACGCCGGCCGATGGGCTGTGGGAGATTCGGCGCGACGCCGGCATTCACCCCTTCCCGCCGAACTTCACGTGCATACCGGAGGCCGCGGAGACAGCGGACATCGCTGCCAATTGATCCGGGTACAATGCCCGGATGCGCGGGCGCCAGCGGTGGCAGGTCGTCGGCACGGTCTTCGTGGTGGCGCTCAGTGTGCGCGTGCTGTGGGCGCTGCTGGCGCAGGTCACGCCAGTCTCAGACTTCGCCAGCTATGACGCCATCGCGCGCCACTGGCTCGCCACGGGCCAGTACCGCGATGAGCTGGGGTTGGCCTATCGCACGCCCGCCTATCCGGCCCTGCTCGCCGGCGTATATGCGGCGTGGGGTGCCGACCCCAAAGCCGTGCCGTTGGTGCAAGCCGTCTTGAGCGCGCTGACCGCTGCCGCGGTGGCACTTCTTGCGTCGCAGATCATGTCGGTGCGCACCAGCCTGCTGGCGGGGCTGATCCAGGCCTTTGCACCGACCGCGATCGTCTACGTCCCCATCCTGGCTAGCGAGAACCTCGCCGCATTCCTCTCGATGGCTGTAGTGCTGTGCCTGGCAGCCGCCCGGGCGACCGCAGCGCCTGGCCGGCGCGGCCTTGTCGCCCTCATGAGCGGCGGCGTCGCTGCGGGCTTGTTGTTGCTGACCAGACCTGCCACGCTGTTCATGGCCCCGGCGTGGCTCGTCCTCGCTGCGTACAGCTTCCCACGCCGCACGGGGCGCGTACGCGGAGCCGTCGTGTTCATCCTGTTCCTCGCGGCCACGCTGACGCCGTGGCTGGTGCGCAATGCACGCCTGGGCCTCGGGCCGCTGGCCCTCTCCACGCAAGGCGGCATCGGGCTGTGGTGGGGCAACAACCCGCAGGAACGCGGCGGCACGGGTGACGGCGTGCAGGGCTTTGTCCCCGATCCCGCGCTGAGCGAACGCCAGCGCGACACGTACTACCGCAGCCTGGCATGGCTCTGGGTGCGGGAGAATCCGACACGCTACCTGCAACTCTGCCGTACACGACTGATCCGGATGCTCGGCAAGGAGCCAGACTGGGTCGCGGCCCGCTACCTGGTCCCGACTGCGGCCAATGATCGGGCCATGAAAGCCCTGGCCCAGGCGCAAGAGCGCGGGGCCGGCGCATCGCCCGAGCTCGCCGCCGAGGCCCGCGCGGTGCAGTCGCGGAATCTGCGCCTGCTGCGTGCGCTGCGGATCGTGGTCGCGCCGTTGGTATTTCTGGCATTCGTTTTCTCGCTGGCGCGTTGGCGCAGCTATGCGCTCGTCAATCTGCCGTTCGTGTGTTATGCAGTCGGGCTCGCCCTCACCATCTTTGACCCGCGCTATCGGGCCGTGTCCGATCCCCTGCTGGCGATTCTGCTGGCCGCCCTGCTGTCCGACGTGGCACTGGGGACACACGAATTAAGCCGATGGCCGTCGCGGCGAGCGAAACTGATCGTCGCCGTGCTCGTCGTGGCCGCGAGCATCCTGGTCCACGCCGCCGACGTGGACCGGAACTGGTATCGCCTGCGCGGATCGAGCTCAGCCCACGCCGGGCGCGCGGTACAGCGCCACGTACAGCGGGCAACGCTGGAGCAGCTCCGCGTGCCGGCCGGCGTCCACGATCCGGCCTTCGTCCATCACCGCGATCCGCTCGGCCATGTCCATCACGGTGTGGCGGTGGGCAATCAGGAAGGTCGTCTTGCCGCGGCGCAGCTCGTTGAGCGCGGCGTGAATCTTCCGCTCGCTCTCCGCATCGACCTCGCTGGTCGCCTCGTCGAAGATCAGGATTGAGGCCGGCTTGAGGAAGGCCCGCGCGATCGCGATCCGCTGCCGCTGCCCGCCGCTGATTGAAGCCCCGAACTCGCCCAGCACGGTCTCGTATTGCTGCGGCAACTGCTTAATGAACTCGGCCGCGTACGCCCGCTCCGCCGCCTGGCAGACCTCTTCCAGTCCGGCGTCCGGATTCCCGTAGGCGATGTTCTCCAGCACGGACCGCGCGAAGATCACCGGGCGCTGCGAGACGACCGCAATCTGGGACCGCAGGTGGCGGAGGCTAAGCTCGCGCACCTCCACGCCGTCGATGAGCACGCGGCCGGCCTGCGGTTCCAACAGCCGCGGGAGCAACTTCACCAGCGTGGACTTACCGCTACCGTTCGGGCCGACGATCGCGAGGCACTCGCCCGGCTGCACCTCGAGCGAGACCCCGGCCAGCGCCGGCGGCTCCTGCGTCGGCACGTAACGGAACGTGACCTGCTCGAACTGGACGCGGCGGGGCCCGGTGCCGCCGAGCGTTTTCGCATTGGGGGGCGTGTACTCCTCGGGCTGGTCGAGAAACTCCCAGATGCGCGTCGAGGCGGCCCCCGCGCGCTGCACCATGTTGTAGACGTTCGCCACCTTGCGGACCGGGTCGAGCAGTGCCGCCAGCAGCGCCACCATCGTCATGAAGTGCGCCGGTGTGATCTCCCCGCCAAACGTCCGCGCCGCCAGCCACACGATGCCGGCACACGTGATCACGATCCCCACCACCTCGATCAGCGGCGAACTCAGCGCCTCGATCCATGCCAGCCGCAGCATCTGCTTGAGCATGCGGCGCTCGATGTGCCACATCCGCCGGCGCTCGTAGCCTTCCCGTCCATAGCCCTTGACGACGTCGACGCCCTGCAGCGTCTCTTCCAGACCACCCAGCATGGCGCCGTAGCCTTGCAGCAGTCGAACGGTCGCCTTGCGCACCTTGCGGCCAAAGTACCAGAGCAGGACCACCGCCACGGGCGCGATTGCGAGCACGACCAGCGTCAGCCGTGCGTCGAGAAACAGCGCGACCACGAGCACACAGATGGCTTTCAGCGGCTCGCGCGCGACCTTGCCGAACAGCGTGGTGACCCCGAGGAACACCTCCCGTACGTCCGACATGAACTGGTTCACGCGGTTGGAGACGTCGCCGGACAGCTCGGTCAGCGGCACGCGCAGGGCCTTGCGGTACATCTTGCGGCGCAGGTCCATCATCATCCGGTTGGACGCGTTCAGGATCAGGTATTGCGACAGGCACCGCAGTACGTTGCCCACGATATTGACCGCGACCAGCAACCCCAACAGGACCACCAAATCGCGCATGCGGTCGGCCGGCGTGGGCTTCTGGGCGGCCGGGAAGTAGCGCGCCGCCCACTGGAGGAAATCGGCGTACGCCAGCCGGAGACTGTGCATGGCCCCAGTCGTCTCCGCCGCCTTCTCCACGTTCGTCTTGGCTGCGGCTACTATCGCCGCATTGAGGCTCTCCTGCTTCACGACCACCTGGAGCACCGGGTAGAGGCCGGCGAGACTGGCCGCGTATGTGAGGGCCACGCCGAGGCCCAGGAGTATCCCGAGGATCATGTTGCGGCGGTGCGTGCGGACGAGGCCGAGAGTGCGCCAGAAAGCGCGGCGGGCCTCGCGTTTGGACGGCCGCTTCTGCGTCCTCTGGGCGAGGAGGCCCTGCGCAGATGATTCTGAGTTTCCAGTCTCACTTTCGGCCATTGGATCCCTCGGAATGCTCTTGTTCCGAGAGCGGTTCCGGAGACACGCCTCGACATTATCGCCCGTTGTATTCGTCGGGTCGCGGCAACAATAGCGGCTGCCAGGCCCGCTGGCAACACTCGCTGCCTGTCACTTTGGCACTGTCAGCCCGACAGGGCGGGGTCGCACGGACACGCGGCCCCGATGTCCAAAGTTCTCATAAAGCATTACTTTTCTTACGCTTGCGCCGTATTCGGGGCAGGTGGCCTTGTGGTATCGGCCTTGCCGGTGTCTACTGACGCCGCGCGGCTTCACCGCGCGCCGGCGATTTCCAGGCATGGTTCTGCCGGTTGCGAAAGCTGGGTAGGAAGGAGACCTCTGCATGGCGGTAAAACAACTCGCGTTCGATCAGGAGGCACACCAGGCGATTTTGGCCGGGGTCGAGAAGCTCGCCGCCGCCGTCAAGAGCACCTACGGCCCCCGCGGCCGAAACGCGGTCCTGGACAAGGGGTGGGGTGCTCCGACGGTGACCAAAGACGGCGTGACGGTGGCCGAGGAGATCGAGCTCCAGGACAAATACCAGAACATGGGGGCGCAGCTCGTCAAGCAGGCCGCGAGCAAGACGAGCGACGTCGCGGGCGACGGAACGACCGCCGCGACCGTGCTCGCCGAAGCGGTCTACAAAGCGGGGCTGCGGGCGATTACCGCCGGCTATGACTCCAATGGCATCAACCGCGGGATCGAGACGGCCGTCCGCGCGGTCATCGACGAGGTCAAGAAGCTGGCCCGCCCGGTCAAGCTGGATGCCAAGAACCCGACCGACGTCATCAACATCGCTACCATCTCGGCCAACAACGACCGCTCCATCGGCCAGATCATGGCCGATTGCTTCGCCAAGGTCGGCAAGGACGGCGTGATCACGGTGGAAGAAGGCAAGAGCCTGGAGACCACCATCGACATCGTCGAGGGCATGCAGTTCGACCGCGGGTACCTCAGCCCGCACTTCATCACCGATCCGGACGAGATGGAAGTAGTCCTGGAGAAGGTCTTCGTACTCGTCTTCGAGGACAAGATCAGCAGCGTCACCAAGCTCGTGCCGCTGCTGGAGAAAGTGGCCCAGGCGAAACGCCCGCTGCTGATCATCGCCGAGGACGTGGAAGGCGAAGCACTGGCGACGCTGGTGGTCAACAAGCTCCGCGGGATTCTCCAGGTGGCCGCCGTGAAGGCGCCGGGTTACGGCGACCGGCGCAAAGCCATGCTGGAGGACATCGCGATCCTGACCGGCGGCAAGCCGATCTTCAAGGACCTCGGCATTGAGCTGGACAACGTCCAGATCACGGACCTGGGCCAGGCCAAGAAGGTCCGCATCGACAACGACAACACGACCATGATCGAGGGCGCCGGCGACACCAACGCGATCAAGGGCCGCATCGCCCAGATTCGCCGCGAGATCGAGCAGACCACGAGTGATTACGATCGCGAGAAGCTCCAGGAACGCCTGGCGAAGCTGGCCGGCGGCGTGGCCCAGATCAACGTCGGGGCGGCGTCCGAGGCCGAGCTCAAGGAAAAAAAGGCGCGGGTCGAGGACGCACTACACGCGACGCGCGCCGCGATCGAGGAAGGCGTGGTCCCGGGCGGCGGGGTGGCGCTGCTGCGGGCTCGCCGGGCACTCGACGGGGTCAGGGTCAAAGGCGACGACGAGAAGGTCGGCGTCAAGATCGTCCGCGGCGCCCTCACTATCCCCATTCGCCAGATCGCGGCCAATGCCGGCCATGAGCCGGCCGTCGTGCTCAAGAAGGTCGACACCAACGAGAACGCGAGCTTCGGCTTCAACGCCGACACCGGCACCTACGAGGACCTGATGAAGGCCGGCATCATTGATCCGGCCAAGGTCGTCCGCTGTGCGCTGGAGAACGGCAGCAGCGTGGCGCGCGTGCTGCTGTCGGCGGTGTGCCTGATTACCGAGAAGCCCAAGGGCAAGAAGGGCAGGGGCGGACCGGGACACGGCCCCGGCCCCGGTATGGACGACATGGACGACGAGATGGGCGGCATGGGCGGCATGGGTGGGATGGGCATGATGTAGGAGAACAAGTAAGAAGTCAGAAACGTGAAGCAAGAAATTGCTCATCTGGGCACACAGTGGCTTCTGACTTCAAACTTCCGGTTTCGATTCACACACGGAGAAGGACAAATGCCTACCGCGACTGCAAAGAGACTGAAGATTCGTCCCCTGGATGACCGTGTCGTTGTGGAGCCGTTCGAGGCCGAGGAGCGGACCCGCGGCGGGATCGTCCTGCCGGACTCGGCGCGCGAGAAGCCGCAACAGGGCAAGGTCATTGCCACCGGCCCCGGCAAGTTGCTCGAGAAGACCGGCGAACGCGGCAAGATGTCGCTCAAGGTGGGCGACGCGGTGTTCT